>NZ_JAUALB010000001.1:615000-1315833 GCF_030345795.1 Micromonospora sp. WMMA1363
CGAGCTGTGATCCCAGGGTGTCCGAATGGGGGAACCCGGCACCAGTCATGTGGTGTCACCTGCACCTGAACTCATAGGGTGTGTGGAGGGAACGCGGGGAAGTGAAACATCTCAGTACCCGTAGGAAGAGAAAACAATAGTGATTCCGTGAGTAGTGGCGAGCGAAAGCGGATTGAGGCTAAACCGGCTGCGTGTGATACCTGTCAGGGGTTGCGTGGTCGGGGTTGTGGGACCCTGCTGGACATGCTGACACGTGTTCGAGGAGTTACAAAGCCAGTTGCTAGCCGAACAGTCTGGGAAGGCTGACCGTAGGCGGTGATAGTCCGGTAGGTGAAAGTGGCTGGTCTTCTGTGGGTGTTCCCGAGTAGCGGCGGACTCCTGAAATCTGCCGTGAATCTGCCAGGACCACCTGGTAAGCCTGAATACTTCCTGGTGACCGATAGCGGACGAGTACCGTGAGGGAATGGTGAAAAGTACCCCGGGAGGGGAGTGAAATAGTACCTGAAACCGTTCGCCTACAATCCGTCGGAGCCTTGCGGGGTGACGGCGTGCCTTTTGAAGAATGAGCCTGCGAGTTAGTGGCATGTGGCGAGGTTAACCCGTGTGGGGGAGCCGTAGCGAAAGCGAGTCTGAATAGGGCGTTTGAGTCGCGTGTCCTAGACCCGAAGCGGAGTGATCTAGCCATGGGCAGGCTGAAGCGCGGGTAAGACCGCGTGGAGGGCCGAACCCACCAACGTTGAAAAGTTGGGGGATGACCTGTGGTTAGGGGTGAAAGGCCAATCAAACTCCGTGATAGCTGGTTCTCCCCGAAATGCATTTAGGTGCAGCGTCGTGTGTTTCTTGCCGGAGGTAGAGCACTGGATGGTCTAGGGGGCCCACAAGCTTACCGAAATCAGCCAAACTCCGAATGCCGGTAAGTGAGAGCGCGGCAGTGAGACTGCGGGGGATAAGCTTCGTAGTCGAGAGGGAAACAGCCCAGATCACCAGCTAAGGCCCCTAAGCGTGTGCTAAGTGGAAAAGGATGTGGGGTCGCATAGACAACCAGGAGGTTGGCTTAGAAGCAGCCACCCTTTAAAGAGTGCGTAATAGCTCACTGGTCAAGTGGTTCCGCGCCGACAATGTAGCGGGGCTCAAGCACACCGCCGAAGCTGTGGCATTCACACGTGTACTTCGCATTGTCCCTTTGTGGGTGGTGTGCAGGTGTGTGGGTGGGTAGGGGAGCGTCGTGTCGGGGGTGAAGCAGCCGAGTGATCGAGTTGTGGACGCGGCACGAGTGAGAATGCAGGCATGAGTAGCGAAAGAAGGGTGAGAAACCCTTCCGCCGGATGACCAAGGGTTCCAGGGCCAGGTTAATCCGCCCTGGGTGAGTCGGGACCTAAGGCGAGGCCGAGAGGCGTAGTCGATGGACAACGGGTTGATATTCCCGTACCCGCGAAGGAGCGACCCTGATGAACCTCGTTGTGCTAACCACCCGAGCTGTGTGAGGTCTTCGGACTGATCGTGGGGAGCGTGGGAACCTGGCGGGTAGTAGTCAAGCGATGGGGTGACGCAGGAAGGTAGCTGAGCCCGGCCGGTGGTTGTGCCGGGGTAAGCGTGTAGGCTGTGTCGTAGGTAAATCCGCGGCGCGTGAAGGCTGAGACGTGATGCCGAGCCGATTCAGGTGAAGTCAGTGATCCTATGCTGTCGAGAAAAGCCTCTAGCGAGTTCCGAGCGGCCCGTACCCCAAACCGACACAGGTGGTCAGGTAGAGAATACCGAGGCGATCGGGCGAACTGTGGTTAAGGAACTCGGCAAATTGCCCCCGTAACTTAGGGAGAAGGGGGGCCGGAGACGTGAAGCCCCGCGCGGGTGGAGCGTTGTATGGCCGCAGAGAGCAGGGGGAAGCGACTGTTTACTAAAAACACAGGTCCATGCGAAGAAGTAATTCGATGTATATGGACTGACGCCTGCCCGGTGCTGGAACGTTAAGGGGACCTGTTAGCTCTTCGGGGCGAAGCGGAGAACTTAAGCGCCAGTAAACGGCGGTGGTAACTATAACCATCCTAAGGTAGCGAAATTCCTTGTCGGGTAAGTTCCGACCTGCACGAATGGCGTAACGACTTCCCCACTGTCTCAACCACAGGCCCGGCGAAATTGCATTACGAGTAAAGATGCTCGTTACGCGCGGCAGGACGGAAAGACCCCGGGACCTTTACTATAGCTTGACATTGGTATCCGAATTAGCTTGTGTAGGATAGGTGGGAGCCGGTGAAGCTCATACGCCAGTATGGGTGGAGGCAATCTTGAAATACCACTCTGGTTGGTTTGGGTATCTAACTTCGGACCGTTATCCGGTTCAGGGACAGTGTCTGGTGGGTAGTTTAACTGGGGCGGTTGCCTCCTAAAGGGTAACGGAGGCGCCCAAAGGTTCCCTCAGCCTGGTTGGCAATCAGGTGTTGAGTGCAAGTGCACAAGGGAGCTTGACTGTGAGACTGACGGGTCGAGCAGGGACGAAAGTCGGGACTAGTGATCCGGCACTGGCATGTGGAAGCGGTGTCGCTCAACGGATAAAAGGTACCCCGGGGATAACAGGCTGATCTTCCCCAAGAGTCCATATCGACGGGATGGTTTGGCACCTCGATGTCGGCTCGTCGCATCCTGGGGCTGTAGCAGGTCCCAAGGGTTGGGCTGTTCGCCCATTAAAGCGGTACGCGAGCTGGGTTTAGAACGTCGTGAGACAGTTCGGTCCCTATCCGCCGTGCGCGTAGGATACTTGAGAAGGGCTGTCCCTAGTACGAGAGGACCGGGACGGACGAACCTCTGGTGTGCCAGTTGTCCCGCCAGGGGCACGGCTGGTTAGCTACGTTCGGAAGGGATAACCGCTGAAAGCATCTAAGCGGGAAGCTCGCTTCAAGATGAGGTATCCCGCCCACTCTTCGGGGTGGGTAAGGCCCCCAGCTAGACGACTGGGTTGATAGGCCGGAAATGTAAGCCCGGTAACGGGTTCAGTTGACCGGTACTAATAGGCCGAGGACTTGACCTACAAAGCTGCTACGCGTCCACTGTGCAACTCTGGACAAACGAACAACGCCCGCTGGTGGGAACTGGCTGGTTCGTGTTGTTTGATATGTCGATAGAGTTACGGCGGTCATGGCGGAGGGGAAACGCCCGGTTACATTCCGAACCCGGAAGCTAAGCCCTCCAGCGCCGATGGTACTGCACCTGGGAGGGTGTGGGAGAGTAGGACACCGCCGGACAATCTTCCAGTCGAGGGCCGCCCCATCCGGGTCGGCCCTCGACTGCGTAGCGCCGCAGGTGGCGCGATCAGGAAGGATGAAGCTGTGAGCTCAGGACCGCACGGCGGAGAGCGTCCGCGCCGTCAGGAAGACCGTACGGCTGGCCGTGACGGCGCGCCGCGTAGCGGCGACCGGCCGTCGTACCGGGATGACCGCGCCAGCGAGCGCCATCGCGGGTACCGGTCCGCGCCACGCGACAGCGACGCCCGGTCTGGCGGCTACCGACGGAATGGCGAGGATCAGGGTGGTTTCCGGGACCGGGAGGGTTTCCGGGGTGACCGGCGTGTGGGCGGGTTCCGCTCCGGCGAGTCCCGTGACGGTGGTTTCCGGGGTGACCGGGACGGTCGTGGCGGTGAGCGTCGCGAGGGTGGTTTCCGGGGTGACCGGGACGGTCGTGGCGGTGAGCGTCGTGACGGTGGTTTCCGGGGTGATCGGGACGGTCGTGGCGGTGAGCGTCGTGACGGTGGTTTCCGGGGTGATCGGGACGGTCGTGGCGGTGAGCGTCGTGACGGTGGTTTCCGGGGTGATCGGGACGGTCGTGGCGGTGAGCGTCGTGACGGTGGTTTCCGGGGTGACCGGGACGGTCGTGGCGGTGAGCGTCGTGACGGTGGTTTCCGGGGTGACCGGCGTGTGGGCGGGTTCCGCTCCGGCGAGTCCCGTGACGGTGGTTTCCGGGGTGACCGGGACGGTCGTGGCGGTGAGCGTCGTGACGGTGGTTTCCGGGGTGACCGGCGTGTGGGCGGGTTCCGCTCCGGCGAGTCCCGTGACGGTGGTTTCCGGGGTGACCGGGACGGTCGTGGCGGTGAGCGTCGTGACGGTGGTTTCCGGGGTGACCGGCGTGTGGGCGGGTTCCGCTCCGGCGAGTCCCGTGACGGTGGTTTCCGGGGTGACCGGGACGGTCGTGGCGGTGAGCGTCGCGAGGGTGGTTTCCGGGGTGACCGGGACGGTCGTGGCGGTGAGCGTCGCGAGGGTGGTTTCCGGGGTGACCGGGACGGTCGTGGCGGTGAGCGTCGCGAGGGTGGTTTCCGGGGTGATCGGGACGGTCGTGGCGGTGAGCGTCGCGAGGGTGGTTTCCGGGGTGATCGGGACGGTCGTGGCGGTGAGCGTCGCGAGGGTGGTTTCCGGGGTGATCGGGACGGTCGTGGCGGTGAGCGTCGCGAGGGTGGTTTCCGGGGTGATCGGGACGGTCGTGGCGGTGAGCGTCGCGAGGGTGGTTTCCGGGGTGATCGGGACGGTCGTGGCGGTGAGCGTCGTGACGGTGGTTTCCGGGGTGACCGGGGCGGCGACGGTCGGAACCGGCCCGAGGCTCGGACCGACGCGCCGGCGGCGCCGGAACTGCCCGACGAGGTCGTCGCGGAGGACCTGGACAAGGAGGTCCGGGCGGAACTGCTCTCGCTGGCCAAGCCGGTCGCCGAGAAGGTCGCTCGGCACCTGGTCGCGACCGGTCAGCTGATCGACGAGGAGCCGGCTGACGCGCTGGCGCACGCCCTCGCGGCCCGCCGGCTCGCCGCCCGCATCGCGGCGGTCCGGGAGGCGGTCGGCCTGGCGGCGTACCACGCGGGCGAGTGGCAGACGGCGGTGGCCGAGTTGCGGACGTACCACCGGATGACGGGGCTGCAGAGCCACCTAGCCGTGCTTGCCGACTGCGAACGGGCCCTCGGCCGTCCGGAGCGGGCGATCGACCTGTTCCGGGGGGCGGACCGCACGGAGCTGGACCAGGCTGTGGCGGTCGAGTTGCTGATCGTGGCCGCAGGGGCGCGGGGCGACCTCGGCCAGAAGGATGCCGCGGTGGCGATGCTCCAGGTGCCCGAGCTGACAAGTGACGCGGCCGAGCCGCGGGCGGCCCGGCTGCGCTACGCGTACGCTGACGCGCTGCTCGCGGTCGGCCGGCGCGAGGAGGCCCGCGAGTGGTTCTCCCGCGCGGCTGAAATCGACGCCGACAACGAGACCGATGCGGCGGAGCGGCTGTTGGAGCTGGACGGTGTGGTGATCGAGGGCGACGACGAGGACGAGGCGGACGCCGACGTGACCGACGCCGACGCAACCGCCGAGCCGCCCGCCGCCGTTGACGACGACGGGCCGGCAGGGAGCGCGGAAACGGATGTGAACGGCGCCGAGTTCGTCCGCACTGACGCCGGTGACCTGGCCGATGACGAGCTCACCGATGCCGAGGCACGGCGGCTCGCCGACCGGGCGGACGACACGGACGGCGTCGAGTCGGCCGTCGCGGATGGGACCGGCGCGCCGGGCGCCGACACGCGATGACCGACGGGGCGCGGCTGGTCGACGGGTACGCTCTGGTCGTCTTCGACCTGGACGGGGTGATCTACCTGATCGACCGGCCGATCCCCGGTGCGGTGCAGGCGGTCGGTCGGTTGCACGACGAGGGACGGGCGGTGGCGTACGCGACGAACAACGCCTCCCGCCGGTCGAGCGAGGTGGCCGACCTGCTTACCGGCCTGGGCGTCGCCGCCCGACCGGAGGAGGTCCTGACCTCGGCGGTCGCGGCCGCGGAGCTGCTCGGGAACCGGTACCCGGCGGGCGCGCCGGTTCTGGTGGTCGGTGCCGAGGCGTTGCGCGCCGAGGTCCGCGCGGCCGGGCTCACCCCGGTCGACCGGGCCGAGCAGTCGCCGGTCGCGGTCATTCAAGGGTACGGGCCGCAGGTCGGCTGGGCCGACCTCGCTGAGGCGGCGGTGGCCGTGCGCGGCGGGGCGGCATGGATCGCCACCAACACCGATCGGACCCTGCCCAGCGCCCGTGGCCCACTGCCGGGCAACGGCGCCCTGGTGGCCGCTTTGCGGGCCGCGCTCGGCCGGGACCCGGACGTGGTGGTGGGCAAGCCGGCGCCGGAGCTGTTCGTGACGGCCGCCCGCCGTGTCGGCGCCGGCCGGACGCTCGTCGTCGGCGACCGGCTGGACACCGACATTGAGGGCGCGGTTCGGGCCGGACTGGACAGTCTGCTGGTGCTCACCGGCGTCAGCGACGTCGCGGACCTGTTGGCCGCCCCGCCCGAGCGTCGGCCGACGTACGTCTCGCAGGATCTGGCGGGCCTCTTCGACCCCTCGGCCGCGGTGCGGATGTCCGGCGCCCCGCCGGCCGCCGGCTGGTCGGCGGCGCTGCGCGACGGGCACGTGGAGCTGTCCGGGGCGGGACATCCACTGGACGCGTTGCCGGCGCTCTGCGCGGCGGCGTGGTCGCTGGCGGAACCGCCGCGGGTACGGGCCACCTCGCCCGAGGCCGAGCGGGTGCTGACGGCATTCGGCCTGCCGTCCGCCTGAGCACCGGGCGTCAGAGCAGCTTGCGGAGCTTCATCAGGTCGAGCGGATTCGCCTTGATCGACACCCGTCGGGAGGCTACCGCGCGGGTCACGTCCAGCTCGCCGCGGACGAGGGCGAGCAGGTCGTCGCTGGTGGTGCTTATCGCGATCTTTGCCTTCGGGTCGTCGCCGTCGGCCAGGTCCACCAGGCGGCCGTCGGCGATCCGGCTGTGGAACGCCGCGTCCAGGTCGGTGATCCGGCAGGCCAGGGTGCGGTTCAGGTCGACCCGTTCCCGCACCGCCTCGGCGTTGTGGTCCAGCCGGGCGGCGAGATCCTGCAACGCCTGCCGACACTCGTCCACGCTGGCCACCATCGCCCCCTCGCACCCACGCCACGCCACTCCCGGCACCGTACCGTACGGTGGATGCCCCTGGGCCCGGTAGCGTGAGGACCGCACACTCCCTCGCGGAAGGACTCGGGCATGCAGGACGCGTGGCGCGCCTACCTCTCGCTGGCGATGGGCCTGACGGAGGCGCCCCGGAAGAGGGCCCAGGAAGCGGTCCGCCGGCTGGCCGGTACGGGCGGCGCGACCGCCGCCCAACTCCAGGCGCTCGCCGAGGAGCTGGTGTCCACCAGCGCCGCCAACCGGGAGGCGTTGACCAAGCTTGTCCGGTTCGAGGTCGACCGGGCGCTCGGCGCCGTGGGGCTGGCCACCGCCGACGAGGTGGTCGAGCTGACCCGGCGGGTGCACGATCTGGAGCGGCAGCTCCGCGCCGCCGGCGCGTCGGCGGCGGGCGCCGGCGGCGCCGAACCGGCCGTACCGCCCTTCGTGGCAGCCCCCACCACCGCGGTCGGCGCCCCGACCAGGGACGCCACCGCGACCGGCGAGGCCGCCCCGGCCAAGAAGGCGGTGGCCAAGAAGGCGGTGGCCAAGGAGGCGGTGGCCAAGAAGGCGGTGGCATCCCGGCCGCCGGCCGAGCTGGCGCCCACCGAGGCCCCTTCCTCCCCACGCCCGGCGAAGAGGGCGCTGCGCAAGCGGCAGCCGGGTGGGGCGGCGTGACGGGCCCGGCCCGGCCCGGCCCGCCGCCCACCACGCCGGCATCGGGCGTACCGCTGGACGCCCGCCCCGGCGGACCCCGACCGGGACCGCCCGCCGGAGGCCGACCCGGCCCCGCCCCGGCCCGGGCGGCGATGCGGCGGTGGCCGGCCAGGAGGTGCGGCACCCGGCTGTCGACGCCGCCGTGCAGGCGATGACCAACGCGGCAGGGCTGCCACCGGCGGACCAGATCGCGCAGTACGAGGCGGCCTACGAGACGCTGCGGGAGACCCTCGCCAGCATCGACCAGTCCTGAGGAGCCGGAGAACCATTCATGGCACGTCGCATCCGGCTAGATGCCGAACTCGTCCGCCGTGGTCTGGCCCGTTCGCGCGAGCAGGCTGCCGCGCTGGTGGAGGCCGGCCGGGTCCAGCTGCGCGGGGTGCCGGCACGCAAGCCCGCCGCGATGGTCGACCCCGCCGACCCGCTGGTGGTCACCGGCGCCGATCCGACCTCGGAGTACGTCTCCCGGGGTGGGCACAAGCTGGCCGGTGCCCTCGCGGCGTTCGGCCCCGGCGGGTTGGCTGTCGTCGGCCGGCGCTGCCTCGACGCCGGCGCCTCCACCGGCGGGTTCACCGACGTGCTGCTGCGCGCGGGCGCGGCCGAGGTGGTCGCCGTGGACGTCGGGTACGGGCAGCTCGCCTGGTCGCTGCGCACCGACGGGCGGGTACACGTGTTCGAACGCACCAACGTCCGTACCCTCACCCCGGAGGCGGTCGGTGGGCCGGTCGACCTCACCGTCGCCGACCTGTCGTTCATCTCGTTGCGGCTGGTGCTGCCGGCGCTTGTCGCCTGCACCCGGCCCCACGGTGATCTCGCGTTGATGGTCAAGCCGCAGTTCGAGGTGGGCCGGGAACGGGTCGGCGCCGGGGGCGTGGTGCGCGACCCGGGGCTACGGGCCGAAGCGGTGCTGGACGTGGCCGCCGCGGCGGCTGAGCTCGGTCTCGGCCTCGCCGACGTGTGCGCCAGCCCACTGCCGGGGCCGAGCGGCAACGTCGAGTTCTTCGTATGGTTACGCCGGGGCGTGCCCACAGCCGATCCGGAGCGGGTGCGCGCCGTGGTGACGTCCGGGCCGCGGGGCCCGGCGTCCGGCGACCTGCCGGACGCGGCGACAGAGGAGGTGGCCGGGTGAGCGAGCTGGCGAGCCCCGGGGTATGCGGGTCGGTCGACCGCGCGCTGCCATCGGGATGGCCGGCGCGGTGAGCCGGACCGCGTTGTTGGTGACCCACACGGGGCGCAGACGGAGCACCGAGCACGCCCGGGCGGTCGCCGCCGATCTCATCGCGGCCGGCTTCGTCGTCCGGGTCGTCGCCGAGGAGGCCGACGATCTGGACCTGCCCGGCGTGGTCCCGGTGACCGGCCCGGAGGCCGCCGAGGGCGCCGAGATCGTCTTCGCCCTCGGCGGGGACGGCACCTTCCTGCGGGCGGCGGAACTGGCTCGGCCGGCGAAGGTGCCGTTGCTCGGTATCAACCTGGGCAAGGTCGGTTTCCTCGCCGAGGCTGAGATCGACGACCTCGACACCGCGGTCCGCGACGTCGTGGGCCGCAACTACACGGTGGACGAGCGGCTCACCCTCGATGTGACCGCCGAGTTCGACGGCGGCCCGACGATCGAGTCGTGGGCGCTCAACGAGATCAGCGTCGAGAAGGGAGAGCGCGCCCAGATGCTCGAACTCCTCGTCGATGTGGACGGCCGGCCACTGTCCCGGTGCGGCTGCGACGGTGTGGTCTGCGCCACGCCCACCGGCTCGACGGCGTACGCGTTCTCCGGCGGCGGACCCGTGGTCTGGCCGGAGGTGGAGGCACTGCTGTTGGTGCCGATCAGCGCACACGCGCTGTTCAGTCGGCCGCTCGTCACGGCGCCCACGTCCACCTTCTCGATCATCGTCGACCCGTTCACCACCCTGGCGGTGCTGTGCTGCGATGGTCGGCGGGTCTACGACCTGCCGCCGGGAGCGCGGGTGACGGTCCGACGGGGCAGCCTGCCGGTGCGGATCGTGCGGTTGCGGGCCCGACCGTTCACCGACCGGTTGGTGGCCAAGTTCGACCTGCCCGTGCAGGGTTGGCGTGGCTCCCGCCGCTGATGCCTTCATTCCGCTAGCTTTCCCGCGCGATCCGGGCCGACCACGTCCGGTACGCGCGGCACGGTGTTCGACGCCACCCCTGGCGGCGTGACGACCCGTCCCCGCTCCGGCTGGTCAACGGTCGGGCCCGCGTCTAGTGTCGGGTGCTGTGCTGGAAGAGCTGCGCATCACCGGACTCGGCGTCATCGAGGACACGACGCTGCCGTTGACCGGCGGCATGAACGTCATCACCGGCGAGACCGGCGCGGGAAAGACCATGGTGGTGACCGGCCTTGGTCTGCTCTTCGGCGGGCGGGCAGACGCCGGCAGGGTCCGGGCCGTGCCCGGCCGTGCGGTGGTCGAGGGCCGGCTCCGGCTGTCCGGTGGCGCTGCCGCCACCGTGCACGCCCGGATCACCGATGCCGGCGGCGAACCGGACGAAGACGGGTCGGTGCTGCTCAGCCGCACAGTCACGGTCGAGGGCCGGTCCCGTGCCCACGTCGGCGGGCGAAGTATGCCGGTGTCGATGCTCGCCGAGGTGGGCGAGCAGGCGCTCGCGGTGCATGGCCAGTCCGACCAGTTGCGGTTGCTGCGCCCAGCCGAGCAGCGCGCCGCGCTGGACCGGTTCGCCGGCTCGGCGCACGAGAAGCTGCTTGACGCGCTGCGTGAGGCGTACGCTCGGTGGCGGTCGGTGGTCGACGAGCTGGCCGACCGGCGGCGCAACGCGCGCGAGCGTAACCAGGAGGCCGACCTGCTGCGCCTCGGCCTGGACGAGATCACCCGGGTGGACCCGCAGCCGGGGGAGGACGACGAGCTTAAGGCGGAGGCGCAGCGGCTTGAGCACGCCGAGGGGCTACGTACCGCGGCGCAGCTCGCCCAGCACTGCGTGGCCGGGGGAGTGGACGCCGCCGACGACTCACCGGACGCCAGCACGCTGCTCGGGACCGCCCGCCGCACGCTGGAGGGGCAGGCCGGCACCGATCCGGCCCTCGGCGAGCTGGCGGCGCGTCTGGAGGAGGCGACCACCCTGGTCGCGGACGTCTCCGCGGAACTGTCGGTGTACCTGGCCGGGCTCGACGCCGATCCGGCAAGGTTGCAGGCGCTCTACGAGCGGCGGGTGGCGCTGCGCGCGCTGACCCGCAAGTACGCCGACGACGTCGACGGGGTGATCGCCTGGGCCGAGCGGGCGCGGGCCCGGTTGTCCGATCTGGACACCTCCGACGAGCTGCTCGACGAGCTGGACCGGGAGGCGTCCCGGCTGGCCGGTGAGGTCGCCGACCTGGCGGGCCGGGTGTCGGCGTCGCGGCAGGATGCGGCGACCCGCTTCGCCGCGCAGGTCACCGAGGAACTGGCCGGGCTGGCGATGCCGCACGCACGCGTCGAGGTGGTGGTGCTGCCTCGCCCGATGGGGAAGAGCGAACCGAGGCTGCCGGTCAACGGCGTCGACGTCGGCGTCGGACCGGACGGCGGCGACGAGGTGGAGATGCGCCTGCTGGCCCACCCGGGCGCCGTCGCTGCCGTTGCAGCGGGGCGCTTCCGGGGGCGAGCTGTCCCGGGTGATGCTCGCCATCGAGGTGGTCTTCGCTGGCTCGGGCGGCCCGCCCACCCTCGTCTTCGACGAGGTCGACGCCGGCGTCGGCGGGCGGGCGGCGGTCGAGATCGGCCGCCGGCTGGCTCGGCTGGCCCGCAGTCACCAGGTGCTCGTGGTCACCCACCTGCCTCAGGTCGCCGCGTTCGCCGACCGGCACCTGGTGGTGGCGAAGGATACCGGTGGCGCGGTCACCACCAGTGGCGTCCGCGTGGTGGAGGACACGGAGCGCGCCCGCGAGCTAGCTCGGATGCTCGCTGGTCTGCCGGATTCGGATCTTGGTATCGCGCACGCGGAGGAGCTGCTGGCGGTGGCGACGCGGGAGCGGCGGGGGTAGAGCGGGGACCGATTGTGACCACAGGCACACCGGCCGGTGCCGTAGTGTGCTTCTCTGGACAGGCGGCCCCGCTCGGGCATGTCGCGCCGCAGATGCCTGCCTCACATGCCAGGATGGTCACGATGCGTCTACCCACGTTGCGCCGGACCCGGCCCGCGGAGCCGGGGAAAATCGTCGGCACCGCGCGCCTCGATCGCCGCACCAAACGCCTGGTCGGCCGGCTGCGTCCCGGTGACATCGCGGTCATCGACCACGTCGACCTGGACCGGGTGGCCGCTGACTCACTCGTCGCGGTCGGCGTCGTCGCTGTGCTCAATGCCAAGCCGTCGGTGTCCGGCCGCTACCCCAACCTGGGGCCAGAGGTGTTGATCAGTGCTGGCATTCCGCTCCTCGACGACCTGGGCGAGAGTGTCTTCGAGCAAGTCCGCGAGGGCGACACCGTCCGGATCGAGGGCAACACCGTCTACGTCGGCGACGAGCCGGTGGCCCACGGCGCCCTGCAGGACACCGAGACCGTGGCGAAGGCCATGGCCGACGCCCGTGAGGGGCTCTCGGTCCAGTTGGAGGCGTTCGCCGCCAACACCATGGACTACCTGAAGCAGGAGCGGGACCTACTCCTCGACGGCGTGGGTGTACCGGACATCCGCACCGAGATTCAGGGGCGGCATTGCCTCATCGTGGTCCGCGGTTACGACTACAAGGCCGACCTGGACGTGCTGCGCCCGTACATCCGGGAGTTCAAGCCGGTGCTGATCGGGGTGGACGGCGGCGCTGACGCCCTGGTCGAGGCCGGCTACACGCCGGATATGATCGTCGGCGACATGGACTCGGTCACCGACGACGTGCTGCGCTGCGGCGCCGAGGTGATCGTGCACGCCTACCCGGACGGGCGGGCGCCGGGGCTGGCCCGGGTGAACGGTCTCGGGGTGCCGGCGATCACCTTCCCGGCGGCCGCCACCAGCGAGGACCTCGCGATGCTGCTCGCCGACGAGAAGGGCGCATCGCTGCTGGTGGCTGTCGGCACCCACGCCACGCTCGTCGAGTTCCTGGACAAGGGCCGGGGCGGCATGGCGTCGACTTTCCTCACCCGGTTGAAGGTCGGTGGCAAGCTGGTCGACGCCAAGGGCGTCAGCCGGCTCTACCGGCAGAGCATCTCCGGGTCCTCGCTGCTGCTGCTGGTGCTATCCGCGATCGCCGCGATGGCCTCGGCCGTGGCGGTCTCCACCGTCGGCAAGGCGTACCTGGGCGTGGTCTCCGAATGGTGGAACAATTTTGTGTTCCAGCTGGAGCGGTTCTTCTGACGCCGTTCCACCGACAAGAGGCTGCAGGTGTGATCAACTTCCGGTACCACGTGGTGTCTCTGACCGCGGTTTTCCTGGCGTTGGCAATCGGCTTGGTGGTCGGCACCGCCGCGCTCAACGGCCCGGTCGCCGACTCCCTGAAAGAGAACGTCAACGCGCTGAGCAAGGCCAACCAGCAGATGCGCCAGGCGGTCAACAGCATGGAGGAGGAGCTGGCCCGTGAGGAGGACTTCGCGGCCGAGATCGCCGGGGTGGTCCTGCCGGGCAAGCTCGCTGGCAAGCGCGTGCTGGTGCTGAGCCTGCCTACCGGGCGCGACCACACGGAGGGCGTGGTCAAGATGCTCGAGCTCGGCGGGGCCGACGTGACCGGTCGCATCGACCTGCAGGACAAGTTCATCGACCCGGACAACAACAGCGACCTGCTCGAACTGGCCGTCACCGCGACCCGCCCGACCAGCGCGCCCACGCCGAACCTGCCCGGCAACGGGCACGGCGTGGAGACCTCCAGCGCCCTGCTGGCCAGCGTGCTGCTCGACCGGGCGCCCGGTGCGACACCGGTGAGCGAGGCCGACCGGAGGGCCGTGCTGGCCACGTACACGAACGGGAACTACCTCACTACCTCGGAGCGGGTCACCGCCCCGGCGCAGGCGGTCGTCGTGGTCAGCGGTCAGCCGTACGTCGACAAGGACTCCGCCAAGAAGGACGAGTCGGTGGTGAGGGTCGCTGAGCAGTTCGACCGGACCGGTGCGATCGTGGTCGCGGGCAACGGCTCGGCCGACAGCAACCTGGTCGCGTTCGTCCGGGGCGACGCGGTGCTGGCCGGGTCGATCTCGACGGTCGACAACGCGAACACCATCCAGGGGCAGCTGGTCACCGCGCTCGCGTTGGTGCAGCAGCTCACCGAGAAGGAGGCCGGCCATTACGGCGTCGGTGACGCCGCCGCGAGCCTGCTGCCTAGACTGCCCCAGTGAGCGAAGCATCCACCCCGCTGTCCGGACCGTCGCCCCGCCCCGTTTGTCGCGAGGGGGCGGCGTGAGTCTGCTCGGTCGGATCCTACTCGCCGGCGCCGGTGCGGTGATGACTCGTTACGCGTTGCGCGAGGTGCGTACCTCCCCGGTCGGCCCGGCGCTGGAACGCACCAACTTCCGTGGCCGGACCGTGACCCTCGCCGCCGGCCCGGCGCTCGCTGCCGGTGCCGCGGCGTCCGGCGCCTTCGGCGCGGCCGGCGGCGCCGCGGGCGGAGCTGCGCTGGTCGCCGGGCTTGGTGCCGGAGCTGTCGGGCTCTACGACGACGTGGTCGGGGCGCGGCCCGAGCAGAAGTCCGCCAAGGGCTTCGCCGGGCACCTCGCCGCGCTGCGCGCGGGACGGGTCACCGCCGGACTGGTCAAGATCGTGGGAGTGGGCGCTGTCGGGGTCGGCGCCGCCGCGCTGCTCGCCGCCGATCCGACGGTCGCGCGGCACCCCCAGCGGCAGCGGCAGGGCGTAATGGCGCATGGCATCGACGTGCTGCTCGGCGCGGGCGTGATCGCCGGCACCGCCAACCTGCTCAATCTGCTCGACCTGCGGCCAGGCCGGGCGCTGAAGTCCGGACTGCTGCTCGGCGCCCCGCTGCTGCGCGGACCACATGCCGGGATCGCCGCTGGCGCGGTCGGCGCCGCCGTCGGGCTGCTCCCAGCCGACCTCGGCGAGGAGTTGATGGTCGGCGACAGTGGCGCCAACGCGCTCGGCGCGATGCTCGGCGTCACGCTCGCCGCCCGGACCGGTCCCGCCGGTCGGGCCGGGCTGCTGGCGGTTCTCGCCGGGCTCACCGCGGCCAGCGAGAGGGTCAGCTTCACCCAGGTCATCCAGCGGACCCCCGGGCTGCGCGAGCTTGACGCACTGGGCCGTCGCGCGGACTGACGTGACGAACCCGGCACCCCTTGCCGGCGTCGGCCGCCTCGCCGGAGCGGCCGCGCTGATCGCCGCACTCACCGTGCTGAGCCGGCTCGCCGGGTTCGGCCGCACCGCGGTCTTCACCTGGACCCTGGGGCAAACCGACCTCGGCGGCACGTATGTGATCGCCAACGCGGTCCCCAACGTGATCTTCGAGATCGTCGCCGGCGGCGCACTGGCCAGTCTGGTTGTCCCGCTGCTGGCCGGGGCGGTGGCAGACGGGGACCGGGTGACCGTGGCCCGCACCACCGGCGCGCTGCTCACCTGGACGCTCTCCCTGCTCGTGCCGCTCGCGCTGGTGGTGGCGGTGCTGGCCGGGCCGGTCGTCGAGCTGCTGGGCCACGGCCTGACGGACGTCCAGCAGGCCAGCGGCGAGCGGATGCTGCGGGTGTTCGCCCCGCAGCTACCGCTCTACGGGGTGGGCATCATCCTCACCGGTGTGCTCCAGGCACACCGCCGGTTCGCCTGGCCGGTGGTCGCGCCGCTGCTGTCCAGCCTCACCGTCATCGCGGTGTACCTGGGCTTCGCCGCCGTGGAGGGGCGGCTGGCCCCGCTGACGGGCGTCAGCCGGGGCGGGGAACTGTTGCTGTCGGCGGGCACGACCGCTGGCGTGGCGGTTCTGTCCCTGTCATTGGTGATCCCGTTCCGCCGGCTCGGGGTCACGCCGGTTCCCGGGTTCCGGTTCATCGGCGACGCTCGCGCCCGGGTCCGTGGGCTCGCCGTGGCTGGCGCGGTGACCGTCAGTGCCCAGCAGGTGGCGTTGGTGGTGACCCTCAACCAGATCACCTACGGCGCGGAAACCAACCCTGCCGTCTTCAACCTCGCGCAGGCCGTCTACCTGCTTCCGTGGGCCGTGCTGGCGGTTCCGCTCGCGGTGGCCGCGTACCCCAACCTGGCCGCCGCGCACACGGCCGGGGACGAGGCGGCCTACCGGGCGACCCTGGCTCCGGCCGTACGGGGTGTGCTGCTGCTCAGCTGTCTCGGCGCCGCCGCGCTGGTGGGCACGGCCGTCCCGGTCGGGCGCTTCTTCTTCTTCGACGGCGCCGCGGCCGGCACCGCCGCCGCGGCGGTCGCCGGCTTCGCGCCCGGTCTGGTCGGGTATGGCCTGTTCGCCGCGCTGAGCCGTGCTCTCTACGCCCGCGGCGAGACCCGGACGGCCACGGGTGCCATCGCTGTCGGCTTCCTCGTGGTGCCCGTCGCGGTGCTGCTGCTGGGCGCGGTACTGCCGGTACGCGACCGGGTGCCGGCGGTCGCCCTCGCCAACTCGACGGGGATGCTGGTGCTCGGCGCCCTGTTGGTCGTCGCGGTTCGGCGGGCGGCCGGCGTGGCCGCCCTCGCCGGCCTGCCCCGGGCGGGCCTGGCGGGGCTGCTCGGTGGCGGGCTGGCCGCCTTCGCCGGCTGGACGGTGTCCCGCTGGTTCGCGGCCGGGGACGGCACCCCGGCCGCGCCGGCGGCACTCGCACAGGGCATGCTGTCCGGAGTCCTGGTCGGCGCCGTGTTCCTTGCGGTGGCCTGGACGCTCGACCGGCCGGATGTACGACCGTTGCTCGTCGGGCTGCCGCGGCGCCTCAGGCTATCCCGCCGGAGGTCGACCGACGTCCGGGTCGGCGGACCGCAGGAGGACGGGGTCCCCCCGGAGCGGGGCGACGGGAAGGAGACGGTGTCCCGGTGACGGATCGGACCTCGCGCGCCGGCTGGCGCGGCTCGGTGACCCTGTTGCTCGCCTCCAGCACCGGCGGGGTCGGGCAGCACGTCCGTTCGGTGGCTGCCGGCCTCACCACCGCCGGCGTCGCCGTGCGGGTCTGCGGCCCCACCGAGACCCAGGAGCAGTTCGACTTCACCGGTGCCGGCGCCCGTTTCCAGCCGGTGGCGATCCCGGCCAGCCCGACGCCGGCCGACGCCCGCGCGGTGGCCACGATACGCCGGGCCCTCGCCGCCGACCCGGTCGACGTGCTGCACGCCCACGGGCTGCGCGCCGGGCTGGTCGCCGTCCTCGCCCGGCCGGCTGTCCCGCTGGTGGTCACCTGGCACAACGCGGTGCTCGCCGGCGGGCTGCGCGGAAGTGTTTCGCGTCTGCTCGAGCGGGTCGTCGCACGCGGCGCCAGGTTGACCCTCGGCGCCAGCGCCGACCTGGTGGAGCGGGCCGCCGCGCTGGGCGCGCCGGACGCTCGGCTCGCCCCTGTCGCCGCGCCCGTGCTGCCCGCGCCGCACCGCCGCCGCGAGGCCGTTCGCGCCGAGTTCGGCGTCGACCGTGACCAGCCACTGGTCGTCTCGGTCGGCCGGCTGCACCCGCAGAAGCGGTACGACGTGCTGGTGGACGCCGCCGCCCGATGGCGTACGCGGACGCCGGCGCCGGTCGTGGTGATCGCCGGCAGCGGTCCCGCCTACCTTCCCCTAGCCGCCCGGATCTCCGCCGCCCGTGCGCCGGTGACTCTGCTCGGGCACCGGACCGACGTGGCGGACCTGCTCGCCGGGGCCGACCTCGCCGTGGTGACCAGCGACTGGGAGGCCCGGCAGCTGTTCGCGCAGGAGGCGATGCGGGCCGGTGTACCGCTGGTGGCGACCAGGGTCGGCGGCCTGCCGGAGCTGGTCGGTGACGCCGCCGCGCTGGTGCCGCCGAGCGACATCGACGCGTTGGACGACGCGGTGCGCGGTCTGCTCGACGACGCCGCCCGCCGGGCGGAGCTGGGCCGGCGGGGTGCGGCCCGGGCGGCGACGTGGCCCACGGAGGCCGACACGCTCGCGCAGCTCACCGCGCTCTACGCCGAGCTGGCACCGGACGCCGCCGGTCCCACCGCCCCCGACGCCGACGCCCCATCGACGGGACGCCGGTGATGCTTCGGCGTCTCGCCCCGATCCTGCTGACCTTGCTCGTCGTGTCGCTCGGCGTCACCGCGTTGGCCGCCCGGCCGGCGATCCGCACCCCGGAGCGGACCGCCGACTACGTGGTGCTGGTCGGGGTGGCGGGGCTGCGCTGGGACGACGTCGGGCCGAAGACCACGCCGACGCTGTGGCGGATGGCCCGGAACGGCTCGATCGGTTCGCTGTCGGTGCGGTCAGCGCACCGACCCACCTGCCCGGTGGACGGCTGGCTGACCCTGGGTGCGGGCAGTTTCGCCGCGTGGCCCGGCAACCGAGCCGCCGGCTCCTGCCCACCTACGGAGGTGACGGTGAGGCGGCCGGACGAGATCGGCGCGAATCTGCCCGATCAGGAGGGCGTCGTCCTGCACAACCAGGAACGGTTGCCGTGGGGGACCCTCCCCGGTTCGCTCTCGGAGTCGGTTCGCTGCTCGGTGGCGGTCGGCCCGGGCGCCGCCGTGGCCGCGGCCCGGCCGTTCGGGCGGGTCGACCGGTACGCGCCGGAACTGCCGGCCGACCCGTCGGGCCTGCTGCGCTCGTGCGTCCTCAGCATCGTGGACCTCGGTACGGTCGCCGGTGAGGACCCGTCGGCCCGGGCGGCGGCGGCTCACGCGGCCGACATCCGGCTGGCCCGGGTGCTCGCCGCCCGTCCACCCCGCTCCCTGGTGGTGGTCGCCGGGTGTCCGACACCGAGGCACCGTCCCGGCTGCACGTTGCCGTCGCCGACGGGCCCGGCTGGGAACGGGGCTGGCTGACCTCTCAGTCCACCGCCCGGGTGGGATACCTGCAACTGGTCGACATCGCGCCGACCGCGCTGACCACGCTGGGCCGGCCGCTGCCCGAACGGCCGTTCCTCGGCCGGCCCGCCGAGCCGGTGGACGGACGGCCGGCCGACCTAGCCGCGGCGATCGCCGGGCCGGCGGACGCCGACCAGGAGGTCGCCGCGCGGCGCGAGGCCACCGGTTGGTTCTTCGGCCTGCTCGTCGTCAGCCAGGTGGCGCTCGGGGTGGCGGTGCTGCCACTGCTGCGCCGGGCCCGCCGACACGCCGGCCCGTACGGGCCGAAACCGGTGTCCCGGTGGGTCGTGTCGGTGGTGGAGCTACTGCTGGTCGCCGCCGCGCTCGCGGTGCCCGCGGCACTGCTGGCCGACCTGGTGCCGTGGTGGCGCGGTGACCACGCCGGGGTGCGGTTCGCCGCCGTCACGGTCGCGCTGGTGGTCGCGGCGACCGTGCTGGTGCGGTCGCTGCCCCGGTACACGAGCACCCTTGGGCCGCTGGGTGCGGTCGCCGGCCTCGCCACCCTAACCGTGGGCGCGGACGTGCTGACGGGCGCCCGTCTCCAGCTCAACGCGGTGGTGGGGTACTCGGCGCTGGAAGGCGGCCGGTACGCGGGCCTGGGCACGGTCGGGCTCGGGGTGTTCCTGGCCGGGGCGTTGCTCACCGGGGGCTGGCTCGCTCAGCGGGTCCACCGTTCCTGGCGGCCGATGGTGATGGTCGCCGTCGGCGGTGCCGCCGTCGTGGTGGTCGGCAGCCCGTACCTCGGCGCCGAATCCATCGGCGCGATCGCGCTGACCGCCGGGGTGAGCGTGGCCGCGGCGATCAGCGCCGGTGGCTGGCTGACGCTCAGCCGGCTCGCCTGGGCGACCATCGCGGGGCTGGCGGTGACGATCGGGTTCGCCGTGGTTGACCTGCACCGTCCGGCCGCCGAGCGGAGCAGCCTCGGCCGGTTCCTGGCCGCGATGGCCGACGGCACCGGAGGTCCTGCCGTGCACCGCTCCGGCTCCGCCAACCTGCAGAGCTTGGTCGACAGCCCGCTGACGGTGCTTGCCCTGGGCGGCGCCATCCTGGTCTGGTTCGCCCTGCTGCAGCCCTGGGGCGGCCTGATGCGGCTGTTTGGCATCTACCCGGCGGTTCGGGCGGCACTGACCGGCACCGCGGTAGCGGCGGTGATCGGCGGGGTGCTCGGCGGTGCCGCGCTCGACGTTGCCGGGGCAGCCGCCGCGCTGGTGGTACCGATGGCGGCGCTCGCCTCACTTCGGGTGCTCGATCACTCCGCCGACCGCACCCGGCCGGCGGCCGGGTGCGGTCGGCGGTTCGGGCGGCGGTCCGAACCGGGACGGTGGGCCTACCGGCTCCGCCGGTAACCGTGCGCCCGGTCCGGACCCCGTCCCCCAGGACGGTTCCGGTGCGGCCCCGGCAGCCCGGGGCGGCGACACTCCGGCCCCGGCGACCCGTGGTGGGGACAGCCCGGCCTCGGCGCCGCCGTCCGGCGGCGGCCCGGGGGAGGGCGCGCGGGACGCCTGCGGACCGGATGTCGACGGCCACGGCGACAGCGGGCGGATCCCGGCGGCGCGGGCATCGAGCGAGGTCACAGCGGGCTGACCGGTGTGCGACACCCGAGGTCCGGCGCGGGTGCGCCGGACCTCGGGTGTCGGTGAGGTGTTACCGTGGAGTCCCGTGGATCGCGTGATCACTTGGCTGATCGGCACGGCGGTCTGCATGACCGCGACGGACGACACGGGAGCAGGCCTTGGCCCCTTCAGCACGGACGACCAGGCACATTTTCGTCACCGGGGGCGTGGCCTCCTCGCTGGGTAAGGGCCTCACCGCCTCCAGCCTCGGCAACCTGCTCAGTGCGCGTGGCCTGCGCGTGGTGATGCAGAAGCTCGACCCCTACCTCAACGTCGACCCCGGCACGATGAACCCGTTCCAGCACGGCGAGGTCTTCGTGACGGAGGACGGTGCCGAGACCGACCTCGATGTCGGCCACTACGAGCGGTTCCTCGACCGTGACCTGTCCGGCAAGGCCAACGTCACCACTGGCCAGATCTACTCCGACGTGATCGCCAAGGAGCGGCGCGGCGAGTACCTGGGCGACACCGTCCAGGTCATCCCGCACATCACCAACGAGATCAAGTCACGGATCCTCGGCATGGCCGACCCGGGCACCGACGGGCAGCTGCCCGATGTGGTGATCACTGAGGTCGGCGGCACCGTCGGCGACATCGAGTCGCTGCCGTTCCTGGAGGCGATCCGGCAGGTCCGCCACGACCTGGGCCGGGACAACTGCTTCTACCTGCACGTGTCGTTGGTGCCGTACCTGGCGCCGTCGGGCGAGCTGAAGACGAAGCCGACCCAGCACTCGGTGGCCCAGCTGCGCAGCATCGGTATCCAGCCGGACGCGCTGGTGCTCCGCTGCGACCGGGACATCCCGGACAAGGTCAAGGAGAAACTGTCGCTCTACTGCGACGTGGACCGGGAGGCGGTCACCGCCGCCCCGGACGCCCCGAGCATCTACGACATCCCCAAGGTGCTGCACAGCGAGGGGCTCGACGCGTACGTGGTGCGCCGACTCGGCCTCTCCTTCCGCGACGTGGACTGGACCAGCTGGGACGACCTCCTGGAGCGGGTGCACCAGCCCCGGCACACGGTGACCGTCGCCCTGGTCGGCAAGTACGTCGACCTGCCCGACGCGTACCTGTCGGTCAGCGAGGCGATCCGGGCGGCCGGCTTCGGCCACCGGGCCCGGGTGCAGCTGCGCTGGGTGCCCAGCGACGAGTGTGTCACCCAGGCCGGGGCCGCAACCGCGCTGGCCGGCGTGGACGGCGTCGTGATCCCCGGCGGGTTCGGCGTCCGCGGCATCGAAGGCAAGATCGGCACCGCCCGGTACGCCCGCGAGAAGGGCATCCCGCTGCTCGGACTCTGTCTCGGTCTGCAGTGCATGACCATCGACGTGGCCCGCCATCTGGCCGGGATGGACGGGGCCAACTCGCTCGAGTTCGACGAGGAGGCCGCGCACCCGGTCATCGCCACCATGGCCGACCAGGAGGACATCGTCGCCGGCAGGGGCGACCTGGGCGGCACCATGCGGCTCGGGGCGTACCCGGCGACGCTCGCCGAGGGCTCGGTCGTCGCCGAGGCGTACGGCAGCACCCAGGTCAGCGAGCGGCACCGGCACCGGTACGAGGTGAACAACGCCTACCGCGACGCGCTGACCAGGGCGGGCCTGCGCGTCTCCGGCACCTCGCCGGACGGCCGGCTGGTCGAGTTCATCGAACTGGACCGCGAGCTGCACCCGTTCTTCGTGGCCACTCAGGCGCACCCGGAGCTGAAGAGCCGCCCGACCCGTCCGCACCCGCTGTTCGCGTCCTTCGTGCGGGCGGCCATCGCGTACTCGGAAGCCGACCAGCTCCCGGTCGACCTGGCCGCGGCGGCGCCGCCGGCGACGAAGGCCAGCAGCAACGGCGGTACCGCCGCGGCGAAGGCGGCGTCGGCCACGTGAGCGCGGTCGAACACCGCTACGAGCTGCTTGCGCGTACCGAGCGTTATCGGGGCCGGATTTTCGAGGTGGTCAGCGACGAGGTGACCATGCCCGGTGGCGGCACCGCGGTGCGCGACCACGTCCGGCATGTCGGGGCGGTGGCCGTGGTGGCGCTGGACGACGCCGGCCAGGTGGTGCTGATCCGGCAGTACCGGCACCCGGTCGGGCGGCACCTGTGGGAGTTGCCCGCAGGGCTGACGGACGTCGCCGGCGAGGACCCGGCCGTCACGGCGGGTCGGGAACTGGCGGAGGAGGCCGATCTCACCGCGGGTCAGCTCGACGTCCTGGTCGACCTGCACAGCTCGCCCGGGTTCACCAACGAGCTGGTCCGGGTCTTCCTGGCCCGGGACCTCGCCGACGTGCCGGCCGAGCGGCGCCACGAGCGCCGTGACGAGGAGGCCGACCTCCAGGTGGTCCGGATCGACTTGGACGAGGCGGCCGGCATGGTGCTGAACGGCGAGATCACCAACGCCTCGGCGGTCGCCGGGCTGCTCGCCGCCGCCCACGCCCGCGGCCTGGGCCGGTCGGCGTTGCGCCGCACCGACGCGCCGCTGCCGCGCTGAGGGCGTACGAGAGGGGCCGCGCGGGGAACCGCGCGGCCCCTCTCGTACGGATCGAATCAGTCCCGCAGGGGGCGCCCCTGGGCGTCGGTGCCGCCGTTGATGAGGATCAGGATGCCGTCGATGAAGCCCCAGATGCTGCCGACGCCGAGCGTGCACACGCTGACGACGAGCTGAAGGACACCGATCTTCACATCACCGATGTAGAAGCGGCCGGCACCGAAGAAGCCGAGCAGGATCTGCAGGACGCCCGCGACGACCTTGCTCTTGTCGGACACGCCCGCGGTGGCCGGGCTGGTATGGAGGAGTTGTCATGGGGCGACACGATAGTGATCCACTCGCTGGGTGTCTCCGGCGGGATGCGCCGGATGGGACGATGACGAACGAAAGTGTCCTGACGACGGCTGAGGCCGTCTCGGACCGCCGGTCAGGTGGCGCTTGACACTTCGTCAGGGGGATCGGTCGCCACATGTCACTGTGCTCGCTCCTCCAGGACGCCGGCGCGCCTAGACTGCCGCCGACGGGACCGGTGAACCGTGGCGGCGAAGGGGCCGTCGTGGCACCGGGCAGTCGGGGCGGGCCGCTCCGGAGGAAGGTGTCTGCATCGTGAAGGTCGGAATCCCACGCGAGGTCAAGAACCA
The DNA here is from genome assembly GCF_030345795.1 of Micromonospora sp. WMMA1363. NCBI lineage: Bacteria > Bacillati > Actinomycetota > Actinomycetes > Micromonosporales > Micromonosporaceae > Micromonospora > Micromonospora sp. WMMA1363. Next base: position 638,230 of record NZ_JAUALB010000001.1, read on the forward strand.
CGAGTACCGCGTGGCGATCACGCCCGCGGGTGTCAACGAGTTCGTGCGCGCCGGCCACCACGTCTTCGTCGAATCGGGTGCCGGCGTGGGGTCCAGCATCACCGACGACGACTTCGCCACCGCCGGTGCGAAGATTCTCGCCACCGCGGACGAGGTGTGGGACACCGCCGAGCTGGTCCTCAAGGTCAAGGAACCGATCGCCGAGGAGTACCACCGGATGCGTGCGGGGCAGGTGCTCTTCACCTACCTGCACCTGGCCGCCTCGAAAGAGTGCACCGACGCGCTCGTCGATCGCAAGGTCACCGGCATCGCGTACGAGACGGTGGAACTGCCCGACCGGTCGCTGCCGCTGCTCGCCCCGATGTCCGAGGTGGCCGGCCGGCTCGCCCCGCAGGTCGGCGCATACCACATGCAGCGGCTGGGCGGTGGTCGCGGTGTCCTGATGGGCGGCGTCTCCGGCGTGTACGCGGCCAAGACGGTCGTCATCGGCGCCGGCGTCTCCGGCATGAACGCCGCCGCCATCGCGCTCGGTCTGCAGGCCGAGGTGCTGCTGCTGGACAAGAACGTCGCGCGGCTGCGGCAGGCCGACGCCATCTACCGCGGGCACCTGCAGACGGTCGCCTCCAACGCGTACGAGATCGAGCGGGCCGTGCTCGACGCGGACCTGGTCATCGGCGCGGTGCTGGTGCCCGGAGCGAAGGCACCGACGCTGATCTCCAACGAGTTGGTCTCCCGGATGAAGCCGGGCAGCGTGCTGGTCGACATCTCCATCGACCAGGGCGGCTGCTTCGAGGACTCGCGCCCCACCACGCACGCCGAGCCGACGTACAAGGTCCACGAGTCCATCTTCTACTGCGTGGCGAACATGCCCGGTGCGGTGCCGCACACCAGCACCTACGCGCTGACCAACGTCACCCTGCCGTACGCCCTGGAACTGGCCAACCGGGGTTGGCGGGAGGCGCTGCGCCGTGACCCGGCACTCGCCCTGGGCCTCAACACCCACGCCGGCCAGGTCGTCTACGGCCCGGTCGCCGAGGCCCACGGCACGGCCACCCTGCCGCTGACGGAGGTGCTGGCCTGACGGGCGACCGCATGACCGTCGCGGCGCACGGGGCCGGCCCGGGCGTGGAGCCCGCGCCGGCCCTACGCCGTGCCGTCCGCGGCTACCTCGACCACCTGACCGTCGAGCGTGGACTCTCCACGAACACCCTCGCCTCGTACCGTCGAGACCTCGACCGCTACCTCGGCACCCTCGCGTCGGCCGGGGTGACCGACCTGGCGGCGGTCGGCCCCGCGCAGGTGGAGGCCCACCTCGCCCGCCTGCGCGCCGGCGACGACGGACACCCGCCGCTGGCCGCCTCGTCCGCCGCCCGGGCGGCCAGCGCCGTCCGCGGCCTGCACCGCTTCGCGCTGCGCGAGGGCCTGACCGGCGCCGACCCCAGCCGTGATGTCCGCCCGCCCGCGCCGCCCCGTCGGCTGCCCCGGGCGCTCCCGGTCGACGATGTGATCCGGCTCCTGGAAGCCGCCGGCCCGGTCACCGCCACCGGCGGCGGCGCGGGGCTCGCACTGCGCGACCGGGCGCTGCTGGAGTTCCTGTACGGCACCGGCGCCCGCATCTCCGAGGCGGTCGGCGCCGCCCTCGACGACCTCGACACCGTCGAGGGCACCGTGCTGCTGTGCGGCAAGGGTGGCCGGAGTCGGCTCGTCCCGATCGGCGGTTACGCCGTCGAGGCGCTACGCGCGTACCTGGTCCGGGCCCGGCCCGCGCTGGCGGCCGGCGGTCGGGGCACCCCGGTGGTCTTCCGCAACGCCCGGGGCGGGCCGCTGTCCCGGCAGGGGGCCTGGACCATCCTGCGACGGGCCGCGCAGCGGGCCGGACTGCCGGTCGACGGTTCGGCGGCGGTCTCCCCGCACACCCTGCGCCACTCGTACGCCACGCACCTGCTCGACGGAGGCGCCGACGTCCGCGTCGTCCAGGAACTACTCGGCCACGCCTCGGTGACCACCACCCAGGTCTACACGCTGGTCACCGTCGACCGGCTGCGTGAGGTGTACGTCATGGCCCACCCGAGGGCCCGCGGCTAAGACCCGTCGACACGCCGCGCGGGTGCCGAACGCCCTGCTCGCCGGTGGCGTACAGTCGGGTGCGGCGCGGACCTGGCGGGGAAACGCGGACCGGTTTGCGCGGCGGCGCCGCGAACCGGCGTCGGTCGACTCCGACGCCGGGTGGTCGTCGGGAGGGGGCAACGAGGACATGGCAGGCAACGGTGACCGTGCCGAGACCTGGACGTCGGAGCTCCGAGAACAGCAGGCCTCACTCGGTACGGATCTGGGCCCGGCGGATCCGGCCGCGTACACGATGCGCAAGCCGATTCCCGAGCCCATGCCGACCGATCGGCACGGCCCGGCCCGGATCATCGCGATGGCCAACCAGAAGGGCGGCGTCGGCAAGACCACCACGACCATCAACCTGGGTGCCGCCCTCGCGGAGTACGGCCGCAAGGTGCTGCTGGTCGACTTCGACCCACAGGGCGCCCTCTCCGTCGGCCTCGGCGTCAACCCGCACAACCTCGACCTGTCGGTCTACAACCTGTTGATGCAGGACGACGTTACCGCCGAGGACGTCCTGATCAAGACCGACGTGGCCGGGCTGCACCTGCTCCCCGCGAACATCGACCTCTCAGCCGCCGAGATCCAGCTGGTCAACGAGGTCGCCCGCGAGATGGCCCTGGCTCGCGTGCTCAAGGGTATCCGCAAGGAGTACGACTTCATCCTGATCGACTGCCAGCCGTCCCTGGGCCTGCTGGCGATCAACGCGTTGACCGTCGCGAACGGGGTGCTCATTCCCCTCGAGTGCGAGTTCTTCAGCCTCCGTGGGGTGGCCCTGCTGCTGGACACCATCGACAAGGTGCGCGAGCGGCTCAACTTCGACCTGGAGCTGGAAGGCATCCTCGCCACCATGTACGACAGCCGCACCACCCACTGCCGGCAGGTGCTCCAGCGGGTGGTGGAGGCGTTCGGCGACAAGGTGTACCAGACGGTCATCACCAAGACCGTGAAGTTTCCCGAGTCCACCGTCGCCGGGGCGCCGATCACCACCCTCGACCCGGCGTCCTCGGGTGCGCGCAACTACCGGCAGCTCGCCCGCGAGGTGATCGCCGCTCAGGCGGAGCGGTAGGCCGAACGCCGGATGTCCGTGCCGTGGACTACGGTTTTCCGGTGACCGCACCGCCCCTCGACCAGCCCGTGCCGCACGGCGTCGGCGCCCCCGTGGCCGCCGCCGAGCTGGCCGCCGAGGCCGTTGGTGTGGTGCCTGCCGACCCGGAGACGGTGGCGCAGAGCAGCGGCTTCACCGTCCGGCTGGCGAACTTCACCGGTCCGTTCGACCTGCTGCTGCAACTGATCAGCAAGCACAGGCTGGACGTCACCGAGGTGGCGCTGCACAAGGTCACCGACGAGTTCATCGCGTACATCCGGGCCATGGGCGACCAGTGGGACCTGGACGAGACCAGCGAGTTCCTGCTGGTCGCCGCCACTCTGCTCGATCTGAAGGCGGCCCGGTTGCTGCCCGCCGCCCAGGTCGAGGACGAGGACGACCTCGCCCTGCTGGAGGCGCGTGACCTGCTCTTCGCCCGGCTATTGCAGTACAAGGCGTACAAGGAGGCGGCGGCACACATCGGGGTGCTGGAGGAGACCGGTGGGCGGCGCTGGCCACGCGCGGTCGCCCTGGAGCCGCGCTACGCCCAGGCCCTTCCCGACCTGGTGCTCGGCATCGGGCCGGAGCGGCTGCGGGCACTCGCCGTGCAGGCCTTCGCACCGAAGCCGATACCCGAGGTGTCGATCACCCACGTGCACATGGCCCGGGTCAGCGTCCGGGAGCATGCCGGAATCATCGCCGAGCGGCTGCGCCGGGCCGGCGCAGCCACCTTCGCCGCGCTCTGCGCGGACTGCGCGGCCACCCTGGAAGTGGTCGCCCGGTTCCTCGCGCTGCTGGAGTTGTACCGGGAGGGTCTGGTCGCGTTCGTCCAGGAGCAGGCCCTGGAGGAGCTGACCGTACGTTGGACCGGCCCCACCGACGGCGGTCCCGACCTGGACATCGACGAGTATGCCGGCGCCCCGTCGCCTGCCCTGGCCGCCGATCCCGGGGCGGCGGCGCCCGCCGGGCCGGAGTCCGGGCCGGCATCGGCCGGGGTGGCGGTCGGTCCGGCGGCACCGGCCGGGGCGACCACCTCGGCAGCGGCGGTGGCCGGAGCCACGGCTGGGTCCCCGACGCCGGCATCGCCGGCGTCGGTCGGCGGCGTGCCGGCGCGGGACGGGACGGGATCGACGGAGGAACGAGCGGAATGAGTGACGAGGAGCGCCGGGAGTCCCTGGCTGACCAGGCCGCCGCCTGGGTCCCCCCGTGGGAACGTCCCGGCCCACCGGCCGAGCCGGCTACGGCACCGGGCGTGGAGCCGGCTACGGCACCGAGCGCGGAAGATCTTGGAAGGGAAGGGACCCAGGAGGGGCCGGACTTCCCCAGGCCGCTGCAGAGAGCGCAGGCTTCGGGGAGTCGACGACCGGCCGGGACGCTGCCCGCACATCCGACCGGGCGCCGCGAGCCCGGCGGCGGGTGGCGGTCGCGCCGGCGCCGGTTCTCGACGAGGTGGAACTGCGCGGTGCGCTGGAGGCGATCCTGTTGGTGGTGGACGAACCGGTCACCGAGGCGACCCTCGCCGACGTGCTGGAGCAGCCGGCAAAGCGGATCGCGGCGATGCTGACTGAGATCGCCGCCGGCTACACGACGGCCGGCCACGGCTTCGAGCTGCGCCGGGCGGCGGGTGGCTGGCGTCTTTACACCCGGCCGGAATACGCGGCGTACGTGGAGCGGTTCGTGTTGGACGGGCAGTCCGTGCGGCTGACCCAGGCGGCGCTGGAGACCCTCGCCGTGGTCGCCTACCGGCAGCCGGTGACCCGCTCGCGGATCTCCGCCATCCGCGGGGTCAACTGCGACGGCGTGATCCGTACCCTGGTCTCCCGCGGGCTGGTGGAGGAGTGTGGCACCGAGACGGACAGCGGTGCCCACCTCTACCGGACCAGCACCCTGTTCCTGGAGAAGCTCGGACTGGACAGCGTGGCGGACCTGCCGCCGCTGGCCCCGTTCCTCCCCGACGATGTGGAAGACCTTGCCGATGCCACGCGATGACCGCGCCCCGACGCCCGACGCGCCCAGCTACACGGGCCCCGAACGCCTGCAGAAGGTGCTCGCCGCCGCGGGCGTCGGCTCCCGGCGGGCCTGCGAGGACCTGATCTTCCGCCGGCGGGTGACGGTGAACGGCCGGGTGGCGCAGCTCGGCGACCGGGCAGACCCGACCCGCGACGTCATCCACGTCGACGGGGAGCGTCTCCAGGTCGACACCCGCCTGGTCTACCTGGCGATGAACAAGCCCCGCGGGGTCGTCTCGACGATGGCCGACGAGAAGGGGCGCACCGCGCTCGCCGACTTCCTCGGCAACCGCGTGGAACAGCGGGTCTACCATGTCGGGCGGCTCGACGCGGACAGCGAGGGCCTGCTGCTGCTCACCAATGACGGGACGCTCGCACACCGGCTCATGCACCCGTCGTACGGGGTGTCGAAGACCTACCTGTGCGAGGTTTCCGGCCCGATCCCGCGTGCGTTGAGCAAGCGCCTCGCGGCGGGCGTGGAGCTCGAGGACGGCCCGGTGACGGTCGATTCGTTCCGGGTGGTGGACAGCCTGGGCCGGACCGCCCAGGTGGAGGTGACCCTGCACGAAGGGCGCAAGCACATCGTGCGGCGCCTGCTCGCAGAGGTGGGGCACCCCGTGTCGCGGCTGGTGCGCACCTCGATCGGGCCGATCCGGCTCGGTGACCTGCGGGCCGGGCGAACCCGCCGGCTGACCAACGCGGAGGTCGCCGCGCTGTTCAAGGCCGTCGGCGACTGAGGCTGGCGGTGGCGGGTACCGCTGGCGGTAGGCTCCCTGCGGCCCATCCGTGGCGGAGGGCGAGTTGCGGCGGCGCGGCCGGACGGCGCGGAGCCGGGCATGATTGGAAACAGTGTGTTTTCCGCTCGCGGATCGGATCCGCGGGGTACGGGACTGAGGAGGACGACGGTGGAGGAAAGAGTACGAACCGGGCGCTGTGTGGTTGCTCTGGACGGGCCGTCCGGTTCGGGTAAGTCCACCGTCTCCCGTCGACTCGCGATCGCCCTGGGAGCCCGCTACCTGGACACCGGAGCGATGTACCGGGCGATCACCTGGGCCGTGCTGCGCTCAGGGATAGACCTGGCCGACCCAACGTCGGTGGCGAAGGTCGCGGGGGAGACCGATCTGCGCATCGGCACCGACCCCGAGGGGTACGGCGTAACGGCGGACGGGACAGGCGTCGAGGCGGAGATCCGAGGGCCCGAAGTGACCGGCGCGGTTTCCGCCGTGGCCGCCGTGCCGGCGGTACGCGCGCTGCTGGTTGCCCGGCAGCGGGAGATGATCGCGACGGCCGGCCGGATCGTGGTCGAAGGGCGTGACATCGGCTCCGTGGTCGCGCCCGACGCAGACCTGAAGGTCTACCTGACCGCCTCCGATTCCGCCCGGGCCGCCCGGCGCAGCGCCGAGGACGCCACTGACGTGGCCGCCACCGCGGCCGACCTGGCCCGCCGGGACCGGCTGGACTCGACCCGGATGGCCGACCCGCTGGCCCAGTCGCCGGGCGCCGTCGTGCTGGACACCACCGAGCTGGGCGTCGACGAGGTCGTCACACGCCTTCGGGAGTTGCTCACCGAGCGGGGTGTGGCGTGACCGAGGGCTGGGTGGAACTGCACGAGCCGGACCTCGACGGCGAGGAGTCGACCGGCCCGCAGCCCGTGGTGGCCGTCGTCGGCCGTCCCAATGTGGGCAAGTCGACGCTGGTAAACCGGATCATCGGCCGCCGGCAGGCGGTCGTGGAGGACGTCCCGGGGGTTACCCGGGACCGCATCCCGTACGACGCGCAGTGGAACGGCCGGCAGTTCACCGTGGTCGACACCGGCGGTTGGGAACCGGACGCCAGGGACCGGGCCGCCGCCATCGCCGCGCAGGCCGAGGCGGCGATCGCCACCGCCGACGTGGTGCTGTTCGTGGTGGACGCCGTCGTCGGCTCGACTGACGTCGACGAGGCGGCGGTGAAGATGCTGCGGCGCAGCGCCAAGCCGGTGATCCTGGTGGCAAACAAGGCCGACAACAGCGCGATCGAGATGGAGGCGACCTCGCTCTGGTCGCTCGGCCTCGGCGAGCCGCACCCGGTCTCGGCCCTGCACGGCCGCGGTTCCGGCGAGCTACTCGACGAGATCATGGACAAGCTGCCGGAGGCGCCGAGGATCGTCGAGCACCGGCCGCGCGGCCCGCGTCGGGTCGCCCTGGTCGGCCGGCCGAACGTCGGCAAGTCGAGCCTGCTCAACCGCTTCTCTGGCGAGGAGCGAGCAGTCGTCGATTCGGTCGCCGGGACCACGGTCGACCCGGTGGACAGCCTGGTCGAGATCGGCGGCGAGACGTGGCAGCTGGTCGACACCGCCGGGCTGCGCAAGCGGGTCGGCAAGGCCAGCGGCACCGAGTACTACGCCAGCCTGCGGACCGGCTCGGCCATCGAGGCCGCCGAGGTGGCCGTGGTGCTGCTCGACGCGAGCGAGGTGATCAGCGAGCAGGACCAGCGGATCCTGTCGATGGTGACCGACGCCGGCCGGGCCCTGGTGATCGCGTTCAACAAGTGGGACCTGGTCGACGCCGACCGCCGGTACTACCTGGACAAGGAGATCGAGCGGGAGCTGCGCCGGATCCCGTGGGCGATCCGGCTCAATCTGTCGGCGAAGACCGGCCGGGCGGTGGACAAGCTCGCCCCGGCGCTGCGCAAGGCCCTGGCAAGCTGGGAGACCCGGGTGCCGACGGCTCAGCTCAACGCTTGGCTGACCGCGCTCGTGCAGGCCACCCCGCACCCGGTACGCGGCGGGCGGGCGCCGAAGATCCTCTTCGCGACCCAGGCGGGCGTGGCGCCGCCCCGCTTCGTACTCTTCACCACCGGTCCGCTGGACGCTGGGTACCAGCGCTTCGTCGAGCGCAAGCTCCGCGAGGAGTTTGGCTTCGAGGGCAGCCCGATCGAGATCTCGGTACGCCCGCGCAAGAAGCTCGGCCCAGGTGGTCGCGGCAAGGCCCACGGCTGACCTCGTATCCACTCCGCCAACCGGAGATCGTGGAGGTCCCGGCCCAAGGACGGCCGATTCGTTTCCACTAAACCCTGCCATGTCCCATCCTCCTAGGATGCCTTGAGTGAGGTGGGGCGGGTGACCACTGGAGGGGTGGATGCGGACGTCAGGAAGATCGTGCGGTAAGCTGTACCGGCTGTCGCGGGAAGTCAAGCGGGAGCATCGGGACGTGGCGCAGTTTGGTAGCGCACTTGACTGGGGGTCAAGGGGTCGTCGGTTCAAATCCGGCCGTCCCGACGCAGCTCAGAGGCCATTCGGGATCTTCCGGGTGGCCTCTTTCGATCTTGTACAGCAGCGAAGTGCAGCAACGGCTCATTGATCGAGGCTCTCGCCTAGCTTGCGCAGGGCCTCCCTGGTGGCCTTGGACGAGACCTGGCTGTAGATCTCCATCGTGATCGAGAAGTCCGCGTGTCTCAGGATCGCCATCGCGATCCGGGGATGCACGTCCAGGTCAACCAGCAGCGAACCACAGGTACGCCGGGCATCGTGAACAGTGATCTTCGGGACGCCGGCACGGGTGATGCGGCTGTCGTAGGACCGGTTGAAGTTCCGCGGCTCGACCGGGAGCCCGTAACGGGTCGTGAAGATCATGGCCATGTCGTGCCAGGCGTCGCCGGCTTTCTCTCGCGCTGTCTCCTGTTGCCGGTGGCGGTGCCGCAGTGCGGTGACGCAGATGGCCGGCAGCGGTAGGGGAGCGTCAGACTCCTCGGTCTTGGTGGCCCGGTGCAGCAGCCGGCCACGTACCCGCTGGAGCTGCTTGTCGATGACGAGGCTGATGCCGTGGTTGTCACGGCAGCCCTCGCAGAATGGCTCGCTGTGTGTGGTGCAGGGCTTGTCCCAGCCGTCCCAGTCGATGTGCTCCCAGGTGAGGCCAAGGACTTCACCCTTGCGGAGGCCGAGCACGAGGACCAGGACGTAGGCGGCGTACAAGTAGTCGTCGCTGTCACGAGACGATTCCAGGAACGCCCGTGCTTCCTCACTGCTCCACGACTTTCCCTTGCGGGCGCGGATCGGTGGGAGCTTCACGAGAGCCGCGACGTTCTTGACGACCAACTCCTCCACCACCGCCTGAGAGAGCGCCGAGCGGAGAACAGCGCGGACTCCCTTGACGGTGCGCGCCGAGGGAAGGTCTTGGCAGCACCGGCCAACGGGAGTGTCAAGTTAACGGCCCTGTCTCACTTTCGGTGGTGACGGAGGGTGGCGGGTGTCATTGTTCATTGTTCCTATGTGGAGGATGTCAACAGACTTGTACAGACGGTGTTCTCGGGGCTGTCCCCGCTGGTCATCGAGGACGTGACCGATGAGGGTGAGCGGATCGTGGTGCGGGCCCGGACGCCGCGTGACACTGCGGTCTGCCCGAGGTGCGGGGCCTCGTCCGGACGGGTGCACGGCTATCACTGGCGGACGGTCGCCGACGTTCCGGTCGACGGGCGCCGGGTGGTGGTCCGTGTGCGGGTGCGGCGTCTGGTGTGCCCCACGCGCGGCTGCCGCCACCCTGTCTGCCAGGGTGAGTTGAGGCCAGCGGTTCATAGCAAGTCCGCCGGACAGGGCGAGTTCAGGATCGAGAAGCGTTGGATGCTGCTGTTGACGTCGTGACGGCCCAGGATGGGGTCATGAGTGGCAAGAAGGGTCCGCGTTCAGGCGGGCCGCGGGCACGTCGGTCGTTCACGCCGGGGCAGAAGTTGGAGTTGCTGGCCGGGTATGAGCAGGCCGTCGCGGCTGGTGAGGGTGGTGCGTTCCTGCGGCGTGAGGGTTTGTACTCGTCGTTGATGTCGGAGTGGCGCCGGGCCCGTGATGCCGGGCTGTTGCAGGGCAAGCCGGCGGGTGAGACGGTCGGGAGGCCGTCGGCGGAGCAGGCCGAGATCGCCCGGTTGCGGCGTGAGCTGGAGCTGGCGCAGGCGAAGCTGGCGCGGACCGAGACGGCGTTGACGATCATGGGAAAAGCGCGAGAGCTCTTGGAGGACATCTCCAGGAGCGAGCCGGACGGTCCGGACGTGTTCGGGCTCGGCAGGCGCTGATGGCCGCCTATCACGAGCTGACCAGTGCGAGGATCACGACGCGGGACGCGAAGCGGTTGACCGGGATCGCCCGGTCCAGCGCGGACCGGGACCGGCGGCGGCCGACACGGGCGGCGCCGGTGCGGCGGACACCGGCGAACGCGCTCACCCCGGCCGAACGTGAGCAGGTCCTGCGCCTGGTGAACAGTGCGGAGTTCGTCGACGCGGCCCCGGCCCAGATCTACGCGGCGCTGCTGGACCAGGGCGTGTACGTCGGTTCGATCGCCACTATGTATCGGGTTCTGCGCGAGCACGCACAGGCGCGCGAGCGGCGCAGGCTGGCCCGGCACCCGGCCCGCCGGCGTCCCGAGCTGGTCGCTGACGCCCCGCGGCAGGTCTACAGCTGGGACATCACGAAGTTGGCCGGACCTGCGAAGGGCGTCTACTACGACGCCTACGTGATGATCGACATCTACTCCCGGTACATCGTCGGTGCCCGTGTGCACGCCCGCGAGTCCGGCCCCCTCGCGGAGTCGATGATGCGCGAGGTGTTCGGTGTCCATGGCGTCCCGCACGTCGTGCACGCCGACCGCGGCACGTCGATGACGTCGAAATCGGTGGCTGACCTGCTCGAAGACCTCGACGTGACCCGCTCGCACTCCCGGCCGAAGGTGTCCAACGACAACCCGTACAGCGAGGCCTGGTTCAAGACGTTGAAGTACGCGCCGGTCTTCCCGGACCGATTCGCGTCCCTCGCCCAGGCGCGAGCGTTCATGAACGACTTCGTGACCTGGTACAACCACGCCCACCGGCACTCCGGGATCGGCCTACACACCCCCGCCGACGTCCACCACGACCGTCACCACACCGTCCGCGCCAACCGCGAGGACACCCTCGCCGCAGCCCGCACGGCGCACCCGGAACGGTTCGGCACCACCCGGCCCCTGCCCAAAATCCTCGACCTGCCCGGACAGGTCTGGATCAACAAGCCCGAGCCACAACGACAAGCCGCTTAACTCCCGTTGGCCTCAATCCCTTGACACGTTCCGCCACACCTTCCGTGAACAGGTTCCCGGGGTGCTGGAGCGATACCAGCGCCGCACAGCCCGTTTGAACAGGCAGGTCAAAGCCGTCGTCAAGGAGTTAGCGGGCCGGGCAGGGTCGCGTCTGCTGGCGATACTCGCCATGGGCCTGTCCCGTCACACGGCCCTACGCGCCCTGCTGTGCATCCCGCTGCCCAATGAGCGGACGCCTCGGGTGATCGGCGTTGACGATTTCGCTCTACGCCGGCGGCACCGCTACGCCACCGTGGTGATCGACGCCGAGACCCATGAGCGGATCGACGTGCTACCCGACCGCACCGCCGACACCCTCGAAGCGTGATTACGCGCACATCCCGGCGTCGAGGTCGTATGCCGCGACGGCTCGGCGACCTACGCCGAGGCCATTCGCCGCGCCCTGCCCGACGCGGTGCAGGTCGCAGACCGGTGGTGGGGTTGACCCGGTTTGACGGACAGGGTCGGTAAGTTGATCTCACGCTACCTTGCTCGTTGGCCTGCGGGAATAGGCCGTCGCCTCATACTCGGCCGGGCTCATGTAGTCCAGGGTGGAATGGCGGCGGCGGGTGTTGTACCACCCCTCGATCCACTCGAAGATCGCCGCACGGGCGGCGGCCCGGGTCGGCCACGCCCTCCGGTCGAGCAGTTCGGTCTTGATCGTGGCGAAGAACGACTCCGCGACGGCGTTGTCCCAGCACTGACCCCGCCCACCAACCGACAACCGCACCCCGTTGCGGTCGGCCAGCCGGGCGTACTGCGCACTCGTGTACTGGCAACCCCGGTCGCTGTGGAAGATCACCGGCCCGGTCGGGCGTCGGACGGCGATCGCGTTGGACAACGCCTGAGCGGGCAGATCGGTCCGTAGGTGGTCGGCGGTCGCCCAGCCCACAACCCGGCGTGAGGCGATGTCGATGACGGTGGCGAGGTACAGCCAGCCCTCCCACGTGTGGATGTAGGTGATGTCGCCGCACCAGCGGGTGTCGACCCGGCCGGCGGCGACGTCGAAGTCCCGGCGGATCAGGTCCGCCGACAACGCCGCCCCCGGGTCGGGCACGGTCGTGGTGCGCCACCGCTTCGGCGTGCGGCCGCACAACCCGGCGCCCCGCATCAGCCGGGCGACCCGCTTGCCGGAGTGCCGCCGCCCCTGGGCGGCGAGTTCGGCGCGGACCCGGGGTGCGCCGTAGGTGCCGGCCGAGTCGGCGTGGATCTGCGCGATGCGGGCGGCGAGGTCTGCGTCGTCGCGTTCCCGCCGCGACGGCCCGGCACGGTGCTGGTAGTAGGCGGACCGGGAGACCTCCAGCAGCTCACAGGAACGCTTCACGTTCCCGTCGGGCCGCGCCTTCTCCGCCTCGATGAACGGGTACACGTTCACCGGGTCTCCCTCACGAAGAAAGCCGTGGCCCGTTTCAGGATGTCGACGTCCTCGCGGAGCCGGCGGTTCTCCCGCCGCAGCCGCGCCAGCTCGTCGCGCTCGTCGCTGGTCAACCCGTCGCTGCGGGTGCCGGCGTCGATGTCGGCCTGCCTGACCCACTCACGGACCGCGGTCTCGGTCAGGTCGAAGTCCCTCACGACCTGCGCCACCGATCGGTCACCCCGCCGGCACACCTCGACGATCTCCGCCTTGAACTCCGGCGTGAACGCTCTGCGCGGCCGGCGTGGCTTCTTGCCCATGCCTTCCATGATGAACATCCTCCCGAGGAGCACACAGCCCCTCTGAGCTGGGATGTCCGTCAAACCGGGTCAGGCCCACTGGCACCTGTGGCACAACCTCTGTGAAGCCGCCCTCAGCGAGGTGAAGGCGCACAGTACCTGCTGGGCCCCCGTCCTGGACGCACCCATCTACGACGGCCCCCGCGCGCAGACGACCCAGCAACGCTGGCACCAGGTCCATGACCTGCTCGACCAAGGCGTGGGCCTGCTGGAGTGCGCCCGCCGTCTGCAGTTGACCCTGAACACCGTCAAGCGCTACGCGCGAGCCGACCGGCCCGAGCGGATGCTCCGCGTCCCCAAATACCGTGCCAGCCTCGTCGACCCCTACCGCCAACACCTACGCAAACGTCGAGCCGAGGACCCCAGCGTCGGCGTCAAGCACCTCTTCGACGAGATCAAGACCCTCGGCTTCACCGGCTGCCTCAACCTCCTGCACAAGTACATCAACCAAGGCCGCGCGGACGCCGACCACAGCCACATCTCCCCACGCCGCCTCGCCCGGATGATCCTCACCAGACCCGACAACCTCAAACCCGAGCGCCAAGATCTACTGGCACGGCTCACCGCAGCCTGCCCAGAGATGACCCAACTCGCCGCCGCTGTCGGACGCTTCGCCGAGCTCCTGACGCCTCAACCCGCAAACACCGACCGGCTCTCGCACTGGATCCTGCAGGTTCGCACGGTCGATCTACCTCATCTGCACGCCTTCACCCGAGGCCTGGAACGCGACCGCGACGCCGTGAACGCCGCGCTCACGCTCCCCTACAGCAACGGCCCCACCGAAGGCGTCAACACCAAGACCAAACGAATCGCACGTCAAATGCACGGACGAGCAGGCTTCACCCTGCTCCGCCACCGCATCCTCCTCGGATAACAGCACCCACCGTCACCACCGAAAGTGAGACAGGGCCGTTATTTGTACAGTCCCTCTCAGGGGTGGCCGGGGGCGGCGGTCAGGCGCCAGACCTGCTTGCTCGGCGCGGCCGGGTCGGTCTGGCACGGCCACTGTTCGATCCTGGCGAAGTCGGCGGTGCTGTCGTCCTGCACCCGCAGGCATTTGCCGCTGTGGGTGGCGGCGAGCTTGTAGTCCTGGTCCGAGCCGACGACCTTGTACAGTTCGAACTTCTGCTGGGCCAGCCCGGCACAAGGGCTCTGCAAGACGGCGGCACCATTGCCGGTGCTGCCGTTCGCGACGGTGACGCACAGCGCGTTCTGGGCGTTGGTGATCGTGTAGGTCTTCGTCCCGACGCGGTTGTATACGAAACGCTGCGCCCCGGTCGAGTTGCAGCCGTACTGCTGCAGCTGCACCCCGCCGGTGGCGGTGCTGTTCGGGACGTCGAGGCAGCGGCCGGACTGCACTGCGACCGCGGTGCCGGTGAAGTCGCGCGCGGCGAGGCCGTCATGCACACTCGTGTAGGCCGGTTTGGGCTGAAGGCTCTCGTCGAGCAGATCTGCCGCACCCCAGCCCGGGACGGCGCCCGGCACCCAGGAGTGCGCGTCCGTGAACCCCCACACCGTGAGCGAGACGCAGCGGGCCACTGCGAGGCAGGCATCGATCGCCCGGCGGTACACCGTCGCCTGTGTCGTCAGCTTCGTGTCGTCCGCGGGTAGCGGCATGCGCACGTCCAGCTCGGTCACGGCGACGTCGATGCCCAGGCCGGCGAAGCGCGCCAGCGTGGCCTTGAGCTGCGAGAGGGCACTGTTGGTCGTCACGTGCGTCTGGAAACCGACCCCATCGACGGGCACACCCTGCGCGCGCAGGTCCCGGACCAGCGCGTACAGGGCGTCGCTCTTGGGGTTGGTCCACTCGGCGTTGAAGTCGTTGATGTAGAGCTTCGCGGCGGGGTCAGCGGCGCGCGCCCAGCGAAACGCGTCGGCGATGTAGCCGCTGCCGAGCCGGTCGAGCCAGATGCTCGGCCGCAGCGTGCCGTCCTCGTTGAACGCCTCGTTGACCACGTCCCAGGCACCGACCCGGCCGGCGTAGCGGGTCGTCATGTCTTCGATGTGTTGCTTGAGGATGGCGCGCAGCTGCTCGTCGGTGAAGCTGCCGCTGGTGAGCCATTCGGGGAGCGCACTGTGCCAGACCAGCGGGTGACCCCGCACCATCTGGCCGCTCTGCTCGGCGAAGTCCACGATCGCGTCGGCATCGTCCCACGCATACTGCCCCGGCACGGGCTCCACCTGGGACCACTTCATGGCATTCTCCGGGGTCACCCCGTTGAACTCGTACCGCAACTTGTCGCGGTACCCCTTCTCCTGTCGCAGCGGCACGGCATTGACCGCCGAGCCGATCCGCAGGCCGCGGGCGGCGGCGAGCGTGCGCAAGGTCGACTCGGCGGCGACGGCGTCCGGCGCGCCGACGACCAGCCAGCCGGCAGTGCCCCATCCGGCAACCAGAACGAGTGCTCCGACCAGGGCGTTCCTTGCCCACCGCCGTCGCGACGTCACCGCCTTCAGCCGACCGCGTCGCATAGCATCCCCCCAGGTCCTGTCGGTTCACGGTCACGTGCCAGCGCCTCGCACCCGGGAAGTTAGCATGCTCGTCGCGGCAACCACTGCGGTGGACCGGGCCACCATGTCCGCGGCAGCGTGATCACCCAGCACGCCAGCCGGGAGTCCACGCGTACGGGCGCCGTAGTCGGGCCCGCCCCAGGCCGGCCGATGACCGCCTTTGGTCTGGAGTCCAGGCTGTGCCGCGCGGCGTCGGCGGGCCGTCCTCGCCCCGTACGTCCCGGCCGGCACGGACGTGGCCGGCCGATCATCTATCCCCGCCGCGACATCGTGGACGCGATCCGCTACCTCGGCCGCACCGGCTGCCAGTGGGACGCGCACCGGCCGACTTCCCGCACCACAAGCTGGTCTACCACTACTTCAAGACCTGGACTGCCGACGGACACTGCACCGCATGCACAACAGTCTGCGAGAACAGGTCCGCGTCCAGGTCGAGGACCGCGGCCGGCAGCCGACGGCCGCCCTGGTCGACTCCCAGTCGGTACGCGGCGCGGAGACCGTCGGGCGGGTCAGCCGCGGCTACGACGCGGGGAAGAGGGTCAACGGCCGTAAACGGCACATCGCCGTGGACACCTGCGGCCTGCTCCTCGCGGTCCTGATCACCGGCGCCAACGTGCAGGACCGCGACGGCGCCCGCCCCCTGCTCCGGGCGCTACACGCCTGCTTCCCCGGCATCCGCCTCGTCTGGGCCGACACCGGCTACACCGGCACACTTGTCGACTGGGCCGCCACACGCCTTGCCCTGACCGTACGGATCGTCGCCAAACTCGCCGGACAGACCACATTCGTCGTGCTGCACCGCCGCTGGTGCGTCGAGCGCACCTTCTCCTGGATCAACCGCTGCCGCCGCACCGTCCGCGACGACGAACGACTACCCGCCCACCACGCCGCGATGGTCCAATGGGCCATGATCATCGTCATGACCCGCCGCCTCGCCCGCCACCAACACACCTGAAACCCCTATTTACCAGGCTCTTACACTCGCGGGCTGGGTGCGTCGGTCCACACCACGCTGATGGGTGGTGGTGCGACGGCGCGTACCGCGAGCCGGGCGAAGAGCTGGCGCTGGTCGTGCGGTTCAACGGTACGCACGAGTGTGTGAGCATTCGGTCTTCTGGAGCGTCAATCCGTGGCTTGCCCCGCGGCGGGAACGGGCCGGACTCCGTCACGGGCGAGGGGGACGTATGGCGAGAAGCTCGTACGGTACTCGCCGACGACTCGCCTGGGCCCGACGAGACCGGAGTGACCCAACATCCTACTTCCGGCAGGGAAAAGAGCCATGCGACATCCCACAGAAACGATTTGACTGCTCCCCGGCGCTTCGATAAAAGCTATCATTCCGCATGCTGGGTGCAGGCGGGCTGAGGCCGTCCACCGTCCGGCGGGGTCGTACGGCAGGCGCGGCGGAGACGAGGTGACCGATGGCCGCCGAGAAGGTGACCGACAACGAGCAAGGTGGGCGGAGGCTGCTCCGGCACCTGATCCGTCAGGAACGCCGTCGGCTCTGGGCGGCGGTGCTGCTCGCCGTCGCGGCGGTGGCCTGTCAGCTCGTGCCCTACCTGATGGCCTACCGGGTCGCGGTCGAACTGGTCACCGAGGCGGACCCGGATGGTGGTGCCCTGACACGTTACGCGCTCGTCGCGTTGGTCGCCATCGCCGGGGGCACCGCGCTGATGGGCGGAGCGTTGGCGATCAGCCACCTTTGCGCCTACTGGCTGCTCTACCGGCTACGCCGGCGCATCGCCGACCGGCTCGCCGTGCTGCCGCTCGGCGAGGTGAACCGCCGGGGGAGCGGTGCGATCGGCAAGCTGGCGATGGAGGACGTGGAGCGGGTCGAGGTCTTCGTCGCGCACATGTTCCCCGACGCGGTCGCCAGCCTGAGCGTGGTCGCGGCCACCACCGTGTGGCTCTTCGCCATCGACTGGCGTCTGGCACTGGCCGCCGTCGCGGTCGTTCCACTGGCGATGCTCGGCATGCGGCACGCCACCCGGGGCTCCGGAACCTGGGTCGCGCAGTGGCACGGCGCGGGCATGGCCATGAACCAGGCCATCACCGAGTTCCTGCACGGCATCAAGGCCGTCAAGGTGTTCAACCGGCAGTCCGACACGGTGGCCCGGGCCACGGGCGCGGTGCGCCGGTACGTCGATGCGGAAACCCGCTGGGGCACTGCATTCCTGCCGGGAGGCGCGGCGTACTTCACGGTGATGGCGGCGAACGTGGTCGTCGTTGTCCCGGTAGGGCTCTGGCTCTACCGGGACGGTGCGGTCGACCTGCCCACCCTGCTGCTCTTCCTGTTGCTGTCGCTCGGCTACACGGCGCCACTGACCAAACTGACCGGTTACAGCTCCCAACTCCGTCAGGTGCGCTTCGGCGTCGACGAGATCGCCGCGCTGCTGGACGCCCCGGCGTTGCCGGACACCAGCCGGCGGGTGCCGCTTGGCCCGGCCTCGGTCGAGCTGACCGGCGTGACGTTCGGCTACCGGCCGGACCGGACGGTGCTCGACGGGGTGACGCTGCGCGCCGAGGCGGGCAGGGTCACCGCGATCGTCGGTCCGAGCGGCTCGGGCAAGACGACCGTAGCGCGGCTGGTCGCCCGGTTCTTCGACGTCAGTGCCGGTTCGGTCACGGTGGGCGGCGTCGACGTTCGAGAGATGGCGCTCGACCAGCTCATGGACACTGTCGCGGTGGTCTTCCAGGATCCGTTTCTGTTCCACGACACCATTCGGGCCAACCTGACGCTGGGCCAGCCCGATGTGGACGACGAGTCGGTGCACCGCGCGGCCCGCGCCGCCCGCTGCCACGACTTCGTCCTCGCCCTGCCACAGGGCTACGACACCATCGTCGGTGAGCGGGGCGCGACCCTCTCCGGTGGTGAACGGCAGCGCATCTCCATCGCCCGGGCCCTGCTCAAGGACGCACCGGTGGTGGTGCTGGACGAGGCGACCGCGTCCACCGACCCGGAGAACGAGGTGTCGATCCAGCAGGCGGTGGCCAGTCTCGCCGCCGGGCGTACCCTGCTGGTCATCGCTCACCGACTGACCACTGTCCGGAACGCCGACCGGATCGTGGTGATGACCGACGGGCGGGTGGTCGAGAGCGGACGCCACGAGGACCTGCTGCGCGCCGGCGGCACGTACGCCGGGCTGTGGGAGGACGCGACCACCGGCGCCCGGTGGAGCCTGGGCGCCACCGACACGCGGAGCGGAGCGAGCCGATGACGACCGTGACCTCGACCGCTCCTGTCGGGGCGCCGTCCACCCGGCCGGTGGCCGGGCGGACCGTCGCCCTGATTCGGCGACTGTGGGTGCTCTCCGACCCACGGCTGCGTCGCCAGCAGCTCTGGGGGATCGCCGCCCGGATGGCGGCGGCGGTCTGCACCGCCGTGCCGGTGTGGCTGCTGGTGGTGGTTCTGCAGCGGCTGCGTGAGACGAACCTGGGCGGGCCCGCGATCAGCCAGCGGGAGGTCCTCTGGTGGACCGTCGGCATCGTCGCCGCGTTGCTTGGTCAGTTCGGGTTCGACCTGGTCGCCCAGCGGCAGAGCTGGGTCGCCTCCTTCGAACTGCTCGGCGAGTTGCGGCTGCGGGCGTTGCAGCACCTGCGGCGCCTGCCGCTCGGATACCACACCAGCCGGCAGAGCGGTGACCTCACCGCGCTCGTCACGCATCATCTCAGCGAACTGGAGCCGGTGGTGTTCGGCGCGATCCCCACCATCATCGGCGCGGCGCTGCTGCCGGTCGTGATCGCCGTGGGCCTGCTGCTGGTGGACTGGCAGATGGGGCTGGCCGCGCTGGGCACCGTTCCGCTGGCGATGCTGGTATACGCGTGGTCGCAACGCACCTTCGCGCGGCTCGCCGCCGAGCGCGCCCGGGCCAGTGGCCAGGCCGCGGCGCGCTTCCAGGAGTACGTCTCCGGCATCGCCGTCGCCCGCTCACACGGCGCCACCGGCGACCGGGCGGACCGCCTGGCCCGCGCCCTGCTCCGACACCGCGACGCCAGCATCGGTCTGGTCAGCCGCCTGGTGGTTCCGCTGGTGCTTTTTCTGACGGTGATCGAGCTGGGCCTGCCGGTGGTTCTGCTGGTCGGCGCGTTCCTCCTGATCGGTGGTGACCTGGCGCCGGCCACCTTCCTCGTCTTCGCGGTGCTGTCGCTGCGGGTCCATGGTCCGCTACGGGCCATGGGCGAGCAGACGGAGAGCCTGCGGGTCGGTGAGGCGGCCCTCGACCGGCTCGGCACGCTGCTCGCCGAGCCCCTGCCCGCCGAGGTCCGGTCGGGCCCGCGGCCGCAGGGTCACGATGTGGCCTTCGAGACGGTGACCTACACCTACCCAGGTGCCGCGCGGCCGGCGCTGCGGGGTGTCACGTTCACCGCGCCGGCCGGTACGGTGACCGCGCTGGTCGGCAGCAGCGGCGCGGGCAAGAGCACCTGTCTGCACCTGCTGGCCCGGTTCTTCGCACCCGACTCCGGCACCGTGCGGGTGGGCGGCGTGGACATCCTCGAGCTGGACGACCGGAGCCTGTTCGACGCGGTGACGGTGGTGTTCCAGGACAGCTACCTGTTCAGCGAGTCGGTCTGGGACAACATCCGCTTCGGCCGGCCGGACGCCACCGACGAGGAGGTGCGGCGGGCCGCCACGCGGGCCAGGGTGGACGAGATCGTGGCCCGACTGCCCGAGGGCGGCGACACCGTGGTCGGGGAGGGGGGCGCCACCCTCTCCGGCGGCGAGCGACAGCGTGTGTCGCTGGCCCGCGCGATTCTCAAGGACGCTCCGATCGTGCTGCTCGACGAGCCGACGGCGGCGATGGACGCCACCAACGAGCGGCATGTGCAGCAGGCGCTGTCCGACCTGATCCGGGAGCGGACGGTGCTGGTCGTCGCGCACCGGCTGGGTACCGTCCGGCACGCTGACCGGATCGTGGTGCTCGACGAGGGGGCGGTGGTCGAGACCGGCCGACACGACGAACTGCTGGCCCACCAGGGCCGCTACGCGCGGATGTGGGCCGAGCAGGAGACCGCCCGGTCGTGGCGGCTGTGAACCCGCCGGCGCGTCCCGCGTCCCAGCGGCGCCCGGTGCGTGTGGGCCGCCGCGCCAACCTGGCCGTTCCTCCGGGTAGGGGTGGACCGCCCGATCGGTGCGGCGGGTCGTTCAGCCGGCGATCCACACGTTTTTCGGACGGAGGAACTCTCGCACACCGGCCTCGCCTCCGATGCGACCCCAGCCGCTCTGCCGGACGCCGCCGAAGGGCGCCGACGGTAGCACCCCGGGGATGCCGTTGACCCAGACGCTACCGGCGGCGACGGCCCGGCTCACCCGGTGTGCCGTCCGCAGGTCGGTGGTGTGTAGGTACGCCCCGAGCCCGTAGCGGGTGCCGTTGGCCAGCCGGACGGCCTCCTCCTCGGTGTCGAAGGGGGTGAAAGCCAGCACCGGCCCGAAGATCTCCTCCTGGGAGAGTTCGCTGGCCGGGTCCACGTCGGCGAAGACCGTCGGTCCGATGAAGTAGCCGGCGGCGAGGTCACCCCCGAGCCGCTCGCCGCCGGACAGCAGGCGACCGTGCCGGGCCCCGTGGGCCCGTTCCACGACCCGGAGGATGCGTTGGCAGGCGCTCTCGCTCACCACCGGGCCCATCATGGTGCGCTCCTGCGCCGGGTCGCCGACCGGGACCCGGGCCAGCCGGGCGGTCACCGTGCGCAGCACCTCGTCGTAGACCGAGGAATGGACGAGCACGCGGGTGCCGTTGGCGCAGCCCTGCCCGCTCAGCGCCACCACACCGCTCATCGCCAGTCGGGCCGCCATCCGGATGTCGGCGTCACCGAAGACGATGTGTGCGGACTTGCCGCCGAGTTCCAGGCCGACCGGGACGAGGTGTTCGGCCGCGGCGGCGAGTATCTTGCGGGCGGTGCTCCCGCCGCCGGTGAAGTGCACTTTCTCGATGTCGGGGTGCCGGACGAGCGCCGTGCCACCGGCCGCCGCGCCGGGTACGACGTTCACCACACCGGGTGGGAATCCGGCTTCGAGCGCCAGTTCCCCGATCCGCAGCGCGGTGAACGGTGCGAGCTCCGACGGCTTGAGCACGACGACGTTGCCGGCGGCGAGGACGGGCGCGAGCATCTGGGCCACGGAAACCAGCGGGCCGTTCCACGGGATGATCAATGCCACCACACCGTACGGCTCGTCGAGGGTGTAGTCGACGGCCCGCACCGGCCAGGTCGGCACCACCTGTCCGCCGATCTTGTCTGCCCAGCCGGCGTTGTAGCGCAGGTGTTCGGTCGCGATACTGGGCATGGCCGAGGCGAACTGCCGGGGGCAGCCGTTCTCCAGGATCTGCAACCCGACCAGGTCCGCCGCGTCCCGCTCGACCAGGTCGGCCAGGCGCAGCAGGAGGTTCCGTCGGACGTTGCCCCGGGTCGCAGCCCAGCCAGCCAGGGCAGCCTGGGCGGTGCGGACCGCCGTGTCCATCTCGGCGGCACCGCCCAGCGGCACTTCGGCGGTGGGGCGGCCGTCGCCGGCGTATACGTGCTGGTGTACACCCCCGGTGGGGTCGGTCGACCGCGTCTCCCCGATGAGGAGGCCGGTGTCCGGGATCAGGTTGGTCGGGGCGGCGGTGACGGGCACGGCGGGACCTCTTCGGCTCGGTGCGCCAGCGACTGGCGTCAGGTCAGCTGAGCATGTCGGGTTGGATCCTAGTGTAGTTTGTTGTGTTAGCGAGCCCGCCCGGTCGGGTGGTGACGATTCGCCGGATCGATGACTGGAGGAGGTCGGTCGTGGCAGGACATCTGTCGTACTTCGAGTTCGGAACGCCGGACGTGGCGGTGGCCAGCGCGTTCTTCACCGAGTTGTTCGGTTGGAAGGTGCAGGCGCAGGAGCACGGTGGTTCGATCGACACCGGAAACGCCGTGCCCGGTGGCATGCACCGCGACCCTGGCCCGCCGCAGCACTACCTCTACTTCGCCGTGGACGACATCGAGGCCGCCGTGAAGCGGGTGGTGGAGCTGGGCGGCGAGGTGGAGCCGATGCGTCCGCCGACGGAACAGTGGGGTGCCTTCGTCGAGTGTCGGGACAACCAGGGTCTTCCCTTCGGGCTGCACGTCCCACCGAAGTCCAGGGCCTGAACCGCGCGCAGGCCGCGCCCGGAAACCGCCGGGCGTGGCCTGCGCCGTGCCGGTGCTCTCCGGGGCGCCCGGCCTGGGTCACTGCTCGTCGGTGAGGAACCGGCCCGGCACGTAGCCGGTTCGTGCGGTGGAGAGACCACCGTCGACCGTGACCACCGAGCCGGTGACGTAGGAGCCGGCACGGCTGCACAGGTAGATGACCGCGCCGACGATGTCCTCCGGCCGGCCGATGCGCTGCAACGGCGTGACCGCGGCGATCTCCTCGCCGATGGCCTCGAGCACGCCAGCCATCATCCGGGAGGGAAAGCTGCCAGGTGCGATCACGTTCGCGGTCACCGTGGGAGCGAAATCGTGGGCCAGCATCCGGGTGATGTGGTGGATGGCCGCTTTCGCCGCGGCGGCGGAGTAGGTCGGCATCTCGGGCACCCGCTGGGCGTCGGCGCTGCCGATGTTGACGATCCGGGCCGGGTCGTCGGTGGTGCCGGCCGCACGCAACAGCGGCGCCAGCTCGCGTACCAGGATCAACGGCGCCTTCAGGCTGATGTCCAGCACGCTGTCCCACGCGGCGGCGGGGAACTGGTCGACCGGGGCGGTCCACGCGGTGCCGGCGTTGTTCACCAGGATGTGCAACCGCTGTTCGCGCTCGGCGATCTCGCGGGCCAGCCGGGCGCACTCCTGCTCCTCGGCCAGGTCCGCCGGGATCGCCACGCACTCACCACCGACGGCGGAGAGCTCCTGGGCGACGTCCTCGCAGTCGGATTTGGTTCGGGCGGTGAGGTAGACCCGGACCCCGGCCGCGGCGAAACCCCGCGCGATCATTTTCCCGATCCCCTGGGTGCCGCCCGTGACGAGGGCGGTCTTACCCGCTACCGAGAACAGCTCACTCATGACAACCTCCACAGACGAGATACTTCACTACGGTACGATGCCGGCCACACCGCTGCCTACCCCGCCCCGGAGGACGCCGTGACGCGTTTCGGATCCCTGGACGAGCTACGGTCCGCAACGCCCGGACGGCTCGGCATCAGCTCCTGGCGCCGGGTCGACCAGGAGCTGATCACCGCCTTCGCCGACCTGACCGGCGACCGGCAATGGATCCATGTCGACCCCGTCCGGGCCGCGACCGGACCGTTCGGCGCACCGATCGCGCATGGCTTCCTGGTGCTGTCGCTGGTGCCGGTCATGCTCGGCGAGGTGCTGCGGGTCACCGGCCTCCGGACGGCGGTCAACTACGGCCTGGACCGGGTGCGCTTCCCCGCGCCGGTGACCGCCGGGTCCGCGGTCCGCGGCGCCGTCGACCTGCTGGCGACCGCCGAGGTGCGCGACGCGCTCCAGGTGCGTTGTCGGGTCACCGTCGAGTCGGCCGGCAGCGGGAAACCCTGCTGCGTCGCCGAGAGTCTGTTCCGCTTCGCCTGACCGCCGTGGGGCAGCCCGCGACCGAGGCTCCGCACCGGGTGACCAGATCGGATCAGAGCGGGCCGGAGCCGGTCTCCGCACCGACGGCCAGTGCGCCGAGCGTGGCGTACGAGTCACGGCCGGCCACGAAGTGCTGGGTAGCCGTGTGCATGTCGCGCAGCCGTCGTTGCAGCGGCGAGGTCTCGTAGACGGCGGTGCCGCCGGCCAGTTGGTGTGCGGTGTCGACCACCTGACCGGCCAGGCTGGTCACCTGGGCAGCGGTGGCTCGTAGGCGGGCCCGGCGGAGCGCTGTCGAGGTTCCCGCCGACGCCTGCGCCTCGGCCGCCTCCGCGTACAGCAGGGCCCGGGCCGCGCGCTGCACAGTCTGTGCCTCACCGAGCCGGTCCTGGAAGACCGGTGCGGAGGCGAGGCGCCGGGCGCTCAGCGCCGGCCGCTTGCCGTCGGTCGCCAACTGGACCAGATCCGTCAGCGCGCCGTCGGCCAACCCGACGGCGATCGCACCGATGATCAGGCTCGACTCGGCGATCCGATGTACCGCGTCACCGCCCTGCTCGCCCTCCGTGACGACTGCGCGGTGCGCGGGGACCCGCGCATCCTCGACGGCCACGTCGTGGCTGGCGGTCCCACGTAGACCCAGCACCCGCCAGGTGTCCACGATCCGGCTGTCCCGCGCGGGCACGTACAGGATGCGGGTGGCCGGTACGCCGTCCGGCCCGACCGGTACGCTCCGCCCGGCGACCACCACGCAGCTCAGGTAGAACCAGGACGCCCGCGGGCAACCGGTGACGAACGGCCACTGGCCGGTGACCCGCCACCCGTCGTCGGTCTGGCGGGCCCGTCCCTTCGGCGCCACCGCCCCGGCGACCAGCGTGTCGGGGCCGTCGGCGAACACGTCCTCCACCGCCTCGGCCGGTCCGCAGCGGACGATCAGGTGCGACAGCGCCACCTGGCCGACGGTCCAGGCGGTAGCGGCGTCGGCCCGGGCCAGTTCCTCCAGCACGGCCAACACGTCCGGCAGGTCCAACTGGTCACCGCCGTAGCTGGCCGGTGCGAACATCCGGAAGCACCCGGCGTCGCGGAGGTCGTCGACGAGGTCGTCCGGCAACCCGCGTTGCAGCTCGATCTCCTCTGCCCGCTTCGTCACTCGGGTCGCCAGCTCGCGTACCCGTGCCAGCGTTGGGTTCACGTCCTTCTCCTCAGTGTGGTGTGTCGGGTGTGCGGACCGTATCTCCCGGTGGCCGGTGCTGTCCATGTCGACTCCGACGGGTTAGCGTGTGACGAGACAACACACCCCATACGCGTCTCGCCCGGAGGATGCCGATGACCACCCCCACCGACACCCAGGCCCGGGTCTTCGCAGTCCGGATGTGGACCTCCCTGCTGGCCACCCAGGAACTGCTGTCGATGTACCTCGGGGTCCGTCTGGGGCTCTACGACGACCTGGCGACCAAGGGTCCCGGCACGGTGGGGGAGATCGCCGTGCGGACCGGGGTCGACCCGCGGTACGCCCGCGAGTGGCTGGAGCAGCAGGCGGTGGCGGGCGTGCTCACGGTCGACGACCCGACCCGCCCGGCCGAGCAGCGGGTGTTCACCCTGCCCGCCGCGCACGCCGAGGTGCTGACCGTGACGGACAACCCGGTGTCGATGGCGGCCTTGGCCGTGCTGCCGTTGGGCGGGGTCGCGGCGGCGCTGCCGGCACTGCTGGCGGCGTACCGCAGCGGTGCCGGCGTACCGGACGCGGTCTACGGCGTCGACTGGCGCCAGGGGCACGCCGGTGCCAACCGGGCGATGTTCACCCATCAGCTGGCGGGCTGGCTGCGTCGTTTCGCCCCGGACGTCCACACCCGGCTCACCACCGGGCCGGCGCGGGTGGCGGATGTCGCGTGTGGTGCCGGGTGGGCCGGGATCGGCCTGGCCCGTTCCTTCCCGTCGATCACCGTCGACGGCTTCGACATCGACGCCGAAGTGATCGCGGACGCCCGCGGGCACGCCGCCGAAGCCGGGTTGACCGACCGGGTCTCCTTCGTCGCCCGCGACGCGGCGGCCCCGGATCTCGCCGGCCGCTACGACCTGGTCTGCCTCTTCGACGCCCTGCACGAGATCGCCCGGCCGGTCGAGGTGCTGGGCGCCTGCCGGCGGCTGTGCGTGGAGGGCGGCACCGTGCTGGTGCTCGACGCCCGAGTGGCGGAGCGGTTCACTGCCCCGGCCGATGAAGTCGAACGCTTTCAGTACGCGACCAGCGTGCTGCACTGCCTGCCGGCCTGCCTGAGTCAGCAGCCCTCCGCTGGTACCGGCACCGCGCTGCGTCCCGACCAGATGCAGCGACTGGCGGCCGAGGCTGGCTTCGCCGCCGTCACCCAGTTGCCGATCGACGACCGGTTCCACCGGCTCTACCGCCTGATCGGCTGACGGGACCGCCTGATCGGCTGACGGGCGACCGCCGCCGTCAACCGGTCCCCGGTGTGCACCGACCGCTACCGGCGGCCGTCGGATCGGGTCGACGGCCGCCGGTAGCGGTCGCCTCGACGGTTCACCATGGGGCCGGCCACCGTGGCGGCGGCCGGCCCCCCATGACGGGTGGGGAGTCAGGCCCCCGCCTCACGCTCCCGGATCCGGCGCAGAACGTGCTCCTGGACCGCGTGCAGGGTGGTGATCGACCGGGCGGTCTTCTCGTCGATCGGATCCAGGTCGAACTCGTCTTCCAGCGCGAAGGCCAGCTCCATCAGGGCCAGCGAGTGGAAGCCGAGGTCCTGGACCAAAGCCGTCTCCGCGCCGCGGAGACCATCGGGGCTGGGTGCCAGGTCGAGCACGATGGCCTCGACCTGGGTGCGGATCTGCTCATCGGACATCGTCGGCCCTGCGAGCGTCGGGGTCTGCTCACTCATGGTCGCTTGTTCCTTCCGGATCGCCTGGCTGAGCGGGGCTTGAAACACGGGTCAAGGGACAGGTACGGGTTCGGCGAGGTGGGGCGGAAACGGTGCCGGGGGCCGGCAGCCGCGCAGCACGGCGGCGAGTACCGGCACCGCGGCCTCGGTCCAGCCGGCGACCGCGGGGTCGAGATCACCGAACTCCTCCTCGAGCACCGCCAGGCCTCGTACTGGCACCACGGCCCCCAGTTCGACCAGGAGAGGTCGAAGCTGAGCATCCGGGACGAAGCGGTGTTGTGCCCACCCAGCCGTCATGACCGGCACCGCGACCGTGCCCGGCCGCAGCCCCTCGCGGGGGAGCATGTCGAGGAAGAGTTTCAGCAGGCCGGTGTAGGAGCCCTTGAAGGTCGGGCTGACCACCACCAGCAGGCCGGGTCTACGGACCCGGGCCAGCACCTGTTCCAGTGGTGCGTGCCCGGCGGCACCGGCGATCAGTCGGGACGGCAGGTCCGGTCCCAGTTCCGCCAGGTCCACCAGGTGTGGGTCGGCGAGGTGGACGCCGAAGTCGGCGAGCCCAGTGCGCAGGGCACCGGTGAGGTGCCGCGCCACGGTGAGGGTGCGGGACTCCCGTCGGGGGTTGCCGACCAGCACGGTCGTCGGGACGGTCAGTGAATCGGTCGGTGGGGCGGCCCGTCGGGATGCGGGTTGCCGCAGATCGGTCACCGGTCTCCTTCCGGTTCGGCCAGCAGCCCGCGGCGCCGCAGGATCGGCAGGACACCCTCACCGAAGGTGTACGCCTCCTCCAGGTGCGGCTGGCCGGAGAGGATCAGGTGATCCAGACCTGACGAGTGGTACTCCTCGATACGGTCGGCCACCTCGGTGTGGCTGCCGACCAGGGCCAACCCGGCTCCCGGCCGGACCAGGCCGTAGCCGGCCCAGACGTTCGGGTGTACCTCCAGGTCGTCGGTGTGTCCCCGGTGCAGAGCGGCCATCCGGCGTTGCCCCTCGGATTCGGTCTTCCGGAATCGCTGCTGCGCGGCGGCGATGGTGTCCGGGTGCATCCGGTCCACCAGGCGCCGGGCCACCTGCCACGCCTCGTCGGCAGTGTCCCGGCTGATCACGTGGAACCGGGATCCGTAGGACAGTTCGCGGCCCTGCGCGTCGGCCCGGTCACGAACCTGCTTGACCAGCGCCCCCAACGGCTCCGGTGGTTCGCCCCAGGCGAGGTAGACGTCGGCGTGGCGGGCGGCCACCTCGTGCGCGGCGGGCGAGGAGCCACCGAGGAACACCGTCGGCCTGACCGGGTGTCCCCGAGTGAGTCGGCCGGCGCGGATCCGGTAGTGGACCCCGTCGAAGTCGTACGGGTCACCCGTCCAGGCCCGGGACAGGACGTCGAGGAACTCGTCGGCGCGGGCGTAGCGCTGGTCGTGGTCGAGCCAGTCGCCGTAGCGCAACTGCTCGTCCCGGTCGCCGCCGGCCACGATGTTGAGCAGCAGCCGGCCACCCGAGAGTCGTTGCAGGGTTGCGGCCATCTGCGCGGCGACCGTCGGCGCCAGGAAACCGGGACGGACGGCGACCATGAACCTGAGTCGGTGGGTGTGGCGGGCCAGCGCTGCCGAGGCCAGCCAGGGATCTTCGCAGAACAGCCCGGTCGGGACGAGGACGCTGTCGAAGCCGAGTCGGTCGGCGGCGCCGGCGACCTGGCCGAGGTAGTCGATTTCCGGTGCGCGTCGGACGGCCTGCGCCGGGGCACCGTCCGGGGTCTTCGCCACCTCACGTCCGTCCCCGTGGGACGGGAGAAACCAGTGCAGGTGAAGTGGCATGTGGACCTTCCTGTCACAGCATCGACCGGGTGAGCGGTGCCGCGCGGTACGGCCCGAGGACTCGTCCGCCTCCTGCGCGTATACCAGGTAGGACTGGTCGAAGCCTCTCAGCAGCGGTATGCGGTGTCAAGAGTGTGTGACGTTAGTGCTGTGTGGTTTATAGCGTGTTCGCCGCATCACCTGCGGACCGGCGGGTGACGGTTCGGGCCAGCCGCCGGATCAGACCGGCCGGGTGGCGCCCAGCGGGGCGGTGGGCGCGGCGGTCAGGGTTGTGGCCAGGTCGGAGTACCCGGAGAGGAACCTGTGCGCCTGGGCCGGGGAGTACGCGGCGGTGGGGTGGTAGAAGACGACCCGCAGGTCCGCCGGGCCCACCGGGGCGATGGCCAACTCGAACCGGAACCGGCTGCCCAAGCCCCGGGGCACCAGCAGTTCGAAGCCGACACCGGCCGCGATGGTGCGGTGCTGAGCCTCGGCCATCACGTTGAACAGCACGTCGTCGGCGCGACGCCCACCGGTGCCCACCGCGCCCGCCGGCAGCATCTGGTAGGGCAGGTCCTGGTAGGTGAAGGCGCCGATGGCCGCGGAATGCGCCTGCCCGACGAGGTCGGCGAAGGTGGCTGCCTGTCCGACCCGGGCCCGCAGCAGCACCATGTTGGCCAGCAGACCTACGGTCTCCCGCAGTTCGGGGCGGGACCGGTTGGCGAACATCGAGGCCACCGCGAGGTCGTCCTGGCCGGTGACCCGGTGCAGGTGGTGGTAGAAGACCGCCAGCAGCACCGCGAAGAGCGTGGTACGACGGCTCCGGGCGAGAGCTCGCAGCCGGGCGACGGTCTCGCGGTCGAGGTCGATCGCCACGTCCGCGGTGGTCGGCCGGTCGTCGCCGGCCGGCCGGTCGTCCGCCGCGGCGGGCAGCGCCGGTAGCTGGCTGCCGGCGAGCTGTCGGCGCCAGTAGTCCCGGTGTCGGTGTAGCCCGTCGCCGTCGAGGAGTTCCTGCTGCCACTCGACGAACCGGGTGTACGGCCAGCCTGTTCCGGGCAGCGGCGAACTCGCACCGGTCGCCTGGGTGTACAGCGCGCCGAGGTCGCGGAAGAGAATCCCGGTGGACCAGGCGTCGGTCACCAGGTGGTGCAGATTCAGGCAGAGCATGTGGGTACGGGGCCCGAGCCGCCACAGCGTCGCCCGGGCCGGCCACTTGGTCGGGTCGATCGCGGTGCGCAGCTCGGCGCGCAGCGCCTCGGCGACAGCACTGTCCGGGTCAGGCCGGTCGGACAGGTCGATCCGCCGGGTCGCCACCTGGGCCGGCGGGTGAACGATCTGGGCCAGCCGGGCTCCGCGACCGGTGAAGGTGGTCCGCAGCGCTTCGTGCCGGGCGGTGAGCCGGGTCAACGCGGCGTCGAGGGCGTCAGCGTCCAGGTCACCGGTCAGCCGGCACAGCAGCGGACAGCTCAACGCGCCGAAGTCGGCACGGTAGTGTTTGATCATCCAGAGCAGACGCTGGGACACCGATGCTGGTGTCTGTCGTGTGTTCACGAAAGCGACGATAGCGTCATTGGATTGGCATCGGTCGGCCCGATCGGTACGTTGTGTCGTATGAGCCTTGTTGTGCCGGCCCGGGTCGACACCACACTCACCTGGGACTACGAAGCCACGGATCCTCGACTGATGGCCCTCTACGAGCGGGCCAAGTCGGCCCAGTGGAAGGTGTCCGACGTCGACTGGACGGTGGACGTGCCGTTCGGTGAGCCGCTGCCCGACGACTCCGCGTTCGCGATGGCCGCGTTCGCCGACTCTCCGCTGGCGTCGCGCGGTCGTGACGCCTGGGATGCCTTCCGCTGGGAGTTCCAGTCGTGGATGGTCAGCCAGTTCCTGCACGGCGAGCAGGCCGCCATGGTGGTCGCCGCTCGCCTGGTGGAGGCGGTACCCGACCTGGACAGCAAGTTCTACGCGGCCACCCAGGCCGTCGACGAGGCTCGTCACGTGGAGGTCTTCTCGCGGTATCTGCGAGAGAAGATCCCCGAGCCGTACAAGGTATCGCCGCCGTTGCGGGAGTTGCTCACCGACATTCTCTCGGACTCGCGGTGGGACGTGACCGCACTCGGGATGCAGATCATGGTCGAGGCGATCGCGATGGCCTCGTTCCGACTGTCCAACAGCAGCTTCCACGATCCGCTGATCAAGGACCTGACGCACCTCGTCGCGCGGGACGAGGCCCGGCACGTCACCTTCGGGGTACTCTCGCTCAGCGGCCTCTACAGCCAGTTGACCACGGCGGAGCGGGCCGAACGGGAGGAACTGGTCCTCGACGCGGCCTCGCTGATCCGCCAGCGCTTTCTGCTCGGCGACATCTGGCAACGGCTGGAGGTCGACCGGGCCCAGGGAGTCTCGTTCGCCGCGTCGCACGATCTCATGATCATGTATCGGCAGGCGGTGTTCTCGCGCGTCGCGGCCGCGCTCGGCCAGATCGGACTGATGACCCACCGGGTCCGCGTGGGCCTGGACAAGCTGGGGCTGCTGCAGTTCGCCGGTGAGCGGCTGCGCGTACGAGAGGGGCGTTGAGATGGCTGGACGGCGGCAGCTCGACCTGGGCGCCGTGGTCCGCCTCGGCGAACTCGGTGACCAGATCACCCCGTTCGCCCTGCGGGCCGCCTGTGACCTCCGCATCGCCGACCTGCTCGCGGACGGTCCGCGCACGGTGACCGACCTCGCCGAGGCTGCCAAGGCCCATCCGGGCGCCCTGCTGCGGCTGCTGCGGGCACTGGCGGCCCGGGGAGTCTTCACCGAGGTGGGCGACGCGGAGTTCGCCCTCACTCCGTTGGCCGAGCCGCTCCGTGGGGATCACCCGATGTCACTGCGGGACAGCTTCACGGTGCTCGACTCCGACGTACGCTCCTGGGCCGAGATAGGACACACCCTGCGGACCGGCAGGCCGGCCTTTGACCGGGTACACGGCCGGGGTTACTGGGACCACCTGGCCGCGCACCCGGAGGAGAGCGCCCGGGTCGACGACTGGATGCGCAGCGTCAACCGGCTGCACCTGCGGACGCTTCTCAGCGCCTACCCGTGGCGGCGGTTCGGCACGCTGGTCGACGTCGGCGGTGGCACCGGTGGCTTCCTGGCGGGGCTGCTGGCCCGGTTCCCGGCGGTGCGCGGCGTGCTGTTCGACCTGCCGCACGTCGTGGCGGGTGCCGCGGCGGTGCTCGCCGAAGCCGGGGTCGCCGACCGCTGCGACGTGGTGCCGGGCAGCGCCTTCGACGCGGTGCCGGCCGGCGGCGACGGGTACCTGCTCAAGACGGTGCTGCCCGGATTCGACGACGACGACGCCGTCCGGATCCTCGGCGTCGTCCGCGCCGCGATGCGGCCCGACTCCCGGCTGGTGCTGTTGGAGGCGGTGCTGCCGCCCGGAGACGCCTTCGACGTGGCGAAGCTGTTCGACGTGCACGCGATGGTGCTCACCGGCGGGGCGCACCGCAGCAGTGCGCAGACCGGCGCGCTGCTGGAGCGGGTCGGGCTACGGCTGGCCCAGGTCATCGCGACGCCCACGCTGACCGTGCTGGAGGCGCTGCCAGCCGGCAAATGAAGCCGTCGTCGGTACCGCCCCGCCGGGGGAGGTACCGACGACGGGTGGCTCACACGTCGCCGATTCGCACCGGCACCGAGGCGTACGCCCGGAAGGGGGTGTTCGGCTCCCGGACCGTGGGGCCGTCGGGCTCCAGCACCGCGAGTCGGGCCAGCCGGTCGAAGACCACCGCACCCTCCATCCGGGCCAGGAAGGCACCGAGGCACAGATGGGCGCCGCCGCCGAAGGCCACGTGCGGGTTGTCCTGCCGGCCCACGTCGAGGCGGTCGGGCCGGGCGAACCGCCGCTCGTCGTGGTTGGCTGAGCCGATCATCAGCACCAGGACCCGACCCGTGCGGATGGTCCGGCCTCCGATCTCGATCGGCTCGCGGACGTAGCGAGCGGTGCCCTGGATCGGCGCGTCCCAGCGGAGGAACTCGTCGACGGCGGTTGTCACCAGCGAGCGGTCCGCACGCAGCCGGGCGAGCTGGTCGGGGTGGGCCAGCAGAGCGGCGGTGCCGGTGGTGATCATGTGGACGGTCGTCTCGAAACCGGCGAAGAACGAGAAGACCGTGTTGTCGACGATCTCGTCGGCGCTGAGGGTGTCCCCCGACTCCTCGGCGTCCAGCAGCCGGGAGAGCAGGTCGTCGCCCCGGCGTGAGCGGCGCTGTTCCAGGAGGGCGCCGAGGTGCTCACGCAGCCAGCGGACGGCCACGTCGGCCTCGGTCCGGGCGTGTTCCGGGACGACCGCGGTGAACGCCCGGCCGAGGTTCATCGCGTGGTGGCGCACGTCGTCGGTGGACTCCGGCGGGATCCCCATCAGCCGGCAGACCACCCGTACCGGTAGCGGGTACGCCAGCTCGGGAACCAGGTCCATCCGGCCGGCCGCCAGGGCCGGTGCGAGTAGTTCGTCGACCAGGTCTTCGATGTGGGAGCGCAACCGCCGCACCACCGCGGGGCTGAACGCCCGGCTCATCAGCCGGCGTAGCCGGACGTGGTCGGGTGGGTCACGGTAGAGCATGATCCGCTGGAAGAACGCGCTCGCCGGGCCGTCGCCGACGGAGATTTCGTGATAGCCGGCCGGGAACTCGCTGCCCAGGCGGGGGTCGTGTTGCAGGCCGGTGACATCGGCGAACCGGGTTACCCCCCAACTGCCCGGTCCGAGCCGGCACAGCGGACCGGCGGCACGCAGGCGGGCGTACTCCGGGTAGGGGTCCTCGACGACGTTCGGGTCCAAGGCGTCGAACCGTGGTGCCAGGGCCGGTGCGGTCATGGTGTCTAGTGTGTGTCGTGTCTACTGTTCTCGGCAAGCCCGACGACCCGGTGACACGACACCGGCACGGACGCCGGGACGCCGGACGGGTGACGCCAGTTCCGGCACGCACGCAGGCTACCCGGCTCAGGCCCAGGTGTTGGGCAGCTCGCATCCAACCATGATCAACGGATTTCGCTTCGGCTCCGGTCCGCCGTATTGGCATTTGTCACCCCGGCCGGAAACTGTCCTTTTCGCTGCTGAACCGAATCTGCGACCGGATTCGGTAACCACGGGTCTCGGAAACGGTGACAACGAGTCTTCCGGGCGGCGATCTGTGACTTCGGGATGCCTTCTGTTTCTTCTGGTTCGGCCCAGTTTCGACGCAAGAGGGGAAGCGTCGCACGGCGATTACGCTGGTCTTTAGGCGTCGGTTTGGTTAACAGTGGGTCTCGGTCGTCGACGCGGTTCAGTGTTGGCCGGGCGCGGATGACCGCCGTCGACCGGTCCGGTCGTGGCCGGATCGTCGCGCAGGGCCCCGGTCGCGACCGACGACGACCGGGGTTCGTGGGGCGCCGGCCCGCGCAGCATGGTGGCGGGCGCCCACGACCCCTCGTTCGACGGCCGCGACCCCGAGACGTCACCGGCCCATGTCCGCCTGCCAGCGGGGATCAACCTCGGTGCTGGCCGGCAAGCGAGGCAGAGCAGGAGCGGACAACGCGGGCGTCGGCGACGACCGGGTGCGCCCGACGGCGACGGGTCGCCGGCCGCAGGTGTGTCCGCAACATACGTCCGATCTGCTCGGACGCCATCAGTCGTCCGGTATGGTGCCGTTCCAACATCGTCCGTTCCGCGCCGTACCGCACGACCACGGCGGCTCCCCCCGCGGTCGCCGACGCGGCGACCTGGACCAGGGAGGCGAAGCCGTCCTCGTCGACGGCGGTCACGTCGGTCAGGTCGAGCTCGACACGCTCGAGCCCTGATTCGACGTGGCCGAGCATGTAGTCCGCGACCAGGGTTACGTAGCCAGCGGTTCTTCGGGTACAGCTACCGCTGACCGAAATCGCGACGACGGTGCTGCTCACTCTCCGGGCCTTGACCATCGGCAACACAAATTCCCCCTCCTGTTGGTGCTACACCCTAGAGCGGACGAACGCGGTGTGGGAATATCCGATCGGACCAATCATTGAGCATCCATGTTCGATCCCGACCGACACATTGAAGTGATCTCGGAAGGAATGGTGGCCGATTCGGTATGACACGGGCGGAGTGGTTCGTACCCTGGCATTTCGATCGATGATCTATGGAGGTGGGCGGTCGGTGGTGACGTGCGACATCTCGGACACGGTGACAGTGTGTCGCCTGTAGAGTGATACCTGCTGGACGCCTGGTGCGATGCCGTCGCCGTGGCCTGGCCATGCTCCACGTCGAGCACGGTGAGCTACCCGAAGCGGCACTACGCACAGCTACATACCGCTAGTTGGAATGTTCACCTACGTGCGCTTCCAGCAGTTGGTCGCCGACTCGGGAACACGGGCACGGCAAAGTCGGCGGGTGGGGTGTTTAGGCTGGTAGAAGGTCCAGGAGTTTGAGGATCCGGCGGTTCGTGCGGGCGTTGTATCGCAGCGCGGCGGCGATGTTGGTGGTGTCGTGGATTCTGAGCAGGCTGACCACTACGTTTCGTAGGGTTGCCATGACGCGTGGCGTGTTACCGGTCCGGACCCGGGAGGCGTCCTCGCCGAGGGTCACATCCCTCACCCAGTGCAGAACCTCGATTCCCCAGTGTTGGCGCACGTACGCGAGCAGGTCAGCGGGGTCGGCCTGCTCGGCGGTGAGGCTGGTGACATACAGCATCGCCTGGTAGCTGGTCTTGCCTTTGACGGTGACGGTCCGTTCGATCAGGAACACCTGCGCGACGTGCGGGAAGTTCACCTCGGGCGGAGCGGGTATGACCTGGATGGTGCGTCGCTCGTGCCGGCCCCGGTCGTCGTCCACGCTCCACGCGGTGACCGGCACCCCGGCCCAGTCCAGAGCGTCGAGCCGGTCGAACAGGGTGGGCTGGTTGTCCAGCACCGGGAAGATGAAGTGCGCGTCCTTGACCTGGCGCAGCCATCGGGCATGCTTACGCTGCGTCTGCATCGCGTCGGCCGTCACCACCTGGCCGGCCAGCTCGAGGGGCGTCAACAGCGGTACGAACGCGGTGATCTCATTGCTTTTGCCGTCGACCTGGCGCTGGGCGAGTACCACCCCCACGCATGACAACGCGGCGAGCAGGTGCGGCGCCGGGTTGCCGGCGCTCTTCGCACCGCGGCTGGTCTTGCCGTCCACCGCGACCTGGATCAGCCGCGGCCGGTGCCGACCGCGTGTACTGGCCCGCCAGCGGCGCTGGCCAGCGGCCTTGGCCCGGCGACGGGCCTTACGACCTCGCGGGGGCCGTACCCCGGTCCGCGCCTTCGCCCGCTGCGCCGCCAGGGCACGCCGCTGCAGCCACCGACCCATCACCGCGTCCAGCACGTCACCGTCGAGCCGGGCGCACAACCCGCGCACCGTCTTCTCATCCGGACCGACATACCGGCCGGTCGCCGGAGCCACCCGGGCGCCGAACACCTTCAGGGTCTTCTGTGAACACCCGGCGATCCACTGCCCGATCGCGTACACCGACGTATTGCCGGCCAGCACCGCCGCCAGGGCCAACCCGACCACCGTCGGCAACCGATGCCGGATCCCTCGCGCGTCCCGCGGATCAGAAACCTCCGACAGCGCCGCGACCAGGCTTTCCTGCCTGTTACGGCCCAACAGGACCGGTCGTGTCTGCTCGTCCGGCTGGTCTTGGACAGCGTTGATCAGCAATGATGCAGGCGCGGGCACGGTACTCCACAGGGTGATCCGAAGGCGTAGACAACCTCAAGATCACCGGAGCCGTGCCCGCCCCGTCAAATCCACTCTGGACCACAACACAAAGTCCTCACACGAGCACTCTCCGACTTTGCCGTGCCCGTGGACTCGGGAACCGGTCTAGTACTGCAACGGCGGGTCGTGGCTTCGGGTGCTGATCATTCGTTGGTTGGTTGTGGTGGATGCGCGGGTGGTCGGGTCGTGGGATGCCGGGTTGGAGGAGTTGTTCTTCCGGTTCGCGCATCGGTTTGAGCGGGTGGAGCCGCGGCGGCGGGCATGGGCGTATGTGCGGGGGCTACTGGCACCGTTGGAGCGGCGTAACGGCTGGACCCTCGCGGAGCAGGCTGGGCATGTGTCGCCGGATGGGTTGCAGGGCATGCTGTGCAGCGCGGCGTGGGATCGGGACGCGGTCCGCGATGACGTGCGCGATTACGTGGTGGACCAGATCGGCGATGCGGCCGGGGTGCTCATCGCTGACGAGACGGGGTTCGTCAAGAAGGGCCGTGCGTCGGCGGGGGTCCAACGGCAGTATTCGGGTACGGCGGGCAAGACCGAGAACTGCCAGATCGGCACGTTCCTGTGCTACGCCACGCCGCGGGGTCGGGCGTTGATCGATCGGGAGTTGTACCTGCCGAAGTCGTGGACCGGTGATCGGGACCGGTGCCGGCGCTCGGCGATCCCGGACGCCGTCGGGTTCGCGACCAAGCCGCAGCAGGCGCAGGCCATGCTGGAGCGGGCGGTCACCGCGGGGGTGCCGTTTTCGTGGTTCACGGCCGATGAGGCCTACGGGCAGAACCCTGGCCTGCGGGGCTGGTTGGAGGATCGGGACATCGCGTACGTGATGGCCACCCGACGCGACGATCGGGTGCCCTCCGGGCTGCACACCACCACCGGTGTCGACGAGCTGATCGGCAGGGTGCGTGCGGGCGCGTGGCAACGACTGTCGTGTGGTGACGGCGCGCACGGGCCGCGCCGCTACGACTGGGCTCGGCTGCCGATCCGCCGCACCTTTGCCCACGGCCGCCGCGGCTGGGTCCTGGCCCGACGCTCGATCACGGATCCCGGCGACATCGCCTACTACGTCTGCTTCGGCCCCCGCGGCACCCGACTACGCGACCTGGTGCGGGTCGCCGGTAGCCGTTGGTCGGTGGAGGAATCGTTCCAGACCGCGAAGAACGAGGTCGGCCTGGACCAGTACCAGGTCCGCCGCTACGACGCCTGGTACGCCCACATCACCCTCGCGATGGCCGCCGCCGCGTTCCTCGTCGTCACCCGCGCCCTCGAAGCCGCAAAGGGGGCACCACCGCAAACGAGCGCAGCCAGATCCCGCTGAGCAGCAACGAAATCCGCCGCCTGTTCGCCCACCTCGTCCTGACCACCCGCCGTCGAGCCGACCACATCCTGCGCTGGTCCGACTTCCGCCGTCGCCGCCAGGAACAAGCCCGAGCCGCCCACTACCGCAAACGACTCAAACCGCCATAAGTCACGACCCGCCGTTGCAGTACTAGTCCGGATCGTCGCCGTGCTGCGCGTCGAAGGCGGCCACCAGACGTCGAGGCGCGCGTAGCCGCCACGCCTCGGTGAGCAATTCGCCGAGGTGGACCGGGTCGACCCGGTCCAGGCGCACGCTCGTCCAGCCCTGCCGCCCCCAGTGGTTGTCCGGCGCGGAGAAGGTCGCCGGATCCTCGGCCAGCAGCTCCGCCTGATCCTGCGGACTGAGCCGCAGCATGACGGCGCCGGCGCCGGCGGGGAAGGATGCGAAGATCTTGTTGCGTACCCTCAGGTCGGCGTTGTCGAAGTGAGCGCTCGCGTGCGCCTCCGGGAGGGTCAGGGCCCGCTGCCGTACGTCGTCTTCGCTGATCATGCTTCCTCGGCTCGCCGGCCTGACAGTTCGCTTCGGTTCACTGGTCGACTCAGGCCACCGGTACGCCGCGCAACTCGGCCAGGGTTGCGTCGGTGGTCGCGACGGCGGCCCGGACCAACGCGACATAGCCCCGTACGAAGGCGTCCGCCCATCCCGGGTCGAACTCCGCGCGGGAACAGAGCAGCAACACCGAGAGCACGTCGCCCTGCGGTACGACGACGAACTCCAGTGCGAAACGCCGCCGTTCCAACTGGGCCGCCATGTCGTCGAGCTCCTCGCCGGCCATGTCGGCCCGGGTCAGCAGACTCCCCAGCAACTGGAACAGCACGTCGTCGGTGCGGCCCGTCCCGCCGACGACGGTGTCCGGGGGAAGGAGCTGGTGCGGCAGATCCTGATGGCGCATGGCCTCCATCACGGTGGTGCGGGTCTGCGCGATCAGCCCACCAAGGGTGGTGTCCGCGCCGAACCGCTCTCGTAGCAGCACCATGCTGGCGAAGAAACCCACCGTCTCGCGGACCTCGGGCCGGCTCCGGTTCGCGAACAGCGAGGCGACGGTGAGGTCGGACGCTCCGGTCTCGTGGTAGAGCAGGGCGTAGAACACCGCCAGGGTGACCGGGAACAGCGTGGTGCGGTGCCGGCGTGCGAGCTGTCGGAGACCAGCCGTGGAGTCCGCGTCGATGTAGCGTTCGATGGAGATCCACGGGGGTTCGCCGTCGGGCACCGGTCGCCGCCGTCGGGCCGGCAACTCCACCAGCCGCGCGCCGGCGAGCTTACCCGTCCAGTATCCGGCGAGGCGGTCCAGGTTGTCTCCGGAAAGCTGCTCGTGTTGCCAGTTGGCCCACTGCGCGTACTGCCACCGTGGGTCGGGCAGGTCGATCTCCTCGCCGGTCTCGCGTGCGTACAGGGCCCGCAGATCCCGCGCGAGCAGAGCATTGGAGT
Organism: Micromonospora sp. WMMA1363; assembly: GCF_030345795.1. Taxonomy (NCBI): domain Bacteria; kingdom Bacillati; phylum Actinomycetota; class Actinomycetes; order Micromonosporales; family Micromonosporaceae; genus Micromonospora; species Micromonospora sp. WMMA1363. The sequence goes on from NZ_JAUALB010000001.1 coordinate 677,452, forward strand.
AGTCGTCCGAGCAGTAGTGGTGCAGGGTCAGTAGCACCAGGTGATGCTCGGGTGCGATCCGCAGCACGAGCGGGCGCAGCGGCCACACCGACACCTCGACAGGGGTGGCGACCTCGGTGGCGATCACCCGCCGCGCGGCGGCCGCGGAGTCCGGCTCGCCGGAGACGTCGGTCAGCGGCACCACAAGTGGCCGTGGCTCGTGGACGAGCTGGCGCAGCCGGCGACCGGGCGGGTAGGTGGTCCGCAGCGGCTCGTGCCGCGCCGACAGAGCGACCACCGCCCGGGTCATGGCGTCGTGGTCGTAGGGGCCGCGTAGGCGCCACAGGACCTGTTCGTTGAGGGCGCTGTCCTGACCCCGGTAGTGGTCCATGAGAGCCAGTAGGCGTTGACCGACGGAAGCGGGTTCCTCGCGCACAGGACGAGCCTATAGCGGCGACCCGACGGGTGTCGACATCCTCCACCGCTCGTGTCGTCTGTCGACGTATGTTGGGTCTTGCCGATCGGGGTGGACTCGCGGATAGTCTTCTCATGCGAGCCGACACCGCGCGTCCCCATCTGTCCGCGGCGTTCCTGGCGACCAAGGACGACCCGTATCCGGCCTACGCCGACCTGCGTGCGCGGGGCCCCCTGACCCGGGCGGAGCTCGGCCAGTGGCTGGTCACCGGCCACGGCGCGGTGTCGGCCCTGCTGCGCGACGGTCGGCTGGAGAGCCGGATGCCGGCGGAATACACCCGGCTGACCCTGGGCGACAGCCCGGGGGTCGACTTCCTCAACCGGATCGTGCTCACCCGGACCCCGCCGGACCACACCCGGCTCCGCCGGTTCATCGGCCGGGCCCTGGGCACACCGGTGGTGCGTCGGCTGCACGACCGTATCGCCGCCGCAACGGACGCGCTGCTCGAGCCCGCCCTCGACCGGGGGCGGCTGGACGTGGTGACCGAGCTGGCCGTGCCGTTGCCGGTCGGCGTGGTGTGCGACCTGATCGGCATTCCGACCGGTGACCGCCCCGACGTGCTGACCAGGGTCGTCGCCCTGGCAAAGGTGTTCGACGCGGCCAACCTCAACCCGGCGGATCTGACCGACATCAACGCCGCGCTGCCCTGGCTGCACGACTACCTCGGGGACCTGCTCGCCATGCGCCGGGACAGCCCGGGCGGCCCCACCCTGGCCGGGATGTACTGGGAGGAGTCCGCGTCGGACCGGCTGGCGGTGGCCGACTTCGTGGACAACATGCTCTTTCTGTTCCACGCCGGCTTCGAGACCACGATGGGCCTGGTGTCCAACGGCTTCGCCGCCCTGCTCGACCACCCGGAGCAGCTGCGCCGGCTGCGGGCCGACCCCGCGCTGGTGCCCTCGGCCGTGGAGGAGTTTCTGCGCTACGACGCGCCGATCCAGAACGTCATCCGGGTGGCCCGGGAACCGGTCGAGGTGGCGGGGCAGAAGATCCGCGCCGGCCGGACGGTGCTGTTGCTGCTCGGGGCTGCCAACCGGGACGAGGAGGTCTTCACCGACGCGACGCGGCTGGACGTCGGTCGCGATCCCAACCCGCACCTCGGGTTCGGCGGCGGGCTGCACCACTGCGTCGGCACCGCCCTGGCCCGGTTGATGTCGGTGGTCGTCTTCGAGCGTCTGGTCGGCCGGGTCGCCGTGCTCGGGCCCGCCGCGCTGGCGGTTCGGCGCCGGCACGCCAGCCTCCGGTCGTACGACCACCTGCCCCTGGCCGTGGCGGCACGCTGATGCCGCGTCCACCGGGGCCGCGCGGCACGGCAGGTAGGGTGTGCTGTCGCGTGTTGCCAGTGCCCCGGGAGAACCGGCCCGGGACAGTGCGGGCGCCAGGGGCATCGGCCGACGGCCCCGAAGACCTGGCGGCGGTGATCTGTTCGTCGCGTCGTGTCGGAGAGGACACGACGGACGCATAGAGTAGTTTTGTCCTGCGTCAATCCGTAGCACCGAGTCCGAGGAGAGCCTCATGGCCGATGCCTCCGTCGCGCCCACCGTCGCCCCGTACATCGCCTACGAAAACCCGGCGAAGGCCATCGAGTGGCTGATCGACACGTTCGGTTTCACCAAACTGGCCGTCTTCGACGACGGGCAGGGCAACGTCTACCACGCCGAGCTCCAGGTCGGCGACCACGGTCTGATCATGATCAACGGCGCCAACTCGACCCTGCGCATCGGCGAGCCGCTGGCGCTCGGCGCCGCGTCGGCTGGCACCTTCGTCCGTCGGGAGACCGAGACGGAGGTGAACGAACTCCACCGTAAGGCGGTGGCCGCCGGTGCGGAGATCCTGCTCGAACCGGAGGCGAAGCCGCACGACTCCTACGAGTTCACCTGCCGTGACCCGCAGGGGCACGTGTGGACCTTCGCGACCTACCGGACCAGCCTCGGCTGATTCCCACCTGCGCCGCCTGCGGTCTCGGTCCCGCCCTCGGGCGGGACCGAGACCGCGTGGCGTTCGGGGGCGGAGTCAACGGCGGGGCAGCAGGAAGCTCCCCACCAAGGCCAGCACGAAGCTGATCACGCTGTACCAGAGCGTGCCCACCATGGCCCGCTGGAAGCCGATCTGGCTCGCCTCGAACGACCGCTGCTCGATCACCGCGGTGGTACCGCTGCCCGCGGCCAGCCCGGTGCTGTCGCAGCCCTCGGGCGGCAGGGTCGGGTCGGCCGCGCCGAGCTGGTTCTCGAGGCAGTCGCGGAACCGGTCACCGATCTGCGTTGCCTGCGCGTCGGCCACGCCCGCGGCCACCAGGTCCGCGCGGAGCTCGGGCACGACGGTGTCGGTGGCGTGGGGCGTCTGCGCGGCCAGCAGACTGAAGAACAGCGTGCCGCAGGCGGCGATGCCGAGGGTCACACCGATCTGGTAGTTGGCGTTGACCACCCCGGAGGCGGATCCGGCCTGGTTGCCCGGGACGTCGGCGAGCGAGTAGCCCATCAGTGGCGGGAACGTCATACCCATGCCGGCGCCACCGATGAACATCGGCGCCAGCAGCTGCCAGACGGTCACCTGCGAGGTGCTGTCGATCACCCACATGAACCAGAACATGCTCCCGATCAGCAGCACCAGGCCGACCTGGAGGCCAGTCCGGCCGAGTTTGGGCGTGATCGCCCGGGCGGACAGCCAGCCGAGCAACGGCACGGCGATGTCCCAGGGCAGACCGGACAGACCGGCCCGGAGGATGCTGTAGCCCACGCCGATCTGCAGGTAGATCGTGATGACCAGGAAGAACGACATCACCGCGCCCTGGAAGAGGAAGACCACCACCAGACCCGCGTTGAACGAACGGTGCCGGAACAGCGACATCGGTACCAGCGGTGAGTCGGTACGGGTTCGCTGGTGCTGCACGAACACCGCGAACACCAGCAGGCCGGCGACCATGCTGGCGTACGTCCACACCGGCCAGTCCTGCTCCCGGCCCTGCACCAGCGGGTAGACGAGCAGCAGCACCGCCAGTGTGATCAGAACGGCTCCGACCAGGTCGAGCCGCTCCCGGCGACTGGTTTCCGACTCCGGCAGCAGTGCCCGCGCGGCGATGAACGCGGCGATCCCGATCGGCACGTTGACCAGGAAGATCGCCCGCCAGCCAAGCCCCGCGATGTCGGCGGTGGTCAGCAACGCGCCGACCAGCGGGCCGCCCACCGTGCCGAAGGCGAGCGCCGCACTCATCGCGGCGAACGCCCGGCCGCGTTCCTTGGGCGCGTAGAGGAGCTGGATGAGGGTGTAGACCTGCGGCACCATCGTCGCGCCCATCGCTCCCTGCACGAACCGCAGGACGATCAGCTGCTCGGGGCTCTGGGCGAGGCCGGCCAGCAGCGAGGTCAGGGTGAAGCCGGCGACGCCGATGAGGAACATCCGACGGACCCCGACGATGTCGCCGAGCCGACCGGAAATGATCAGCGTCGAGGCGAACGCGAGGGCGTAGCCGGCCACCAACCACTGCATCGTGGCGGCCGTCGCGTCGATGCCGTCGCGGATCGACGGCAGCGCGATGTTGACGATGGTGATGTCGAGCAGGTCCAGCACGAATCCGGTGAGCACCACGACGAGCGCGAGGGTGCGCTTACGCCCGGTGATCGGGGGGACGAACTCGTCGGGCGGCGACGGCGCGGGCGCGGGCGCCTCCACCGTGCCGGTGTCGGCACTGGATGACGTACGGGTGTCGTCGGACATCAGATCCCTCTCTGGGCTCATCGGACAGTGCAGCGTGGAGCCAGTGTTCCGCCGGTGCGGTGGGGCTGCGCCCCGACGCGCCGACGGCAGGTGGACGGTTACGGAGGCACGGTGCCGGCGATGGGTGTCGTATCGGTGCCGGCCGAGCGCCGGAATCGGTCGACGAGCAGACCGCCGTCGCGGATCGACGCCGCGAGCGGTCGGCCCAGGCTTGCCAGCGCGGCCGCGTAGCCGGGGGGTGCCGCGAGGTCGGCGAGGTGGGGCGTGGCCGGGGGAGCGGGCTCGGCGGCCCAGCGCAGTAGACCGGCCGGCTGGTCGGGCCGGGTCACCATGATCGCCGCCGGGTCCACCATCAGGCCGTCGCCGGTCGCCTTGAGCAGTGCCTCCTTCCTGGTCCAGTACCGGACGAACACGGGTAACCGGTCGGCCTCGTCGTGGCTGACGAGTGCCTTCCGTTCCTCGGACGCCAACGCGCGCAACGGGATCGTGTCGCGGCGGAGACCGATTCGCTCGACGTCCACCCCGACCTCGGTGCCGCGGGCGACGGCGATCACACACCATCTCCCGGAGTGCGAGACGGAGAAGCGTGCCGGTGCCGCCGGTGACCACAGCGTTGGCTTGCCATGCGGCCCGCCACACCCCTTGCAGGTCGCACGGAACCGCAGGGCCTCCGGGGCGACACCGAGCAGGAGCCCGAGCGCCAGCCGGGTGACGGCCCTCGCGGTGAGGAATGCGTTGCGTCCCGCCGGGTCACCGAACCCCGCGTGCCGCTGACGCTCCCCCTCGTCGAGCAGCGAGAGCAGCTCGGCGTCGCCGGGGTCGGCGATCGGTGCCCACCAGAGCAGGCAGGTGCCCTCCGCCGGGAGTCCGGTCGCCATGGCGGCGCCACCTTTCCGTCGGCCGCGGCCGGCCGCCCCACGTCGCTGTCCACATCCGTGGCGTGTGTGGTGCTTATAGTAAGTAGATTGTTCTTTCTACTCTACGTGCCTGGACTCGGTTCTGTGCCACTGTTACTTTGGCGTCGGCACACTCGTGCGGGAGCAAAAGCAACAGCTCCGTCGGACATGGGAGACCCAGATTGGGCGTTGAGGCCGAACACCCCCGACCCTTCAGCCGTGACAGCATGCGCCAGGACATCGCGGCGGTCCTCGGTGAACCGCCCGACACCGTCGCCGACGATGCCGATCTGCTCCAACTCGGCCTCGACTCGATCGGCGTGATGAGACTGGTCGGGCAGTGGCACCAGCGCGGTGTGCCGGTGGGTTTCGCGGAACTGATCGAGGGTCGAACGCTCGACGACTGGTGGCAGATGGTCGCCGAGCGTGCTCCCGACCCCGGCGGACCCGAGGCGGAGAACGTCGCGGTCGTCGACGACGATGCTCCGTTCGACCTGGCGCCGATGCAGCACGCGTACTGGGTCGGCCGCGGCGACGGGCAGGCCCTCGGCGGCGTCGGCGCGCACTTCTACAACGAGTTCGACGGCCGTGACGTGGACCCGACCCGGCTGCAGGACGCCGTCCGCGCACTGATGCGCAGGCACGACATGCTGCGTGCCCGGTTCGACGACGACGGACAGCAACACATCCTCGTCGAGAGCCCCTGGACCGGCCTCACCGTGCACGACCTACGCGGGTACGATGCCGATTCCGCCGAGCGGTACCTGCTCGGTCTGCGGGACCGGATGTCCCACCGGCGGCTCGACGTCGCCCGTGGTGAGGTCTTCGACGTGCAGCTGTCCCTGCTGCCCGACGGCGGCACCCGCTGCCACGTGCACATCGAGATGCTGGTGGCCGACGCGCACAGCTTCCGTATCCTGATGTCCGACCTGGCCCGGCTCTACCGGGACCCCGAGGCGGCACTGCCCGCGATCGGAATCACCTACCCCAGTTACCTGGCGACCCTGCACCAACGCCGTCGCGCCGAACGGGAGCGCGACCAGGAACACTGGCGCTCCCGGCTCCCCGAGCTGCCAGGACCGCCCGAGCTGCCACTGGCCGTCGACCCGCGGCAGGTCAGCGGCCAGCGCGTCGTCCGACACCACCACTGGGTGGAGCCGGCGCAGGTCGAGCGGCTCAGCCAGCGGGCCCGTTCGTACGGGCTCACCCTGCCGGTGCTCTTCCTGGCCGCGTTCGGCCACGTACTGGGCCGGTGGAGCGTCACCGAGCGCTTCCTGCTCAACCTACCGCTCTACGACCGCCAGCCGGTGCATCCGGACGTCGCGCACCTGGTCGGCGACTTCACCAACCTGCTGCTGCTGGAGGTGGACACCGCGGCGGGTGACTCGTTCGTGGACTTCGCCCGCGCGGTGCAGGACCGGATGCGCACCGACGCGGCACACCCCGGCTACACCGGGGTGGACGTGCTGCGCGACCTGACCCGTCGGCGCGGCGAGGAACCGGTCGGCGCCCCGGTCGTCTTCACCAGCGCGCTCAGCCTCGGCGAACTCTTCGACGGCCCGGTCCGGCAGAGCTTCGGCACCCCCGGGTGGACGATGTCGCAGACCCCGCAGGTCTGGCTCGACGTGCAGGTCACCGAACGGGAACACGGCCTGTTCCTGAACTGGGACGTGGCGGATGAGCTCTTCCCGCCCGGCCTGGTCGGCCAGATGTTCCAGGCGTACCTGACGATGCTCGGCTGGCTGCTGGACGACGCGGACTGGACCGGTGATCCCCCGGACCTGCTGTCCGCGCGCACCCGCGAGGTACGCGCGACGGTCAACGACACCGCCCGCGCGGTACGCCCTCGGCGGCTGCACGAGGACGTCTTCTCCCGGGCCGCTGCCGAGCCCGACCGTGCCGCGTTGCTCTGGGACACCGACGGGCTGCTCAGCTACGGCGAACTCGCCGAATGGGCCGACCGGGTCGCCGCCGCCCTCGTCGGGCACGGTGTGCGCCGCGGCGACCCGGTGGCGGTCACCGTCGAGAGGGGCCCGCGACAGGTCGTCGCGGTGCTGGCGGTCCTGCGTGCCGGCGGGGTGTACGTGCCCGTCGGCGTCGACCAGCCCACCGCCCGGCGCAACCGGATCCACGCGGTTGCCGGAGTACGCCACGTGGTGGCCGCCGTGCCCCCGCCCGGGCTGCCGGCCGACATCTGCGTCGTCGACGTCGCCGACCTGTCGACCCCGCCGGTCGCCCCCGTGGCGGGCAGCGAGGACGACCTGGCCTACCTGCTGTTCACCTCCGGCTCGACCGGCGAGCCGAAGGGCGTGCAGGTGCCGCACCGGGCGGCCGTCAACACCATCGACGACATCAACCGGCGATTCCAGGTCGGCGCCGCGGACCGGGTACTCGCCGTCTCCTCTCTCGACTTCGACCTGTCGGTCTACGACATCTTCGCCCTGCTCTCCGTCGGCGGCGCGGTGGTCTGTGTCGGCGACGAGGACCGACGCGACGCGCAGCGCTGGCGGGAGCTGGTACTGCGGCACCGGGTCACCGTCTGGCAGTCCGTTCCCGCGTTGCTCGACATGCTGCTGTCCGCCGAGGCCCCGGCGGACCGGACCCGCCTCCCGCTGCGGCTGGCACTGCTCGGCGGTGACTGGGTCGGTCTCGACCTCGCCGGCCGGCTGACCGAGCAGGCCCCGGCGGCCACCCTGGTGGCGCTCGGCGGCACCACGGAGACCGCCATCCACTCCACCGTCCAGGTGGTGCCGGTACCGACACCACCGGCCTGGCGGTCGGTGCCGTACGGCCTGCCGCTCGCCAACCAACGCATGCGGGTGGTCGACCCGGCCGGCCGGGACCGGCCCGACTGGGTCACCGGCGAGCTGTGGATCGGCGGACGGTCGGTGGCCCACGGCTACCGGGGCGACCCGGAGCGCACGGCGCGCCAGTTCGTCGAACTCGACGGGGTGCGCTGGTACCGGACCGGCGACCTGGCCCGGTGCCACCCCGACGGCACGGTGGAGTTTCTCGGCCGCGCCGACGCCCAGGTGAAGATCCGCGGGCACCGGGTCGAACTCGGTGAGATCGAGGCGGCGCTGGAGCGGCACCCGGACGTGCGCCGGGCGGTCGTGGTGGCCCTCGGGACGCCACGGCGGCTGGCCGCCGCCGTCACCGTCACGGCCGACGTCGACCCGCCTGACCTGCGGGACTTCCTGGCAGGTCAGGTGCCCGGGTACATGGTGCCCGAACAGGTGGTGCCGACCGACCAACTGCCGCTGTCGGCCAACGCCAAGATCGACCGGCGGGCGGTGGCTCGGATCGTCGAGGCCGCCCGGGCTGAGCCGGAGGCGCTTGAGGAACCGGTCGGCGACATCGAGCGGGAGGTCGCCCGGATCTGGGCCGAGCTGCTCGGCGTGCCCGCGGTCGGCCGCCGGCAGACCTTCTTCGCCGCCGGCGGGGACAGCCTCGTCGCCATCCGGTCGATGTCGCTGCTCGCCACGGCAGGGCTGGTCGGGGCCGACCTCCGGCAGCTGTTCGCCACACCGGCGCTGTGCGACTTCGCGGCCACCCTGCGTCGAGGCCGGCCCGACCGCCCCGCCCCGGCGGCGCTGCGCCCGGATCCGGCGCGCCGGCACGACCCGTTCCCACCGACGGACGTGCAGCGGGCGTACTGGCTGGGGCGCAGCAGCGACTTCGCTCTCGGTGGGGTCGGCTCGCACTGGTACTGGGAGTTCGACGGCGCGGACGTCGACCTCGACCGGCTGGAGACGGCCGTCAACACCCTTGTGCGGCGGCACGACATGCTTCGCGCGATCTTCGACGAGGACGGCGACCAGCGGGTGCTGCCGGAGGTCGGCCGGTTCCGCATCGAGGTCCGCGACGGTGGCGACGAGGCGCTGAGTGGCCTCCGGGAGAAGTTGGCCCACCGGATCCCCGATCCGGGCCGTTGGCCGCTGCTGGAAATCGGCGGGGTGCGGTACGGCGACGGGCGGGTCCGCATCGGCTTCAGCTTCGACTACATCGTGCTCGACGCGCTCAGCATCGTGATCTTCTTCGACGAGTTGACGACGCTCTACCGCGACCCCACAGCCGAGCTGCGCCCGGTCGGGGTGGGTTTCCGCGACTACGTTCTGGCCGCCCCCGCCGAGGAGACCGTGGCCGCCGACCAGCGGTACTGGCTGGACCGTCTCGACGACCTGCCGCCGGCCCCACCGCTGCCGCTGGCCGTGGACCCGGCCACCGTGGTCGCCCCGCGTTTCCGCCGCCGGGAGGACCGCCTCGACCCGCAGCAGTGGCGGCGGCTGACCGAGCGGGCCCGCCGTTACGGGGTGACTCCCGCCAGCGTCCTCGCGGCGGCGTACGCGGAGGTGCTGTCGGCCTGGAGTGGTCGCACCGAGCTGACGGTCAACTTCACCCTGTTCAACCGGCGAGACGTGCACCCCGACATCGGCCACATCCTCGGCGACTTCACCTCGCTGCTACTGGTCGGATACCGCGCCGGGGCGGGGGAGCGCTGGCTCGACGTGGTCCGGCGGATGCAGGAGCAGGTCTGGGAGGGCATGGCCCACGACACCGTCTCCGCCCTGTGGGTGCTGCGGGAACTCGCCCGTCGCGAGCAGGGCGGCGCGGTGAGCATGCCGGTCGTGTTCACCAGCGCGCTCGGCGTGGCCGGTGGAATGAGCGAGATGTCGTTCCCCTTCGGCGAGCTGGTCTGGGGCATCTCCCAGACCCCGCAGGTGTGGCTAGACAACCAGGTGATGGAGCGCGACGGTGGCCTGACCTACAACTGGGACTCGGTCGAGGAACTGTTCCCCGCGGGGCTGCTCGACGCGATGTTCGACGCATACCGTGACCTGCTGCGCTGGCTGTCCACGGCGGAGTGGGACACGGCTGGGCCGCCGTTGTTGCCGGCGGCCCAGCGGCAGACCCGCGCCGAGGCCAACGACACGGCCGGGCCGATGCCGGACGGTCTGCTGCACACCGGCTTCTTCACCCGCGCCGCCGAGGCCCCCGAGGCCGTCGCGGTGGTTACCGCCGACGGCACGGAGATCTGCTACGGAGACCTCGCCGACCGGGCGCTACGCCTCGCCGGGGCGCTGCGGGACCACGGCGTGCGGCCCGGTGACGCGGTCGCGGTGACCCTGCCGCGCGGTGTCGACCAGCTCGCCGCGGTGCTCGGCGCGCTGGCTGCCGGCGCCTTGTACGTGCCGGTCGGCGTCGACCAGCCGGCCGACCGGCGGGGCCGGATCTACGCCCGGGCCGACGCCCGGGTGGTGATCGCCGAGGCCGACCCTGGCACCACCCGCCCGCTGCTCGCGCCGGACACGTCGGCCCCGCCGCTACCGGCGCCGGTCGCGGTGGATCCCGACCGCCTTGCGTACGCCATCTTCACCTCGGGTTCGACCGGTGAGCCGAAGGGCGTCGAGATCACCCACCGGGCCGCGCTGAACACGGTCGACGACATCAACCGGCGGTACGACGTTGGCCCTGCGGACCGGGTCCTGGCCGTCTCCTCGCTCGACTTCGACCTGTCGGTCTACGACATCTTCGGGTTGCTCACCGCCGGCGGGGCGGTGGTCCTGATCGCCGACGAGGACCGCCGGGAGGCCCGCAGCTGGGCCGTCCAGGCCCGCGAGGCCGGTGTCACCCTGTGGAACTCGGTGCCGGCTCTGCTGGACATGCTGCTGGTCGCGGCGGACGCCGACGGGCTTCCGCCCGGTCTGCGGCTGGTGTTGCTCTCCGGCGACTGGGTCGGGTTGGACCTGCCTGGCCGGCTGCGTCGGCACCAGCCCCAGGCGCGGTTCGTGGCCCTCGGTGGCGCGACCGAGGCGGCGATCTGGTCCAACGCCTGCGAGGTCGGCGAGGTGCCCGCGCACTGGCGTTCGGTGCCGTACGGCCGGCCGCTGCGTAACCAGCGCTACCGGGTGGTCGACCCGCGCGGTCGGGACTGCCCCGACTGGGTGGCCGGCGAGCTGTGGATCGGCGGCGCCGGCGTGGCTCACGGCTACCGGGGCGACCCGGAGACCACCGCGCGGCAGTTCGTCAACGCCGACGGTGGCCGCTGGTATCGCACCGGGGACCTGGGCTGCTACTGGCCCGACGGAACCCTCGAGTTCCTCGGCCGGGTCGACTTCCAGGTGAAGATCCGCGGCCATCGGATCGAGCTGGGCGAGATCGAGGCGGCGGCCGAGGCGAACCCCGCCGTGGCCCGCGCCGTCGCCCTGACCGTCGGCGAGGGCAGACACCGCCGTCTGGCGCTGGCCGTCGTCCCCGCCGCCGGTGCCGCGGTCGACACCACCGAGCTGGTCGGGCTTCTGGCCGAGCGGGTCCCGTCCTACATGGTCCCGGAACAGGTGCACGAGGTGTCCGCCCTGCCGCTCACGGCCAACGGCAAGGTGGACCGGCGGGCGTTGACCGCGCACCTCGGCCCCGACGTGGACGAGGAGCGGGAGGAACCCCCGCGTGGTGACAGCGAAAAGCTGATCGCCGAGATCTGGGCCGAGGTGCTCGACTGCGACCGGGTCGGCCGGCAGCAGAGCTTCTTCGCCCTCGGTGGTGACAGCCTGCTGGCCACCCGGCTGGTGGAGCTACTGCGGCGGCGGCACGGCGTGGAGCTGTCCCTACGGCAGCTGTTCCTGGCGCCGACGGTGGCGCAACTGGCCGACGTCTTCGACGCCCACCGCGCCGCGGTGGAATCCGGTGACTTCGAGGAGGGCATCCTATGAGTCAGTCGTCCGCCGGTGACCTGCTCGCGGAGCTGGAAAGCGCCGGGGTCCGGGTCTGGTCCGAGGCCGGCCAGCTGAGGTTTCGGGCCCCACAGGGCGTGATGACCGCGGAGCGCCGCGACGCGCTGCGCGCCCGGCGGGACGAGATCCTCGCGTATCTCGACACGGCTGCCGACCCGGTCACCCTGGTACCCGACCCGGAGCACCGCCACGACCCGTTCCCGGTCACCGACGTCCAGGCCGCGTACCTGCTCGGCCGGGGGAGACCTTCGCCTACGGCGGGGTGGCCTGCCACGGCTACGGCGAGCTGAGCTACCCGGCGCTCGACCCGGAGCGGATGACCACGGCCTGGCGTGCCCTGATCGACCGGCACGACATGCTCCGCGCGGTGGTCGAGGCCGACGGCGCGCAGCGGGTGCTGCCCGAGGTACCCCCGTTCGAGGTGCCGGTGATCGACCTGAGGGGTCGGCCCGCGGCGGTGGTGGAGTCGGCGCTGAATGCTGTCCGCGCCGAAATGGACCACCTCGTGCACACCCCGGACCGGTGGCCGTTGTTCGCCGCCCGGATCACCACGGCCGACGACCGGGCCGTCCTGCACGTGTCGATCGACTTTTTGATCGCCGACTTCATCAGCGTCCAGGTCGTTCTCGACGAGTTGCACCGGCTGTACCACCGTCCGAACGAGCCGCTGCCGCCGTTGGAGATCACCTTCCGGGACTACCAGCTGGCCGAACGGGCCACCCGCAGCGGCCCACGCCACGAACGGGACAAACAGTGGTGGCTGGCCCGGGTCGACGACCTGCCCGCCGCGCCGGAACTGCCCACGGTGGCCCGCCCTGCCGACAGCGACGGCCGGTTCCGCCGCTGGGAGACCCGGATCTCGCCGGACGCCTGGGCGCAGCTGCGCCAGCGTGCCGGGCGCCACGGGATCAGCCCGTCCGGGGCGGTGCTGGCCGCCTACGCCGACACGATCGCCGCGTGGAGTCGCCGGTCCCGCTTCACCCTGGACATCACCCTGCTCAACCGGATGCCGCTGCACCCCCAGGTCAACGCCCTGGTCGGCGACTTCACGTCGGTGGATCTGCTGGCGGTCGACGCCGAGCCGACCCGGCCCTTCCACGAGCGCGCCCGCGACCTGCAGGCACAACTGTGGGAGGACCTGGACCACCGCAGCTTCAGCGGCATCGAGTTGTTGCGGGAGATCGCTCGTCGGCAGGGCGCGGAAGCGGCGCTGTTCCCGGTCGTGTTCACCAGCGCCATCGGCATCGCCGACGCCGGGTCGGCCGCCGGTGGCGCCCCCCTGGGCGAGCTGGGCTACGGGATCAGCCAGACTCCGCAGGTCTGGATCGACTGCCAGAACATCGAGCGGGACGGCGGTCTGGTGTCCAACTGGGACGTCCGGGAGGAGGTCTTCCCGCCCGGGTTGGTCGAGGACATGTTCGCCGCGTACGACAGGCTGCTGCACCGTCTCGCCACCGATGACGCGGCGTGGACCGGCATCGGGCACCCCGAACCGCCCCGCGCGCAGCTCGACCGTCGCGCCGAGGTCAACCGCACCACCGCGCCGCTGTCCGCCGGGATGCTGCACGACCGGGTGGTCCGGCAGGCGTTGCGCACTCCCGACCGGCCGGCGGTCGTGACCGCCGACGATGCGCTGAGCTACGCCGAGCTGCTCAACCGGGCGGCCGGGGTGGCCGAGGCGTTGACCGCCGCCGGATGCCGCCGGCAGGAACTCGTCGGAATCGTCACCGACCGGGGCTGGGAGCAGGTCGTCGCGGTACTCGGCGCGCTGCTGGCCGGCTGTGTCTACGTCCCGGTGGACACCTCGCAGCCGGCCGCCCGGCGACGGACCATCCTCGAGGCCGCCGGGGTCCGCTGCGCCCTGACCCAGTCCTGGGTCGAGCCGAGCGGCTGGGCCGACGGGATCCGGCTGCTCGCGGTCGACACGCTGCCGGCGGGCGAACCCGGCCCGGTGGACGGCTCCGGGGATCCGGAGGAACTGGCCTACATCGTCCACACCTCCGGTTCCACCGGAACACCCAAGGGCGTCATGATCAACCACCGTGGCGCGCTCAACACCGTGCTCGACATCAACGCCCGCTTCGACGTCGGCCCGAACGACCGGGTGCTCGGTCTGTCCAACCTGGGCTTCGACCTGTCGGTGTACGACATCTTCGGCCCACTGTCGGTCGGCGGCGCGGTGGTGCTGCCGGACTCCCCGCGGCGCGGCGACCCGTCGCACTGGGCGGAGCTGGCGGCGGCGCACGCCGTGACCGTCTGGAACTCCGTCCCCGCCCAGCTCCAGATGCTGCACGACTATCTGGTAGCCGCGCCGGCGGCCACGGTTCCCGATCTGCGGCTGGCGATGCTCTCCGGCGACTGGATCCCGGTCACTCTGCCCGACCAGATCCGGCAGCGGGTGCCGGGCCTGCGGGTGGTCAGCCTCGGCGGGGCGACGGAGGCGTCGATCTGGTCGATCTGGTACCCGATCGAGCGGGTCGAGCCGGATTGGCGCAGCATCCCGTACGGCCGCCCGCTGACCAACCAGACCTTCCACGTGCTGGATTCCGCGCTGCGCCCCCGCCCCGAGCTGGTCACCGGTGAGCTGTACATCGGCGGGGTCGGGCTGGCACTGGGTTACCTCAACGACTCGGCCCGCTCCGCCGACCGGTTCGTCGCCCACCCCGAGACCGGTGAGACGCTGTACCGGACCGGGGATCTGGGCCGTTACCTGCCCGACGGGACCATCGAGTTCCTCGGTCGGGAGGACTTCCAGGTCAAGATCCGCGGCTATCGGATCGAGCTGGCCGAGATCGAGACCGCGCTCGGGGCACATCCTGGCGTCGCCGGCGCGGCGGTGGTGGTGGACGGGGACAGCCCGCTGGAGCGGCGCCTCGCCGCGTTCGTCGAACCGGCCAGCCGGTCGGTGAGTGCCGCCCGGGCCGCCTTCGAGGTCGCCGCCGCGCAGCAGCTCGGTGCGCAGGCGTGCGCCGACGCCGACGGCACGCTCGACGGCGTCGACCGCGCGCGGTACCTGGCGTACGCGCACCGGCTGGACGCGGTCGCCCTGCCCGCCATGCTCGACGCGTTCCACGCGGCGGGTCTGTTCGTCGCCGGTCAGCGGCACACTCGGGCCGAACTCCTCGACACCGCCGGCGTCGCGCCGCGCCACCACCGGCTGGTCCGCCGGTGGCTGCGGGCCCTCACCGGCGCGGGTCTGCTCGACGTCGACACCGACGACCGGTACGGGCTGACCGAGACCGGAGCGGCGGCGGACACCGGTGCCGCGTGGCGGGCCGTCGACGAGGTCGCCACCGTCGAGGACGCGGAGCTGTTGGAGTACTTCCGCGCCAGCACCGGCCAGCTGCCCGCGTTGTTGCGGGGCGAGGACGACCCACTGACGTTGCTGTTCCCGCAGGGCAAAGTGGACGTCTCCCAGGGACTGTACGAGCGGACCCGGTTCAACCGGTGGGCCAACGAGGCGGCCGCCGCGCTGGTTCGGCGGGTCGCCGAACAGCGAGTCGAGCCGGGTGCCCTGCGGGTGCTGGAGATCGGAGCGGGGGCGGGCGGCACCACCGCCGCGGTGCTCGCCGCGCTCGACGGCAACGAGGTCGACTACCTCGCCACCGACCTGTCCCCGTTCTTCGTCAACGAGCTGAGCGCCCGCTTCGGCGAGCGCCCCGGCCTGCGCCTGCAACCGCTCGACGTCGACCAGGACCTGGCGGCGCAGGGGCTGGCCCCGAACTCCTTCGACGTGGTCGTCGCCGGCGACGTGTTGCACGCCAGCGCCGACGTGGGCCGGGCGCTGGCGAGGCTGCGGGCGGTCCTCGCACCACAGGGGTGGCTGGTGGCCTGTGAGATGACCCGGGACCACCACCAGATCATGACGTCGCTGGAGTTGCTGGTCCGGGTGGACGAGACCACCGCGGACTTCACCGATCTGCGGCAGGGCACCGAGCAGGTGTTCCTCGGCCGGGAGACCTGGCTGGACGTGCTCGGCGCGGCCGGCGCCAGCCAGCCGCTGTGCCTGCCCGAGCCGGACGGGTTCATCGCCGAACTGGGTATGTGTGTGCTGGCGGCCCAGTTCAAGACCGACCGGGTCCGGATCGCACGCGACGACGTCGTCACGCACCTGGCCGAGCGGGTGCCGGAGTACATGGTCCCGGCGGTGGTGCAGATCGTCGACACATTCCCGCTCAACGCCAACGGCAAGGTCGACCGGGCCGCGCTGCGGCGACGCCTGCCCCGCCGGGAGCCGGTGCCGACCACCGGGTCCAGCGCACCCGGCAGCGACCTGGAGCGCGGGCTGGCGGCGGTGTGGGCCGAGGCGTTGCGGGTGCCGCGGGTCGGCCGCGAGGAGAACCTGTTCGAACTCGGGGGCGACTCCCTGGTCGCCGCGCAGATCACCGGCCGGGTCCTGAACGAGATCCCGCAGGCCGCCGACCTCTTCTTCGACCAGGTGCTGCGTCAGGTACTGGAACAGCCCACCGTCGCCGCCCTCGCCGGGCACATCGAGGCCGAGTCGGCGGCCACCACCGCGACCGACGGGTCGGGCACCGGGGCGACGACCCCGGGCGGTGGGCTGTCGATGCTGGACGACACCAACCCGGGTGTCCCGTGGGTGCTGGTGCCGGGCTGCGACGGCATCGTCGACGGGTACACCGCGTTGGTGCCGCACCTCGCGGCCACCGGCCCGGTGTTCGGGCTGACCGCGGGCCCACTCGACGACCTGCCCCGGGCCGCGGCCGAACAGGCCCGGTCGATCACCGGGGCCGGCTGCGCCGCGGTCCGGTTGGTCGGGCACGGCCTCGGCGCGACCCTCGCACTGGAGGTGGCCCGGTCGCTGACCGAGGCCGGCCAGCAGGTTGCGGAGCTGGTGCTGATCTCCCCGTGGCGTCCGTCGACGCTGCCCGACTCCACCGAGGCCCATCGGGCGGAGACCGGCGACGCACCGATCGGCGAGGGGTTCGCCGCACGGCTCGCCGCGACCGTCGGCTACGAGCCGACCCTCTACGCCGGTGACATCACCGTGCTGCGACCGACCGGTGACGTGCCCTACTCCGCTGACGAACTGGAGTTCTGGTCCGACCTGTGCCTCGGCGAGGTGCGGGAGCTCGACGTCGACGGCGACCACCGGGCGGTGCTGGGGGAGAAGGCCGTGGCGGCCATCGCGGCCGCCGATCCGGAGTCGACCCGGTGACCGCCGTCGCCGTCCTCGGTGCTTCCGGCGCGGTCGGCCGGGCCGCCCTGGACCTGCTGCGGTCCTGGGATGTCGGCCAGCTACGGGCCGGGGCCCGGCGGCCGGTGGCGGTCGCCGGAGTCGAGAGTGTGGCCGTCGACGCCCGGGACCCGGCCGCGCTGGCCCGGTTCTGCTCCGACGCCCGGGTGGTGCTCAACTGCGCCGGCCCCGCGATCGACCTGACCGACACCGTCGCCCGGGCCGCCGTCGATGCCGGGGCGGACTACGTCGATGCCGCCGGCGACGACGCGCTGTACGACACGGTGGCACACGTGCTCACCGCCGGTGACGGGACCCGGGCCGCGGTGGTGTCGGCGGGCATGATGCCCGGGCTGTCCGGGCTGCTGCCCCGGCTACTCGCCGCGCAACTGCCGCAGGGCGACCGGCTGGCCGGGTACGTCGGCGGCCGGGACCGGTTCACCCTCACCGCCGCCATCGACTACGTCGCGGCGGACGCGAGCTTCGGCTGGCCGTCCGCGGCGTGGCGGGACGGCCGGGTGGTGCGGGGCGCGCTGGCTCCGGTCGGCGACATCGCCGTGCCGTTCTTCCCCGAACTGGTCACCGGGCAGCCGTATCTCAGTGCGGAGGCGGCCCGCGCCGCCTCCGCACTGGGGCTGCGGCGGCTCGACTGGTACTCGGTCTTCGCCGGGGACCGGGTGCTGACCGCGCTGCGGACCGCGCCGCGTCCGGGGGCCGCCGGTCGCCGGGAAGCCGCCGAACTGCTCTGCCGGGCCGCCGAACTCGATGTGTTCGGGCACCGTCCCTACCAGAACGTGGTGGTCACGCTGGCCGGTCCCGACGGCGGTCGGACCGCCGCGGTGTGCGGCACCGGTGCCAGTGAACTCACCGGCACGATGGCCGCGCTGACGGCGCGGGCGGTACTCACCGGAGCGGTGCCCCCGGGGGTCCACCACGCCGCCGAGACGCTCGACCCGACCGACACCTTCGCCGCGCTGGCGACGGCGCCCGCGGTGCCGCTCGCGTCCGTGGTCGCCGACTCCGTCGACGCCGCCTACGAGGAGGACGTGATATGAACCGCCCCACCCGTGTGGTCGTCTGCGGCACGCGGTTCGGTCAGGTCTATCTGGAATCGTTCCGGCAGGCCGATCCGGGGTTCCAGCTCGCTGGTGTCCTCGCCGGCGGCAGCAACCGGTCTCGGGCCTGCGCCGAGCACTACGGAGTGCCGTTGTACACCGGCGTCGACCAGCTGCCGGACGACATCGACATCGCCTGCGTGGTGATCCGTGGAGGGCTGCTCGGCGGGCGGGGTTCCGAGCTGGCGACGGAGCTGATGGCGCGGGGCATCCACGTGCTGCAGGAGCACCCACTGCACCACGACGAGTTGGCCCGCTGCCTCCGGCAGGCCCGCAGGCACGCGGTGGTGTACCAACTCAACCCGTTCTACCGGCACATCACGCCGGTGCGCCGGTTCCTGGGCGCGGCCCGCGAACTGCTGCGCCGACAGCCGGCCCGCTACATCGACGCGGCCTGCGGCTTCCAGCTGGCGTACTCCCTGCTGGACCTGCTCGGCCAGGCCCTCGGTGGGGTGCGGCCCTGGCGGTTCACCGATCTGTCCCCGCTACCGGCGGCGGTGACCGGCGCGACCGGTCTGGACCTGCCGTTCCGCAGCCTCGACGGGGTGCTGGCCGGCGTGCCGATCACCCTCCGGGTGCAGAACCAGATGGATCCGGCCGACCCGGACAACTACGCGCACCTCATGCACCGGGTCACCATCGGCACCGAAGCCGGCAACCTTTCCCTGGTCGGTACCCACGGTCCGACGGTGTGGACGGCGCGTCCCGACTTTCCGCGGGAGGTCGCCGGGATCGGCGCCGACCCGCACTTCGCCGGGCTACGCGACACCAGCACCCCCAGCGCGATCGTATTCGGCCCGACCGAGGTGCCGCACTACGACACCGTCTTCGGCACCACCTGGCCGGAGGGCGTACGACGGGCGGTGCGGATGCTACGGGACACCGTCGAGCGCGGTGAGGACCCGCTGCGGCAGGGGCAGTACCACCTCACCCTCTGCCAGCTGTGGCAGGAGCTGACGGTGATCCTCGGCCCGCCCGAGCTGCTGACGGCGGACGCGCCCCGGATGCTCGGCGTCGACGACCTGAAGGCGCTCGCGGCCGCCGGCGACGCGGCGGTGAGCTGATGAGCGCGGTGGACGTGACCGCCCGGCGGTGGCTGCGCTGCCACCGGCCGCGTCCGACGGCGCGGATTCGGTTGGTCTGCTTCCCGCACGCCACCGGCAGCGCGCCGTTCTACCGTGCCTGGCCGGCTGAACTGCCGGACGACATCGAGCTGCTGGCGGTGCAGTACCCGGGTCGGCTGGACCGGATCGCCGAGCCCCCGCTGGTGTCCATGGGCGTACTGGCCGACCTGGTCGCCGCGGTGCTCGCCCCCCGCCGCGACCTGCCGCTTGCCCTGTTCGGTCACAGCATGGGCGCCGCCGTGGCCTACGAGGTCGCCCACCGGCTGGAGCGGCGACTGGAACTGCCCCTGGCGCACCTGTTCGTCTCCGGCCGTCCCGCACCGCGCTACCACCGGCCGGGCAGCAAGCACCTCGGCCCGGACGACGTTCTCTGGGCGGAGCTGCGTCGGCTCGGCGGCACCGATCAGGACGCCCTGGACAACCCGCAGCTGCGGTCGGCGCTGATGCCGACGCTACGGGCGGACTACCAGCTGATCGAGAGCTACCGTCCCTCCGAGGGGCTATTGTGGACGCCGATTTCCGCCCTGGTCGGCGACGCCGACCCGGAGGCTCCGGTCAACGAGGTGGCGGCCTGGGCGGAGTACACCCGTAGCGCCTTCGACCTCACCGTCTTCGACGGCAACCACTTCTATCTGGTGCCGCAGCGCGGCAAGGTGCTGGCCGGCATCAGCCGCACCCTCCGCCGGCCCTGACCGACCCTACCGGCGGGCCTGACCCCCCGGCGGACGGCGGCTCCTACCGGGGTGGCGCCGGTGCGTCGGATGTGTGGCGGTGCCACAGCAGGCGGCGCTTCGGCTTACCGCTGGTGGTACGGGGCACCCCGCCGGCGGGCACCGGCACCGTGACCACCGTCGCGTCGTCGACCAGCGGGCGCAGCAGCGCGGGGATCCGGGACAGCCACTCCTGCCGCGGATGTTCCAGATACACCACCGCGGTGGGCGTACCGGCTCGCAGCCCGAGCACGGTGGCCAACCGGCCGGGCGGCACCGCCAACTCTCCGCAGAGCACCGCGTCCAGGTCCTCGGCGAAGACGGCGCGACCGCGGATCTTCAGGCTGTCACCCATCCGGCCCAGGACGAACAGTTCCCCGCCCCGGACGAAGCCGGCGTCGCCGGTGCGAAGCGTGCCGCCGGCGAAGGCCGTCGTCCGGATCCCGTCGGCCCCCACGTAGCCGTCGGCGACCCCCGTTCCGCCGACCACGATCTCACCCGGTAGGCCGTCGTCGGTGCGCTGCCCGTCGTCGCCGACGATCGTCACCCGGGAACCGGCCAGCGGCACACCACACCCGACCACCGGCACTCCGTCCGGGCCCGTGGACTGCCGCCAGCCGGTGCGCAGCGGCACCCCGGTCACCGCCAGCGTCGCCTCGGCCAGGCCGTACGCCGGCAGCAGCGACTCCCGCCGCAGGCCGTGCGGGGCGAGCAACGCGGCGAAGCGGTCCAGGGTGGCGGGCAGGACCCGCTCGGCGCCGACGATCACCGCCCGCCACTGGCGGAAATCCATCCCCGCCAGCTGCTCCGGGCGCACCCGGCGGACCACGTGGGCCAGCCCGAAGCCCGGCATCGCGGACAACCGGGCACCGAGCCGGCCGAAGCATGCCAGGTACCGGGTGGGCTGCCGGACGAAGTCCGCCGGCGACAGCAGCCACAGGTCGGCGCCGGTGACGATCGGTGCCAGCAGACAGCCGACCAGCCCCATGTCGTGGTGCACCGGAAGCCAGGAGGCGGTGGCGTCGTCCGGGGTCATCTCCAACCATCGCCGGATCGCCGTGACGTTGGCCTCCAACGCCGGGTACGGAACCTGCACACCGCGGACGCTGCCGGTGGTCCCCGAGGTGAACTGCACCAGCGCCAACCGTGCCGGGGCGGGCCGGTGCGCTCCCAGCGGCCCGCCGCGAACATCGTCCTGGTCGACTGTGGGCACCCCCGTCCGGCTGGCCACCGGCGTCACCGCCGCGCCGGCCGCGGCGTCGACCACGACCAACCGGGGACGTGCCGCGGCCAGCGCGGACGTGACGTGCTCGGCGTACCGGTCCGGATCGCCGAACGTGGCGGCCGGCGCCAGCGGTGACGCCGTCGCTCCGGCCAGCAGCGTCCCGAACAGCGCGCCGACGAACGCCGGGCCGCTCGGCAGCACCACCGTCACCACGTCGCCCGGGCGGACCCCGTGGGCGACGAGGCCGGCGGCGTACTCGTGGGTGAGCCCGGCCAACTCGTCGTACGACCACCGGTCCCAGCCGCCGTCCGGG
Source organism: Micromonospora sp. WMMA1363 (assembly GCF_030345795.1). Classification (NCBI taxonomy): domain Bacteria; kingdom Bacillati; phylum Actinomycetota; class Actinomycetes; order Micromonosporales; family Micromonosporaceae; genus Micromonospora; species Micromonospora sp. WMMA1363. The sequence goes on from NZ_JAUALB010000001.1 coordinate 698,931, forward strand.
CGGGCGAACCGGATACCCCGGTCGGACCTCGGCTCCGCCAGCCAGGACAGCAGGCGGGTCATACCGGTCGGGCCTCGATGACCGGGAACATCACCGTGGACGTGGCGCTGACCAGCTCCAGACCGGCCTCGGCCAGCAGGGCCCGCTGCTCGTCGAGGCTGCGCGCGCCGCCGGCGCTCAGGGTCAACATCAGCATGTCCATCCGGCGGGCCAACGGGCTGGTCTCCTCCTCGGACTGCCGGCCGGCTTCGAGGATGAACACCCGGCCGTCGTCGGACATGGCGTCGCGGATGCGCCTGAGCACGTCGGTGGCGACCTCGTCGCTCCAGCTGTAGAGGATCCGCTTGAGCACGTACGCGTCGCCGCCCGGTGGGATCTCGTCGCTGAGGAAACTGCCGGGCACGATCCGGACCCGGTCGGCCACCCCGGCCCCGGCGAGCGTCGCGGGCGCGTTCACGACCACCGTGGGCAGGTCGAACAGCACCCCGCGCATCGTCGGGTAGCGGGCCAACAGGTCGCCGAGGAACCGGCCGTTCCCACCGCCGACGTCCACCACCGTGCCGAACCGCGACCAGTTCGAGGCGCGCAGGATGGCCTGCAGCTCCATCCCGGTGACCCCACTCATCACCTTGTCGAAGGCCTCGCCGTCGGTGGGGTTGCCGCGGAAGTGCTCCCACATCCCGATGCCGTGCACGGCGTCGAACGCGCCCTCGCCGGTGCGCAGCGTGTGGTCGAGACCCTCCATCGCCCGGGTGCACACCACGGGGGAGAGGAAGATGTCCCGGGCGGAGTACGGGTGGTCGGCCCGCAGCAGGTCGGCCATCGGGGTCAACCCGAACTCCCCCGGAGCCACCTCGGCGAACAGGTCGCGGGTGGCCAGGTAGCGCAGCGCCTTGGTCAGCGCCGGCTCGTCCGCCCCGACCGCCCGGGCCAGCTCGGCGACCGGGCGTGGCCCGTGCGTCAGCTGGTCGGCCACCCCCAGCAGGCAGACCGCCCGGATCGTGTACGGCAGCAGATAGTCACCGACCTCCATCAGCCGCAGGATGGCCGGCACGTCGATCCTGGGGCGTCGTTTCGTCAGCATCACGGCTCCTTGTCGGTCGGTCACGCGGGTGCGGCCAGCACGTGACTGGCGAGCGTGGCGAGGTGCGCGGCGGTGGGAAGGTCGAAGCAGTCCAGCCAGAGCGCGCGGCGGTACCACCAGTGCAGCGGATACTCCCAGGTCGCGCCGAGCCCTCCGGTGACCTGGAGGGCGGCCTCGCAGGCGCCTACCGCCGCCCGGCGGGCCGCGACCACGGCCTCGGCGTACGCCTGGGACACCTCCGTCTCGTCGGCGTCGCCGCGGTCGGCGGCACCGACCAGCCACGCGGCCCGCAGCGACAGCGACGTGGCCAGCTCGACCGCCACGTAACTGTCGGCGAGCCGGTGCGCCACCGCCTGGTACGCACCGATCGGGCGACCGAACTGCACCCGCTCCTCGGCGTGCCGTCGGGCCAGGTCCAGGGCCCGCCGGGCCACCCCGACCGCCTCGCAGGCCAGCAGGGTGCCGCCGTGCCGGCGGGCGGCGGCCAGCACCTGGCGCCCGGTGTCCGCGGCCACCATCGGCTCGGCCGGTGTATCGGCGAATCGCAGCCGAGCGGTCCGACGCAGCCGGTCGAGGGTGGGCTGCGGCGCGACGGTCATGCCGTCGGCGGGCGACGTCACCGCGAACAGGGCGAGGCCGTCGGGGGTGTCCGCGGCGACCAGCACACCGGACGCCTCGGTCACGTCGGTGACCAGACACCGGATGCCGGACAGTCGCCAACCGCCGCCGTAGGGGACCGCCCGGCACCCGCCGTCTGTCCCGGCCTCGTCCTGCCAGGCCAGAGTGAGCGGTCCGGGTGGCATGGCGGCGCGGGCCGCGCGGTGCACAGGTTGGGCCAGCCCCACCGTGCTCCACCACGCGGTCGGGTGTAGGGCGTAGCCGCTCTCCTGGGCCAGCAGCCCCTTCTCCACCATGCCCAACTCGAGGTCGCACCAGCCCTGCCGGCGCAGCTCCGGCCAGGCGTCGGGATCCCCGGCGGTGGCGTCGGCGAGCGCCGCGATCCGGTCCAGCGGGTACCGGTCGGCGAGGTAGCGTGCGGCAGCGACCTGCAGGTCACGCTGCTCGTCGGTGAGGGCGAAGTCCATCCGAGAATCCTTTCCGCCGCAGGGTCACCGGGTTCGGGGCAGGCCGAGGACGCGCTCGGCGATGATGCCGCGCAGGATCTCCGAGGTGCCGCCCTCGATCGAGTTGGCCCGACTGCGCAGCCGCAGGTGCTGCCAGTGGCCGGCGGCGTGGCTGTCCGGGCCGTCCAGCATGCCGGCCGGGCCCAGCAGCCGCAGCGCGAACGCCGCCAGCCGCTGGTTGGTCACCGACCAGTGCAGTTTGAGAATCGAACTCTCCGGCCCGGGCCTCCCGGTGCGGTTCAGCGCGGTCATCGCCCGGTAGCCGGTCCAGCGCAGTCCCTGAAGGTGCACGTGCAGGTCGGCGATCTCGGCCCGGACCGCCGGATCGGCGGTGAGCCCGAGTTCGCGCACGGTCCGCACCAGCCGGCCGAACTCGACGCTGAGCCGGGCGGTCAGCGTGATGCCGAACGTGCCCCGTTCGTGTGCGAGCGTGGTCATCGCGATCCGCCAGCCCTCGCCGACCGGGCCTAGGACGCAGTCGGCCGGCACGAACGCGTCGGTGAGTACGATCTGGTTGAAGTCGCTGTCGCCGGTGTTCTGCCGCAGCGGTAGCACCTGGACGCCCGGCGAGCGCATGTCGACCAGCAGGCAGGTCAGCCCCCGGTGCCGATCGGAGCCTGGTTGGGTACGGACCAGCAGCAGACACCAGTCGGCCTGGTGGGCGTACGACGACCAGACCTTCTCGCCGGTGACCCGCCAGCCACCGGCGGTCGCCACCGCCCGGGTGCGGACGGCGGCCAGGTCGGAGCCGGCGTCGGGCTCGGAGAACCCTTGGCAGAACACCATCTCGCCGGAGAGGATCGGTTCCAGGAAACGGTTCTGCTGTTCCGGCGTGCCGTGCTCGACGATGGTCGGCCCGACCATGCCGAGGCCGATGACGTTGATGTGGTCCGGCGCCCCGGCGAGAGCACTCTCCTCGGCGTAGATGCCCTGGTAGGTGGGGGACAGGCCGCGTCCGCCGTAGCGCGCCGGCCAGGTCAGCCCGGTGTAGCCGGCGGTGTGCAACGCCTTCGTCCAGCCGTGGGGCGTCCCGGAGGCGTCCACGGCGAATCGGGGCACCTGGACGGCGAGCCAGGCGCGTAGCCCGGTGCGGAAGGCGGCCTGCTCCTCGGTGTCACGCAGGTCCATCTGCTCAGCCTTCCCGGGTGGCCATGGTGCGGGCCCGGTCGGAGTAGGTGCGTTTGCCGGCGCCGAAGTATCGTTCCCGCAGGGTGCTCTCCGCCGGGTCGTACGCGGTGCGGAACAGGCCCCGTCGTTGCAGCTCGGGGATCAGCAGGTCGCAGATGTCGTCCACACCGCCCGACGGCGGGCACGGGATGAGGTTGAAACCGTCCACGTCGGCGACCTCGAGCCACTGCTCCATCCGGTCGGCGACCTGCTCGGGAGTGCCGAACAGGGTCACCGGGGCCTCGACCCGGGGCCGGCGAGGTCGGGAGACGAGGTACTTCACGTCGCCCACCGTCCAGGTCCGGTCCGGGGTCAGCTTGCGAAGGAAGCCGAGGAAGGAGTGGCTGGCCTGGCTGCGGATCTCGTCGACCGGGGTGTCGTCGGGGAAGGCGGAGAGGTCGATGTCCATCCAGCCACACCACTTGGCCAGCTGCCCCTCGCTGCTCCAGAGCGTGTTGTACGCCTCGGCCCTGGCCTTCGCCTCCGCGCGGTCCCGGCCGACCATGACCATGGTTCCCTGCAGCGCCTTCACCGCGTGTGGGTCCCGGCCGTGCCGGACGGCTGCGGCGCGCAGGTTGGCCACCGGCTCGGCGCCGGCGGTGGGGTCGGCCAGGGTCAGGAAGACCACCTCGGCGTGCCGGGCGGCGAACTCGATCCCCCGCGGCGACGAGCCGGCCTGGTAGAGCACCGGGGTGCGTTGGGGCGACGGTTCGCACTGGTGCGGACCGCGCACCGAGAACCACCGGCCGTGATGGTCGATCTCGTGGACCCGGGTCGGGTCGGTGAAGATGTCGCGCCCGGCGTCCCGCACCACCGCGTCGGCGTCCCAGCTCTCCTCCCACAGGGCCCGGGTCACCTGGACGTACTCGTCGGCGCGGTCGTAGCGCTCGTCGTGGTCCAGGTAGTCGCCGAGGCCGTTGGCGGTGGCCGAGCGCAGGTAGGAGGTGACGATGTTCCAACCGACCCGGCCGCCGGTCAGGTGGTCCAGCGAGGAGAAGAGCCGGGCGCACTCGTACGGGGCGTGGTAGGTGGTGGAGTAGGTGACTGCGAAGCCGAGGTGCCGCGTGGTGGCCGCAAGCGCGGACAGCAGCAGCGCCGGGTCGATCGAGGGAATCTGCACGGCGTGCCGCACCGCGGGGGCCCACGACCCCCGGTAGACGTCGTAGACGCCGTGGATGTCCGCGAAGAAGAGCGCGTCCACGCAGGCCGCCTCCAACTGCCGGGCCCGCGACATCCAGTACTCCAGCGAACGGTATCCGGTCGCCGTCCGGTCGCCCGAGACCCTCCACATGCCCTTGAACTGGGGTGACGGAGAGCACTGGGTGAACACGTTCAGATGCATGCCCGGTTCCTCACATCCGTTCGGGCCGGTACCGGCGGCCAGCTGCCAGGTGAGGACACGTTACCGGGTACCAATGACAACACGCCACACCCAAGATACGAGCCAACCGCCTATGATGCGTCCTGTGCCCAAACTCAACGGCAGCACCCACGTCAACCTGACCGTGCGCGACCTGGACCGCAGCACCGAGTGGTACTGGCGGGTCATGGACTTCACCGTCGTCCGAGACGCCACACCAGCCGAGTCCGGATTCACCTTCCGGACGCTGGTGCACCGGCAGTCGCTGGCCGCCATCGTTCTCGGACAGGCCGCCGAGGCCGATCCGGAGCCCTTCGACGAGCGGCGGGTCGGCCTGCACCACCTCGGCTACCACGTGCCCGAGCGGATCGACCTCGACCGGTGGGCGGAGCACCTCGATGCCGTCGGAGCCATGCACTCCGGCGTCCGTGAGCTGTTCCTGGAGGCGGGCTACGGCATCTGGTTGCGCGATCCGGACAACATCTGGCTGGAGTTCTACTGGCTGAACGCGGACTACTTCATGGACCGTCTGCGCCAGCAGCGTCGGGCCGAGCGGGCCGCCGCCGGTCAGGCGACACCGGCCAGCGGCAAGCGTTGACTGTCGGGTCCAGCTAAAAACAACATACGCTGCTGATGGTGGACGCGGTCCGCCGCCGCGGACCCATGGCGTGGGTCAGCGTCCACCGACCGCCGTGCCGTGCGGCACGGACGCCGGTACCGACGACATGGAGACTGACGTGGAAGAGACCCAGAACAGCGTCTACTGGCACGACACCGAGCCGGTCGAGGTGGGCGAGCCCCTCGACGGCGACGCGAGCTGCGACATCTGTATCGTCGGCGGAGGCTACACCGGCCTCTGGGCGGCGCACTTCCTCGCCGAGGCCGAACCCGCGGCGCGTATCCGGGTGCTGGAGAGCCACACGGTGGGCAGCGGCGCGTCCAGCGCCAACGGCGGCTTCGTCGGGCTCACCGCCGGCAAGGTGCTGCGGCGGCTGCTGTGGTACTACGGCCGGCAGAAGGCCGCCGGGGTCTACCGCACCGGTGCCCGCTCGATCATCGACATCGGCCGGTTCTGCCGGCAGTACGACATCGACGCGGACTTCGCGATGAACGGCATGCTCCAGGTGGTGACCGACCGCAAGCAGTTGGCCCGGCTCGAACTCCAGGTCAAGCGCAGCGAACGCACCGGCCTGCGGGGCTCGTTCAAGCTGATGGGGCGCGACGAGGCGCAGGAGCGGATCGGTTCCCCGCAGGTGCTCGGTGCGTTGCGCACCACCGGTGCCCTGGTCAATCCGCACCGCCTGGTGCAGGGACTGGCGCGGGTGGTGCGTGGCCAGGGCGTCGACATCCACGAGCGGACCCCGGCCGTCGACGTGCGGCGGGTGGGCAACGGATACAAGGTGAGCACTCCGACCGGCACTGTCACCGCGAACGAGGTGGTGCTGGCCACCAATGCCTGGCAGCACAGCTTCGGCCAGACGCACACCAAGGTGATGCCGGTGTGGAACTACCTGATGGTGACCGAGCCGTTGACCGATGCTCAGTTGGAGCGGGTGAACTGGCCGGGCCGGGAGGGCGTCAGCAACTCGCTGTCCTTCGCCCACGCGGCCCGGCTGACCTCCGACAACCGGGTGGTCTGGTCCGGCGGGCGGTGGTACTACTTCGACGGCCGGGACACCGGCCGGGGGCACATCCGGAACGCTGTCGCCTACCGTGATCTGCGGGAGTCCTTCGCCCGGTTCTTCCCGGCCTGGGGTGACGTTCGGTTCAGCCACGCCTTCGGCGGGCCGATCGGTTGGAGCCGGACCTTCATCCCGCAGTTCGGCCGCGCCGCCGGGGGCGTGGTCTACGGGCACGGATACACCGGCAACGGGATCGCCCCGAGCCACACCGGCGGCAAGATCCTGCGCGACCTGGTGTTGCGCCGCGAGACCGAGTACACCGAGCTGGCCTTCGTCACGGTCAACCAGCCGAAGTTCGCCAAGGGGGCGATGGGCGACACGGGTGCGCACCTGTTCATCTGGCGGCAGGAGACCGGTGACCGGCTGCCGCTGATGCTGCCGCACCAGGCGGCGCTGGCACCGCGGGCGTTCTTCGCGGGCCGGGCGTCGCGCAAGGCCCGAGTGGCGGACACCGGTCGCTGACCGCCGCACGATCAATGGCGCGGTGCCGCGCAGCTGGTTTCGCGGCACCGGCCACCGCGGTCGGCGGGCGGTGCTGTCGTGGTGACGAGGTCCGCGTCCTTTTGCAGACATGTTCCTCGTGTCCATGTCTGCCTGAGGTTAGATGCCGCTCATGGTGCGGAGTATCTGCTACCGCCTGCCTGGTAGCCGAGGAGTGACCGCTCTCCCGCGCGAGGTAGGCCCCCAACGAGGCGGCGCCGGGTGCGCCGGTGACGAGCCGGGGGTTCGCGGGTGGGTCAGTGCGGTGTGGTCGTCGCGGCCAGCACCCGACTCTCGCCGATAGCAAGGTCCCACAACGTGGCGGTGGGACGCCCTGCGCCGGCCCAGGCCTTGCGGGCCAACTCGACCGGCGCCAGCACCGGCTCCGCGGACAGCGCGAAGGTGCCCCAGTGGATGGTCACCATCCGCTCCGCGCCCAGGTCGCCGCAGGCCCGCACCGCCTCGGCCGGGTCCATGTGCAAGGGCTTCATGAACCATCGGGGACGAAACGCGCCGACCGGCAGCAGCGCGACGTCGATGCCCGGGAACCGTGCCCCGATCTCGGCGAACGCCGACCCGTAGGCGGAGTCCCCGGCGAAGAACACCCGGCGGTCGGACTCGCCGGACGCGGTCATCAGCCAACCGCCCCACAGGCTCTGGCAGGTGTCGAAGACTCCCCGCCGGCTCCAGTGGTGCGCCGGGGTGAAGTCGAAACGCAGGCCGCCTACGGTCGCCGACTCCCACCAGTCCAGCTCGGTCACGGCGCGGAACCGTCGGGCCTGGAACCACCAGCCGAGCCCCGCGGGCACGAGGACCGGTGTGTCCCGGGGCAGCCGGCGGATGGTCGGCTCGTCCAGATGGTCGAAGTGGTTGTGGCTGATCACCACCGTGTCGACGCGCGGCAGGGCCCCCCACGGTAGCCCGGGCGGGGTGAACCGGCGGGGAGTGCCGGGGATCCTGTCCGACCACACCGGGTCGGTCAGCACCGTCCGGCCGCCGAGCTGCACCAGACAGGTGGCGTGGCCGATCCAGGTCACTGCGGTCTCTGCCGACGCCACCTCCGGCACCTCGGCGCCGTCGCGTACCGGCACCCGCCCGGTGCCGCCGGTGGGCCGGTTGCCCCGCTCACGCATCAGCCGCAGCACCGCGGCGGGCCCGGGAACCGGGTGGGTGAGCCGGTCGGCGAAGGTCCGGGGCCAGGTTCGCCCGGCCGGCGCGCCGGACAACCGGGCGACGGCGCGATGGATGGCGCGGGGTCGGTACACGCTTCCTCCTCGAGTCGGAGTAAACCGGCGACCCGTCCGGCACGACGAGCCGCCGGGTCGGCCGGGACGGCTACCCGGGCCGGCGCGCGGTGAGTACCAGATAGCCCAGGCAGTCCTCGGCGACCGCTTGCAGGTCGAGTACCGCGTTGCTGACCTGGCGTAGCACCCGCGGTCCGTACGTCCCGGCCAGCCGCTCGCGTTCGCGCGCCACCGCTTCCCGGGTGACCTGGAACGACCGGCGGATGTGCGGGGTGGCGTCGAGGGCCTCGTCGACTGCGAAACCGGCGGCACGCACCTGGTCGAGGTACTCACCGGCGGCCGGTGGGGTGGACATCGGCATCGCCGACCAGATGCGTTCCTGCTCGGCTGACATCGACCGGGCGAGGATCAGCTCGGCCAGGACCAGCCGGCCTCCCGGTCGCAGCACCCGGTGGGCCGCGGCGAGGGCGGCGGCCTTGTCGGGCACGTGCACCAGCACCTCCAGGGCCAGCGCCGCGTCGAAGTGGGCGTCGGGGAAGGGCAGGGCGGTGACGTCCGCCTGGGCGAACCGTGTCCGCTCGTGAATCCCCTCCTTGGCCGCCAGCTCCATGGCGCGTGTGACCTGACCCCCGCTCAACGTCACCCCGGTGACCGTGGCGCCGGTGACCTGGGCGACCCGGCGTGCCGGGCCGCCGGTGCCGCAGCCGATGTCGAGGACGTGGTGACCGGCGCGGACGACCAGCCGGCGGGCGAGTTCGTCGTTGAGCCGCTCCTGCGCCTGCGGCATCGGGCTCTCGTCGTGCTCGTCGACCCAGAACCCGTAGTGCAGGTTGTCGCCGTAGACGGCCTCCAGGAAGGTGCCCATCAGGTCGTAGAACGTGCCGACCGCCCGTGCTCTCGCCGCCGGGTCTTCGCTCACCGTTCGGGCTCCTCGCTGCCGTCGCCTGTCTACCCACAGCCTAACGGCAACACAACAAACACAACACCGTTCAGCGGTGACGTATCTAGGTTGTCGGTGAGCTGTTCGTTAGGCTGTCAGCCAAACCCCACACCGACCTCCACGACAGAACGGACGGTGTACCGACCATGAGCAACTCTGCCAAGGTGCTGGATCGAGCGGATCGTATCGCCGAGGAGGTGCTGTTTCCGGCGGCGGAGACGGTCGACGCCTCCGACACGGTCCCGATCGCCCACCTCGACCTGCTCGCCGAGGAGGGCTTCTACGGCCTTGCCGGGCCGCCTGCGTTCAGCGACATGTCCGCCGAGGACACCACCACTGCCGCCCGGGCCCTCGAACTCATCGCCAGCGGCTGCCTCACCACCGCTTTCGTCTGGGCCCAGCACCACAGCGCGGTGATGGCGGCGACAAGAAGCCAGCGTCCCGGTATCCCGCAGGAGTGGCTGGAGCCGCTGTGCCGCGGCGTGCGCCGGGCCGGACTGGCCATCGCCGCCACCCGGCCCGGCCCAGCGGCGGTCCGCGCCGAGGCGGTCGACGGGGGTTACGTGCTGCACGGCGTCGCCCCCTGGGTGACCGGCTGGGGCCTGGTCGACACCCTGTTCACCGCCGCGCGGGACGCATCGGACACGCTGGTCTGGTCCCTGCTCGACGCCAAGGAGAGCGACACCCTGACGGTCGCCCCGATCGACATGGTGGCGGTGGCCGCGAGCCGCACGGTGCAGGTGACCTTCACCGGGCACTTCGTCCCCGAACAGCGCGTCACCGGCACCGTCCCGCACGAGGTCTACCTGCGGAACGACCCGGCGACGCTGCGCTTCAACGGGTCGCTGCCACTGGGCGTGGCGACCCGCTGCGCCCGGCTGATCGGCGCCAGCCCGCTCGACGAGGCCGTCGACGCGTGCCGGGCGACGCTCGACGCGGCCGGGCCGGAGCGGCTGCCGTCGGCGCGGGCCGCGGCGTCGGCGCTCGCGCTGCGGGCCGCCGGACTCTGCGCCACCACCACCGGTAGCGCGGCCGTGCTGCGGAACCGGCCCGCCGAGCGGCTCATGCGGGAGGCGCTGTTCCTGCTGGTCTTCGGCAGCCGGCCGGCCATCCGCGCGGACCTGCTCGACCGCCTGCACCGGTCCTGACCGGTCACCCGCTGCCCACCACGCGACACCTCCACCGCCGGGATTGCGAACTCGCAGCCGGGTCGCGATCCCGGAAGGGAGGCGCCGTGCGGTGGGCCGCGGCCGGAGCGGCCGTCGGTCAGTGGCCGGCCAGCGCCCCGGCGACGGCGGCGGCGACCGCCGCCACACCGGCGGGATCGGCCACCGCGAAGTGGTCTCCCGGTACGGTACGACGGCTGGCCCACCCGCCCTCGGGCAGCCGGTCCCGCAGCGGCACCAGATAGCCGCCGGCCGCGCCGGCCAACCCCCCGGTGGCCTCCAGCAGGTGCACGGTGAGCCCGGGGGCGTCGGGCACGTCGTAGCGCACCAGGGCCCGGGTGTGCGCGGCGAAGACGCCGAACAGCCGGACGGCCGTGTCGAAATCGAGCGAGGCCAGCTCTGCCCGAGGGGCCACCGTGGGCCAGACCCGGCGCAGTGCCTCCTCGGCGCTCACCCGCGGATCGACCGACACGTCCCGGGTGACGTCGCCACGGGTGACGTCGGTGAGGAACGCCCGGACCAGCTCGTCGGCGGTGGGTTCGCCGGCCGCGGCCGGCCCCACCCACGGATCGACGAGAACCGCCACGCAGTCTCGACCGTCCGCGGTGAGCAGCCGCCCCATCTCGTACGCGAGTACGGCACCGAGGGACCAGCCGACCAACCGCACCGGGCCCTCCGCCGGCAGCGCCGGCAGCAGGTCCGCGAGGTGCTGCCGGGCCAGCCCGGTCAGGGTCGGCGGCGCCAGGGAACCGCTGATCAGAGCCGGTGCGGCGACGCCGAGCAGTGACCAGTCGGCCCGCAACAGATCCACCAACCCCCGGTAGCAGAGCAGGTCACCGCCAACCGGGTGGATCAGCACCACCGGCGGACCGTCGCCCGGCGCGAGTTCCTGCACCGCACCCGCCGCGGGGCGTCCGGCGTCGAGCAGCCGGCCGAGCCCGGCCACCGTGCTGTGCTGGTAGAGGGCGGCCAGCGGCAGTCGGGCGCCGAACTCCCGTTCCACCCGGTTCATCAGCTGCGCGGCCTGCAGAGAACTACCGCCCAGGGCGAAGAATCCGTCGTCGACGCCGATCCTGGGCTGGTCGAGCAGGCTGGACCAGAGGGCGACCAGCAGGTGCTCGGTGGGTGTGCGGGCGGCCTGGAACTCTCCGGCGGCCGGGGCGAGACCCGCGGCGGCGGCGGTCAGCGCGGCCCGGTCGACCTTGCCGTTGGTGGTCAGTGGGAGCGTCTCGCGGATCTCGATGACCGGCGGAACCAGGTAGCCGGGCAGCGTCGTCCCGAGCCCGTCGCGCAGCGTGTCGGCGAAGCCGGGGACGGCATCGGCACAGGTGACGAAGGCCACCAGTGACGCGCCGCGCTCGTCCCGGCGGGCGACCACCACCGCGTCGTCGACTCCGGGCTGGTCGACCAGGGCGGCCTCGATCTCACCCAGTTCCACCCGGAAGCCGTTGATCTTTACCTGCGGGTCGTCCCGGCCGAGGAACTCGATCACCCCGTCCGGCCAGTACCGGCCGAGGTCGCCGGTGCGGTAGAGCCGTTCGCCGGTAACCGGATGGTCGACGAACGACGCGGCGGTCAGCTCCGGGGCGCCGAGGTAGCCGTCGGCCAGGCCCCGGCCGGCGATGTACAGCTCGCCGGGAACCCAGTCGGGGCGGTCGGCCAGCCGCCGATCCAGGACGTGGAAGCGCTGATTGCGCATCGGCCAGCCGTACGGCACGCTGGTCCAGTCCGCCGGCGGCCGGGCCGGCACGTCGTACCAGTTGGACCAGATCGACGCCTCGGTGGCGCCGCCCAACGCGACGCAACGCGCGGCGGGGGCGATCTCGGCGAGGTCCCGGCCCAACGGCAGCGGCACCCAGTCCCCGCTGACCATCGCCAGCCGCAGGTCTCCGGGCCGTGCGCGGCCCGGCACCGACCGGACGAAGTCGACGAACATCGCCAGGTAGGCGGGCACGGAGTTCCACACGGTCACCTGTGCCCGGCTGGCCAGCTCGTGCAGGTGGACGACCTCCCGGGCCTGGTCGGCGTCCGGCACGACCACTGCCCCGCCGACGGCGAGCAGACCGAACACGTCGTAGACCGACAGGTCGAAGGTGAACTCGGAAACGGCCAGGACACGGTCGGCGGCGGTGACGCCGAACCGGTCGTTGACGTCCAGGATGGTGTTGGCGGCACTCTGATGTCGGATCATCACGCCCTTGGGGCGGCCGGTGGTGCCGGAGGTGAAGATGACGTACGCCAACGCCTCCGGGTCGTCCGCCGCCTCGGCGTCCGGCAGGTCACCGGCCGGCAGCTCGTCCAGGCGCAGCCGCGTCGCGTCGTCGGGGGCGCCGGCCGCGCCGTCGTCGGTCGCCGACAGCACCGCGCGGACCGCCGCGCCGGCCAGGATCTGCGCCCGTCGCCGTGCCGGCCAACCAGGAGAGACCGGCACGTACGCCGCGCCGGCCATCAGCACGCCGAGCTGGGCGGCGATCTGGTCGACACCCCGCTCGGCGACCACCGCGACCCGGTCGCCCCCGCCCCGCCCGGCGGCACGAAGCGCGGCGGCGACCACACCGGCTCGGGCCCGCAACCGACCGTACGTGGTGTGGCCGCTCGAGGTTATGACGGCGGTGGCGTCCGGCTCGCGCCGTGCCCGGGTCAGGAACATCCCGTGCAGGGTCCGCGGGGCGACCTCGGCGGCGGTGTCGTTGACCCGAGCTCGCACCGCGAGCTGCCCGCCCGGGGTCAGCCCGTCACCGCGGGTCGCGCCCCACGCGGAGTCGTCGGTGGCCAGCGCGACCAGCAGCCGTTGGTACGCGGCGAACATGTCGTCGACCAGTCCCGGCGGGTAGAGGCCGTCGGCGGTGTCCCAGCTGAACACCATCTCGCCGGCCCGCATGTAGACCTGGTGGTCGAAGGCGACCTGCGGGGTGCGTACCAGCGACTCCAGCCGCCGCCAGCCGAGCAGCTCCAAGAAGACCGGGTCGGTGTCCGAGCCGATGCCGAGCATGCTGGTGAACACCACCGGCATCCGCGCGCCGTTGACCGTGCCGGAACGGCGGTTCAACTCGCGGATCACCGCCACTCCGCCGAACGCGCCGTGGGTGAAGTCCCGCATCATCCGGCCGCGCAGCGCCGTCGCGTCCGCCGCGAAGTCCGCCTGGTCGGGGGCCGGGGAGCACTCCAGCAGCAGGGTGCTGGCGAAGCTGCCGATCAGGTGGGACACGTCCGGGTGCAGCTCCTGCCGCTCGCCGTACATCACGTTGACGGTGAAGCGCTCGTGCCGGCTCCAGTGCCGCAGCACCCGGGCGAAGGCGGCGGCCACCGCCATCGTCGGGGTCAGCCGGCGTCGCCGCAGCGCCGTGTTGAACGCCGCGGTCTGCTCGGTCGTCAGGGCGAAGGTGCGTCGCACCAGTGCGCCCTCGTGCCGCCCGCCGCGGCGCAGCGGCAGCTCGGGTGCGCCGGGCAGGTCGTCGATCCGGTCCAGCCAGTAGCTCCGGGCCCGCGCGTACTCCGGGCTGTCGCGGCGCTCGTCGAGCTGCCGGCGGTACTCGGCGTAGGTGAACTCCAGCGGCGGCAGGGTGCCGCCGGCCAGCAGGGTCCGCAGCTCCTGGGCGAAAACCTCCCCGGACTGGCCGTCGAAGACCATCAGCCGGCCGGCCATCTGCACCCGAAACTCACCGTCGAGCCGCCAGAGCACCATGGTGAAGGCGGCCGGGCCGGACAGCGGCGGGCCGGCGGACCACAGCTCGTGCCGGCTCTCGGCCAGCAGCTGCGCGCACCGCGCCGGCGCCGCACCGCGCAGCGAACGCACCGTCAGCGGCGCCGGCGGGTCGTCCAGGAGCCGCACCAGGCCCGTCTCGTCGACCGCGCACCGCAGCATCGGATGCCGGCGGACCAGGGTCCGCACGGCCGCCGTGAACGCGGCGATATCGAACGGCGGGCAGGCGTACTCCTCGTAGAACAGCGCCGGGCCGCCGAGCTGGAAGTCGCCCAGCTCGCCGATCAGGTACGCCTGTTGCAGGTCGCTGAGGCCGAAGCCGTCGCGGACTTCGGTGAGCTGGTCCATCGTGCTCCTCGGTCGGGCGGGCGTGGGGGTCACCGGGCACGGGCCGCGCGGCGCCTCAGCCGACGGCGAGCTGGTCCCGCACCGCGGCGAGCAACTCCGCGGGCGTGGGGCGCTCGAAGACCTCGAACAGCGGCAGCGAGACGCCGAACTCCTCCGCGACGTGGTGCACGAGGGCGGCGGCGGCCATCGAGTCGCCGTCGAGGTCGGTGAAGAAGTCGGAGTCGTCGGTGACCGTCTGCTGGAAGATGTACTCCCAGACCTTGCACATCCGCTGCCGGTCGTCCACGCCAGCCTCCTCGTCGCGTAGGGGTTGGATCACACGATGGCGCGCAGGGCCAGTCGGGCCAGGGGAGCGGCCCGGTCGGTGCGGTGCTCGTAGCGGTCGGCTCCGGTCGCCGCGGCGCTGACGCCCCGCACCCCGATGAACCGCAGCGGCTCCGGCTCCCACCGGCGTGACGCGTTGTCCACCCAGCACAGCCGGGTCTCCGGTCGGTTGATCCCGACGACCAGCGCGGCGAGGGAGCGGGCGGCGAGGTTACTCAGGGCGATGCCCTCGCCGCCGTAGCCGCCGGCGTGGCCCAACCCGCTGCCCCGGTCGTAGACCACCTCCGGCTCCGTGTGCCGGTGCAGACCGTAGACGCCGCTCCAGTGGTGCGACACCGGTACGTCGGCTATCTCCGGGAGCAGCTCGGCCAGGGTACGGCGGAGCCGGTCGTGGGCCTTCCGCCGGGCCGCGTCGCCGCGGGTGATGCCGGACCCGAACCGGTAGTAGGCGCCTCGCCCGCCGAGCACCAGCCGGTCGTCCTGGGTGCGTTGCAGATAGCCGAACTGGTAGCGGGACTCGGCGACGGTTTGGTAGTCGGTCCAGCCCAGCTGCTGCCAGGTCGCGGCGTCCAGCGGTTCGGTCGCCAGCACGTACGAGTGCAGCGGCAGGACACGGCGTCCGTGCCCGGCCAGCCGTCCGGTGTAGCCCTCGGTGGCGCAGAGCACGGACCGGGCCCGGATGGTGCCGGAGTCGGTCGTCACCTGGCCGGGGCCGATCGCCAGCGCGCGGGTGTGCTCGGCGACCCGCACCCCCCGGCGCTCGACCGCGGCGAGCAGCCCGCGTGCGATCCGGGCCGGCTGCACGGTGACGCAGTGCGGGGTGAAGGCGGTCGCCCGGACGCCGGTCAGCCCCGTCCGCTCGGCGGCCTCCGGTCCCTCGGTGAGGGTGAGCCCGCCGATGCCCAGCTTCTGCCGCACCTCGTGCCAGCCGCGCAGCCGGTCGACCTGCGGGGCGCTGCGGGCCACGTACAGCGAGCCGTCGTGCCGCCAGTGCGCGTCGATCCCCTCGGCGGTGAGCACCCGGTGGATCTCGTCGAGGGCGCGCTGGCCGGCCCGGTACAGCCGCATCGCGGCCATCGGCCCGTGCCGGCGGACCAGGCTCATCAGCAGTGCCGGCATCTCCGCGGTGCACCAGCCGCCGTTGCGGCCGGAGGCGCCGAAGCCGGCCTGTCCGGCGTCGATCACCACCACGGACAGCTCAGGGCGGAAGGTGGTCAGGTAGTACGCGGTCCACAGACCGGTGTAGCCGGCGCCGACGACGGCGACGTCGGCGGTGGTGTCACCGTCCAGCGGTGGGCGGGGGATGCGCTGCTCGGCGGGAAGCCCCTCGAGCCAGAGCACCTGCTGCTCGTCGGTGGCCGCAGTGGCCGACGGCGGGCGGGTCATGCCGCACCGGCGCGGTCGCGGGCCAACGCCCGGCGGTCGATCTTGCCGACCGGCGTGTACGGCAACGCCGCCGTCACGTGCAACCAGTCCGGCAGTTTGAACTCGGCCAGCCCTCTCTCGCGCAGGAAGGCGCGTACCTCGGCGAGGCTGGGCGGCGCGTCCCGGGCGACGACCACGGCGCACGTCTTTTCGCCGAGGCGGGAATCCGGCACCGGCACGACGGCCGCCGTCCGGACTGCCGGATGGGCCAGCAGGTGCGCCTCGACCTCGTCGACGGAGACCTTCTCCCCACCTCGGTTGATCACGTCCTTGATTCGGCCGACCACCACCAGCCGTCCCTCGGTGTCGCGGCGTACCAGGTCGCCGGTACGCAGGAAACCGTCGGCGGTGAACACCGTTCGGTTGTGTTCGGGCACGGCGTAGTAACCGCGCAGCGTGCACGGGCCGCGGGCCAGTAGCTCGCCGACCTCGCCGGCGGCGACGTCCCGGTCGGTGTCGTCGACGACCCGCAGCTCGTCGGCGGGGCTGAGCGGGGTGCCCTGGGTGGTCGCGGCGACCTCGTCGCCGTCGTCCGGTCGGGTGAAGCAGAGGACGCCTTCGGCCATGCCGAACCAGTGGGTCAGGGTCGCGCCGGTGGCGGGGCGGACCCGGCGGGCCACCTCGGGGCTGAGTGTGGCGCCGCCGACCTCGATGACCAGCCGCGACAGGTCGGCGCCGAAGATCCCGGCGGTTTCCACCCAGACCGGCAGCAGCGCCGGCATCAGCGTGGTCAGGGTGACGGATTCGGTCGAGACGAGCGGGAAAACCTCGTCCGGGGCCGGGCTGGCGGCGAGTACGGCGCGCCCGCCCGCGCGTAGCGCTCCCAGCACCCCGGGGCAGCCCAGCGCCGCGTTGTGCGCCACCGGCAGGGCAGCCAGGTAGGCGCCCTGCTCGTCGAACCTCATCGCCTCGGCGGTGGCTCGTAGCTGGAAGGCATAGTCGTCGTGGGTCCGCGGGATCAACTTGGGTAGGCCGGTGGTGCCGCCGGAGAGCAGGAAGAACGCCACCTCGGACGGGTCGGGGGCGGGCAGGTCCACCGGGCCGGCGTCAACGTCGGCCAGCGGGGTCAGCTCCTGCGCCTCGCCGGCGACGAGGAGGTGTTTGACGCCGGGCACCGCCGACCGCACGGCGCGGGCCAAATCCCGGTGGTCGGTGCCGGCCAGCAGGTCCGGCACCACCAGGGCGACCGCGCCGGAATACTCCGCGAGGTAGACCAGCTCGGACCGGCGGTGGGCGGGCAACGCGAGCACCGGCAGGGCACCGATCCGGAAAAGCGCCACACACGTCACGACGAAGTCCGGCGTGTTCGGTAGCTGGACGACGACCCGGTCGCCGGCCCGGATACCCAGTCCGACCAGTCCGGCCGCCAGCCGGTCGGCGCGCCGGTCCAGTTCGGCGTAGCTGTGCCGGCCGGTGCGGGTGACCACGGCGGTCCGGTCGGGGTCGCGGGCCGCCCAGGGACGTAGCAGGTCCCCCAGCACCTCGCCGCGCCAGATGCCGTCGCGCCGGTAGCGCTGCGCGAACTCGTCGGGCCAGGGGACGCATCCGGTCAGCATGGTCGGCCTCCAGAGTGCCGGGCGGGGAAGCGCCCGCCGGGGCGGACCTGGCCGACGCTATGCGACGTGTCTTGGTCCGCACAAGTGTCTGTTGCTTCTAGCGTCGGAAAATCCACATACTTCATCTATCGTGGTCGTGCCCCAGGCCAACCCAACACAAGCGGTGGGAGACACATGATGCGGATAGTCGTGGACTACGACCGGTGCGACAGTCACGGGGTCTGCGCCGACCAGGCCCCCGAGGTGTTCGAGATCCGGGACGACGACCTGATGTACGTGCTGGTCGAGCGGCCCTCCGAGGAGCAGCTGCCGCTGGTGGAAACGGCGGTACGGGGTTGTCCCAAGCTCGCCCTGTCGCTGCGGGAGAAGTGACCCATGCCAGAAGCTGTCATCGTCGCCGCGGCGCGAACCCCGATCGGTCGACGCAACGGTTGGCTCAGCGGTCTCAAGGCGGTGGAACTGCTCCGTACCGTGCAGCGCGAGGTGCTCGACCGGGCGGGGCTGCCGCCGTCCGAGGTGGATCAGATCATCGGCGGCTGTGTCACCCAGGTTGGCGAGCAGAGCCTGAACGTCACCCGTAACGCCTGGTTGAGCACCGGCCTGGACCCTGAGGTGGCCTGCTCCACGGTCGACGCCTCCTGCGGGTCGGCGCAACAGGCCAACCACCTGGTTGCCGCGTTGATCACCGCCGGCGCCATCGACGTGGGGATCGCCTGCGGGGTGGAGTCGATGTCCCGGGTGCCGGTGGGCACCAACCTCTACCAGGGGCCCGGGCACTACAAGACCGAGGACTACCCGTGGGACGACCCGCCGAAGGCGCAGTTCGGCGGGGCGGAGCGGATAGCCGCGAAGTACGGCGTGGACCGCGCCGCCGCCGACGCGTACGGCGTGCTGTCCCAGCACCGCGCGGCCCTGGCCTGGGAGCGGGGGTACTTCGACCGGGAGGTCGTCGCGGTCCACGCCCCCGACGACGAGGGCGGCGTCCGGGAGGTGACCCGGGACCAGGGGCTGCGGGACACGACGCCGGAGGGCCTGGCCGGGCTGCGGCCGACGGTGGACGGCGGGGTACACACCGCCGGTACGACGTCGCAGATCTCCGACGGCGCGGCGGCGATCCTGTGGATGTCGGCCGAGCGCGCCGCGGCGCTCGGGCTGCGCCCCCGGGCCCGGCTGCGGCACCAGGTGGTCACCGGCAGCGATCCGTACCTGCTGCTGGAGGGGCCGGTCGTGGCGACGCGCAAGATCCTCGACCGGTCCGGGCTGGGCCTCGACGCCCTCGACGTCGTCGAGATCAACGAGGCCTTCGCCGCCGTCGTGCTCGGCTGGCTGGCCGCGAACGGCGCCGACGCCGAGCGGGTCAACGTCAACGGCGGCGCGATCGCCCTCGGCCACCCGCTGGGCGCCTCCGGGACCCGACTGCTGGTCAGCGCCCTGCACGAACTCGAACGCACCGACCGGGAACTGGCCCTGGTGACGATGTGCTGCGGCGGCGCGCTCGGCACCGCCTCGATCCTGCAGCGGATGTGACCCGCATGGCCACCGAACTTCACCGGGACGCCGGGGACTTCTACCGGGACGCCCGCGACGACCTGGCCGGGCCGCTGGACGGCGTCCGGGTGCTCGACGTGACCAAGGTGTGGTCGGGCCCGCTGGCCTCCGCCGTCCTGGCCGACCTCGGGGCCGACGTCGTGCGGGTGGAGCTGCCGCACGGTCGCGACGGCGAGGTGCCGCCCCGGATCCCGGGCACCGGCCTGTCCTGGTTCCGGCAGACCGTCAACCGCAACAAGCGCAGCGTCGGGCTCGACCTGCGCCGGCCCGAGGGGCGGGAGAGCTTCCTGCGGCTGGTCGCCACCGCCGACGTGGTGGTGGAGAACTACAGGCCCGGGACGCTGGACGGCTGGGGGGTGGGCTGGGCGCAGTGCCGGGCGGTCCGGCCCGACCTGGTGTTCGTCTCGATCTCCGGATGGGGCCAGTTCGGTTCCCGCCGGGCGGAGGCCGCGTACGACCCGGTCATCCAGGCGGCCTCCGGCTGGATGGCGCTCAACGGTGCCCCACAGGGAGGCCCGGTGCGGGCGCCGACGTTCCTCGCCGACGAACTGGCCGGTCTGCACGGTGCGCTCGGCGCGCTCGCGGCGCTGTGGCACCGGCAGCGGACTGGTGAGGGACAACACGTCGACGTGGCGATGTTCGACACCATGGTCGCCGGGAGCGCGGGCCTGCACACCCTCGCCGCGGCGGGCCGGCCGCCGCGGCGCTGGGGCAACCAGACCGACTTCGTGGTGCCGGCGAACGTCTACCCCTGCGTTGACGGGCAGGTCTACCTGGCCGTCGCGTTGGACCGGCACTGGCGGGAACTGGCCGAGGCGATGAGTCGGCCGGAGCTGGCCCGGGCGGAGGGCTTCGCCCGTGCCGCCGACCGGTTGGCCAACCGTGTCGAGGTGGACGCGGTCATCGCGCAATGGTGCGCCGCCCGGCCCGCCGACGAGGTGGTCGCCGCCTTGGTGCGGCGGGGTCTGACGGTGTCGAGGGTACGCACCGTCGCTGAGGTGGCCGCCGACCCGTACCTGGCCGAGCGGGCGATGTTGCAGCCCACCCCGCTGTGTGACGGCAGCACCGCCCCGATCGTGGGGCCGGCGGCGAAGTTCTCCCGGACCCCGACCCGGGTCCGGCGCGGGGCGCCCGCGCCCGGCGCGGACACCGCGCAGGTGTTCGCCGAACTCCCCACGGCGAGCACCGAATGCCCAAAGCAAACATACGACACCGCTTGCTGACGGGTGTGCCGATGGTTCAGTATGTTGACCCGGGGGGCAATACAACACACCCGTCATGCGGCACGTCGTGTCGTGTGCGTCCGGCAGGAGAGGTTGGGCATGTCCACTCAGCTCCGAGCTCTGGTGACCGGCGTCTCGCGTGGCATCGGCCGGGCGATCGCCCTGCGCCTCGCCGCGCAGGGCTACGCGGTCGCCGGCTGCTACAGCACCGGCGGCGAGGCAGCAGCCAAGACCCAGGCGGAGGTGGCGGCGTTCGGGGTGCCGGTGCACTTCGCCGCGTGTGACGTGTCCGACCTGGCCGCGGTCGACGAGTTCGTCGGCACCGCCGAGGAGCAGCTCGGCCCGATCGACTGCCTGGTGAACAACGCCGGGATCACCCGGGACAGCCCGTTGGTGCTGGCCACGGAGCAGGACTGGCAGGCGGTGCTGTCGACCAACCTGACCGGCACCTGGAACCTCTGCCGGGCGATGACGTTCCGCTTCATGAAGCGCCGCGCCGGAGCGGTGGTCAACATGTCCTCGGTGGCCGGCGTCTACGGCAACGCCGGACAGACCGCGTACGCGGCCAGCAAGGCTGGCATCATCGGGCTGAGTCGATCGCTGGCCAAGGAGGTCGCCAGACACGGCGTCCGGGTCAACGTGGTGGCCCCCGGCTTCATCGAGACGGACATGACCGACGCCCTGGCGGGGAAGCTGCGTGACCAGGCGCTCAGCCAGATACCGCTGGGTCGCTTCGGCCGTCCGGAGGACGTCGCGGAGCTGGTTGCCTTCCTCTGCTCGGACAGCGCCGGCTACATCACCGGGCAGGTCTTCCAGGTCGACGGGGGGATCACGCTGTGAGTGCCCCGACCACGACCCGGCCCTGCCCACCGGGGGCCGCACCGTTGGCCGCTTTCGACGACATCGAGGTCGGCGCCGACGGACCGCAGGTCGACGTGGTGGTGGGTGTGCCGATCCGCGCCGACGACCCGAACCTGTGTGGGCACTTCCCCGGCTTCCCGGTGTTCCCCGGGGTGTTCATCATCGAGGCGCTGGCGCAGGCCGTGGACGTGGCGCTGCGGACCCCCGGGCAGCCCCGCCTGCGGTTGGTCTCGGTCGACGCGGTGCGTTTCCTCGCCCCGCTGCTGCCGCCGGACCGGTTGACCCTGCGCGTCGTCGCAACCGCCGACGGGCCGGACGGCTGGTCGGTCACCGCGTCGGGATGCCGCGCCGACGAGACCACGGCGGTGACCATCCGAGCCCGCTTCGGAGACGGCGATGCTTGACCACCACCAGATCCGCGCGCTGCTACCGCAGCGCTATCCGCTGTTGCTGGTCGACCGGGTGCTCAGCATGACCCCGGGTACCCGCATCGAGGCGGTCAAGGCGGTCACCGGGACCGAGTCCTGCTACCGCGATCTGACCGACGCCGCCCCGCCCGGTGACTACGCCTATCCGGCCTCGCTCGTGGTGGAGTCGCTCGGGCAGACGGCGGCCCTGCTCTGGCTCGCCGGCGCCGACCCGCCGGTCGGTGACGACCAGGTGCTGATGTTCGTCGGCGCGCGGGACGTCCGCTTCGACGGCGCCGCCTTCCCGGGCGACGTGCTCCGGCACACCGTCCACCTCGAACGGGTGATCGCCGACACCGCCTTCGCCACCGGCGAGACGTACGTCGGTGACCGACGCGTCGCGTACGTCGGCACCCTCATGGCCGCCCGACGTCCGCGAACGGCGCTCGCCGCGCCGGCCCTGGCCGGCGCCACGACCGCCACCCCGGGGCCACCGGTGTCCCCACAGCTCGGGAGCCATCCCGGTGCGGGGCGTTCCGGGCTCCGTCATCCCTCCGTTGGAAAGGCTGACCTGTCATGACGCAGACCGACCCCCGTATGGCCGAACTTCGCGACATCGTGGCGGAGGTGCTGGAGCTCGAGCCCGAGGAACTCACCGAAACCGGCGACTTCGTCGAGGACTACGAGGCCGACTCGCTGCGCGCCATCGAGATCCTTGCCCGGATCGACAAGAAGTTCAAGATCGAGATTCCGCAGTCGGAGCTGCCGCAGCTGAACACCCTCAAGGCGGTCTACGACGCGGTGGTGCGGCATTCAGCTGGCGGGGCCTGAGCCCGTGAACCGGGTCGTGGTGACCGGGCTCGGCCCGGTGTCCAGCATCGGAATCGGAGTGTCCGCGTTCACCGACGGCCTGCGCACGGGCCGGTCGGGCATCTCCCCGATCAGCAGTTTCGACGCCAGTGGCTTCCCACACCGCAACGCCGGAGAGGTACCCGACTTCCAGCCGGAACGGTCGCTGCGCCGGGTCGACCCGGCACGGTGGGGCCGGTCCAGCCAGTTCGCGGCCGCGGCCGCGCGACTGGCCCTGGCCGACTCCGGCCTCGACCCGGCCTCGGTCGAGGCCGATCGGGCCGGGGCGGTCGTGGGGACCACCAGCGGGGAGTCGGTCGTGGTCGAGGCAGTCACCGCCCAGCAGGTGGAGGGCGGCTTCGGCCACATGGACCCCGACCTGCTCGGCCAGGTCACGGCCGGTCGGCTCGCCCACGCGGTGAACACCGAGCTGGAGCTGACCGGGGAGTCCCTCACCCTGGCCACCGCCTGCTCGGCGAGCAACTACGCGATCGGTTACGCCTACGACATGCTGGCCACCGGTGAGGCCGATGTGATGTTCGCCGGCGGTGCGGACTCGGTGTGCCGCTGGGCGCATGCCGGCTTCTACCGGCTGGGCGCGCTCACCGCGGACGCCTGCTCACCGTTCGACCGGGACCGTTCCGGCATCCTCACCGGCGAGGGCGGAGCGATCCTGATGCTGGAGAACCTGGACCACGCCCGGGACCGGGGCGCGCGGATCTACGCAGAGGTGCTCGGGTACGGGCTCAATTGCGACGCCAACCACCCGGTCGCGCCGGACCGGACCAGCATCGCCGAGTGCATGCGGGTGGCGCACCGCAACGCCTCGATCAAACCCGAGGACGTGGACTACATCTGCGCCCACGGCACCGGGACTCCGGCCAACGACTCGGTGGAGGCGCAGGCCATCTTCGACGTGTTCGGCGACCGGGTGCCTCCGGTCAGCTCGATCAAGTCGATGATCGGCCACACCATGGGGGCGGCCAGCGGGTTCGGTGCGATCGCCGGGACCCTCGCCATCGCACACGGGTTCCTGCCACCGACCATCAACTGGTCGACCCCCGACCCGGCGTTGGACCGGCTGGATCCGGTGCCGAACACCGCCCGGCAGGCCGCCGTCCGGGTGGTGCAGAACAACGGTTTCGCCTTCGGCGGCAACAACGCCATCGTCCTGATCGGAGCCGTGGAATGACGGGCGTCGTGATCACCGGGTGGGGCACGGTAAGCCCGGCCGGTGTGGGGCGTGCCGCGCTGGCGGACCGGCTGGCCGGAGCGCAGGTCGTGGTGACCGCGACCAACGGCCGCACGGTGCTGGCGGAGCCGGCTCCGGCCGCCCCGGTGGAGGTGACCACGCTGGTCGACGAGCCGCTGCCCACCCCGACCGGGCAGGCCCGGGTCGACTTCGACGTCCGCGCCCATCTCGGGCGCAAGGGCACCAGCTTCTACGACCGGGCCACCGCTCTGGCGGTGGTGGCCTGCGGCGACGCCCTACGGGACGCGCAGGCCGACGTGAACGACACCAACCGGGCCCGGCTGGGGGTGGTGCTCGGCACCTCGCTGGGCAGCTTCCAGTCCACCAGCAGCTACACCCGGGACACCCTGGTCCAGGAAAAGCCGTACCAGGTCAATCCGGTGCTGTTCCCGAACACGGTGATGAACTGTGCCGCGGGCCAGGCCGCCATCCGGTACGGGTTGCGGGGGGTGAACGCCACGGTGGCCACCGGCCCGCTGGCCTTCCTCGATGCCCTGCGCTACGGCAGCAACGCCATCGCCTGCGGATACGTCGACGCGATGCTGGTGGGAGCGGTCGAGGAGTTCAGCCCGCACCGCGCCTGGATGACCTCGTTGACCGGGCGCCCCGGGCAGCACGTGCCGACCGGTGAGGCGGCCACGGTGTTCCTGCTGACCCGGACCGTCCGGCCAGACTGGACCGGCCCGCGTCCGGAGGCCGAGATCCTCGCTCTCACCACGGCGTACGGGCCGGGCGGCGGTGCGGCTGCGGACCGGGCGCTGGCCGGCTGCGTCCGGCGCGCGGTGCGGCGGGCCAGGGTAGACCCGGCCGAGGTCACCGCCGTGCTGACCGGCGAGACGGGGCCGGACGACACCGACGAGTACGCCCCGGCCTGCGCGGCTCTCGGCCGCGAGCCGACCCGGCTGCGGGTCAGCCGCCTCTTCGGCCGGTGCGACGCCGCCGCCGGAGGCCTGGCCCTGGCCACCTTCCTCGCCGCCGCACCGGCCGAGGCCGCCCCGAATCTGACTCTGCTGACCGCCCGCAGCCCGGACGGCGGCACCGCCGCCGCCATCGTCAGGGGGTGGTCCGGTGCCGGCGCGTCTGGTCGCTAGCGAGGTGCGGACCTGCCTCGGTGACGGGGCGGAAACCTTCGCCGCGCTGCTGGCCGGACGCAGCGGGCTCGGGCCGCTGCGACACGGCGACCCGGCGGCGCTGAACGTCGCTCACGGCTACCACATCGACGACGGCGGCGCGCGGGCGTGGGCCGCGAGCCGGTGGCTCGCGGACTGCGCCCGCCGAGCCGTCGCCGCCAGCGGCATCGACCCGGCCGCGCGTCGGATGGTCGCGTTGGTCGGTACGGGTCTGCGGGAACTGGCCGCGGTGGAAACCCTCGCCATCGGCGGCCCACGGTTCCCGCTCCACCGGCTGCACTTCGGCGATGTCCTCCGGGAGGCGGTGCCGGGGCTGCGGACGGTGCTGACGCTGAGCAACGCCTGTAGTGCCGGCGGGCACGCCCTGGCCCTCGCCGAGGACCAACTGACGCTCGGGGAAGCCGACGCGGTGCTGGTCTGCGGAACCGACGCCACCACCGAGTCGATGTTGGCGATGATCGGCCGGGTCGCCGACCAACCCACCGACGCGGTGCGTCCGTTCGACGCCGATCGGCAGGGGGTGCTGCTCGGCGACGGGGCCGCCGCCGCGGTTCTGGTACCCGACGACGACGCCCGGCCGGCCGTGGCCAGGATCGTCGCGACCGGCCTGTCCTGCGACGCCCACCACGAGACCGCGCCCTCGGTGACGGGGATCGGTCGCGCCATGCGGGACGCGCTGATTCGCGCCGGCCGCGTCGCGGGCGAGGTGGACCTGGTGGTGGCGCATGGTACCGGCACCGCTCTCAACGACCCCGCCGAGTGCGCGGCCCTGCGGCAGGTACTCGTCGAGGCCGGCGGTGATCCGGTCGTCACCGCCGTGAAGGGGGCCGTCGGGCACACCTCCGGCGCCGCCGCCATGGTCAACCTCGACGTGGCCGGGCGCTGCCTGGCCAGCGGTCAGGTGCCGCCGGTGGTCGGGCTGCGTCGGCCGCTGGCCGACGGGTGCGGGCTGCGCTTCGCCACCGGGCCGACGGCGCTGACCCCCAGGCTGGTGCAGTCCGAGGCCTTCGGCTTCGGTGGCGTCAACGCGGTCACTCTGGTGGAGTCCGCGTGAGTTACCCGGCCTCAGACCACCGTCGTCAAGCGGCCGGCACCGCCCCGACCGGCGACGCGGTTCCCGCGCCCGGTGCCGGGCCCGCCGGCGTTCGGCTGGCCGGATGGGCGGTCCACCTGCCCGACTCGGACGGACTCGCCGTCGACCTGG
The DNA here is from genome assembly GCF_030345795.1 of Micromonospora sp. WMMA1363. Lineage (NCBI taxonomy): Bacteria > Bacillati > Actinomycetota > Actinomycetes > Micromonosporales > Micromonosporaceae > Micromonospora > Micromonospora sp. WMMA1363. The sequence goes on from NZ_JAUALB010000001.1 coordinate 725,008, forward strand.
CCGACTGGTCGGGGGTCGCCGCGCAGCCACTGGTCGAGGCGCTCAGCGGCGCGGTACCAGCCGACCGGGCGCGCGAGGTGCTGGGCCCCAAGGGGCTGCTGGCCAAGGAGCCGGCCACCCGGCTGGCGCTCTGTGCCGTCCACCGGGCCCTCGGTCTGCCGCGGGGACGTCCCGCGCCGGTGGAGGTCGATCCCGATGTGGCCGTGGTGGTCGCGGGTAACCTCGGCAATGTCGCCACGGTCGCCGACCTGATCCGGACGGTGCGCACCGACGGCGGTCGCGCGGTCAGCCCGCTGACCGCGCCGAACGCCTCCAGCAACGTGGTCGCCAGCACCATCGCCCTCTGGTACGGCTTCGGCGGCCCGAACCTGATGATCTGCTCCGGGGCCACCGCCGGTCTGGACGCCGTCCACGCCGCCGCCCTGCTGCTGCGCGCCCGCCGGGCCACGCGGGTGATCGTGGTGGGTGTCGAGCCGGCCGACGAGGTTGCCACCGACCTGCACCGGGCGGGCCGCCCTGCTGTTCCGCTGCGCGCCGGGGCGGCCTGCCTGGTGCTCACGGCTGAGCCGGCGGTTGCGGAGCCGGCCGTGTGGCCGGAGACGGGTTCCCCCGCGCCGCGCCGTCTCGGGCCGGAGGGCTTCGACCCGGTCGCCGGTTGGGGCGACTGCTACGGCGCGGCCGGGGTGGTCAACGTCGCGCTGGCGGCGACCCTGCTGGCCGCCGGTATGCCCGGTCCGGTGACCGTCGGGTGCGGTGACGACGTCGACGGCCGAAGGGCCGTCCGGCTCGACGAGGGGCGGAGGGTGGATCGGTGACCAGTGGAGCGCCGCCGGTGCACGAGTTGAGCCCGGGGTCACCCGGAGGGGACCTGGTGGTGCTGGCCCACGGGCTGGAGGACTCGTGGGAGTCGTGGCGGCCACTCGCCCGTGCCTTCGACCCCCGTTGGCGGGTGCTGGTCTTGGACCTGCCCTGGCGGCCCGGGAACGACTACCGGTGGCGCCGGCAGGAGTCCGCGGCCGGCTGGCTGGCGGCCGGGCTACAGCGGTTGCCCCGGCCACCGGACACCATCGTGGCGCATTCCTTCGGGGCCAACGCGACACTGGAGCTGATGGCCGCCGGTCGCTCGTCGGCCCGGGCGGCGGTGCTGATCTGCCCGCTGTACTGCCCGCCGGAACAGCCGATCACCTGGCAGGTCTTCGACCGGGCCCGGCGTACCTTCGACCGGCACATCCGGGACGGCCTGCGGCTGCGGCTGGGCCGGCGGCTCCGGACGTTGGACGAGGCCGTGCTGGACGGCATGATCGCCAAAGCGATCGACCGGATCGGACCGGCCGGCTTCCTCACCGTCTTCGACCAGTTCGTCGGCAGCGGCACCCTGGCCCTGACCACGGTCACCACTCCCACGCTGATCCTGGCCGGCGGCGCCGACCCGACCCTGTCCCCGGCGGCGGCGGCGACGCTGGGCCGGGACATGCCCCGGGCGACCCTGCTGGTGCACGAGCACTACGACCACTTCTGCCACGTTCGCCACGCCGCCGAGGTCGCCGAGCAGGCCACCCGGTTCATCGGTGCGGCGGGCCGGGTGGCGGTACGTCCCTGACGGAGGAACAGACGAATGACCAGTGCGCCCACCGCCCCGCTGACCGTCCTGGTCGGCCGGCCCCGCTACGAAGGGGCGAACATCCGAACCTGGATCGGCTTCAAGCACTTCATCTACCTGGTCGAGGAGGCGGTTCTGCAGTGGCTGCGTGACCGTGGCACGGGAGCACGGGACCTCTTCCACGAGCACGGCCTCGGGGTGGAGGTCGTCGACTGCTCGGTGCAGCTGCCCGCGACGCTGGAGGTCGACGACGAGGCCCGGGTCGAGGTGACCGGCGACTCGGGCGCCAGGCTGGCGGTGCGCATGACGGTCCACCGCGGCGGGCAGGACCAGGTCGTGCTGCGGGGCAAGGTCCGCATCGCCCTCGTTCGGGAACCCACGGCGACGGTTTCCACTCCGGCGCCCGAACACCTGGCGGACCTGGTGGTGCCGACCGTCGCCGCGGCCGGGGTGGTCGCCCGCCCGGACCACCGGACCATCGACGCCGGCCAGAGCGTCGCCGACGTGCTCACCCCGGTCGGCTCGAACGCCTTCCTGTGGAGCTGGCGGGCCCCGTACTTCTACTGCCACTTCTCCGACCGGGTGCAGCACTCCGGCTACGTCCGGGCGCTGGAAGAGGTGGTGGACCGGTTCCTCGCCGACCGGGGCATCTCGGTGGGGCGGCTGGTCCGCGAGCGGGCCTGGATTCCGGTGGTCTCCCGGGCCCGGGTGCAGCTGGTGGACGCGGCCGGGATGGAGGAGGAGGTGCACACCGTGCTGAACGTCGTTGACGTCCTGCGCGGCGTCATGTTCGACGCCCGCATGGACTGCTACGTCCGCCGGGGCGACCGCCTGGTGCACACCGCAACCGCCCGGATCCTGCACGGCTACGCCATCAGCGGCGGCCCCCGCGCGGGTGAACTGGCCGAGTTCGACGACGAGGTGCTCCGCGCCCTGTCCGGGGGTGTGGAGTGAAGCGTCGACCCCGCCTCTACTTCTCGTTCCGCAGCCCGTACAGCTGGCTGACGGTGCACCGGCTACGGCAGGCGGTGCCGGACGTGTTCGACCGGCTCGACTGCTACCCGTACTGGGATCCGGACACGAAGACCTCGGCCGCGCTGGCGGAGCGGGGGGCGGAGTTCCACTACGTGCAGATGAGCCGGGCCAAGCACAGGTACATCCTGCTGGACACCAAGCGGTTGGCGGAGCAGATGGGCCTGGCGATGGCCTGGCCGATCGATGTCGACCCCTGGTGGGAACTGCCGCATCTGGCCTGGCTGTGGGCCCGCCGGCAGGGGCGGGCGGTGCAGTTCTACGACGCCCTGGTGACGGAGCGCTGGGAGCGCGGCGAGGACATCTGCACCCCCGAGGTACTGGGCCGGGCGGCCGCGGCGGCCGGCCTCGACCTGGCCGGCGCGCAGGCCGCGCCGGACGACGAGCAGATCCGTGACGAGGCTGCCGGGTGCCTGGTCACCGCGTACGAGGACGACGTGTTCGGCATTCCGTACCTCCGGTGGGGCCGGCACCGGTTCTGGGGCCTGGACCGGGTCGACCACTTCCTGCACGCCTGGCAGCCCGCCCCCGGGGCGAACGGCACCGCATTGGCCACCGACCCGGTGGCCGGCATCCCGGCGGCCGTCACCGCTGGCGCGTCGTTCGACACCGACACCGCGGGAGGCTGTGGATGACCGGGCGGACCCCCGCCGAGGAGCGGCTGCGGCGGCAGCGGCAGCTCGCCGCGACCTGCCGGCTCTTCGCCCGCCTCGGCTTCGACGAGGGCGCCGGTGGCCATGTGACCGCCCGCGATCCGGAGCACCCCGACCGGTTCTGGATCAACCCGTTCGGGATGCACTTCGGGCACGTACGCGTCAGCGACCTGCTGCTGGTGGACCCGGCCGGCGCGGTGCTGGAGGGCGAAGGCCGGATCAACCCAGCCGGATACGTCATCCACTCCCACGTGCACGCCGCCCGTCCGGACACGGTGGCCGCCGCGCACACCCACTCGACCTACGGTCGAGCATGGTGCACCCTCGGTCGTCCGCTGGACCCGATCACCCAGGACGCCTGCGCCTTCTACGACGATCACGCGGTTTTCGACGACTACACCGGCGTGGTGTTGGCCGACGACGAGGGCAAGCGGATCGCCGAGGCGCTCGGGCGGACCAAGGCGGTGATCCTGCGTAACCACGGGCTGCTCACCGTGGGCGGGTCGGTCGCCGAGGCGGCCTGGTGGTTCATCACGATGGACCGTAGCTGTCAGGTGCAGTTGCTGGCCGAGGCGGCCGGCAACCCGGTGCCTATCGACCCCGAGGCCGCCACCGTGACACGGGGCACGATCGGCACGCCGGAGGTCGCCCGGCTGAACTTCCGCCCGCTGTACGCCGACATCGTCCACGAACAGCCGGACCTCCTGAACTGAGCCGAGAACCCGAAGGAGCGCCAAGGTGGTACTGTTGACGGATTTGCTGGCCGGCGGCGCTGGCGGGCCGGCCCTTCGCGACTCGACCGGTGAGCTGGACTGGCCGGCCCTGGACGCCCGGGTCAACCGCTGGATCCACCTGCTGCGCGCCGAGGGCCTCCGGGTCGGTGACACCATGGCCGTGGTCTGCGGTAACCGGCGTGAGACGTTCGAGGTGCTGCTCGCCGCCATCCACACCGGAGTGATCGTGGTGCCGGTCAACTGGCACCTGACCGCACCTGAGATCGGCTACCTGTTGGCGGACTCGGCGAGCCGGTTGGTGCTGACCGAGCCCCGGTACGCGGCCGTGGTCGCCGAGGCGGTGCACTCCTGCCCCGCCCCGGTGCGTGCGCTGGTGACCGGCGAGCGGGACCACGCCGGCTGCACCCCGGTCGAGCCGCTGCTGGCCGGACTCCCCGCCGACGAGCCCGCCGACCAGGTCTGCGGCTCCATCATGCTGTACACCTCGGGCACCACGGGCGCGCCGAAGGGGGTGCGCAACGGCCTGTTCCGCGTCGGGGCGCCATTCGACCGGGTGGAACGACTGCTCGCCTACGCCGGGCGCGTCCTCGGGGTGCCGGCACGCGGCGCGGTGCTGCTGGTGGGGCCGTGGTACCACTCGGCGCAGGTGTTCTTCGCGTTGCTCCCACTGCTGCGGGGTAGCCGCCTGGTGATGCACGACCGGTTCGACCCGGAATCCTTCCTGGCCGCGGTGGCGGAGCACCGGATCACCGCCTGCCACCTGGTACCCACCCAGTTCGTCCGGTTGCTGCGGCTCGACGCGACCGCACGGGCGGCGGCCGACGTCGGCGGCCTGCGGACGGTCTGGCACGGCGGGGGGCCGTGTCCGGTCGAGGTGAAGCGGCAGATGATCGAGTGGTGGGGTCCGGTGGTGGTCGAGTACTACGCGGCCACCGAGGCCGGCGTGGTGACCCTCGTCGACGCCGAAAGTTGGCTACGGCATCCGGGTAGCGTCGGCCGTGCCGTACCCCCCAACGAGATCGTCATCGTCGACGGTGACGGCAACCCCGTGCCGGCCGGCCAGCCGGGGCGGGTGTTCGTCCACCGCGTCGGGCAGACCTTCGAATACCACAACGCCCCGCAGAAGACCCGCGACGCGCACCTCCGCGCGGGGGTCTTCACCTACGGCGAGACCGGTTACCTGGATTCGGACGGCTACCTCTACCTGACCGGCCGGGCGGGGGACGTCGTGATTTCGGGCGGGGTGAACATCTACCCCGCGGAGGTGCAGACGGTGCTGCTGTCGCACCCGGCGGTCCGGGACGCGGCGGTGACCGGCGAGCCGGACGACGAGTACGGCGAGCGGGTCGTCGCCATCGTCGAGGTGGATTCGGCCCGGCTCGACCCGGAGCGGGGCGGGGAGGTGCTCGCCGCGTTCTGCCGACGTTCGTTGGCCGGGTTCAAGGTGCCCAGGCGGTGGCGTTTCGTCCCGGAACTACCCCGTGACGGCACCGGCAAGCTGCGCCAGGACGTGCTCCGCGGGCTGCTGGGCACCGGAGCGTCAGGAGGCCGGTCATGAGTATGGTCGTCGTGTCGACGGGCAACCGTGCGGACGTCGCGCACCCGGCGACCTACGCCGCCGGGGTGCCGTACGCGGAGTTCGCCCGGCTGCGGCGCGAAGAGCCGGTCAGCTGGGTGCCGGAGGCGGCGCTGTGGCGGCGCTCCGGTGAGGGGCGGATGCTCAGCCAGGGGCCCGGCTTCTGGGCGGTCACCACGCACGACGGGGTGGTCTCCGCGTCTCGGCAGCCGGAGGTGTTCTCCTCCGGCCGTCAGGGCGCCTTCCTGGCGGATCCGCGTACCACCGCGGACCTGGAGCAGGCTCGCCAGTTGCTGGTCAACATGGACGCGCCACAGCACGCCCGGGTCCGTAAGCTGGTCACCGCGGTGTTCACCCCCGGGCGATCCGGGCGCTCGGCGAGAGCGTCACCGCGCACGCCCGGACCCTGGTCGAGTGGGCGGTCCGGCAAGAGGAGTGCGACGTGGTCGCCGACCTCGCGGCCGAGTTGCCGTTGATGGTCCTCGCGGATCTGCTCGGTCTGCCCCGCGAGGATCGGCACCTGCTCTACCAATGGAGCAACAACCTGGTGGGCTTCGACGACCCGGAGTACGGCGGCGGCGACGTCGAGGCGTACCGGAAGACGTTCTTCGAGGCGTTCCAGTACGCGCTCAGCGTCGCCGGCGAGCGGCGTCGTGCGCCGCGCGACGACCTGATGACGCTGCTCGCCACCAGTGAGGTGGACGGTCGACGGCTGACCGACCGAGAGTTCTGCAACTTCTGGTTGTTGCTGGTGGTGGCGGGTAACGAAACCACCCGGCACCTCATTACCGGCAGTGTGCTGGCGCTGGTCGACAACCCGACGCAGCGTGAGCGGCTGGTCGCCGACGACACGCTGCTGCCGTCGGCGGTGGACGAACTGCTGCGCTGGGTCAGCCCGATCATGCAGTTCCGGCGCACCGCGATCGAGGACACCGAACTGTGTGGCACGCCGATCGCCGCCGGTGACAAGGTGGTGCTCTGGTACGCCTCGGCCAACCGGGACGCCGCCGTCTTCGAGGCCCCGGACGAACTGCGGCTGCACCGGAACCCGAATCCGCACCTTTCCTTCGGGATGGGCCCGCATTTCTGTCTCGGGGCGCACCTGGCCCGGCTGGAGGCGAGGACGATGTTGCGGGAACTGGCGCCGCACCTGTCACGTTTCCGACTGACCGGTCCGGTCGTCCGGTTGGAAAGCAACTTCGTCAACGGCGTCAAGTCCCTGCCCGGAAGCTTCACCGGACAGTGAACGTATATCGCGTGTGCGGCGTGTCTGTTGCCTGCCGGCAACGAACATGACATACTCCCGCTGGCCTCTGTCAAGAGGCCAGCCCAATCCGCTAGTCTGAACAAGCCGTTGGGCTGACCACACTGCCGATTGGTGTGCTGCCATGTGACCTTACGTGGAGGGTTGGCGATGGGTGACTACACAATCACCATCAGGGCCGAGGAGTCCAAGACAGAGACTGTCATCTCCGTCGACGTGGACGGTTCGACGCCGCGAATCGTCGAACTGGCCATGCGGGCCGGCAACGGCATCTCGGCACCGACCCTCCCGTCGTTCGATCTCAACCTGCTTCTGCGGGCGCTGTTCCCGTCCGCTACCACCGCCGTCCCACCGACTCCCGTCGAGGATGCCGTCGGGACGCCCAGCGAGGCGGCCGAGTCCGGTGCCGAGCAGGCGCCCTGTCCGGCGCGGAGCACCGACGGCAAGCGTGGGGCCCGGTCGGGCTCGGGCCGTGTCGGTGGGGCCGGTGCCGCACGTCGTCGCGCCGAGGCCTCGGTGCCGGAAGGTCGGGTCTACCGGCGGATGCCGGAGGACGTGGTCGAGGTTTTCAACCGCATCGGCACGGTGACCGCCGTCGCCGAGCACTACGGCGTGCCCCGGCACACCGCCCAGGGCTGGATCGGCCGACTGCGCCGCCGGGGCGACTTCTCCGCGGCCTCCTGACTCCGGCCCTCGTGTTCGAGAAACGCGACAGTGGGGTTGGACCGGATGGTCCAACCCCACTGTCGTCCGCGTGTTCTCTGGTGAACACCGGCGGATGTCCGCACGATGTGGTCTGAGTTGATCCTGGGGCACGGTCGGATCGACCCGGTCCAGTCCACGGTTAGTGAGGCTTCCTGCCCGGACGGTGTTGGGTCGTGTGCCCGGCACGTCCACCGGTGGCTGCGCCGACGGGAAACCTGCCACGGCGACCTTCGGGAAACCTGTCATCCAGCCATCGCATGTCGGCCGCACGCCGGTCACCGTCGCGGGCAGCGCACGGTGCGTCCGGCACCTGGGTTGAGTAGACCGGGGTAGGGGTGTGGGGACACCGCCCGCAGTGGGACTCTGGACAGACCGAGAGGTTTGTTGTGGCATCTCGGCCTCCTGCCGACACGGCGCGTTACGGCCATGATGGTCGTTTACGCGGCGTAGACGCTGGCGCCGACTGAGGGACCGTTTGCGCCGTGACGACGCGCCGTGCGGGTGCTGGTCCGGGCGGTGCGGTGTCGCCAGGCTGTCCGGGTGGCAGAACGAGGAGCGTGTCGATGACGACGTGGGGCGGCGGCTGCGGGTCGTAACATGGAGCGCCGCGGTTGTGCTCGGGTTGGTGGGGAACGAGACGGGGTGACGTGCGCGGCACGGGTGCCGGAGTCGATAGCCCTCCGAATGAGGCGGCTACCTATGGGGGCGACGGCGGTATGACGGCGTGATGCCGGGTGCGGGTTGACGCCGTAGGCGGCGGTCAGTGTGCTGAGCGGGTCGGGGTCAACGACCGGGCTCGGGCTGGCAAGAGCAACGGCGGGAGGTCACGCGCGGCCGTCCGACGGTTTCCCCTTCTCACGGCAGGGAATCCATCGCCAGTGTGAGTGGCCTGCGCCCCAGCATGGGTTCGTCGGGTCGAGCCGTGCTGACCACCGTGTCACTCCGCCGAACGTAGCGGCTCAGCCTGCTGGGAGAAGAGGTATGCGCATCGCGATGATCTCGGAGCATGGCAGTCCGCTGGCCGTTCTCGGTGGCACGGACGTGGGGGCCAGAACGCGCACGTCGCTGAACTCTCGGCTGCCCTCTCGGCCGCCGGGCACGACGTTCGGGTCTACACTCGCCGCGACGACCCGGAGCTACCGGTCACCGTCCACGCCACGGACGGTTACGACGTGGTGCACGTTCCCGCGGGGCCGGCAGAACGGTTGGCCAAGGACGCGCTGCTGCCGCATATGCAGGAGTTCAGCCGGTGGCTCGTCGACCGGTGGCGGAGTGGGGACTGCCAGCCCGAGGTCATCCACGCGCACTACTGGATGAGCGGGCTCGCCGCACTGACGGCCGGTTGGCAGGTCGGCCTGCCTGTCGTGCAAACCTACCAGGATCTCGGGGTGGTCAAACGGCGACACCAGGGGGCGCAGGACACCAGTCCGGCATGCCGGATCGACAGCGAGCGTGAGTTGGGCTGCTTGGTCGATCGCGTGGTCGCGCAGTGTTCAGACGAAGTCGGTGAGCTGGTCCGGCTGGGAGTGCCGCGGTCCCAGATCGTGGTCGTGCCGGCCGGGGTGAACCTGGACGCCCTGGCCGCACGATCGGATTCGGCCGTGGTGCGTGCGACCGGCAGGTTCCGGATCCTCACCGTCGGCCGCCTCGTGCGGCGGAAAGGCTTCGAGACCGTCATCCGCGCGATGGCCCTGTTGCCCGACGCGGAGTGCGTGGTGATAGGTGGTCCGCCGGGTGGCCTGGATGCTGATCCGTCGGCCCGACGCCTGCGGGACTTGGCGGAGACCTGCGGGGTCGCCGACCGGGTCCAGTTGGTCGGCTCGGTGCCTCGAGCGGCGATGGGCGACTGGTACCGCTCGGCGGACGTCCTGGTCGCCGCCCCCTGGTACGAGCCATTCGGGCTCACGTTGCTGGAGGCTATGGCCTGCGGTTTGCCCGTCGTCGGCACGGCGGTCGGGGGCTTGCGGGACACTGTGGTCGACGGGGTGACCGGTGACCTTGTGCCAGCCCGGAGCCCGCGGGCGCTGGGTGTCGCGCTCCGGCGGCTACTCGACGACGAACCCCGTCGATCCGCGTACGCTGGCGCAGCGCGCGAGCGGGCCCGAACGTACTCGTGGTCGGCCACCGCCGGGCGGTTGGCTGGGCTCTACGGCGAAGTCGTGGCGGTGCACCGGCCGGCTACGGGACGACCGTCGTCTCCGACGCGGAGTCGCCGGTCCACCGAGTTTCCCCCCGACGCATGGACAACCTGGTCTTCCTCGGGCCCGGTGGAGCCGGGTTAGGGATGAGGCTGGCCGGCGCGCTCTCCAGGTCTGGTAGCCGAGCTGGCTGGGTGGGGCGGGATCGCGCCACTCGCGCGATCCCAGAGCCGGATCCCGTGCCGGACCGGTCGCGGGGGGCGATGTGATGTTCCACGGAACAATCCGGAGCGGGGGCGCAGATCTCGCAGGGGATCGTCGAGTTGGAGCACGCAGGCCGACCTGCTCACCCTCCTGAGATGCTGACGCCGCCGACGCTCGGGGGTCAGCGCAGCAGCCGCTCGGCCAGCGCCCAGCCGAGAACCAGCAGAACGAGAATCTTGACGACCTCCAGTGCTACGTACCACAGGTGCAGCGACGAAGGGGGCGGCTGGAGTCCATCGATGATCATCTGGGCGCGTCGATCCAGCAGCGGGCGCAGGACGGCGGCCTGGGTGAGCAGAATCAGCCAGAGTGCGCCGATTCCCATCCACCGTCCAGCGCCGACGACGGTTCCGAACGCCGCCACCGTCAGCCCGGCCAGTAGGACGATCTCCGCCGCGTTGAGAGCGCGGAAGACGAGCCGTCCGATGCCCAACCCGATCGGCAGGGTGACACCCGGGGCCCGGAACTTCAGCGGAGCCTCGATCAGTGAGATGGACAGCACCATCCCCAGCCACAGGAACGGCACGGCCACTTGAACGAGGTCCCGGAATCTGGTCATCGGGGCATCTCCTTGTCGACGGCGGTGAGCCGGGCGACACACACGCCCGGGCGCGCGAACGGCACCAGATCGGTGGCGATGTGCGGCGTCACGGTCTCCACGACCTCCCGGAGCAGCCCGCGGTGCATACCGCACACCACGTCAGGGTGCCGCCGAGCGACGTCCTGGAACGGGCATGCGGACAGATTGATCACGCCGGCGTCCCGCGACGGTTGGAAACCCAACTCGCTGAAGACGGCGATGGCTCTCGTGGTGGCGACCTCGACGGTGTCGGCTCCGGGTGGCGGCGGCGCCGGCCGGCCGACGCTCCGCAGCCAGGACCGGCCGGCCTGCTCGGCGAGGTCGCCGGCCCTGCCACGGTCGAGCTGAGCGGCGAGCACCTCGCTGAGGAACTGGTATCCCGTGGGTGGCGCCGGTGGCGTCACCGCGCGGTAGCGGATCTGGGGGCGTCCTCGGCCATCCGGCGCTGTGCGCTCCCGGGTGAGGAGACCGGCGTCGGCCAGGACGTCGAGGTGGAAGCGGACCGTGTTCGGGTGCAGTTCGGTGGCCGCGGCGAGTTCCTTGACGCCCAGCGGGCCGTCGCCGGCGCGGAGCGCGTCGAGAATGTGCCGCCTGCTCGGCACGGCGAGTGCGTGGAAGCTCACGTCTTCGCTCACGGCACTATTTTATACGATGCTGATCGTGGAAATTGTAGACGGCCTGCCCGACATCACCGGCCGCGCCGACATCACCGCGTTGGTCACCGACTTCTACACCCGGGCGTTCGCGGACGACCTGCTCGGCCCGGTCTTCCTCGATGTCGCCCGGATGGACCTGGCGACCCACCTGCCGATCATGTGCGACTTCTGGGAGACCGTGCTGTTCCGCTCCGGTACGTACCAGCGCAACCCTTTGCGCCCGCACGTGGAGCTGAACCGTCGGGAACCACTGACCGAGCGGCACTTCCGCCGCTGGCTCGAGCTGTGGTGCGGCACCGTGGACGACCGGCACGCCGGCCCGAAGGCCGAGCTGGCCAAAGGTGCAGGCGAATCGGATCGCCGGCGCGATGCTGCGGCGGCTGGCCGGCGGCGAACACCACATGATCCGCTCGCGTCCGTCAAGCTGACCATCGTCGTCACGGCTCCGGACGGACGACGGTACAAGGTGCTCGGGAGACACCACAGTCGTCGGTGTCCACATCGGTGTCCGCTTGGACGGCGATGGGCTGCCCCGGCCGCCCTGACCCGCCTGTCTGCCCACCGACGCGGAGATCACCGCCGGCTTCCCCTCCCGGCGCCGAACGAATCCGACGCGGCTGCCGGGGGAGCTCACCGTCCCGGTGTACTCAACCGCGTCGAGGAGATGGTGGCGCCCGTCGGTCCGTACCGACGCGGGGTCTCACGGCACTGACATCGGCGGGTTTCGTGGACCGCCCGGTCCGTGCGTGACGGCGGCACTGGCGATCCGGCCGAGTCCGCTCCGACGACCGGGGTCAAAGTGTCGCCACCTCGGGTTGCGGATGTGCGGCAAGCCACTCGTCCGTCCGGTCGGCCCTGATCGCGGCGGCGAGTTCATCGACCCCTCCGGGATCGAGCGCGACGGACGATCCGGCGTCGGTTCGCATCGTTCCGAGGATCGGTGTGGTGGCGAACTTGATGTCGTTGACATCGATGTTGCGCAGCTCCAGCGCCAGGTCGGTGAGGTCCAGTCCATCATCGACGGTCAGTGATCTGGCGGCCGTGGTCAGCAGTGTGTTGAGTTTGGCCGGGTCGGTGAGCATCGAGCCCTGGTTCATCTTCGTCAGCACGCCGAGGATGACGTGCTGCTGGTTCTTGATCCGGCCCAGATCGCCACCGGGGGTGCCCTTGCGCTGCCGTACGAACTCTCCGGCTTCGACCGCGTCGAGGTCGTGACATCCTTCGTTCCAGGTCCTGCCGCTGCCGGAATGCACGGTGTAGGGTATGCAGACCCGTACGCCGCCAACTGTGCGGACCAGTTCCTGTACCCCGTTCAGATTGACGATCACGGCGCCGTTGAGTGGTATTTTCGTCAGTTGGTAAACCGTTTTCGCGGCGAGGTTGGCGCCGCCGAATGACATCGCAGCATTGATCTTGTTTTTCCCGCCTTTCCAGTTTCCGCCCGCAGGTACGTCGACATAGCTGTCCCGGGGGATGGAGACGACGAACGCGTTCTTGCGGTCGCCACTGACGTGGGCGATCATAATTGTGTCCGATCGCGATCCCCGAGCGTCGGCTGGCGCGGGCTGGTCGACACGGGAGTCGGTGCCGAGGATGAGGAAGTTGAGCGGCTCCCGTCGGCTACCCTGCTTGGACGCGGTGGGCACGCCTTGCAGGATGTCCTCCCGGGCGACCATTCCCTCGTAGTGGTCGCTTGCCAACTTCGCCGCGAGTAGGGAACCGCCGCCCAGGATCAGAGCAGACGCGGCGACGCCGATGGCGAGCCAGTGGTACCAGCGTCGCCGCGGTCCCGACGCGGACCGGGTCTTGGCGGCCGCCGTTTCGTCGGAGTCATCCAGGCTCAATGTGTCGTCCTTTGAGGTCGCTGTCGCGAGTTCCAACAGGTCCGCCGTCCACGCCTGTGGGCGACACGCCGTATTGGTGACCGGACGCCCTGACGAACGGGGCGGCGGTGGACGTCGGACCGGCGTCCGGCAACAGGTCGACCAGGGCGTCGCCGGGTGCTTGCGCGCGAGCGCCGTGCCCGTCGCAGAGTGCCGGATCTCGGGCATCCTATCCCGCGATATGCCATAAGTCCGGCAGGCCACCACCTTCTGCCGGGGCCGGTCGCGGCGGGTCGTCCCGGCGTTTGTGGTGGCGCCCTCGCGTTCCGACTGTGCCTGCCGGTCTGTGCCGTCTCACCGCGTCCTTGGAGACCATGGCGTGGTCACCAGGCGCGCTGCGAGTCGGCGTGGCCGCGGATCGAGGCTTGATCTTCAAGCGGTGGACGGATCGCCGGGGAAGGAATTCCTTCTCCGGCGATCTCATCATTTCGGGTGATCTGTCATGCGTCTCGTCGGCAGGTGTCGGTGATGGTGACGTCCGTGGCGCGGACGAAAGCCTGGCGGTGGTTGAACCAGATCTGGTGGTAGCGGATGCGTCCCGTGACGACGGTGCCGGTGCTGCCGAATGCCGTGGCGTAGTAGTCGGTGGGTACGCGGGTGGGGTCCATCGCGTAGCGCTGTCCCGCGGTGATGAGGTATTGCAGGGGAACGAGTGGCTGGGGGTATACGCCGGTGTCGCGGTAGGCGGCTTTCTCGGGGAACGGCCTGCCGTAGACGGGGATGCTGTTCTGGCCTTCGCGTGGCGAGACGACGAGTCCGCAGGTGGCGACGGCGGTCGGTTTGCGTTCCGGGTCGCGGAGCGCTAATGCGACTTACCGTTCACGTTCACGTTGTCGGAGGAATTACCTGGTGGTGGTCGTCTGCTTCAAGCGCGCATCGCCGAAGCCGTTTGCGAGCACCGCTCAGACGGCGCTCGGGGTGGCCAGGGTTGACCCGGCTGGCCAGGTTGAACGACTCCATCGGTGCACTGTTACGAATGAGACGTTGATTTGTCAGTTGTAAACTCTTCTTGTTGATCTTCCGGGATCTTACAGTGAGATTCGGGCGCCCCGCCAAAAATGTGAACCGGCATCACCTAGGAGGTCGCCGTGCCGTCACTGCAGGATGTCGCCGACCAGATCAACGCCAAACTTGACGAGTTGATCGTCAACACGGCCGTGACCGCACAGGTCAGAGACGGGGTAATCAACCTCAACAACTCGGTGTCCAACCTTGATGTGCACATGCAGGCAGGAATGGCGAATATCGCCGGCGGCCTGCTCGCGATCTGGGAACTGGAAAAGGCGTCACTGGCCGAGCTGCGCCATCACAGCGAGCAGAACGACACCGTTATCTGTCTACTGCAGAACGCCAACGAGCTGCTCTGCGGAATCACCCGCAAACTCACCATGGAGCTCCGGGTCAGCCAGGACACCAACGAGGCTGTGCGACGCATGGAGGGCATCGTGGAACGTGGCATGCCGGCCGCCGCCGGCGACTACGACCGCTTGCGACAGGTCAAGGACACGTTGGCTGAGTGTTGCCCACCGCAGCCCGTCGAACCCGAGCCCTGCCCGGAGCCGTGCCCGGTCCGCCAGCACAAGCCGTACCAGCCCAAGGGGCAGGACTGGAAGCCGGCCGCGCTCCCCAAGCCCGAGGGCTGACCACGATAGGGAGGACGCGGTGACGGTCTTCATCCAGAATGACGCGATCGGGGCCGGTGCCGGCACCATCCAGCCCGACCTGGCCGCGGTGCACCTGCTGGTGATCGCGAACCTCGATACCGGCTTCGGGCTGGGCGCGACCACCGGGAACCTCCAGGAGGTCATCTACACCCGGACCGACCCTGGGATCCCGCCAACCCGACTGGACACGTTGGTAAACACCGACTTCGGAATCAACCCGGCCGGCGTGGACATCATCGTGCTCGCGGTGGGCGGCAACTTCACCCTCAACGATGGCACTCTGATCACCAACAGGGGCGGCACGGCCCTGTCTCCGGCCGGGTCGGGCATGCCCGGGTCGACGCTCAACGGCACCACCTCCTGTCTGGTCATCTACGACACCAGCGACAACAACGGCAACGGCTACTGCCTGGCCCGGGAGGGCACCGGTGGAACGCTGGACCTGCGACTGCCCGTGTCGGTGATGACGTACCACGAGCTGTCACATGCCCTACGCATCGTCACCGACAGCCTGTTGGAGCTGACCGCCACCTGCGATCCAGCCTCACCAGAGGAAAACACGGCGATCACCGATGAGAACGACATGCGTACACAACTGGCCACCCTGCTCGGTGACCCGGTGGTGCTGCGGGATCCGAACATCCACTGCGGGACCAGTTGCGGTGGCGGGGGTGGCGGTTCCTGCTGCATCGTCGCGTCGGTCACCTCGGGCTCCCCACTCTCCGCCGAGGTCGCGGCGCTGCGGTCGCTGCGTGACGGATTCCTGCGTCGCAGTGAGTCGGGCTTCGCCTTCTTCGAGGCCCTACACCACGCCTACTATGCCTTCAGCCCGCAGGTGGTCACCAGCATGGCGGCGGACCTGCAGCTACGGGCGGTAACCCTGGACGGTTTCGTCCGGCCGCTGATCCGGATGCTGCAACTGACCCACGACTACGCCGTCGACGGCGTCGACCCGGTCGAGCTGGGCCGACGCTACCTCGACGGGCTCGGAACCGCCGAGCAGATCCAGGCCACCCAGGCGGTGGGTGAGAGGGTCGAGAAGATAGTTCGCGGCGGCGACCCGGCCGAGCTGAGCCCGACCGAGCAACGGGTGGCGTCGCTGCTGGTCGGGCATGCGCTGCCCGACCCGCACATCCGGTGGGCGCTGATCGAGCCGGTGCGCTCGTACCACCGCCTGTTGCCCGACGCGCTGGCCGGTGAACAGTCACCGCAGTTGGGGCGGCGACTTACCACGATGATCGTCGACTGGGCCGGTCGACTGCCGGTAGATCCATGCTGGGGCAGCATGGATCTACCCACCGCCAGGGCCGAGCTGGAGATGTTGACCGGCACCATGCTGCGGGACGGCGGCGCGCGGCGTCACTTCCTGCACCGGCTCGCAGCCGAGTACGGCTCGACAACCGCTGTACGCACCGCCGTCACCGAGTGCCTTGAGGGAGCGAGATGAGCAAGAGAGACGGGCCTGGCCAGGGCGGGCGCCGTGACCGGCCACGCCTGGAGATCGACATCGACTGGGTTAGGCGCCGCGGCGACACGGTCGAACTCGGCGTGCGGCTCCACAACCGCAACCCAGAGCGCGTCCTGCACTACATCTCGGAGGTACGGGGGATCGTCTTCGACACCGACCGGTTCGTCGTGCGACTGACCGACGAGGGTCGCGAGCTGATCCCGGGGGCGGTGGGACGGCTCCCCGCCATCGGCCGGATCGACCCTGGCGCCAGCGCGGTGCTGGCACTGCGGCTGCCCAGCTCGATCGTGCGGATGCGCACCCCGACGGTCCCGACGGCCGAGGTGGAGCTGGAGGAACACCAGTTGCGGCCGGACGCCGACATCGAGGTAGTGATCGGCTGGAGCGACACGCCGTACTACCCCGACCCACGCGGACGGCGGGAGGCGGCGGGCCTGACCCGCGACTGGGAGCAGGATCAGGCCCGCGCCCGCCGGTGACCAGCGGCCGGCGAACTGGCTGGCTGCCGGATCTCCATCGGCTTACCCACGGCCTACTCGCTGCTGAAAGGCAATCGCTTGTGGTGGGTACCGGCGTTCCGGGATCGGCAGCGTGGCCGCTCCTCGCCTCCGAGCAGCCAAGGTGTGCCGCCGCCGTCGGTGGTCTGCCGGCTGGTCGTCACCCAGGCGCTGTCATCACCACGTCGACTCTCTGTCTACCTGGACCCCGTTGGCGACCGGATCGCCGAGGCGGGGTCGCCGCCACCAGCCGCGCCCGTCTCCCTGCTGTGTTACCTGGGCTCCGCTGGAATTGGTAGGCACCACGACGCTCGCCGTAGGCGGGAGTGTCAAGTTAACGGCTGATCTTGGTTGTTGAGGTGGTCAGTTGTTGGCCGGGGTGAGCCGGCCTTCGAAGGCGATCTGGAAGGCGTTCAGTGGTGCTTTCCAGCGCATGGTCCAGCGTCGGCGGCCGGCTCCGGTCGGGTCGAGGCTCATCAAGGCCATGTAGACGCACTTGAGTGCGGCCTGCTCGTTCGGGAAGTGGCCACGAGCTCGCACGGCCCTGCGGATACGGGCGTTGACGGACTCGATCGCGTTCGTGGAGCAGATGACCTTGCGGATCTCCACGTCGAAGGCGAGGAACGGCACGAACTCCGCCCACGCGTTCTCCCACAGCTTCACGATCGCCGGATACTTACGGCCCCACGCCTCGGCGAACTCGAGGAACCGCTCGGTGGCGGCGTCCTCGGTCGCCGCGGTGTAGACCGGCCGCAGCGCTTTGGCGATCTTGTCCCAGTCCTGCCGGGCGGCGTAGCGGAACGAGTTGCGCAGCAGGTGCACCACACACGTCTGCACGATCGTGCGCGGCCACACCGTCTCCACCGTCTCCGGCAGTCCCTTGAGCCCGTCACAGACCAGCATCAGCACGTCGGCCACGCCGCGGTTCTTCAACTCGGTGAGCACGTGCAGCCAGTACTTGGCGCCCTCGCCGCCGTCACCGGCCCAGATACCGAGGATGTCGCGGTGGCCGTCGACGGTGACCGCCATCGCGAGGTAGATCGGCCGGTTCGCGACCTGACCGTCCCTGATCTTGACGTTGATGGCGTCGATGAACACGACCGGGTAGACCCGGTCCAGGGGCCGGTTCTGCCACTCGGCCATGCCGTCCATGACCTTGTCGGTGATCGTGGAGATGGTCTGCTTCGACACCTCAGCGCCGTAGACCTCAGCCAGGTGCGCGGCGATCTCGCCGTGGGTCAGGCCCTTGGCCGACAGCGACAGGACCATGTCGTCGACGCCGGTCAGACGCCGCTGCCGCTTACGCACGATCTGCGGCTCGAACGTCCCGGCGGCGTCGCGTGGGACCCGCACCTCGACCGGCCCGACGTCGGTGAGCACCGTCTTGGTCCGGCTGCCGTTACGGGTGTTCCCGCTACCCCGACCCGCCGGGTCGTGCTTGTCGTAGCCGACGTGGTCGGTGATCTCCCCATCCAACGCCGACTCGAGGACCCGCTTCGTCAGCTGCTGCAGCAGCCCACCCTCGCCGGTCAGCTTCAACCCGTCACCACGAGCCCGATCGACCAGCATCGCGATCAACTGCTCATCCGTGACCGCACCCACCGGCTCCACGGCCGGCTGTCCCACGGTGGTCTCGGTCGTCATCTGGCGTCTCTCCCTTGATCGGTCGATCAGCCGTTATTTGGGCCCTGTCTCACTTTCGGTGGTGACGGAGGGTGGCGGGTGTCGTTGTTCCTATGTGGAGGATGTCAACAGACTTGTACAGACGGTGTTCTCGGGGCTGTCCCCGCTGGTCATCGAGGACGTGACCGACGAGGGTGAGCGGATCGTGGTGCGGGCCCGGACGCCGCGTGACACTGCGGTCTGCCCGAGGTGCGGGGCCTCGTCCGGACGGGTGCACGGCTATCACTGGCGGACGGTCGCCGACGTTCCGGTCGACGGGCGCCGGGTGGTGGTCCGTGTGCGGGTGCGGCGTCTGGTGTGCCCCACGCGCGGCTGCCGCCACACCTTCCGTGAACAGGTTCCCGGGGTGCTGGAGCGATACCAGCGCCGCACAGCCCGTTTGAACAGGCAGGTCAAAGCCGTCGTCAAGGAGTTAGCCTGGGCCCTTCGTTAAGGGCGGTCCACATCGTGGATCATGAAAGGAAAGGTGCCTTCTGACCTGGGAAGATAGGACTTGCTGAGGGT
Organism: Micromonospora sp. WMMA1363; assembly: GCF_030345795.1. Lineage (NCBI taxonomy): Bacteria > Bacillati > Actinomycetota > Actinomycetes > Micromonosporales > Micromonosporaceae > Micromonospora > Micromonospora sp. WMMA1363. Next base: position 743,909 of record NZ_JAUALB010000001.1, read on the forward strand.
CTCATCTATCCCGAGGGAAGGCACCTGTCAGGTGAAGAGTACCGGAACACGACCGAAGATCATCGTCAGTAGCGATGGACGTGGCGTGGTCGGCCACGCGGGTGCCCGTTTGCTGGCCGACATCGCGGACGTAACCGGGTTGACCGGCGGGTTCAGCGAGGCCCTGGCCAGGCTGCGGCAGCGGCAGGGCGGGCATGACCCGGGTCGGGTCGCCGTGGACCTCGCGGTGATGATCGCCGACGGTGGTGAGGCGATCAGCGATCTGGCGGTGCTGCGGGACCAAGCGGGGCTGTTCGGCGCGGTCGCCTCGGATCCTACCGCGTGGCGGGTGCTGTCTGGTGTGGATGATGCTGTTCTGGCCAGGCTGCGGATGGCCCGCGCTGCCGCGCGGGAGTTGGCGTGGGCGCAGTCGGCCGAGACCCGCGACGGGCTGCCGGTGTCGATGGCGGCTGGTGCGCCGGTGTCTGGGCTGGTGCTGGATCTGGACGCCTCGATCGTGATCTGCCACTCGGAGAAGGAGCAGGCGTCCAAGACGTGGAAGAAGACCTTCGGATATCACCCGTTGTTCTGCTTCCTGGACAACACCCGGGAGGCGTTGTCCGGGCTGCTGCGCGCCGGGCGGGCGGGGTCGAACACCACCGCCGATCACATCAGCGTTCTCGACGACGCCCTGGCGCAGATCCCCGACGTCCACCGGTACGGCACCGACATCCTCGTCCGCTCGGATTCGGCCGGCTGCACGTACGGGTTCCTGCGCCATATCCGGTCGTTGCGTGAGCACGGTATGAACACGTTCTTCTCCGTCGGGGTGGCCATCGGGGAGGCGATCCGCGACGCGATCAAGCAGGCTGCGGGGCACCCCGAGCAGTGGGTACCGGCCCTGAACGCCGACGGCCAGCCACGCGACGGCGCCCAGGTATGCGAGATCACCGGCCTACTACCGGCCGACCTGCGGGCCAACTACCCCGACGGCACCCGGTTCATCGTGCGCCGGGAACGCCCGCACCCCGGCGCACAACTGTCGCTGTTCGACACCATCGAAGGCTTCCGCCACCAGGTGATGGCCACCGACACCGGCCCCGGCAACGGATCCATCCAGCATCTGGAGGCCCGCCACCGCGCTCACGCCCGCGTCGAGGACCGCATCCGCACGGGCAAGGACACCGGGTTCGGCCGCTTCCCATCCCGGGTGTTCGCCATCAACGCCGCCTGGCTGGAACTCGCCTTGTGCGCCATCGACCTGCTTGCCTGGACCCAACACCTGCTGCTCGACGGCGACCTCGCCACCGCCGAACCCAAGACACTGCGCTACCGACTGCTGCACGTCGCCGCCCGCATCACCCGCTCGGCCCGCCGCACGAAGCTGCGCATCGCCGAAGGCTGGCCCTGGGCCGACCAGCTCGTCACCGCGTTCGACCGGCTGGCCGTGCTGCCCCAGCCCGTCACCTGAACCCCAACCCCACGCCCCGACGAGTACCCCCATGGAGGAACCCGGCCACCGCGTCGGGTCCTCGCCGTGCCCATACCCCGATCGATCACCAAATGAAGATCAACAAATGCAAACAGGGCCTTGATCAACAGTTAGCGAAAGACTGAGGTTAGCGGGCCGGGCAGGGTCGCGTCTGCTGGCGATACTCGCCATGGGCCTGTCCCGTCACACGGCCCTACGCGCCCTGCTGTGCATCCCGCTGCCCAATGAGCGGACGCCTCGGGTGATCGGCGTTGACGATTTCGCTCTACGCCGGCGGCACCGCTACGCCACCGTGGTGATCGACGCCGAGACCCATGAGCGGATCGACGTGCTACCCGACCGCACCGCCGACACCCTCGAAGCGTGGTTACGCGCACATCCCGGCGTCGAGGTCGTATGCCGCGACGGCTCGGCGACCTACGCCGAGGCCATTCGCCGCGCCCTGCCCGACGCGGTGCAGGTCGCAGACCGGTGGCACCTGTGGCACAACCTCTGTGAAGCCGCCCTCAGCGAGGTGAAGGCGCACAGTACCTGCTGGGCCCCCGTCCTGGACGCACCCATCTACGACGGCCCCCGCGCGCAGACGACCCAGCAACGCTGGCACCAGGTCCATGACCTGCTCGACCAAGGCGTGGGCCTGCTGGAGTGCGCCCGCCGTCTGCAGTTGACCCTGAACACCGTCAAGCGCTACGCGCGAGCCGACCGGCCCGAGCGGATGCTCCGCGTCCCCAAATACCGTGCCAGCCTCGTCGACCCCTACCGCGAACACCTACGCAAACGTCGAGCCGAGGACCCCAGCGTCGGCGTCAAGCACCTCTTCGACGAGATCAAGACCCTCGGCTTCACCGGCTGCCTCAACCTCCTGCACAAGTACATCAACCAAGGCCGCGCGGACGCCGACCACAGCCACATCTCCCCACGCCGCCTCGCCCGGATGATCCTCACCAGACCCGACAACCTCAAACCCGAGCGCCGAGATCTACTGGCACGGCTCACCGCAGCCTGCCCAGAGATGACCCAACTCGCCGCCGCTGTCGGACGCTTCGCCGAGCTCCTGACGCCTCAACCCGCAAACACCGACCGGCTCTCGCACTGGATCCTGCAGGTTCGCACGGTCGATCTACCTCATCTGCACGCCTTCACCCGAGGCCTGGAACGCGACCGCGACGCCGTGAACGCCGCGCTCACGCTCCCCTACAGCAACGGCCCCACCGAAGGCGTCAACACCAAGACCAAACGAATCGCACGTCAAATGCACGGACGAGCAGGCTTCACCCTGCTCCGCCACCGCATCCTCCTCGGATAACAGCACCCACCGTCACCACCGAAAGTGAGACAGGGCCGTTATTTGTACAGTCCCCGGATATCCGCGGGTGTACATACTCGTGGCGTGACAATCGGTTACCAACCGTGATGATGACCAGTTTGGCGGCCCGTAGAAGTGCTGTTACAGTGGACAAAGTCCATGCTGCCGACATTCGCGGCGGTCAGCTACGACGCCGCAGGGAGAGTCGGGGTTCAGACGCTCACGAACGCACTTTCGGTCCAGCCCCGCCGATTGGGCGACACGAGGCCGACAAGGACGGCGTATGCTGCATCATTCGGCTAGGCCCACCCCGCCTCGGCGGCCCACGATGGTGGACGTCGCCCGACGCGCCGGCGTAAGCCTCAAGACCGTCTCCCGAGTGGTCAACAACGAACCAGCGGTGGGCCCGGAACTGGTCGGTCGGGTGCTCAACGCCATCTCCGAGTTGGGTTTCCGTCGCAACGACATCGCCCGCAACCTCCGGTCTCGACGAGTCAGTGCGACGATCGGCCTGCTCATCGAGGAGATCGCCAACCCCTTTTACGCGATGATCGCCGGTGTCGCGGCGGAGATCGCGGCGACCCACCAGACGCTGCTGATCACGGCATCCTCGGAGGAGGATCCGGATCGGGAACACGCACTGTTGTTGGAGATGGCGCAGCGCCGGGTGGACGGCTTGCTCGTGGTTCCCGCCGGCATGGACCATTCCTTCCTCCGACGGGAGGTGGAAATGGGCATGCCAGTGGTCTTTCTGGACCGGCCGCCCGAACAGTTGCTCGCCGACGTGGTCCTTCTGGACAACCAGGGCGGAAGCCGCGCCGGAATCCGCTCACTGCTTGCGGCCGGGCACCGACGGATCGGCATACTGCTGGGTTCGTTGAGCGTGTACACGATGCGTGAGCGATTGGCCGGTGCGCAGGCCGAGTTGGCCGGCGCCGGTGTTCCCTACGACGAAAAGCTGGTGCGGGACGGAATAGAGGGTCCCGAACATGCCAGCCGGGCGGTGGCGGATATGTTCGAGCTGACCGACCAGCCCACCGCGTTCTTCTGCACCAACAATCGCATCACGCTTGGTGCGCTCCAGGAGCTCCATCGCCGGGGAAGCGATGCGGCGTTGGTCGGGTTCGACGATTTCGAACTGTCCCACCTCATGCCCCGACCGCTGACCGTCATCGCCTACGACCAACGCGAACTGGCGCGGGTCGCGACGGAGCGGTTGTTCCAACGCATCGACGGAGACCGATCATGGCCCTCGACCACGGTCCTGCCGACACATCTGGTCCAGCGCGGCCTGTGTTGACGAGCAGTCGTGAATCGATCCGGAAGCGCGACCGGCTTGGTCTGTCGGCAACAGCGGCGGGAACCCCGGGGCACCGCCCTGACCGGTGGGCTCTCGGTTCGCGGGAACTCACTGATCCGGGCCGGGTGCCCCCGTGGCCAGCCGGTCCGGATCAGTGAGTGGTCGGTTCGTCGCTCATCGCTGCGGCGGCGTGGGCGAGCGTTGGCGGATCGGCGCCCCGCCGGGCGCAGGTGAGCGCGGCAACGGTGCTGGCCAGGTCGAGGACCTGTCGCCACTGCTCCGGGGCGACGGCCGTGAGGCGGGCGCCGGGTCGGTCCCCCAGCGCTCCGACGTCGGCGAGGGCTGCGAGTAGGCCCCCGGTGAACGCGTCGCCGGCCCCGACGGTGTCGACCACGTCGACCCGCCTGGCTGGCTGCCGGTACAACCGGCCGTCCGGCGCGAGCAGGCAACTACCCACGGCGCCCAGCGTCACCACCGAACAGGCCGCTCCCGCCGCACGCCAGTCGGCCATGACCTCCTCAACAGCGCGGCCCGGGTAGAGCCAGCCGAGGTCCTCCTCGCTCGCCTTGACGATATGAGCGGACCGTACCTGCCGCTCGACCCGCTGCCGCTCACCGTCGCGATCGGCGACGATGGACGGGCGCAGATTGAGATCGATCGACAGGGTGAGCGCACCGCGTCGTCTTTCCCGGGCGAAGAGGTCTTCCAGGACCGTCGCGCCGGGTGGGAGGGCGAGTGCCAGTGAGCCAGAGTGCAGGGCGGTGACCGGTGCGGCGGCCAGGTTCGGTAGTTCCGACGCGGTCCACTGCCAGTCGGCGGTGCCGTTCAGGTAGCACTGGTAGCTGGCCTGACCGGAGTCGTCGAGCGTGGCGACCGCCAGCGAGGTCGGCTCGTCAGCGGACACCGCCCAGGCCAGGTCGACCCCGTTGTCCCGCAGGTGGGCCCCGATCCGCTGGCCGAAACCGTCGCCGCTGAGCCGGGCGAGCAGACGGACCGGCTGCTCCAGCCGGGCCAGGGCCAGTGCGACGTTGGCCGGCGAGCCGCCTGGTACGGCGCGATAGCCACCCACCCTGTCCTCGGCGACCAGGTCGACAAGTGCCTCACCGATGACCGCGATCACCGGTTCACCTCCTCGGGATTCGCTGGCACGGGGTCATAGAGACCCGCGAGGCTCGGCGCGATCGGTGACTGGGACAGGAGCACGGCCTGGTATGCGTGGTAGAAGTCGGGCCGGCCGTGCCAGACCATGCTCGACGGCCGGTTGGCCTCGTCCAGTTCGTGACGCCAGTGTCCGGTGGCCTTGTCGATCAGGTGGCGGACCGCGTAGTCCCAGAAGACGTGGTACCAGTGCTCGTAGAACTCGTCGCCGGTGCGACGCCACAGCGTGGCCGCGGCCCCGATCGCCTCGGCCAGGACCCAGTGCATCCGGGACCGGACGACCGGCCGGTCCGCCCAGTCAAGGGTGTAGACGAACCCGTCCGCCCCGTCGGCCGCCCAGCCTCGGGCGACCGCGGCGGCGAACAGCGCACGGGCGTCGTCGAGCAGCCAGTGGGGCGGTGCCGTGAGAGCGGTCTCGAGGTGAAGCAGCAGTCGAGACCACTCCAACCAGTGGCCGACCGTGGACCCGTATGGCCGGAAGGGGTCCGCAGGGCGGTCCAGGTTGTAGTCCAACCGGGGTTCCCAGGCGGAGGTGAAGTGTTCCGGCAGCCGCCAGTCGTGACGGGCGGCCACGTCGTGCACCAGGTGGGCGCAGATCGTCAGGGCGCGTTGCGCCCAGCGGCGGTCCCCGGTGACGTCGCCGGCGGCCAGGAACGCCTCAACCATGTGCATGCTGCTGTTCGCGCCCCGGTAGGGCTCTGACTCGGACCAGTCCCGGTTCCAGGATTCGCGGGTGCGCCCGACGGTCTCGTCCCAGAACCGGTCGTTCACCACGTTGAGAACCTCGTCCAGCAGGTGCTCGGCACCCGGTCGGCCGGCGCGGGTCGCGCTGCTCGCGGCCAGCAGCACGAAGGCGTGCTCGTACGCGGACTTCCGGTCGGTGACCGGTTCGCCGCGCAGGTCCACCGCCCCGAACCAGCCGCCATGCCGCTCGTCGCGCAGCGAGCCGCGCAGCGTGGCGACGCCGTGATCGACCGCGTCGGCGGTGCCCGGGACCTGTCTGAGCTGGGCGAGGGCGAATACATGGGTCATCCGACAGGCGATCCACGTGTGGAGCGGCTCGCGTGGGTCGGGCTCGCCGCTGTCGGTCAACCACCAGAATCCTCCCTCGGGCCGGATCGAGGCGCGGGCGGCCCGGAGCAGCGCGTCGCCCTGCCCGGTGAGGAACAGTTGGTGGGGGGTGTGCTCGCCCGGACGGGTCGACACCGGTCGTCGGGTGGGGAGCTGTTCGGCCATGTCAGCTTTTCACCGAGCCCGCCATGAGGCCACCGATGAACCAGCGGCCCAGTAGCACGTACACCACCAGCGTCGGCAGCGAGGTGATCAGCGCTCCGGCCATCGAGGCGGCGTAGTCGGGTGATTGGGCGCCCGCGAGTGCGTTCAGCGCGATCGTGATCGGCCCGTTGCGCGTGTTGGACAGGAAGATGGCGAACAGGTAGTCGTTCCACGCGGAGGTGAACTGCCAGATCACGGCTACCACGAAGCCCGGAATCGACACCGGCAGGATGATCGACCAAAAGGTGCGGAGGAGACCCGCGCCGTCGACCCAGGCGGCCTCGATCAGCTCCACCGGCACGGTTGTGGCGTAGTAGTTGCGGAAGATGAGCGTGCAGATCGGGATGCCGTAGATGCAGTGCACGAAGATCAGCGTGGGGATGCCCGGCGGGACTCCGAGGGTGGTGACGACCTCCCGCAGCGGAATCATCACGGCCTGGTAGGGGATGAACATTCCGAACAGGATCAGCGTGAAGACGATGTCCGCGCCGGGGAACCGCCATCGGGACAGTACGAGTCCGTTGGCCGCACCGATCAGGGAGGAGATGAGCGCGACCGGTATGGCGAGCTGGAACGTCCGGACGAACGACGGGCCCAGGGATGCCCACGCCTTCGCCCAGGAGTCGGTGGTCCAGCGATCGGGCAGGTTCCACTGCCCGCTCACCCCGATGTCGGAACCTGACTTGAAGCTGGTCACGACGAGGACGTACGCCGGCAACAGCACGATGAGCAGGAAGAACAGCAACAGCGCGTACCGGATGGTCCGGGCGATCGTAGCTCCGGCGGTGGGGCTTGGGCGGCGCACCCGGGACGGCGACGCGACGGTCGGTGGAGGTGTGCGCTGGATGGTGGTGCCGGTCACGAACGTCGCTCCGTTCTCATCGTATGCACCAGGTACGGCACGATGACCACGGCAACCAGCAGCAACAGGATCACCGAGACCGCCGAGGCCTTGGCGTAGTCGCTGGTCAACAGGGTTTGCCAGACGTAGACGGCCGGTACCTCGGTCAGCCACTGGGCGCCGGAGACTGACATGATCAGGTCGAACATCTTCATCGACATGTGTCCGACGATGATCAACGCAGACAACGCCACCGGTGTCAGTTGCGGGAAGATGACGTGTCGGTAGAGCTGGAAGGTGCTGACGCCGTCGACTGCGGCGGCCTCGCGCAGCTCGGCGGGGATGCCCCGGAACCCGGCGAGGAACAGTGCCATGACGTAGCCGGAGAGCTGCCAGATCGCCGGCACCGCCATCGCGGCCATGCCCCATTCCGGATCGGTCCACCAGGGATTCTGCAGGAAGTCGAGGTGGAGCTGCGCGAAGATGGCGTTCAGCCCGCCGGCGTCGTCGCCCTGGGCCGAGTTCATCAGCCATCGCCAGACCACTCCGGAGGCGACGAACGAGACGGCCATGGGAAACAGGTAGACGGTCCGGAAGACGCCTTCCGCCCGGACCCCGCGTTCCAGCAGGAATGCCCAGAGCAGGCCGAGCAGCATCGTGCCGAGCAGGAACACGACGGTGAAGATCAGCAGGTTCCGCAACGAGTGCAGGAAGCGGCCGTTGATGTCATCGGTGAACAGGTTGGCGTAGTTGTCGAGCCCGACGAACCCGTCCGACTCCGCGGCGGTGTGCCGGTCCGACATCGAGACCTTGATCGTCCAGCCGATGAGGCCGTAGACGAACACTCCAAGCAGGAGTAGCGAGGGGGAGATCAGCAACAGGCCGGGTCCCCATCGTCTGACGCGAGTATGCATGGCAGATTCCTGTGCGGGTGCGGGCGGGCCGGTACGTCGACGAGGCCGGTAACCGCACGGTCGGGTGGGTCACACCACGGCCGTGCGGCTACCGGGGCCGGCGGTTCGTTTCTAGTTCTTGCCGAACTGAGCGGCGGCGGCGGCCATTGCCTTCTGCAACCCCGCCACGTCCTGGTCGCTGGAGAACTTGCCGATCGCGGAGTTCGCCGCCTCGCCGAAGCCCTGCGAGCAGGCGGCACCGTGGGCGCACGACGGCACCTGCTTGGCGGTCTTCCATGCCTTGATCGCGGACTGCTGGTAAACGGGGTAGTCGGACTCGGTCACGTCGGTACGAGCGGGAATGGAGCCCTTCTTGATGTTGAACGCCTGCTGTCCCTCGGCACTGCCGACGGTCTTCAGCCAGCACTTGGTGCCCTCAGCGTTCTTGGCGTCCTTGGGAAGCACGAACGAGTCGGCGAGCCACTGGAAGGTGTCTCCGTTACCCGGGAACGCGACGTAGCCGTAGTCGGTGAATCCCTTGGCGTCGAAGTCGGCCGGGGCCCAGTCACCCATCAGGAAGAAGCCGGCCTTGCCGTCCTTGAGGAGCTTCCCGGCGTCGGTCCAGTCGAACGTGTCCCGGTCCGCGTTGGTGTAGGTGAGCAGCCGCTTGTAGTCCTCGATGCCTTTGGTGACCTCGGGGCTGTTCCAGTCGGTGTCACCGTTCCACAGACCGGTGAACTGTTCCGCGCCGAGGTCGCTGATCAGGACGGCCTCGAGCAGCATCAGCTGGGTCCAGTCCTTGCCGACCGCCAGGGGCGTGCCGACGCCCTTGGCCTTGAGCGCGTCGAGTGCGGTGAAGAAGTCCGCCATCGTCGTCGGTTCCGCCGGGACGCCGGCCTCGCTCAGGAGGGTCTTGTTCGTCCAGAGCACGTTCGCCCGGTGGATGTTCGCCGGCACAGAGTAGATTTTGCCGTCCACGGTCAGATTGTCGATCAGGCCCGGCGGGAGCGCCTCGCTGAGGCCCCACTCCTTGTACAGGCCGCTGAGATCCTCGACCTGGCCGGCCGCGATGTAGTCCGACAGTTCGGCGCCCGCGTGGGCCTGGAAGGTGTCCGGCGCGTCGCCCTGCTGCAGCCGGGACGCCAACACCTGTTTGGCGTTCGACCCCGCGCCACCGGCAACGGCGCCGTTGACGAACGAGTAGTCACCGCACTGGGTGCCGAAGGTGGCCACCAGTCCGTCGAGTCCGGCCTTCTCGCCTCCGTCGGCCCACCAGGTGAAGACCTCGACGTCCTTCTGGTCGGCGCCGCTGTCGGCGCCGCCGCACGCGGCGGGCGACAGCAGCGCGAGCGCCCCAACCGCGGCGACGGCTGCCCTTCGCACCTTGCCCATGCTTCCTCCCGCTGTGTCGGTATGACATCGTTGTCTCGAGGTCACTCACCCTCCTGCCCGCGCTGAGGTCCCGTCAATATTGCCCTGGTAACGAAACAATAACGACCATGTTTCGGGCGACTGGGCAGGCGCTGGTTGATCTCACGGTGGGCGCCAGCGCGTTGTCCCGAGTGTCGATCTGGGCGCCACCCGATTGATCACCCCTGCCGTACTTGATGTTGACAACGTTGTCGCCCGCACGACACGCTTGCGCAATCTCCATCCGAGCGTGGCCCCCATCACGTTCGGCCGACCCCCGGGAGGACCTCACGTGGGCAGACACAGAGTGGCGATCGCAACCGCGCTCGCTGTTGGCCTGGCGGTTTCGGCCACGGCGCTGCCGGCGGCGGCGGCGCCGACGCCCGACACCGACTTCTTCTCCTCGTTCGAAACCGACGACCCGCCGCTGACGTGGACCAACGTCGTGGAAACGGATGCAGGCGGACGTCCCAAGATGTCCGGCGTCACCGGACGACCGCAGTCCGGCGGTATCCCTGGCAACATCAGTGACAAGATCATCGAGGTCACCGCCAACGGCGACAACCCCCCGAACGAAACCGTCCAGCGCGTCGTCGACGGCGACGAGAACACCAAGTGGCTGGTGTTCGAATCCACCGGCTGGGTGCAGGTCCGGCTCGACACACCCGTGGCCGTGGTGCACTACGCGCTCACCTCCGCCAACGACGTACCGGACCGTGACCCCAAGGACTGGACGCTGCAGGCCTCGACCGATGGCCAGACCTGGGTCACGCTCGACACCCGGACCGGTCAGGACTTCACCGACCGGTACCAGACCAAGGAGTACCGGTTCAGCAACGACACCGAGTTCCTCCACTACCGTCTGAACGTCACGGCCAACCACGGAACGGACATCGTCCAGCTGGCGGAACTGCAGCTGTCGGACGGTGACACCACCCCCAAACCGCCGGCACCCATGTACAGCCTCGTCGACAACGGTCCGGGTGGGAGCCCCACCGCCAAGGCCAACGCCGGTTGGAGCGGGCGGCACGCGCTGCGGTACTCAGGCGGACAGACCGTCGACGGACGTGGGTACGCCTACAACAAGGTCTTCGACGTCGACATCGCGGTCACGGCGCACAGCGAACTGTCGTACCTGGTCTTCCCGGAGCTGACCCAGAGCGATCTCGACTATCCGAGCACCTACGCCGCGGTCGACCTGGCCTTCGACGACGGGACGTACCTCAGCGACCTCGGCGCGGTCGACCAGTACGGCTTCGGTCTCAGCCCACAGGCGCAAGGCGCCAGCAAGTCGCTCTACGCCGATCAGTGGAACCTCAAGCGATCGTCCATCGGTAAGGTGGCCGCCGGCAAGCGGATCGACCGGATTCTGGTCGCCTACGACAGCACAACAGGCACCGGCTCGTTCAAGGGCTGGGTGGACGACATCCGGGTGACCGGGAACCCGAAGCGGGCCACCTACGACCGTCTCTCCGACTACGCGCTGACCACCCGGGGCACGAACTCCACCGCCGACTTCTCCAGGGGTAACACCTTCCCGGCGACAGCGGTACCGCACGGCTTCAACTTCTGGACGCCGATGACCAACGCCGGCTCGACCAGCTGGCTCTACCAGTACCAGCGCGACAACAACGCCGACAACCGACCGGCGATCCAGGCGTTCACCGCCAGCCACGAGCCGAGCCCGTGGATGGGTGACCGGCAGACCTTCCAGGTCATGCCGTCCGCGGCGACCGGGCAACCGAACGCCAGCCGGTCCGTCCGCGCGTTGTCCTTCGACCACGCCAACGAGGTGGCGAAACCCCACTACTACGGGGTGACCTTCGACAACGGGCTCAAGACCGAGATCGCTCCCACCGACCACGCCGCCATGTTCCGGTTCACCTTCACCGGGGAACGGGGCAACCTGATCTTTGACAACATCAACAACCAGGGCGGCCTGACCGTCAACGGGGACGGCACCGTCACCGGCTTCTCCGACGCCAGGCTGGGCGGCGGCGCGACCCGCATGTTCGTCTACGGCAGCGTGGACCGACCCGTCGTCGCCCACGGCAAGCTGACCGGCGGCGGCGGCAGCAACGTGACCGGTTACCTGGCCTTCGACACCTCGACGTCGAAGTCGGTGACACTGCGGATCGCGACCTCGCTGATCTCCGTTGACCAGGCTCGGAAGAACCTGGGGCTGGAGATCGCCGACGGGGACACCTTCGACGCCGTTCGCGCCCGCGCCCAGCGTCTCTGGGACGACAAGCTCAAGGTCATCGAGGTCGAAGGCGCCAGCGAAGAGCAACTCGTGACGCTGTACTCCAATCTCTACCGGCTGTTCCTCTACCCGAACTCCGCCCACGAGAACGTCGGAACCGCCAGCGCTCCCGTGTGGAAACACGCGGTGCAGTCGTCCACCTCGGGCACCATCCCACCGGGAACCACCCCGACCGAAACCGGTGCGGACGTCGTGGACGGCAAGGTGTACGTCAACAACGGCTTCTGGGACACCTACCGCACCACCTGGCCGGCGTACACGTTGTTCAGCTCCGACACCGCCGGCGAACTCGTCGACGGGTTCGTCCAGCAGTACAAGGACGGCGGGTGGGTGTCGCGGTGGTCGGCTCCGGGTTACTCGAATCTGATGACCGGCACCAGCTCGGACGTGTCATTCGCCGACGCGTACGTCAAGGGGGTGCGCAACTTCGACGTGCGCGCCGCGTACGACGCAGCGGTGCGCAACGCCACCGTCGTACCGCCGGGCAACCCCAACAACAGCAGCGTCGGCCGGAAGGGTCTGCAGGACTCGATCTTCCGCGGGTACACGCCGTCGACAGTCTCCGAGGGCGTGTCCTGGGCGCTGGAGGGCTACATCAACGACTTCGGCATCGCGAACATGGCAGCCGAACTCGCTGACGACCCGGCGACCCCGGAAGCTGAGCGGTCCCGCTACCGGGAGGAGGAGAAGTACTTCCGCAGCCGGGCGCTGAACTACGTGCACATGTTCGATCCGAACATCGAGTTCTTCCAGGGCCGCGACCGGTCCGGGCAGTGGAAGTCGACACCGGAGGCCTACGAGCCGCACGTGTGGGGGCACCACCACGACTACACCGAGACCAACGGGTGGAACTTCGCCTTCCACGTCCCGCACGACGGCCAGGGCCTCGCCAATCTGTACGGGGGCCGCGAGGCGCTGGCAGAGAAGCTGGACGAGTTCTTCGCCACGCCGGAGACCGGGACCTTCCCCGGATCGTACGGCGGGGTCATCCACGAGATGCGTGAGGCGAGGGACGTCCGCATGGGTATGTGGGGCTTCAGCAACCAGGTGTCGCACCACATCCCCTGGATGTACACCTATGCCGGCCAGCCGGCGAAGACGCAGCAAATCGTGCGGGAGGTGTTGTCACGCATGTATCTCGGCAGTGAGATCGGTCAGGGATACGCCGGGGACGAGGACAACGGCGAGACCTCGGCCTGGTACCTGTTCGGCGCGCTGGGACTCTACCCGCTCCAGGTGGGCAGCGAGAACTACGTGATCGGCTCCCCGCTGTTCACGAAGGCCACCGTGCGGTTGGACAACGGAAAGAAGATCGTCGTCAACGCGCGGAACAACAGCGCCAGCAACGTGTACGTGCAGAGTCTGAAGGTCAACGGGAAGCGGCACGACCGGACCTGGATCTCGCACGACGAGTTGACCGGGGGAGCGGTGCTGGACTTCACGATGGGCTCCCGCCCATCCTCCTGGGGCACCGGGGAGAAGGCCCTACCAACCTCGATCACCCCGGCGGGTGAGGCCGCCCGGCCGCTGTCGGACACCAGGGTCTCCGGCGGTCCGGCGGCACTGTCCGACGACACCTCCACCACCCGGGCGGCCGTCGACGCGCCGGTGCAGTGGACGGTCGAGGATGCGCCCGAGAAGGTCACGCACTACACCCTCACGTCCGGGCCGGACAGCGGTACCGACCCACAGCGCTGGAGCCTGCAGGGGTCGTACGACGGTGACACCTGGACCACGATCGACAGCCGGGACGGCGAACGGTTCACGTGGCGGCTGCAGACCCGGTCCTTCATGGTGGACCGGCCAGGGCGGTACCTGCACTACCGGCTCGAGCTCGACGGCGGCGACTCCAGCCCGGTCCTCGCCGAGGTCGAGCTGCTCGCCACGCCCACACCGGCGTGTACGAAGACGGTGAGCGGCGAGGTCAAGGGGCAGCTGGAGGTGAAGTCCGGAGTGACGTGCCTTGCTGAGGCGACCGTCAAGGGTCCGGTGAAGGTCCGAACCGGTGCCGCGCTGTACGCGGTCGACTCGACCATCTCAGGTCCGGTGTCCGTCAACGGGGCCGACGCGGTGGTGCTGCGCGGGGTCCGGATCGACGGGCCGTTGGTGGTTTCCCACGTGACGGGTGAGGTGGGCGTCGAGGGCACCGCGATCGGTGGGCCGGTGAGCCTGTCGCACAACGAGGCGCCGGTGATCGCGGCGGGGTCGGTGGCCGGACCGCTGTCGTGTTCCCAGAACACCGTCGCTCCCTCCGACAACGGTTTGCCGAACGTGGTGAAGGGTCCGACGTCGGGGCAGTGCCGGAACCTGTGAACGACGCCCGAGGCCGGCCGCCGTGTTGGCGGCCGGCCTCGGGCGGCTACCGAGCCCGGATCGAGCGCCGCTCCGCGTTCGCCAGCGTCTCCGGCTCGGGCGTCATCGCGCCGGGGCGAGGCGGAGCTGACCCGGGCCGGCCCGACGAGTCGTCGGATGCCGGCCCGGCAGCGCCGGTCAGTTCACATAGGTGATCGGGCTGTTGGGCACGCTGGTGTCCCGTACAGGGGCGTACGTCGCGGAGAAGTACGCGGCGCGGAAGCAGAGGCCGGGCCCGGCGTGCTTCGTGAAGTGCTGGCTGGTGAAGGTGATGGAGGTTGTGGCGTTTGACGCCGCGCCGACGAGGGTGTTGCCGCTGGCCCGGTAGACGCAGGTGATGGTTCCGAGCAGCGTCCGCAGCTTGACGGTGCTCTGGATCGGCCCGGCACTGTCACCGGTCAGGGTCACTGTGCCCGCACTGGTGACGGCGGCCAGGTAGGGGAGGTTGTCGACGGCGACGCTGTTCACCGCGATGGTGCCCAGCACGTTCGTGGTGCAGTTGTCGAAGCCCTGTTCGCTGAGGCGCTCGGTGGCGGTCCCTGGGGCGGTCGGGTTGGTCAGGACGGTGGCGTGGAAGTTGGACGAGGCGCACTTCACGCCGAGGCTTCCGGCGCTGGAGAGGTAGAAGGTGGCGTCGGTGCCCGTCTTCAGGCTCGCCTCGAGGACGTCGCCGACCGACACGTCGGTCCCGCCCGCGCTGTCGTAGGTGAGCACGCTCGGGGTCAGGGACGTGGCCGGAGCGGCGGCGGTGGGCGCGGCTCCGACCAGGGAGCTGAGCAACGCGACCGCGGCGAGACCGACGGCGGCGCGTCCGTACCTGGGCATCATGTGTTCCTCTCGATGGGTGGTGGTGGGGCGATGGCCAACATGGGCGGTGGGCCGCGGGGTCGTCGGTGGGACGACCGCCCGGGCGAGGCAGGCGATGCGCCTGCGCCGACCGGCAACCCACCGCTGGTGATGGCCGGCAGGGTCTCCGCTGGCCAGGAACGGCGGTCAGCAGGGTGGCGGACGCCGGCGGGTCGGGGCCCGGTGGGGAACTGACGGGCGGTCGGCCGGTCAGTGCTCCTGACTGGCTGTCGCACTGCGGCGCAGCCGCGTCACCTGGACCCTTCCGCCCTCGGAGGCGCCGGGGCGTCCGGCGGTGATGGCGACCATCGATTCCTCCTTGGGCGCTAGTCGACGCGGAAGCCGGCAAGGTCAACCGTCGGTGACGTAACCAGAACCCTGTGATGAGGTTATAGACCCGGAAGGGCCAAAGCGTCAACGTGGTCCCAATAATAAGACCGATATCAATGTTATTGATCGGTGGCCGATGATCCGGGAGGGGCTGCGGTAGGTCTTCGACGGTCGCCGCCGTATCGGGTGCCGACCGGTCGGGCCGGCCTGCTGCGTCGATCTTACCTCCCGGACCTGTGGGGATCGTCCCGCCGCAGTGGCCTCCGCCATTGGCCGCATTTTGCGGATTAAACAGATTGTCGCCCTCCAATCTTGAATCCGCTCCTACCTGGCGGTAACTTTGAGTCCGCGTAGTTATTGATCTACGCACCTCGGACCTCGGCCCCGACCCATGACGAGCATGCTGGCAATGTCCTGGGCGCATCGATCTCGACAAGGAGCTGTCATGTCGGATGACACCGCACCCATCGAGCCGGCGCAACCGCAAAGCGGTGTGCGCTGGCGTCGGTTCGCGACCAGCCTGGCGGCGGTGGGTGCGGCCGCTGCCGGAATGGTGCTGCTGACTGCTCAGGGAACGCTCGGCGTGCAGTTCGCGATCTCCGGGTTGCCCTTCGTTATCACTGCTGACAAGCTCAGCGGGACCGGGTTCGAACAGTTCGCGACCATCGACAACATGATCGAGAACAGTCCGAACGAGGGCGACACCGGCGGTCAGGTCGTGGTGACCGTGTCGGCGATCGACAGGGCCGAGCTGACCAACCTCTGTCAGAGCGTGAACATGGGTGGCATGTATCTGAAACTGACCGCTGGTGGTGATGGGAGACCCGTGACCGCCCGCACCATGGTGGTGGACTCCGACGAGGTCGCCGGCGACGCCACGTTCGGACAGATCGACATCGGTCAGGACGCCAGCACGCTGGACAAGGTACCCGGCGTCCGTGGCTACCCCGGTGTCTTCGCCCAGCAGGCCGAGACGGTCACCATCGTGAACCTGAGGCAGAACAACTACGCCGCCACGGCAGCCGTCTTCACGCTGCCGAATCTGCGGATGCGGTTTGCCTCCGACGGCTGCTGACGTGGTCCCGAGGAGTGCCTGGGTACGGGGGGATGGCCGGCCGGCGGGCCGGTGGCGGACGTGGCGCCGTAGTCGTCCCTTCTGGGGTGGTCTGTTGGTCCTCCTCGGTGGTGCCGAGATTCTCGTGACGCTACGCGTGCCGCTGCCGGTGGCTCTGCACGTTGGGCTGCAGGGTCTGGCCGGCTATCTCGCGCCGGTCATTCTGTTGCTGTGTGGTGTGCTGTTGATAACCCATCCGTTCCAGCGGGTCTTCTACGCGCTGCTCTCCGTGGTGCTGGCGCTGGTCACCTGGGTGACCAGCAACCTGGGCGGATTCGTCGTGGGGATGCTGCTCGCGCTGGTCGGCGGTTGCCTTGCGCTTGCCTGGACCCCGGCCAAGACGACCGCTCGGCCACGGCCTGCCCGGGCCCGGCCTGACGCCGGGCCCGGTGACACCTGAGGCTGCGAAGCCGTAGTCGCCCGTGGGATGGGCGAGGGTGCCGAGCCCGGGGCTATCCCGCCGCGCCACGCCGCAAGCCGTGCCTAGCGGGTTGCGAGCGAGCGTCAACTATCGTCCTCGCAGGTCGTTCGGTATCCCGGGGGGCGGCCAGCGGGTCAGCTCCCCCGGCCGGTGCCCGCGGGAGCCATCCCAAGCTGCTCCGACAGCCCCGTCGCCACCCGCATCGTCAACCGACCGGCGCCCTCCAGCCTGGTCCCGAGCCGCCCCTTCGGCGCGACCACGTTGATCGCGGCAGTGATCCGGCCGGTGTGGTCGCGCACCGGCGCGGAGACGCCGACCAAGCCCTCTTCGAACTCCTCCTCGACCCGGGCGTAGCCGTTGGTCCGGATCGCCTCGATCTCGGCTACCAGGTCGGCCGCGGTCCTGAGCTGTCGCCGGTCACCGGCCGCCTCGGTGTCGTCGATGAACCACTCGCTGAGTGCCTCCGGCTCCCAGTCCGAGATCAGGACACGGCCGGCGGAGGTCTGCGAGGCGGGGACGATGACGCCCTCCCAGCCGAGCCCGCGGAACGCGTGCGGCGCCGGCTCGGTTGCCACGGTCAGCACGCCCCGGCCGCGCAGGACGCAGAGGTGGGCGGTCTCCCGCAGCTGGGCGACCACCTGACGTAGGTACGGCTGCGCGGTCCGGACCAGGTGTGCCTCACGGGTCACCGCCGCGAGGGCGTACAGGCGCCAACCCGGCCGGTACGCCTGGGTCGCCGGGTCGCGGTCGACGAGCCCCGCGGCGGCGAGCGATGCGAGTGCCCGGGAGACCTGCGACTTGTCCCGCCCGGTGAGTTCGGCCAGACGCAGCACGCCGAGACCGCCGCGGGCGGTGGCCTCCGGGCCGCCCAGCGCGTCGATCAGTTCGAGGTCCCGCGACAACCCGGCCGCGTTGATTCTCACACCCATGACCGTCATGTTGCCATATGCGCAACCGGTGTTGGTGCAGTGTTACGGTGGGCCCGGCCAGCGCAAGAAACGCCAGAGGGAAGCCACACCGCATGAAAATCACGAACATCCGGTTGGACCGACTGCGGCTGGACCTCGACCCACCCTTCGCCGCAGCCTGGGACCCCACACCACGTCGACACTTCGACGCCACCGTCGTACGCGTGGAGACCGACGAGGGGATCGTGGGCGTCGGCTCCGGCGACACGATGGACGGGTTCGCGGCCCACCGCGACCTGTTCATCGGCCACGACCCCCGGAACATCGCCCGGCACGTCCGCGCCATCGAGACCATCAATTTCCATGGGGGACGGTGCTGGCCCCTCGAGGTCGCACTCTGGGACATCATCGGACAGGCCACCGGCCAACCGGTCGCCACGCTGTTCGGCAACGCCCAGCAGCGCATCCGCGCCTACGCCTCCAGCGGTGAGCTCAAGCCACCCGCCGCGCGCGTCGAGTCCGCGCTGGCCCTACGCGAGCAGGGCTTCCGCGCCATGAAGATCCGCATCGATCGCGATCGCCTCGACGAGGGCGTTGCCACCGTCGCCGCCACCCGCGAGGCGGTCGGCGACGACTTCGACATCATGGTCGACCTCAACCAGTCCTGGCGTATGGCCGGCGACGTCGACCCCGCCCTGGACCTGACCGCCGTACGCCGTGTCATCGCTCAGCTCGACCAACTCGGCGTCTACTGGGTGGAAGAACCGCTGCCCTACCCGGACCGCGCTGGCTTCAAGACGCTGCGGGCCGGCACCACAACCCGCATCGCGGCCGGCGAGATGCTCGACTCCGTCCGCGACGTCGTCAGCTACCTCGAGGAGGACATCCTCGACGTCTACCAGATGGACGTGGTGCTCGCCGTCGGCATGTCCCGTGCCCGTACCCTGGCCGAACTCGCCCAGTTCAAACACCGCACCTTCACCCCACACACCTGGACCAACGGCATCGGGCTGCTTGCCAACCTGCACGTCGCGGCCGGCGTCGGCGGTAGCGGCTACCTCGAATACCCCTACGACCCACCGGGTTGGACGCCTGAGCGCCGGGACTTCATGTTGCGCCAGCCCGTGCCGATCAACGACGGATACGTCGAGGTGCCGCAGGCTCCTGGAATCGGCGCCCAGCTCGACGAGGAAGCAATCTCACGGTGGAGGCTGCAGTGACGACGAACGCGCCGATCGACTGGGTCGCACGAGCCGCCCAGCTTCGCCCGCAGGCCCGGCTCTTCATCGACGGCGACTACGTCGACGCCGCCTCCGGGGAAACATTCGCCACCGTCACCCCTCGCGACGGCTCCGTCCTCGCCCACGTCGCCGCCGGCTCCGCACCCGACATCGACCGTGCGGTCCGCGCCGCCCGACGTGCGTTCGACGACGGAGTGTGGCCCAACACCCCACCCAAGCAGCGTAAGCACATCCTGCTGCGCTTCGCGGAACTCGTCCGCGAACACGCCGAGGAGCTCGCCCTGCTGGAGAGCCTCGACGTCGGCAAGCCTATCGGAGAGGCCCTGCGAGTCGACGCCGGCAAGTGCGCCGAGACGATCCAGTGGTACGCCGAGACGCTGGACAAGACCTACGACGAGATCGCCCCCACCGGCCCAGGTGCGCTCGCCCTGGTCACCCGTGAGCCACTCGGGGTGGTTGGCGCCGTCGTGCCCTGGAACTACCCGCTGATGATCACGTCCTGGAAGATCGCACCAGCGTTGGCGATGGGTAACTCCGTCGTCCTCAAGCCGGCCGAGCAGTCGCCGCTGTCCGCGTTGCTGCTCGCCCGTCTGGGCAGCGAGGCCGGCTTGCCCGACGGCGTACTCAACGTCGTGACCGGGTTCGGTGAGACGGCCGGCGCGGCGTTGGGACGGCACCCCGACGTCGACAAGATCGCGTTTACCGGATCCACGCAGGTGGCCCGGACGTTCCTCGGCTACGCCGCCGAGTCCAACGGCAAGCAGGTGTCCGTCGAGGCCGGCGGGAAGTCGCCGCAGGTCGTCCTTTCGGACGTAGCCGACCTCGAGGCAGCCGCGTCCGCGATCGCCTGGGGCATCTACTACAACGCGGGACAGACCTGTAACGCCGGATCCCGGCTGCTCGTCGACGAGTCGATCAAGGATGCACTGCTCGACGCCGTCCTGAAGGCCACCGCCACGTTCACCGTCGGCGACCCCTTCGACGCCGGCACGACCATCGGCCCGATCATCGATGGCACCCAACTCGACCGGGTCCTCGGCTACATCGAAGTCGGCCGCGAAGAAGGCGCCGAGGTGATCTGCGGCGGCCGGCGCACGCTGGTCGAGACCGGCGGCACCTACGTCGAACCGACGATCCTCGACCGGGTCGGCAACGACACGCGGGTCGCACAGGAAGAGATCTTCGGCCCGGTGCTGACCACGACCACGTTCCGCGGCGAGGACGAAGGTGTACGGCTCGCGAACGCCACCCGGTACGGACTCGCCGCCAGCGTGTGGACCCAAGACGTGACGACCGCCCACCGCGTCGCCCGGCAGCTCCGTGCCGGCACCGTGTGGGTGAACACCTTCGACGCCAGCGACATCATCACCCCGTTCGGCGGATTCAAGGACACCGGTGCCGGCCGCGACAAGAGTCTGCACGCGCTCGACGCCTACAGCGCCCTCAAGACCACGTGGCTCGACCTCGGCTAGTCCTCGACGACCGAAAGGAGACGTTCGTGCTGTCCTCGACCACCTTCTCGATCACCACGCCCGCGCGTGTCGACTTCGGCGACGGTGCGATCCACAAGCTTCCCGACGCCCTGGCCACCGCAGGTAAGACCAGAGCCTTCGTGGTGACCGACCCCGGCGTCCGGGCTGCGGGCATCCTCGACGACGTGCTGGCCGTCCTCGCCTCGGCGGGGGTCGACACCGACGTCTTCGACGGCGTCGAGGCCAACCCGTCGCTGGCGACGATCGACCGGGCTGCTGAAGCCGCCCGCCGAATCGACGACGCCGCCGTGGTGGCCCTCGGCGGCGGCTCCAGCCTGGACGCGGCCAAGTGCGTCGCACTGGCCTTCACCAACCCGGTTCCCGCCGCCGCGCTCGCCACCCTCCAACAACCCAACCCGGGGCTGCCGGTCGTCGCCGTTCCCACGACCGCCGGGACCGGCGCCGAGACCAACGGATTCGCCGTGGTCGAGGACCACACCAACCGACGCAAGGTCTACCTCGGACACGCGTCCGTCGTTCCCCGCGCGGCCATCCTCGACCCGCGCCTCACCATCGGCCTTCCGCCCCGGGCCACCGCCGCGACCGGTGTTGACGCCCTCGTGCACGGGGTGGAGTCGTTGACGTCACGCTCCCGTAACCCGGTCAGCGAGGCGTACGCCCGGCAGGCCGTCAAGCTGGTGTACCGCTGGCTGCCCAGCGCCGTCGCCGACGGCGGTGACATCGAGGCACGTGCGCAGCTCATTCTTGGTGCCCACCTCGCGGGCCTGGCGTTGAGCATCTCCGGGCTCGGACTCGTGCACGGACTCGCGCATGCCGTCACCGCGCACACCGGCGCTCCCCACGGGATAGCGCTGGCCTCGGTCCTCGATCGGGTGCTCGACTTCAACCTCGCCACCAGCACTACCGAGTACGCCGCGATCGCATTGGACCTCGACATCAGCCGCTCCGACGACGAGACCACGAGAGCCTGTGCCACCGTCGCCGCGTTACGTGCGTTCACCGTGGCGGTCGGGGCCCACACCCGACTGCGGGATCTTGGCGTCGACAACGCGATGGTGCCGTCGTTGACTCGCGCCGCACTGGCCGACCCGGTCACCCGCAACACCCCACGGATGCCCACCAGCACCGAGCTGACCGACCTTGTCAATTCGGCCCGGTGAACCGTCTCCGGCTCGCTCAGTCGCCGCCACCCACCGCTGTTGGATGATCACGAGATGCCGTCGGGTTCGGGGTCGCCCCCTCGCTCACGTGTGGGGCGGAGATCGCCCGCGACGACGTGGCCTTGATCGGCCGAGCTGAGGGCGCCCGTTCGGCCACCTCCGGGCCCATCACCCGCTCGCGCCTGGCCCGGACCTTCGCCGCCGGTCCCACCCGGGCTGCTTGGGCACTCCTCGCGGTGGTCCCGCCGGGCCGGACAACCGACGTCGGCGTCGCGGCGATCCTGTCGACCGCCGGGCGGTAACCCGGCCACGTCGCGTGCCCCGCGCGGCCGCCCGGGTGACCTGCCCGACGCCGTCTCCGGCCTCCGGGGCCGACCGGCGCGCCTCCGGGGCGGGCAACCGATCGGCGCTGAGCGTCCGGGAATTTTGCGCCCCGGCGTGGGCCTGCTACTTTCGGTACATAACCCCAGTTCAGCAGGTGGATCGCGACAGGTCGGGATCGATGCGGTAGCGTGGCTTCCGCGATGGGATCTCGTCTGCAGCGCTTACGGCAATGAAGGGAGGTATGGCACGGCGTCGGCACTGTTCCGGCGCACGCATGCACCACCGACCGGCACCTCATCCCCCGGCTCGGGGGTTTTTTTTATCTGCCCGCCGTCGGCTGACCAGGATCCGCACCGGTCGCTGATGCTTGACCTCGCTCCGCTACGGCCGCCCGGCCGCACCGGCGTGAGCGGCACGGCAAGCCGCAGCAGGAGTTGACGAGGTGATACATGACGTTCCTCGAGTACCTACAGAGTCGGCGCGAGTTGCTACTCGCTCAGACTCTCGAACACGGAACCATCGTACTGATGTCCGTCGCGTTGGCGACAGTCATCGGTGTTTTGATCGCCGTCGCCACCTACCGCAGCCCCGGCGCTCGGGCTACCGCGACGGGAATCGCCGCAGCGCTGCTCACAATCCCGTCCTTCGCGCTACTCGGGTTGCTGATCACCCCGCTGGGGCTGGGATACGCACCCGCCATGGTGGCACTGACCATGTACGCGGTGCTGCCGATCCTGCGTAACACCGTCGTGGGCCTGGCCGAGATCGACCCTGCCCTGACCGAGGCCGCCAGGGGGATCGGGATGGGCCGGCTCCGATCGCTGGCCACGGTCGAGATGCCCCTGGCGTGGCCGGTGATCCTGGCCGGAATCCGGGTGTCCACGCAGATGACGATGGGGATCGCCGCTATCGCCGCGTACGTCGGAGGCCCGGGACTGGGCAACCAGATCTTCTCCGGCCTGTCCAACCTCGGCGGCGTGAACTCGCTGAACCAGGCCTTGGTCGGTACCGCCGGAGTGGTGGTCCTCGCCGTCGTCGTCGATCTGGCTCTCGCGCTCTTGGGCGTGCTCACCCGGGCCGGGAAGGGCCCGACGTGGTTCCGCCTCGGCCGGTATCGGCGCCCGGCTTCGCCCGATACGCCCGTCAGCGCGCCGGCTGCAGTGATCCCTTCGCCCGCCCTCGGAGGCCGAGAATGACCCACGACGTGATGATCGACCTGCAACAGGTCAGTAAGTTCTACCGCGGGCAGAAGGCCGCAGCGGTGGATAACGTGTCGATGACGATCCGCCGGGGTGAGATTGTCGTCCTGGTCGGCCCCTCCGGATGCGGCAAGACCACCACCATGAAGATGATCAATCGGTTGATCGAGCCCAGCAGGGGTCGGATCATGCTCGATGGGTCGGACGTGACCTCGCTGGACGGCAACGAGCTGCGTCGGCGCATCGGCTACGTCATCCAGCAGGTGGGACTCTTCCCGCACATGAGCGTCGCTACCAACGTGGCGCTGGTGCCCAGAATGCTCGGATGGGACCGCAAGCGGATCGAGACCCGCGTCGACGAGCTGCTGCACCTGGTCGGGCTCGACCCGGCGCTGTTCCGCAACCGGCTGCCTCGTCAGCTCTCCGGCGGACAACAACAGCGCGTCGGCGTCGCCCGCGCGCTTGCCGCCGACCCACCGGTGATGTTGATGGACGAGCCGTTCGGCGCTACCGACCCGCTGACCCGGGACCGACTGCAGAACGAGTTCCTTCGTCTGCAGGAGCAGCTGCGCAAGACGATCGTCTTCGTCACCCACGACTTCGACGAGGCGATCAAGATGGGTACCCGGATCGCCGTCCTCGGCGATAGGTCCAGGATCCGGCAGTTCGACACCCCGGAACGCCTGTTGACCAGCCCCGCCGACAGCACCGTCGCCCAGTTCATCGGTGCTGGGGCGACATTGAAGCAGCTCAACCTCCGCCGGGTCGACACCATCCGGTGGGACGACGTTCCGCTGGTACGGGTGGACGACTCACCCACACACGCGCTGCGCCGTATCGATGAGACGCAGGAGTCGGCAGCGCTCACCGTGGATGGCGAGAACCGGCCGTTGTGCTGGGTCGGTCCGCGCGACCTGGGCCCCCACCAGGACAGCCTGTCGGGCGCCGGGCAGCCCGTGACGACGGTGGAGCCGCGGGCGACACTGCGCGATGCGCTGGATGCCATGCTCGCGTCGAGCCACGGCGCCGCCGTGGTGGTGGACGACCAGGGCCGGTACGCCGGCGCGGTGACGATCGACGACCTGATGCTGGCGATCCACCGGATGCGGGAGTCGGCGCGGGACAGTGAGCGGCCGATTCCAGAGATCCCCCACCAAGGAGCGGCCGTGTCCCGGCCGGCGACGCCGGAGAAGCGATGAGTACCGGCACGGAGTCCCGGAGCCCGCAGACCGTGCTCGCCCCGCCGTCCCGCTGGCACGGGCTGCTACGGCGGCACTGGGTGATGCCGGTGATTCTCGCTGTGGTGCTACTCGGCACGTATCTCTGGGTCAGCTCTGCCGACCTGGACGACATCGAACGGCGCTCGCTGAACGCCGAGTACCTGCTGCGGATGACCACCGAGCATGTGACGCTCACCGCCCTGACCACCCTCCTCGTCGTGGCGATCGCAGTGGGCGGCGGCATCCTGCTGACCCGCCGAGCCATGCGTTGGCTGGCGCCGTTCGCCACTGGCCTGGCCAACATCGGCCAGGCCACCCCCGCGATCGGACTGCTCGTGCTGCTGAGCATCGTGCTCGGCATCGGTTTCTCGACCGCGCTGATCGGCCTGGTCGCCTACTCGGTCCTACCGGTGCTCCGCAACACCATCGTCGGGATCGGTCAGGTGGACCGTCATCTGATCGAGGCGGGGCGGGGAATAGGCATGTCGCCACTCGCGGTCCTCGTGCGGATCGAGCTGCCGTTGGCCGTCCCCGTCATCCTCGCTGGCGTGCGGACCGCGCTCGTCCTCGCCGTCGGTGTTGCCACCCTCGCCACGTTCATCGACGCCGGAGGCCTCGGCGCTCTGATCGTGACCGGAATCAAGCTCCAGCGCGAGACCGTGCTCGTCACCGGGGCCATCCTGACCGCGGCGCTGGCCCTGACCCTGGACTGGTTGGGGGGAGTCATCTCCGACCTGCTGCGGCCGCGCGGGCTCGACTGACTTCGCTCCGTGACCCCCGTTTCCATAGGGCACCAGGTGGTGCCAAGGAAGGTAATGATGCGAAACCGTACTGCGTTCATTCGCCTGGTGGCCGGCTCCACGCTGGCCGCCCTCGCGCTCAGCGCCTGCTCGGTAACCACCGAGGACTCCGGCGCCGACGTATCCGTCGGCAAGGGGTCGATCAAGGAGGACGCCGCGCTGAAGGGACAGACCATTGTCGTCGGTTCCAAGGACTTCACCGAGAACATCGTCTTCGGGCACATCACCCTGCAGGCGCTGACGGCCGCAGGTGCGAAGGTCGAGGACCGGACCAACATCAAGGGATCGGTCAACGTCCGCAAGGCGCTGCTCAGCGGTGACGTCGACGTCTACTGGGAGTACACCGGAACGGCGTGGATCACCTACCTCAACCACACCGACCCGATCCAGGACTCGCAGGAGCAGTACGCGGCCGTGGTGAAGGAGGACAAAGACAAGAACGGCGTGGTCTGGGGGACGATCGCCCCGGCGAACAACACCTACGCCCTCGCGATACGCGAGGAGAAGGCCGAGGAGTGGAACCTCAAGACGGTCTCCGATCTGGCCGCGTTCGCCAAGAGCAACCCGCAGGATGCGACCTTCTGTCTGGAGAGCGAGTTCACCGGGCGCAACGACGGTTGGCCCGGGCTGACGAAGGCGTACGGGATGGACGTCCCCGCGGACAACGTCAGGGTGGTCGACACCGGGGTCGTCTACACCGAGACGAAGAAGGGTGAGTCCTGCAACTTCGGCGAGGTCTTCACGACCGACGGCCGGATCAGCAACCTGAACCTGCGGGTGCTGGAGGACGACAAGAAGTTCTTCCCGATCTACAACCCGGCGCCCACGCTGAACGGTGAAACCGCCGCCACCTATGGCAGCATCCTGACGATCCTCGAGCCGGTCGTGGCCAAGCTGGACGACGAGACGCTCCGCGAGCTCAACGAGAAGGTGGACGTCGAGGGCCAGCCGGTGTCGCAGGTTGTCTCCGAGTGGTTGAAGGCCGAAGGCTTCATCGCCTGACGGGCCTGAGGTCGACTCCTGGGCGGTCCACGGAAGGCGTGGACCGCCCAGTCCGTTCCTACCGTGGCCCCGGCTCCAATTGCCCGCGGCCCGCCGCGCGTCCGCAGGAGTTTCCCGGAACGCGGCAGACAGGTATGCATGCTCTTGCACCAGTTGGGGAACCCGCTTCCGGTTGGGCCTTGTGGTGGCAGGGGAGCGTGCGAAGGTATGGAGGGCGGGGCGAACCGGGCCGATCGGACCGCCGCCGGGCCGGCGAGCGTTGGAGACGACGCGCGCCGAGTTATCCGTGGTTTGGTGTCGGCGTCGCGGACATGTCTTGAGGTGCTGGCGTGGCATCGCAGGCACCTCCCGCTCGGCCGTGACGACCCCGCCAGTCTCCAGGGGGCGCGGGTTACGTGAGCGCCGTCGGGCGGTCCGGACACGAGGCATCCCGGACAGCGGCGGAGTCATCGGTCCGCCGGGTGTCGGTGGTGGCCGTCGGCATCCTCGTCGTCTTCATGGTGGTACTGAACATCTCGTTGGTCGCGCTCGCGATACCAACCATCAATAGGACGTTCGGGGCCAGCAGCACCCAACAGCAGTGGCTGGTCTCCGGGTACTTCCTGACGCTCGGAACGGCGCTGATGCCCGCCGGGAGGTTCGGGGATGCGCGTGGCAGACGTAACATCTTCGTGGCCGGCACCCTGTTGTTCGTGGTGGCTAGTGGGGTAGCCGGTCTCGCCCCGTCGATGGGGTGGCTGATCATCGCCCGACTGTTCCAAGGCCTGGCGGCCGGGATGGTCACACCGCAGGTGTACGGGATGATCCAGGTCCTCTTCGCCCCCGACGAACGTGCGCGTCCGCTCGGGTGGCATGCCGCCGGGGTCGTGTCCTCCAGGGTCGTCGGTCCACCGCTCGGCGGCGTGCTACTCACAACCGGTGGACCCGAGCACGGGTGGCGGTGGATCTTCCTGGTGAACATTCCGATCGGGGTCGTCGCCGCCGTCTGGGGATGGCGGTTGATTCCCACCGTCAGGCGGGCCGAGAGACCTGACCTGGATCCGGTGGGAGCCCTGCTGCTCATCGCCGGGCTGGTGCTGTTGTGGCTGATGCAGGGGGAACTGTGGGGGCCGTTCCTCCGGTGGCTGCTCCTCTTGCCGGTGGGGCTGGGAGCTCTGGTCGGTTTCGTCGTCTGGGAGCAGCGCTACGTCCGGCAGGGCCAGCCACTATTCGACCCGCGACTGCTTCGGCTCCGCTCGTTCGCGCTGGGAACGTTCGTCGCCACGTTCTACTTCGCCGGCTACAACGCGATCTTCTATGTGTTGTCGAAGTACCTGCAGGAGGGACTTGGACACGACGGGCTGGAGGCTGGTCTCGCCCTTACTCCGCTGGCCCTGGGAGTAGCCGTCACGTCGTTCTTCGCCGCCACCAAGACAAAGTGGGTCGGCCGACCGCTGGTGATCTTGGGGCTTGTCCTGGGGGCGATCGGGTTGGCCGCGCTGGCGATCGGCGACGCCTTCCTACCCGGACCCGACTCGCCGCATGCTGCCGCACTGCCACTGCTGCTGTCCGGGCTTGGGGGTGGTCTGGTTGTCACCGGAGTGGGCGCGGGCCTGGTCATCGCCCCGAATCAGACGCTGACGCTGTCCGAGGTGCCATCGAGCGAGGGTGGTAGTGCCGGCGGCATGCTTCAGACCGGACAGCAGTTCGGTGGCGGCCTCGGGGTCGCCGTAGCCGGTAGCGCCCTTCTTGCCAGCCTGGGAAGTACGGGCAACTGGCTGACCGCCTTTCGCGTGTCGTGGTCGATCATCGTCGGCTTCCTTGTCGTCGCGCTCGTCGCGTCCCTGATCGACCTGTACTACCAGGCGTACCAGGTGACCCGGACGCTGCCGCCCGGCTGCTCGCCCTGACTGTCGCGCAGTCTGATGCGTGGGCTGCTGCCCGGACGAAGTTCCCGTTCACAGACCACCGTCACGGGATGCCGTGCCGACGGGGCCCGGGATCGGTCGGTGGGATCAGATCCAGCGGCGCAGCGCCGCCTCCACCCCGGCCTGGAAGCGGCTCTCCGCGTCGAGGCGCTGCATCAGGTCGCGGACGGTGCGGCGCACGGTGCGCTCGGAGAGCCGCAGCTGGCGGCCGATTGCCTCGTCGGTGCGCCCCTGGCGGAGTAGCCGCAGGATGGCGACGGCCTGGTCGGTCAGGCCGTGCTCGTCCGCGGTGGGCGGCCGTGGGAACGGCGTACTTCTCTCCCAGAGCATGTCGAAGAGCAGGCACAGCGCCGAGACCAGGCGGTTGCCGCGGATCTCCAGCGCGCCACGGCCGGAGCGCGGCTCGATCGGGACAAGCGCGAACTGCCGGTCGACGAGGGTCATCCGCACCGGCGCCTCCGGCATCACCCGGCTCTGCTCACCCTGCTCGGTCATCAGCTCGGCGTACGCTCGGGAGGCGACGTCGCGCAGCGTGCTCTCCTGATAGATGTGTCGGATCATCACCCCTCGGGAGAGAGCGATCCGGGTCAGCGTCTTGCCGGTTTCGATGGCCTCCGGCGGCATCGCTCGGCCGGCCGTCAGCGTCATGATGGTTTCGGAGGCGGTGCGGGCGTGCTCGGCGAGGCGCTCCCGCACCGCGTCGACCCCCTCCAGCCGGACGATCTCCTCCCGCTCGCGGTGGGTGTCGTGGCTGGCGGCGCGGGCGAGGACCGATGCGCGTGCCGCCTGGAGTTTCGCCTGCTGCGCGATCATCTGCTGCTCGGCCTGGTCGAGCAGGGCGAGCAGACCGATCTGTGGGCTGACCGCGCGTAGGGTGGCCGGTCGGCTGGTCGGCGGTGTGATGAGCGCCCGGTCGGCCAGGGCGGCAAGGGCGTCGTGAACGACCGTCTCCGGCATGTCGAGGTTCGTGACGAGTTCGTCGACGTCCCACGTCGGATGATCCAACATCGCCCAGTAGACGGCTTCGGCAGCTGCCGACACACCCAGCCGTTCGAGCAAGGTCTTCTCCTCCACTTGTGTTCACCGCGTGATCACACTAGTGGAATCCGGATCCTCCGCAAGGTTTTGAAACTGTGTTCGTTTGTCGACATGACCCTGGCCGAAGGGGGGCGAAACGGTGAACCTGAGCAAGCAGACCCGTCAATGAGACAAGTGGGGTCTACCGAAAACGAAGTCGGCAATCGTTGATTTCTGCTGCCGCCGGCGCTGCCGGAACCGGCCATGGCCGGTTCCGGCAGCGCCCGGGGTGATGACGCGGACGACGCCCGGACCGCACGCTCATCCCGACACCGCAACGAGGCGGGTGGCAGACGAGGGAGGTGCCCGATGCGCGTCGGACGGGAGTGGACAGTCGATGCGTTCGCGACCATGGCGGCGAACCCGTCGCGGATCCGATTCATCGGGGTGCCCGACCGTCGCATTGGGTTCGGCTCACAAGGGCACGCGCAGATCTGGTCGGACCGGTTCAGCGGAGGCGCGCCGTGCTGCTCACCCGGATCGCGCTGCGACCGCCGCGTGAAAACTACGACCTGTCCGCCGGCGAACTGACGGACCTGCTGTGGCTCAACGCAGCCGTGGCCGACGGTATCCGACACATCCATGCCCGCACCTTCGCCCGACAGGTGGAGATCGCGGTCTTCACCATCGCCTCCGAGCAGGCGATCTCGGACTACATCGTGCAGCGGGTCTGCCAGCGCGCGATCCGCAGTGTGCCGGCACTGCGAGGCTGGACGCTCACCTAGCGTCCGTCCGGACGGGAAAGCCGCGATGGAACGTGGCGTGGTGAGCATTCCCGGGTACGACGCGGCGGCCAGTCCCGCGGCGTTCCGGGTGCTCGGCCCGCTGACCCTGACCAGCGGCACGGACGCGCTGGTCCTGCCGCCGTCGAAGGTGACCTCGCTGCTCGCGGCGCTGCTGCTGCATCCCGACGAGGTGGTCTCGGTCGGCGCGTTGCAGGAGGCCGTCTGGGGTGACGAACGGCCCGCCTCGGCCAAGGCCGCCCTGCAGACCTGCGCGCTGCGGCTGCGGCAGCTGTTCAGTCGGCACGGCATCACCGGAAACGTGATCAAGACCGTGCCGGGGGGCTACCGGATCACCGCCACCACCGGGACCGTCGACCTGATGCGCTTCCGCGACCTGATCGGCCGGACCCGCGACGAGTCAGACCCGGAGGCGGAGCTGGCCACCCTGGAGGAGGCGCTCGGGCTGTGGAGCGACCCGATGTTGGCCAACGTGCCGTCGGAGGTGCTGCACCGCGACGTGCTGCCCCGGATCAACGAGGAGCGGGTCCGAGCGATCGAGCGGGTCTGCGACCTGAAGATCGGCCTGGGCCGCGATCGCTCCGTACTGACGGACCTCTGGACCGCGACCCGCGCCTACCCGGCGAACGAGCGCTTCTCCGCACAGCTCGTCTCGGTGCTCTACCGCACCGGTCGGCAGGCCGACGCGCTGGCGGAGTTGCGCCGGATCCGGGAACATCTCGACAACGAACTCGGCGTCGCCCCAGGCCCGGCCCTGCGCGGGCTGGAGCTGACCATCCTGCGCGGTGAACCACCCACCCCGGCCGGCCCGTTGGCCCGATCCGCAGCCACGCCGGCCCGGCACCCGGTCGCGCCCGGCTTCGTCGGCCGGGAGACGCTCGGCCGTACCATCGCCGACCGGCTCCGCGCGGGCTGCCCGATCGTGGCGCTCAGCGGCCCGCCCGGCGTCGGTAAGACCGCGCTGGCGGGGCATGTCGGACAGCTCGTGGCGGATCACTTCCCCGGCGGCCAGCTCCGGGTGGAGGTGGCCTCGACCGCCGGGTCGGCGTCCCTGCTGGAGCACGCCGAGCGACAGCTGCTCGCCGCGCTCGACCGGGGCGACGTTGCCCCGGGCGGCCGGCGGCTGCTGCTGGTCGACGACGTGATCGACGCCAGCCAGGCGCGGGACCTACCCGCCTTGTTGGTGCCCGGCGACGCCCTGCTGCTGACCAGCCGGCAGAGCCTGTCCGGTCCGGTCGCGCGGCTCGGCGGCTGGTTGCACAGGGTGGAGCCGCTCGACCCCGTCGATTCGCTGCGGGTGCTCGGCGCCGCGCTCGGGCCCGAGCAGGTCGACGCCGACCCGCGGAGCGCCGCGGGGATCGCGGCGCTCTGTGAGCACCTGCCGCTGGCGCTGCGCATCGCCGCCACCCGGATCCTGCTGCGCGCCCGGATGAACCTCGCGGAGGCGCTCGGGTGGCTACGCGCAGACCCGCTGGGCCGGCTGAGCCTGCCCGGCGAGCCGGACATGTCGCTCGGCTACCGCTTCGACGAGGCGCTGTCCCGTACCGGCGAGGCGCTCGCGGCGGTGTTCGTGCAGCTGGCCACTGCGGCACCCACCCCCATCACCGTGGGCCGCACCGCGGAGCTGCTCGGTGTCGATCCGGCCACGGCCCGCGACCTGCTCGACGGGTTGGTCGACCACAGCCTGGTGGAGGAGGCCGCGGACCACTACTGGATCCGAGGCCTGCTGCGGCACCACGCCCAGGCCGTCGCTGACCGGCTCGCGTCCCGCCCCGGCCCGCCACCACACCCGTACCAAGCGAAGGGATCCCCGTGATGAGTACCGCCTACGACGCGGTGGCGCAGACCCGGCCGCGGGTGCGCCACGACGTGCTGTTCACCCGTACCGAGGACGGGGTGGTGTTCCACAACGCCAACAGTGGCTTCCGGTTCTCCTCAGCGACCGCGTACCGACTGGCATCGCTGCTCGTCCCGCACTTGAACGGGCGCAACCAGGTCGCGGACATCTGCGCCCGGCTGCCCGCCGGGCAGCGGGCGATGATCGGCGAACTGGTGAGCGCCCTCTACGCGCGCGGCTTCGCCCGCGACATCCCCGAGGCCGAGGGCGACCCGGCGGCGATCCTCGGCCCGGCGGTGGCCACTCACTTCGCCACCCAGGTCGCCTATCTCGACCACTACACCGACCGGGCGCCGCAGCGCTTCGCCGCCTTCCGGGCCACCTCGGTCACCGTGCTGGGTGCCGGCCCGGTCGCGATCGCATGCGCCACCGGTCTCCTCCGCAACGGCGCCGCCACGGTGACCGTCTCGCCGGCGATCCTGCCGACGCTCGCGCCGGAGCTGGCCGAGCTGGACGCCGCGGGCTGCGCCGCGACCACCGTTGCGTTGCCCGCCGCCGACGGCGAGGTCGGCTGGGCCGACCTGGCCACGGCGGAGATCGTCGTGGTGGCCGCCGGTGGAGACGCGCCCCGCGCCACCCTGCGGCTGCTCGAGGCCGGCATTCCCGCCGACCGGCTGCTCCTGCCGGCCTGGGTCGCCGGCGGACGGATGTTGGTCGGCCCGGTGCAGGGTGCGGGCCGTACCGGTTGTTGGTGCTGCGCGATGCTGCGGCTCGGCGACAACGACGAGACCGGCGCCACCGGGCAGGTGTGGCAGGCTGCGGCGTTGCCGTCCGGGGCCGTGCCGGGCACCCCCGAACTGGACGGTCCGCTTGCGGCGATGGTCGGCAACCTGCTGGCGTACGAGGTGTTCCGGCTGACCACCGGAGCGTTGCCCGCCGAGACCGACGGCAGCGTCATCGTGCAGCACCTCGCGTCACTCGACGTGCTGACCGAGCCGCTGCTCCCGCACCCGCGGTGCCCGTTCTGCCAGCCGAGGGCTCCGGAGCCGGCCTGGACCGCCGTTGAGCTGGACGGGGCAGTTGTCGGGGCCGACGAGCCGACGGACCAGTCCGCGCTGGCGGAGGCAACGCTCGCACAGCTCACTGCCCACCAGCAGCTGCTCCAGCCCCATCTGGGGGTGTTCCGCCGCTACGACGACGAGCGGTGGGACCAGACCCCCATCAAGATCGGCACAGTCGAGTTCACCGACGGCAGCGGCCGGCGCCGCACCGTGAGCGCGTTCGACGTCCACCACGTCGCGGCGGCCCGGCTGCGGGCGCTACGGGTGGCGGCCGTCTCCGCCACCGGTCACACCGCGGTCGGCGCCGTCGCCGCGGACGGCGCGCCGCGGGTCGGCGCCGTTCGCCTCGGTCTCGCCTCGGGTTGGGGCGACACCGCCGCCGACGTGTGGGCCGCGGCCCGGTCACTGCTCACCGGTGAGGCGGCGGCGGTGCCGGCGGCGGTGCTGGAGCCGTTCGGGGCGGCCAACCACCGTCGTGGCGCCGAGCCGACCAGCGCCGGTGGGGGAGCGGGTGGTGATCTCGCCGAGGCCGTCCGGTCCGGGCTCGCCTCGGCGTTCGCCGGGCACGCGTTGCGGCAGGTCGTCGCCGGCCGGGTCACCGCCCGGCGGATTCGCCTCGACGCCATCGGCGCCGACCCCGAGCTGGTCTTCCTGACCAAGGCAGCCACGAATCTCGGCGTCGCCGTGGAGCTACTCGACCTCGGTGGGCAGCCCGACACCGGGGTGACGGCGCTGCTGGCGCGTTCCTTCGACCCCACCCGCGGCCAGTGGTCGTTCGGGCTGGCCGCCGATCCAGCGTGGACGGTGGCGGCTGTGGCGGCGCTGCGCGACGTGCTGGGCCAGGCGCAGCTGCGCGCCCAGGACCCCGGCGCGGTACCGGACATCGGTGACCCCGTGCTCGTCGACTTCGATGCCGGCACGGTGCCGGTGCATGGCGAGGCGGACACCGCCGCCGGGCTGGTCCACCGCTGGGCCGACGTGCTGGACCGGCTGCGGGAGCACGGGTGCGACGTGCTGGTGGCGCCTGTCGGCGGCCCGGACCTGGCCGCGGGCGGACTGGTCGCGGTGAAGGTGCTGCTGGCTGTCGGGGACCTCCGATGACGGAAGGTGATGCCATCGACGTTGGTCGGTCCGCGACCGACGAGCTGGTCTGCGCCGGGCTGGCCCGACTCCTCGCCGAGCGGGGCGACGACGCCGAGGTGGTCGCGCTGGGGGTGCGCGACGAGCTGAGCGCACCCGCCCGGCCGGCGCGTGCGCCCCGGGTGTTGCTCTACGGTCAGCTGGCGCTGCTCGGGCCGATGCCGCCGGCGGCGGCCTGTCCGATCTGCCTGGCGCGGCGCTGGCAGACGGTGCGTCACCGCGATCTGCGCGACGCGATCGAGTTGGGCGGTGACACCGTCGCGGTGGGCCCCTGGCCCTACGCGACTCCGTTCGTCGCGGACTTCCTGCATGCCCTGATCGAGGCGCACCGCACCGCAGGAGGCGCCTCGGTCGGGCCCGGCACCGCCGATGCCGCGGCGGGGGAGGGCGGCACGGTACTCCAGGTCGACCTGTCCACGCTGCGGGTGCACCGGGCTCCGCTGCTGCCCGACCCCGAGTGCCCGAGCTGCGGCAGCGGGCTCACCGACGCGCCGGAGCTGGCCGCGATCGAGCTGCCCGCCACCCCGAAGCTGGCGCCGGGTACGTTTCGCGGCCGGGACCTGGACGACTACCCGCTGGACGTCGAGGCGTTCGCCAACCCGGTCTGTGGCGCGCTCGGCGCGACCCTGTGGCAGGACGTCACCTCGCTCTCCACGTCCCCGGCGGTCGGCTCGTTCACGTTGCGCAGCGGCCGTTACCTGCGGGAGACGCTCTACGGCGGGCACGCCGACGGCTACCGGCGCAGCGCCCGGATCGCGGTGCTGGAAGGACTCGAGCGCGCCGCTGGCCTGCGCCCGCGCCGCAAGCGCACCGCGGTCACCGCGA
Organism: Micromonospora sp. WMMA1363; assembly: GCF_030345795.1. Classification (NCBI taxonomy): domain Bacteria; kingdom Bacillati; phylum Actinomycetota; class Actinomycetes; order Micromonosporales; family Micromonosporaceae; genus Micromonospora; species Micromonospora sp. WMMA1363. The sequence goes on from NZ_JAUALB010000001.1 coordinate 778,826, forward strand.
CCCTGCGGGAGCTGGGCGGCGACGCCCTGGACCCGCGCGAGTGCGGGCTCTACACCGACGCGTTCTACCAGGCCAATCCATACCTCCACCGGTTCGACCCGGACCGGCCCATCACCTGGGTCTGGGGCTGGTCGCTGCGCGACCAGCGCGCGTTGCTGGTGCCGGAGATCCTCGTCTACTGCCACGCGGCGAGTGTCGAGGAGCGCTTCGTCCAGGAAACGTCGAACGGCTGCGCGTCCGGCGGGTCCCTGCTGGAGGCGGTCTACCACGGCCTGATGGAGGCGATCGAGCGGGACGCGTTCCTGCTGGCCTGGTACGGCGGCCGGTCCTTGCCGGAGATCGACCCGGTCAGCATCGACCGGCCACAGACCCGGATGATGATCGACCGGCTGGCGATGTACGGCTACCGAGCCCGGTTCTTCGACACCCGGATGACCTTCGACATCCCGGTGGTGACCGCGGTGGCCGTCCGCGAGGACGGCGGCCTCGGCACCCTTGCCTTCGGCGGTGGGGCGAGCCTCGACCCGGAGGCCGCGATCACCGCGGCGCTGTGCGAGATCGCCACCGACTCGGTCATGGTGCGAGTCCGCGCCAGCGCCGACGAGCCCCGGCTGCGCCGCATGGTGACTGACTTCACCCAGGTACAGGGCCTGCACGACCATCCTCTGCTCTACGGCCTGCCGGAGATGGCGCGGCACGCCGCGTTCCTGCTGGAGCACGGCCCGCCGGTGGTCCCGATGGCCGAGTTGTACGGGCGGGACCGCCCCGCCCCGCCGGTCGCCGCCGACCTGCGTGACGACCTCGAACGCTGCCTGAAGACGGTGACCGCGCAGGGCTTCGACGCGATCGCCGTCGACCAGACCTCCCCCGAGCAGCGCGAGCTGGGCCTGGCGACGGCGAGCGTGGTGGTCCCGGGCCTGCTGCCGATCGACTTCGGCTGGCTGCGCCAGCGCGCCCCGCACGCACGGCGGCTGCGGACCGCGTTCCGCGCCGCCGGGCTACTCGACCGCGACCTGCGCGACGACGAAATCCACTCCGTTCCCCACCCGTTCCCGTGAGGTGCTGCCATGACGCCTGCCAATCCCGGCCTCGCCCACGCCTACGCGACCGCGATCCTGTGCCGCAGCCGCGAGCCGATGCCTCCGGTCGACTTCACGCCCAACTGGGACGACGCGCCCCGCCGCGGCAAGTACTACCCGCAGGCGAGCGCTTTCGGGCTGCCCGCCCCGCCGAGCGCCGGCGTCGACCTGGACACCGCGCTGCGTGGCCCGGGCGACGCCGACGAGCCGTTCACGCTGCCGCTGCTGGCCGGTCTGCTGCATCATTCGTACGGGCTGCTCGGGCGGCGGCTCGGCATCCAGGCCAACTCCGACCTGCCGGTGCTGCCGTCGTACGCGTACGCCAACTGGCACCGCGGCACCGCTTCCGGCGGCGGGCTGTACCCCTGCAGCGTCTACTGGGTCGCCGGACCCGGCGCCGGGGTCACCCCGGGTGTCTACTACTACGCGCACGCCCGGCACGCGATGCAGCGGCTGCTCAGCGGTGACGTCAGTGCTCAGGTGAACGCGGCGGTCGACCCGCCCCGACCCGCCAGCCAGTTCCTGGTCATCGGGGTGAAGTACTGGCAGAACGCCTTCAAGTACAACAACTTCTCGTACCACGTGGTATCGATGGACGTGGGTACGCTGCTGCAGACCTGGCGCCTCTGGGCCGGTGCCCAGGGCCGGCGGATCCGGCCGGTGCTCTGGTTCGATCAGGCCGCCGTCGGCGATCTGCTCGGGCTCGCCTCCGACGACGAGGCGCTCTTCGCCGCCGTACCCCTGACCTGGGCCGCGCCCGCCCCCGCCCGTCGGGAGGAGCCGGCGATGGTCCGGGTGCGGCACCGCGACCAGGAACGGTCCCGGACGCTGCTCAGCTTCGACACCCTGCAACGGATCAACCGCAGTACCGCCGCGGCGGTCGACCGGCCCGCCACCGGGGCGCTGGCACCCGCCGCCGCCCACCCGGCGTCGCGGGGTGGTACCCGCGTGCCACTGCCCGCCGCCGCGCCGCTGACGCTGTCCGTCGAGGCGGCCCTCACCGCCCGCCGCAGTAGCTTCGGCCGGTTCCTGCACCGCCGGCCGATGGCGGCGGAGCAGCTCGCGGCGCTGCTGCGGGCCACCACGGCCAGCACGGTGCCGTCCGAGATCGACGGCCCCGTCGACGGCCCGCTGGCTCGGATCTATGCCTTCGTCAACGCGGTGGCGGGTGTGCCCGCCGGGGGGTACGCGTACGACCCGCAGGAGCACAGCCTGGTCGCCGTCACCGGTGACCCACCGGGGGCGTTCCTACAACGCAACTACACGCTGGCCAACTACAACCTGGAGCAGGCCGCGGTCGTGCTGGTGTCGACGGTGCGTACGCACGCGGTGCTGGACGCCACCGGCGACCGGGGTTACAACCTCGTCAACGCCACCGCCGGTGCGATCGCCCAGACCTTCTACACCGTCGCCGCCGCGCTACGTCTCGGCGCGGGGGTCGCGCTGGGCTTCGACGGCGTATCGTACGTCGAGGAACTGGGGCTCCTCGAGAGCGGCGAGTTCCCGCTGCTCATCATGCTCGCCGGCGAGGAACGCGGGCAGCTCGGCGACTACCGTTACGAGCTGCGGTGACCTCGTCCGTGCTGTCGCAGAGTCCGCTGCCGGGCGCGGCCCCCGCCGGCTGGCGCACCGGCGCCTACTTCACCGCCCGGATCGCCGGCCTGCCCCTGTCGACGGTGAGCCCGTTGCGCTGCCCCACGGCGTGCGCCTGGGCCGACGACGTGCTCGCCCTGGAGCACCGGCTCGCGGCCGACGGTGCGCAGCTCAGCCAGCTCCTCTACGAGCTGGTCAACGACAACGAGGACGAGTCGGCCCGGCGGCGACTGTTGACGCTGCGCCGACAGATCTTCAACAACGTCCTGCCGGCCGCGCCCGAGCCGGCGCTCGCCGCGGTCGAACAGACCCGACCGGAGGCGCTACCCACCGTGCGGCGCTGGCTGGAGCGACGGGCGCGGCTCGCGCGGCGGCACGACGAGGGGAATGCGATCTTCGCCGCCGACGTCACCCGGGCCCGCGCGCAGCTGTGGCGGCTGGCCGACGAACCGCGCCTACGCGGCGGGCTCCAGCTCGCCTCACCGACCCTCGACGAGCAGCTCGACGCCGGGATCCCGCCGGAGCTGACCCGGCCCGCAAACAAGCGGACCCGTCGCGTCGAGCGCTCGCTGCTGTCCTACCTGTACCGCACCGCGTGCAAGACCAGCCCGTTCAGCACCTTCACCGCGGTCGCCCTCGGCCGGGTCGCCGACACCGGGTCGGGGCTGCGGATCACCGTCGGCGAGCAGTGGCAGCGGCACGTCCGGCTCAACGTCGTCCTGGTCACCCGGCTCGCCGACCTGATCAGCTCCGACCCGCAGCGGCGCGGCGACCTGGCGGTGGCGCTGAGCCCGGGGTGGCGCCGTGACGCCGACCGGATCCGCTACGTGCGACACTGGGTCACGGTCGGCGACGACAGCGCCGCGGTCAGCTTCGACTCGGTCCGCGACGGGCTCTTCTTCCTGCGCCGCAGCGGCGTGTTGGACGAGCTCACCGCCCTGCTCCAGGACCGCGGCACGATTCGCTGCGCCGACCTGGTGGACCGGCTCTGTGCGGATACCGGGGCCGACCGACCCGACGGCGAGGCGTATCTGTCGACGCTGCTGCGGCTGGGCATGCTCCGACTGGTCGGCCTCGACACCGACGTGCACGTCGCGGACCCGATCCGGGTGCTTGCCGATACCCTCGGGCAGCTCGACCGGCCGTGGGCCGAGCGGCTCGCCGGCCGGCTCCACGAGATCACCGAGCTGGTCGACGCCTACCGGCAGGGTGACCTCAGGCAGCGCCGTGAGCTGCTGCATCGGCTGCGGGCAGCGCTGCACGCGACAATGCGGTCACTGGGCGAGGAAGATCCGACCCTGCCGCAGACGCTGCTGTACGAGGACAGCCGGGTCGCCGGCGAACCCGTCGCCATTGCTGCCGGGCTCTGGCAGCGACTGGTCGGTGCGGACCTCGCCGCCGTGGAGCGGGTGCTGCCCGCCTTCGACCAGAACCTGCCGCACCGGATCATGTTCCACGGGTTCTTCCTGGCTCGGTTCGGCGTCGGCGGTCGCTGCGACGACCTGTTGCGGCTTGTCGAGGACTTCCACGACGACCTCTACGACCAGTACTCCTCCTACACCGCGGGGCGCCGCCCGTTCGCCGAGGACGGCAGCTACATCCCGGAGGAGAACTGGCTGGGCCGGCCCGAGATGACCGCGCTCGACCAGGCCCGGCAGCTCTTCGCCAGGCGGCTGGCCGCGCTCGCCGACGCCGATCCACAGCGCACCGAGCTGTCGCTGCCGGCCGAGCTGCTCGACGAGGTGGGGGCGTTGCTCGGCGACACCACCCGCGGTGTCCACCCGCAGGGGCACTTCGTCCAACTGGCGCTGCGCGAACCCGATCCGCTGCTGGTGCTCAACCAGTCCTTCGGTGGGCTCTCCTTCCCGTTCAGCCGGTTCACCCACTGCTTCGATGCCGACACCCCGACCCTCGCCGAACGGCTGCGCGCCCAGGCGGCCGAGATCACCCCGCCGGGCGTGGTCTTCGCCGAGCTGACCGGCGGCGCGGCCACCACCAACCTGAACCTGCATGCCCGGCTCACCGACTACGTCGTCGTCTGTCCCGGCGAGACCAGCAGTGTCCCGGTGGATCGGCAGCTCACCCTCGACGACCTCTATCTGGCGCACGAGCCGGAAACCGACCGGATCGTGCTCCGGTCGACCCGCCTCGACAAGGAGGTCGTCGCCGTCTACCTGGGCTACCTGGTGCCGATGGCGCTGCCGCAGATTCCGCGTACTTTGCTGTTGCTGTCGCCAGCGTCGATGGTGCGCCTCGACGTGTGGCGCGGGGTGCCCGCCGTGGCCACCGCCGACGGTGTCACCACCCGGCCGCGGCTGCGTGCGGGCAACGTTGTGCTCAGCCGCCGCAGCTGGTCGGTACGGGTAGGCGAGCTGCCCGACACGGGCGACCCCGGCGCCAGCCCGGCGGCGTTCCTCGACTGGCGTCGGTGGCGGGCCCGGCACGGCGTGCCCGAGCAGGTCTTCGCCACCGTCTACCCGGCCGACCCGGGCCGGCTGGTGAGCAACCCGAAACCGCAGTACGTCGACTTCGGCAGTCCGCTGTCGTTGCAGGCGCTGCGGGCTGCCCCGAACGGGCCGGACGACCAGGTCGTCCTGCGCGAGCTGCTGCCCGCCGCCGACGAGCTGGCCGCTCACGGTGAGCGCGGCGGGCACGTCAGTGAGCTGGCTGTGGAGACCTTCCGCACCGAGGAGAGGGACACCTGATGACCTCGTCTGCCGCCGCGCCCACCGCCGCCGGGCACACCGCCGACCGGCGAGGACAATGGCTCGCGCTGCACGTCTTCTACGCGGCAAACCCGCAGCCGCTGCTGGTCGAGTGCGTGGCACCGCTCATCCGGGAGCTGACCGCGCAGAACCTGCTCGCCGGCCACTTCTTCATCAACTACTGGTTGGAGGGGCCGCACGTGCGGCTGCGGCTGCGGCCGCGTACTCCGGCCGACGAGCCGGCGGTGCGGGCGGGCGCCGAGGCGGCGGTCAGCCGATTCCTCGCCACCCGCCCCGCGTTGTACGCGATGGGCACCGGCTACCTGCGTGAACTCTACGACATCCTCTTCGCGCTGGAGTTCCCCGACGGTCGGCCGGCGGAACTGGTCGACGCGAACGGACAGATGCTGCTGAGACCCAACAACTCCTACAGCTACCGGCCCTACGAGCCGGAGTACGGCAAGTACGGCGGGCCGGCGGGCATCGAGGTCGCCGAGTGGCACTTCCAACACTCCAGCGACACGGTGCTGCGGGCCACCTCGTCGATGAACCTGCACCTGCGACCGGTGGTGCTGGGCACCGCCGCGCAGCTGATGACGGTGCTCGCCGGCACTTTCCTGGCCGACCGGGAGGACCTGGTGGACTTTCTCGACCGGTACCACCACTACTGGCATCGGGCCTTCGCCGGCACCAACCTCATCGGAGTCGACGAGTACACCCGGATGTACGACAGCGTCGCCGGGGAGTTGGGCCGTCGGGTGCGGCGGATCCTCACCCTCGTCGCGCGCGGTGAGACCCAGCGCCTCCCCGGGTTCCTGCGCGGCTGGGCCGAGCACGCCGTCCAGCTCCGGAGGAAGGTGACCGCGCTGGCCGCCTCCGGTGAGCTGGTCGTCAGCGCGTGGAGCGGCGGCGACCGGGTCATCACCGACCCCGGGGAGGCGCTCGCGTCGCTGCTCTCGCCGTACCTACACATGACCAACAACCGGCTGCAGGCCACCATCCGCGACGAGGCGTATCTTTCCTATCTGCTCGCCCGGGTGCTACGTGAGTCGGCGGTGTCGGCGTGACACATTCGGGCCTGCTGGCCAAACGTCCCCGGCTGCGCGAAGATCTGATCTTCTCGCGGCCGTTGCGGCGTGGCCCCGACACGGTCTACCTGCTCAAGGATCGGCGCAGCGGCCGGGCGTTCGAGATCGCTCCGAAGGAGCAGTTTCTGCTGCGACGCCTCGACGGCGTCCGGTCCCTCGGAGAGGTCGGCGCCGAGTACGCCGAAGAGTATGGTCGCCGCCTCGGCGACGCGCACTGGACCCGTCTACTGTGGCTGCTGCACGAGCGTGACCTGCTGTCGGCGCACTCTGCGGGTCCGGCTACCGCGTCCGGCGGCGGCGAGCGTGCGGCAACCGGCCGGGGACCGTCCGGCGCGCTGGGATGGTGGGCGCACCGGCTGCGGTGGCTGCTGCGCCCGGCGGTCTTCGCGCTGCTCGCGGTGCTCGTCGCCGCCGTGCTCGCGGTGGTTGGGCTGCGGCTCGGCCCGCTCTGGCAGACTGCCCGCCCGGCCTTCACCGACCCGGTCAGTCTGGTGGCACTGGCGTTGCTCGCCTGGATCAGCGCGGCGCTGCACGAGTTCGGTCACGCGTTGGTGGCCGTCCACTTCGGTGCCACCGTCAACCGGATCAACCTGGTCACACTCACCTGCAGAATCGAGGACTATCTCTACCTTCCGCGTCGGTCCCAGCAGGTGATGATCGCGGCGGCCGGCGCGGTGGTCAACGGGCTGGTCCTGTTGCTCGCCGGCGCTGCGCTCATTGCGCTGCCGGGTGCCTTCGTCAACCAACTCCTCAGCGCGGTCGTGCTGGTCAGCGTCGTCCAGACGCTGGTCAACATCATCCCCCTGCCGCCACTGGACGGCTACAAGATCGTCAGTCACCTGCTGGACCTGCTGGACCTGGCCCCGGAGAGCCGCCGCTACCTGACGACCGTCCCCCGGCGGCTGCTGCGCCGGCCCGGCCAGCGCTACCCGCGACGGACCGCGGTCTGTCTCGGACTCTTCGCCACCTGGTGGCTGCTCGCGATCGCTGCCGCCGCCGGCGTCGTGATCTTTTCCGTGGGCGCCCTGCTCCGGCCTGCTCTCGGCGCGCTCGCCTATGTACTGCCGGCCGCTGCCGTCGGCCTGACGTTCGCCGGCTGGCTGGCCCGGCCACGTCGGCGGCGTCCGGCGGGCCGGGCCCTGTCGCAACCCACCAGTGAGGACAACCAGTGAAAGGCGAGCCGATGTCACCCACCGACGGTCCAGCAATCGTGCTGGACGCCGTGAGCAAGTCGTATGGCGAGGTGAGGGCGGTCGATGGGATCTCCCTCTCGATCGGCCGCGGCGAGTTCTTCGGTCTGCTCGGCCCCAACGGCGCGGGCAAGACCACACTCATCGAAATGGTCGAAGGACTGCGTACCCCCGACACTGGCAGCATCACCGTGCTGGGCATGTCGCCGGCCCCGCGCGACCTCGACCTGCTGCCGCTGATCGGCGTGCAGACCCAGCGATCGGCATTCTTCACCCGACTGACCGCCCGCGAACACCTGGTGACGGTCGCTGCCCTCTACGGCCTCCCCCCGGCCGCCGCCGAGCGGGCGCTGGAGCTGGTCGGGTTGACTGGCTCGGGTGACGTCCGGGTCACCAAGATCTCCGGCGGTCAGCGCCAGCGCCTCGCCATCGCCTCGACGCTCGTCCACGACCCTGAGGTGGTCTTCCTGGACGAACCCACCGCCGCGCTGGACCCGGAGGCCCGCCGCGACCTCGGCCAGATGCTGCGCAACCTCAAGACGATCGGCAAGACCATCGTCTACACCACCCATCACCTCGACGAGGCGCAGACACTCTGCGACCGGGTCGCGATCCTCTCCGCCGGGCGCATCCTCGCGCTCGACAGCCCCCGCGAGCTGATTGCCCGCTCGAGCATCGGCACCCGACTGGTCATCCCCGCTGGCCGGCTCAGCCCGGAGCGGGCCGGCAACCTCGACGGCGTCGACGGCGTCGACGTCGAGGACGGGATGCTCGTGCTGCGTACCGCGCACACCGCCCGGGTGCTCGCCGCCCTCGGTGGCGAGGCCAACCTGGACGACGTGGAGACCCGACCGGCCACCTTGGAAGACGTCTACCTCGAGCTGATCGGAGCCCCGCAGGCATGAGCGCATACGTCGCACTCTCCCGAGCCGTCTACAAGGCGACAGTCCGGGACGCCACGACACTCTTCTTCACCTTCGCCTTTCCGCTGATCTTCCTGGTCATCTTCGGGCTGATCTTCCGAAACCAGGAGGTCGCCGATACCGGCCGCGGATACGTCGACTACATCGCCCCGGGCGTGCTCTCGTGGGGGCTGGCCAACGCCGCTCTCTTCGGAGTGGCGTTCACCCTCATGCAGTGGCGCAACGACGACCTGCTGCGCATCATCCGGCTCTCACCGACCAGCATCTGGTCGGTGATCGGCGCCCGTTACGTGGTCGCGTTGGGCATCGGAGTGGCGCAGAGCCTGCTCTTCGTCGGCGTCGCCATGCTGCCGGTCTTCGGCATGCGCCCGGATCCGACGTGGCCGCTCTCGATCCCGATCATGCTGCTCGCGGTGACGTCGTTCCTCGCCTTCGGCCTGATCGTCGGCTCCGCGGCCAACACCCCGGAGGGGGTTGCCGCAATCGCCAACTGTGTCGTGGTGCCGATGGCCTTTCTCTCCGGCTCGTTCTATCCCCTCGAACTGATGCCGGGCTGGCTACAGGAGGTCTCCCGGGCGTTGCCGCTGCGGTACGTCAACGACGGCATCACGTACGCCTTCACCGGCTTCGGCACCATGAATGGCTACCTGCTTTCCTGCGCCGCGCTGGTCGCTTTCACCGCGGTGTTCGTGGTCGTCGGGGTGCGCACCTTCCGCTGGAGCAACGACTCATGACCCGCACCGCGGCGGCGGCAGCGCGCCCTACCCCGCTCTCCGCCGCCGCGGCCCGGCTGCGAGGGCACCTGCGTCGCCGGTGGACGGCGCAGCCGGTGGGCGGTGAACCGCGGGTGGTGACGCTGGGCGACGCCGACGCACTCGCAGCGCCCGCCGCGGCCGATCCCGACCGTCGCGACGCGGCCGTGCACCTCGACGCCGCCACCGTGCTGATCGGTCCGTCCGGCGGCGCGGCGGGCCGGGCCTGCGGGCACTGCCTGGCCATCCGGTGGCAGCGACTACGTACCCGTAGCCAACGCGACGCCCTGGAGGTCGGCGACCGGACGACCGCGGTCGGTCCGTGGCCGCAGCTGACCGCCTACCAGCTCGACGCCGTCTGGGATCTCTACCGCGCCGTCCACGCCGGCCCACCACTGCCACCGCCGCCGAGCTGGGACCGGCACAGCACCCAGCTGCCCCGGGTCAGCCAGCTCGACCTCGGTAGCCTGCGGGTACGCAGCTACCCGCTGCTGGCCGAGCCGCGCTGCCCCAGTTGCTCCGTTCCACGACCCGATGCCCCCGACGGTCCGGTGCTCGCGCAACAGTCCCGGCCCAAGCCGCGCCCCGACGGGTACCGGCTGCGCGCACCGGACGGCTATCCGCTGCCGCGAACCGCGCTGGTCAACCCGGTCTGCGGCATGCTTGGCGTGGGCACCCAGCTCACCATCACATCACCGACAACCGCGCCGGTGACCGGCAGCGTCTTCATCCGCGGCTACGGCGGGCTGCTCGACGTCTCGTGGAGCGGCCAGTCCAGCGGCTACGACGCCAGTCGTTCGTTGGCGTACCTCGAAGGGCTGGAGCGCTACGCGGGGACCCACCGGCGGCGCAACGTCAGCCCGGTCGTCGCCGCGTACGCCGACCTCGGTGCGCAGGCCCTGCACCCGGATCGCTGCGGCGCCTACCCCGACGCGGTGTACGAGGCCGACCCGATCCTGCGCCGGTTCGACCCGCAGCGGCCGATCCCCTGGGTGTGGGGGCGGAACCTGCACACCGACACGCCCGTGCTGGTGCCCCGTCGGCTGTGCTTCTACAGTTCGCCGGCCGCCGGCGACACCTTCGTGCTGGCCTCCTCCAGCGGCTGCGCCACCGGTAGCTGCCTGGAGGAGGCGGCCCTGTTCGGGATGTTGGAGTTGATCGAGCGCGACGCGTTTCTGCTCGCCTGGTACGGCAACCTGACACTGCCCCGGATTGACCTCGACACCTGTCCGTCGGTGGTACGTGCGTTGGTCGATCACGCCGAGTTGCAGGGCTACCGCCTCTACGCCTTCGACAACCGGATCGACCTCGACGTCCCTGTGGTCACCAGCCTCGCCGTCCGTCACGATGGTGGTCCCGGCCTGCTGTCGTTCGCTGCGGCAGCGCACATCGACCCGTCGCAGGCGGTCACCGGTGCGCTCGCCGAGGCGCTCACCTACATTCCGCACCAACCCGCCACGGTGCGTCGGCGGCGGGCCGAGCTGGAGCGGATGGCCGACGACTACACTCTGGTCCGACGGCTGCCGGACCACTCAGCGCTCTTCGGCCTGCCCCGCATGGCCGTGCACGCCGACAGCTACCTCAACAGTGGTGATCCGCTGCCCGCCGGCCAGGTGTTCGCCGGCTACCGCCCCCCGGGCACCCGGGACCTGCGCGACGACCTGCACCGGGTGCTCGATCTGCTGGGTGCGCGGGGGTTCGAGGCAATCATGGTGGATCAGACCTCACCGGAACAGGAAGCGGTCGGTCTCCACTCGGTCTGCATGATCGTGCCCGGCCTGCTTCCGATCGACTTCGGCTGGATCCGGCAGCGGGCGCCGTACCTGCCGCGGCTGCGGACCGCGCCCGCGGTGGCGGGCCTCGCCGACGCCGACCTCACCGACGCCGATCTCCGCCTCGTACCGCACCCCTTCCCGTAGGCCGGTTCCACGAGTGGGACGGGGAGCCACAGTGTCGCGAGGTTCCCGGCGACGGGCACGTCGCACGGATCAGGATCGTGCCCGGTCGCCCCGCGCGGACGTGTCCGCGCCGGGACGTCGCGCCGCGCCGGGCACACGGAGACGTCGGGCCGCGACCGGGCGGCCCGACGTCGTGCCGCCGGCGGTCAGGCCGAGCAGCTGGTGGTGGAGGTGGTGCTGCTGCACGTCGAGGTGGTAGCCGACGAGGAGCACGAGGCGAGGATCGCCTCGGACGCGTCGGCGTAGTCGGAGATCGCGAAGGTCTCCGACTCCAGTTCCAGGATCTCCTCGGCGAGGGCGTTGAGGTCGGTCTCGGGCGCCATGGTGGCTCCTCACGGTTGGTGTCCGGCCGGCTTGTCCGGCCCACCGCAAGCACACCCCAGCGCGCTCACCGATCGCCCACAGCCACCATCGCAAACCGCTGTCATCCGATGTCAGTGGGGTGACAGCGGCCTGCGCTTGGCTGGTGTCATGGCACCACCCGCAGCGCAGACCGCCACCCGCCCCGCTGATCCGACAGTCGATCGGGAGATCGTCGCCGCCGCGGCCCGGCTCTACCGTGACCTGCACGCACATCCGGAGCTCTCCGGGGCGGAGGAGCGCACCGCGGCCCGCTTCGCGGCCGCGCTGCGGGGGATCGGGTGCCAGGTCACGACCGGGGTCGGCGGGCACGGAGTGGTCGGCGTCCTCCGCAACGGGGCCGGCCCGAGTGTCCTGATCCGGGCAGAGCTGGACGCGCTTCCGGTCGCCGAGGAGACCGGCCTGCCGTATGCCAGCACCGCTACCGGCGTGGCCGCCGACGGCCGGACCGTGCCCGTCATGCACGCCTGCGGGCATGACCTGCACCTGGCCGCGGCGGTCGGCGCCGCCGCCCACCTGGCCCGGGACCGGGACGACTGGCGGGGAACGCTGCTGATCCTGGGCCAGCCGGCCGAGGAGACCCTACGGGGTGCGGCGGCGCTGCTCGACGACGGCCTCTACGAGCGCTTCGGCCGCCCCGACCTGCTCCTTGCCCAGCACGCCGCGCCGCTACCGGCCGGAATGGTCGCCCACGGCACCGGCCCGATGACGGCTGGCTGCGTCACGCTGGACGTCACCGTGCCCGGACGTGGTGGGCACGCCGCCACTCCGCACCTCTGCGTGGACCCCGTGGTGCTCGCCGCGACCATCGTCGTGCAGTTGCAGGCCGTGGTGGCCCGGCAGGTCAGCCCGGCCGATCAGGTGGCGCTCACCGTCGGTACGCTGCGCGCCGGCCACCATCCAGGCGTGATCGCCGAGCAGGCCAGCCTCGGGGTGACGATCCGGGCGCTGCACGAGCCGACGCTGGATCGCGTGCTGGACAGGGTGACCCGCACCGTCCGGGCCGCCTGCGAGGCCGCCGGCAGCCCGCGTGAACCCACGGTACGGGTCGTCTCGCGTACCCCCGTCTATCTGGGGGACCGGGCCGCGACCGCGCGGGTGCGGGCCGCCCACGAGCGGGTGTTCGGGCCAGAGCGGGTCGGTTGGTGGCCGCCCTCCCTGGCGTCCGAGGACTTTCCGCTGTTGACCGCCGGGGGAGTACCCAGCAGCTACTGGATGCTCGGCACCGTGGGGCCGCGCCAGTGGCGGGCGGTGCCCGGCGCCAACGCGGCCGAGAAGCTCGGTGGCCTTCCGACGAACCACAGCCCGGCCTTCGCTCCGAGCGTCGAGCTGGCCCTGCCGACTGGTGTGGTGGCCCTTGTTTCCGCCGCCCGGACGCTACTCGCCACGAGTTCGTGACCGGCTGCGCCGATGTCCGTGCCGTGGCGGTCGGCCCCGCATGCCGGTCGTGAACCGTGCCGACGGCTCCTCTGGGTGCCAGCGACACGACCTGGAGACCGTTCAGTGGGCGACTTCGTCGGCGCTGGTCACGGACCTGGCGATGGTGGATCATCGGTGGTGCGGACGGCCCGCCGGGCCGGTGCGGGGACCCGGGTGAGGCATCGGGCGAGGTCGGCGAGCCAGAAGTCGACCGCGACCAGGCACAGGACGTCGGCCCGGCGTTCGCCGCCCTGGATGATCTGGTGGACCTGCTCGACGACACCCGTCGTGGCTGTCGAGTCGGGCGCTACGGGCCGGAATCGGCCCTGCGGCAGGTGGCTGGCAACATCGGTGTAGGCGGAGCGCAGCCGCTCGGCCCGGCGCACGAGCCGGGCCGTGGGCTCGGGCCACCACGGTGTCAGTGTTCTGGCCCGGTCACCGGCGAGGAACTCCTCCGCGCCGCGCACGATCCGATGCCCGGCGGCCAGGATCGCCTCCCAGTTCACCTCGGCCAGTCGCGGATCGTGGCGCTCGGAGTGGTACTGGCAGAACGACGCGTCGGTCAGGGCCTGCGCCCGGTGCGCCGCCTCGACCGCATGTCGGCCACCGTTTCGTCCCGCCAGTGTCGTGACGGTCTCCTCGATCGCGTGGGCTCCGGCGTCGAGGTAGGCGGCCATGCGGCGGCAGAGTTCACCGCCACCGCCCCGCGGCCACATGAGGATGCCGGAGACGACGCCGACGGCCGCGCCGATCAGGACGTCCAGCAGGCGGACACCGGCCAGTTGCCAGTCGGTCGGGGTGAGCTGAGCGAAGACGGCGATCAGCAGCAGTGTGAGCAGCGCCTGCCCCCAGACCAGCCCGAGCAGTGGACCCACGCCCAAAGCCAACAGCAGGGTCAGTGGCAGAATAACCGCGTACGTCTCCGGCCGGGGGGAGGCCAGCAGGAGCAGGGCTCCGGCGGCGGCGCCGACGACCGTACCGGTCAGCGCCAGGCCAAACGTGGCGCTGGTGTCCGCGGCGGAGGTCCGCAGGAGGGTGAGGACGGCCAGGAGCACCCAGAAACCGTGCATCAGGTCCAACGTGTCGGCGATCAGCCGGGCAGCGGCCAGAGCAACGGCGAGCCGAAGCGCCCACTGGAAGTACACCGAGCGCGGGGTGAGGTGCGTGCGCAGCCGTTGCCAGTACAGCGACGGGACGCTGCGCCGCACATACCAGAACACGTCCGGTCCGGCCGGCGGTTGCGTCGTGTCCAGCCGGTCGGCGTGGTTGTTGAGCACCGCCCGGCGTCGGCCGCCCGCGACCCGGACGGCCGACGCGACGAAGTCGGTATGCTGTGCCAGCGTCTGGGTGATCGTATCCACGCGCAGGTGGCTGGCGGTAGCCGACCGCCACGCGTCCGGCCGCCGGCGCCGCGTTGTCACGGCGGAATCCGGAGGCGCGGGCTCCGTTCCCCACGGTGCCACGGCCGCGTCCGGAGACGCCGGCTCCGTTCCCGACAGGGCGTCGGCGGAGCGGCGGAGGGACGCCGCGCAGCTCCGGAGTAGCGCGGCCGCGTCCACGTCTGTTGTCGCCGCGCCGTTCGGCAGGAGTGCCTCGGCGATCCGGACCGTCTGGTGCAGGCCGGTGGTCGCGTCCCGCAGCGCACGGTCGCGCCGGCTCGCCGACGTCGCCCGCTCGGTCGGCGGCAGGCGCCACATCTGTGTCTGCTCGACGGCGTCGTCCGCTCGGGCGTGGCGCCGCCGTGCCTCCTCGTCGGCGCCCGGTTGCCCGGCCAGTACGTCCGCAAGCGCGGCGACGAACGCGGCGACGCCTCGCGCGGCACCGGCCAGGCGCTGTGCGAAGGTGACCGGCGCGGGGCCGGGCCAAAGCGTCACCTGGGCGACGCCGACCAGCCCGACGGCGAGCGTTACCCCGGCCAGCCGGGCCGGCAGCGTGTCGGGCTGGTACGGCGGGAAGCAGGCCAGGATGTAGAAGAGCTGAAACGCGCCGGCCAGGCCGATCAGACGAGGTCCGCCGACACCGGCGAACGCGACGGTGAACCCGACCACGAACATGCCGGCCGCGGCGGCCCAGGGGTTCGCGGCCAGCACCGTGCCGGCGGCCACCAGCATCCACACGACGGGCAGCGCGGCGAGCAGCGTCCGTGTCCGCTGGGCCGGCCGCCCCGGCAGCGGGGCGAACACTCCGGTGGCGACGACACCGAGCAACGCGTACGTCGCCATGATCGGGTTACCGAGGCCGTAACGGCATCCGTAGAAGGCAAGGCAGCCGACGAGGGTCAGCCGTGTCGCGCGGCGGGTGAGGCGGTAGTCCGGGTCACGCTGGTGAAGCCGGTCCAGGACACCGCGCCGCGACCACACGTGCGCAGGCTATCGAACCGACCGCTGGCCATCCGGTTTTTCGGCGGATCGGGAAAGCGCCCCTGCTCGTTCTCCATCGGCTGGTTCCACGTGTTTCGGCACACCTGCCACGTCACTTCGTGGCGGGTGTGCCCAGTACGTGCGGCAGGCGAGCGGCTGGCCGGGTGGGTGTCGGTGGCCCGGTCGGCAGGCGGCACGATGGGTACCGTGAACGCTCCTGCCCGCGCACCCCTCGCCACGTTGGAAGCGGTGCTCGAACGGCTGACCTACGTCAACGAAGACACGGGCTACACCGTCGCCCGGGTCGCCACCGACCGGGGCAGCGACCTGTTGACTGTGGTGGGCGCGTTGGTGGGCGCGCAGCCGGGCGAGTGGGCCTGACCCGGTTTGACGGACATCCCAGCTCAGAGGGGCTGTGTGCTCCTCGGGAGGATGTTCATCATGGAAGGCATGGGCAAGAAACCACGCCGGCCGCGCAGAGCGTTCACGCCGGAGTTCAAGGCGGAGATCGTCGAGGTGTGCCGGCGGGGTGACCGATCGGTGGCGCAGGTCGTGAGGGACTTCGACCTGACCGAGACCGCGGTCCGTGAGTGGGTCAGGCAGGCCGACATCGACGCCGGCACCCGCAGCGACGGGTTGACCAGCGACGAGCGCGACGAGCTGGCGCGGCTGCGGCGGGAGAACCGCCGGCTCCGCGAGGACGTCGACATCCTGAAACGGGCCACGGCTTTCTTCGTGAGGGAGACCCGGTGAACGTGTACCCGTTCATCGAGGCGGAGAAGGCGCGGCCCGACGGGAACGTGAAGCGTTCCTGTGAGCTGCTGGAGGTCTCCCGGTCCGCCTACTACCAGCACCGTGCCGGGCCGTCGCGGCGGGAACGCGACGACGCAGACCTCGCCGCCCGCATCGCGCAGATCCACGCCGACTCGGCCGGCACCTACGGCGCACCCCGGGTCCGCGCCGAACTCGCCGGCCAGGGGCGGCGGCACTCCGGCAAGCGGGTCGCCCGGCTGATGCGGGGCGCCGGGTTGTGCGGCCGCACGCCGAAGCGGTGGCGCACCACGACCGTGCCCGACCCGGGGGCGGCGTTGTCGGCGGACCTGATCCGCCGGGACTTCGACGTCGCCGCCGGCCGGGTCGACACCCGCTGGTGCGGCGACATCACCTACATCCACACGTGGGAGGGCTGGCTGTACCTCGCCACCGTCATCGACATCGCCTCACGCCGGGTTGTGGGCTGGGCGACCGCCGACCACCTACGGACCGATCTGCCCGCTCAGGCGTTGTCCAACGCGATCGCCGTCCGACGCCCGACCGGGCCGGTGATCTTCCACAGCGACCGGGGTTGCCAGTACACGAGTGCGCAGTACGCCCGGCTGGCCGACCGCAACGGGGTGCGGTTGTCGGTTGGTGGGCGGGGTCAGTGCTGGGACAACGCCGTCGCGGAGTCGTTCTTCGCCACGATCAAGACCGAACTGCTCGACCGGAGGGCGTGGCCGACCCGGGCCGCCGCCCGTGCGGCGATCTTCGAGTGGATCGAGGGGTGGTACAACACCCGCCGCCGCCATTCCACCCTGGACTACATGAGCCCGGCCGAGTATGAGGCGACGGCCTATTCCCGCAGGCCAACGAGCAAGGTAGCGTGAGATCAACTTACCGACCCTGTCCGTCAAACCGGGTCAACCCCACGAGACGTTGCGGTTGCACGGGCGGTGGTCGTCGCATCCGCGCTACGGTCGGCAGTTCGAGGTCGACTCCTACACCACCGTGCTGCCGGCCACCATCCAGGGCATCCAGCGCTACCTCGGGTCCGGACTGGTGAAAGGCATCGGGCCGGTGTTCGCCGAGCGGATCGTCGCTCACTTCGGCCTGCAAACCCTGCGGGTCATCGAGGAGGAACCCGCCCGGCTGGTGGAGGTGCCGGGGCTGGGTCCGAAACGCACGGCGAAGATCACCGCGGCGTGGGAGGAACAGAAGGCCATCAAGGAGGTGATGGTCTTTCTTCAGGGCGTCGGCGTCTCGACCTCCCTGGCGGTGCGGATCTACAAGCAGTACGGCGACGCGTCCACCGACGTGGTCACCAAGGAGCCGTACCGGCTGGCCGCCGACGTGTGGGGCATCGGGTTCAAGACGGCCGACACCATCGCCCAATCTGTGGGAATCCCGCATGACAGTCCGCAGCGGGTCATGGCCGGCCTGCAGTACACCCTGTCCGAGGCCACCGACAACGGCCACTGCTACCTACCCGAACCCGAGCTGGTCGCCGACGCGACGAAGATCCTCGACGTGCCCGCCGCCCTCATCACCCGCTGCCTCGGCGACCTGGTTGCCGACGAGGGTGTCGTCCGTGAGTCCCTGCCCCGCGACGGCGGCCAGCCGGTGAGCGCGGTGTACCTGGTGCCGTTCCACCGCGCGGAGCAGTCCCTTGCCACCTGCCTGACGCGCCTGCTCAACGGCCCGGCTGACCGGCTGCCCCACTTCGCCGCCGTCGCCTGGGGGAAGGCCCTGGCCTGGCTCAAGGCCCGCACCGGCAACGACCTCGCCCCGGAACAGGAGCAGGCGGTCCGCCTCGCCCTGACCTCGAAGGTCGCGGTACTGACCGGCGGGCCGGGCTGCGGCAAGAGCTTCACCGTACGGTCGATCGTCGAACTCGCCACCGCCAAGAAAGCCAAGGTCACCCTCGCCGCCCCGACCGGCCGGGCCGCCAAGCGCCTCGCCGAGTTGACCGGGCACCCCGCCGCGACCGTGCACCGGCTGCTCCAGCTGCGCCCCGGCGGGGACGCCTCCTACGACCGGGACAACCCCCTCGACGTCGACCTGCTCGTCGTCGACGAGGCATCCATGCTCGACCTCATCCTCGCCAACAAACTCGTCAAGGCCGTCCCGCCCGGCGCACACCTGCTCCTGGTCGGCGATGTCGACCAGTTGCCCTCCGTCGGCGCCGGCGAAGTCCTACGGGACCTGCTCGCCGCTCCCACCGTCCCGCGGGTGCGGCTGACGCAGATCTTCCGCCAGGCCGCCCAGTCCGGTGTCGTCACCAACGCCCACCGCATCAACGCCGGCCGCCCACCCCTGCTCCAAGGCCTACCGGATTTCTTCCTGTTCGCCTGCGACGACACCGAGACCGCCGCGGCGCTCACCGTCGACGTCGCCTGCACCCGCATCCCCGCGCGCTTCGGGCTCGACCCGCGCCGGGACGTGCAGGTCCTCACCCCCATGCACCGTGGCCCGGCCGGCGCGGGCGCCCTCAACGGCATGGTGCAGCAGCGGCTCACCCCGCACCGCGAGGGCCAGCCGGAGCGGCGGGCGGGCGGGCGTGTGTTCCGCATCGGCGACAAGGTCACCCAGATCCGCAACAACTACGACAAGGGTCAAGCCGGGGTCTTCAACGGCACCCTCGGCATCGTCACCGCTCTGTCCACCGAGGAACAGACTCTGACGGTCCGCACCGACGAGGACGAGACCATCGACTACGACTTCGACGAGCTCGACGAACTCGCCCACGCCTACGCCATGACCATCCACCGCGCGCAAGGCTCCGAATACCCCGCCGTGGTCATCCCCCTGACCACCAGCGCCTGGATGATGTTGCAACGCAACCTGCTCTACACCGCCGTCACCCGCGCCAAACACCTCGTCGTCCTCGTGGGGTCCCGCCGCGCCCTCGCCGCCGCCGTGCGCACCGTCGGCGCCGGGCGCCGCCACACCGCCCTCGGAAACCGCCTCGCTGCCGGTCGCTGACACGCTCGGCGGCAGCCGCCGTCCTGGCGCCGGCGCTCCTGCCACCGATCGCCGTCACGTTCACCGACGCACGCGGGCGCGCCAATGCGTTCGGCGTCTACGGGCCCCGCAGGGCGCGGGCGGAGCCGTACGCACCGCCCACCGCTGCCCGCCCCTGCCAGCCGTCCCGCGCCGCGACCGTGCGGCGGTGCGGGACGGCGGCACCGGGCCCGGATGCCGTCGAGGTGTGACAGACTCCGCGGTCGACAACCTCGTCCGCAACATCCTACGGCGTGTCACACGCGCCCCGAAGGACGCGGATTCGCCCTGCTCGAGCCGGCCGAAAGCACTGGGCGAATCGCCGGCGCGGACGCTAGCCGGCGGTGCTGAGGATGGCGAACGCGGCCGGGTCGTGAGCGGAGAAGATCGTCAGATCCGGTTCCGCGCTGGCCTGCACGGCTGCGAGGCGGGCGTGGTTCTCGTGTACCTTCTTGCGATCGTATGCGACGAGAGTCTCCATCGCGCGCAGGGCGAGCGGCACGCCGCCGCGTCCGCCGATACTGCCCGGGTGATAGAAGGCGTCGCCGGCATGAAACAGCCAGCGATCGCCCGCGTCAACCGCCACGCAGGCGTGGCCGCGGGTGTGACCAGGCAGGGGGACCAGCACGATCCCGGGTGCGATCTCGTCCAGGGGCTTCGCGGCCGCGAAACCGCGCCACGGCTCGCCGGTCGTACCGTGTTCGACGATGCGTGGACCGTGCTCCCACTGGGCGGGGCGGAACCGGCTCCGCTCGCGCCAGGTCGGCGGGGTCCGGGCGCCGAGCACCTCGTCGGCGGTGGCGTGAACGGTCGCGTGCGGGAAGTCGGAGAGGCCGCCGATGTGGTCGGCGTCGAAGTGGGTGACGACGATGTGTCGTACGTCGTCACGCCGGAAGCCGAGGCGTTCCACGTGCCGTGCGGCTGTCTCGTCGGGATCGAGCACGGGCCGCACGACGCCCCGCACCGGGCCGATGCGGCGCTTGGGATCGGCGATGTCGTCGAGGCCGTGGCCAGTGTCGACGAGGACGAGGCCGTTGTCGGTCTCGACGAGCAGCACGTGGCACACCAGAGTCGCGGTGAGTATCCGCATGGTCCCGCAGTTGAGGTGGTGCACCTTCACTGTGCTGCGGCCTGACGGGGCGGTTCGGGCGGGGCGGTGTGGGCGGAGTTCACCGGCAAATTAGATCTACTGTGTGGGTTCCTGTCCAGTGGCCCCGGTGAATGCGACCCGAGCTTGGAAGATCCACCGCCGGCGAGGCCAACCTGGTCCGGCCACGATACCGCCGGGTGAGACGAGACCAGAGTTCCGCTGGACTACCTGGCCTCAGCCAGACGACTGTGCCGGTCTTACGCGTTGGTGCGGTGTCGCCTGAGGTGGTGGAGATCGGCAACTGCCGCGACGAGCCCGATGACCAGAAAGCAGATGATGATCAGCAGCGGCAGCCGGAACGCGAGTGTCCAGGTGCCGGTGCGGTCCAGGCTCTCGAAGAGGGCGGCCCCGACGACGGCGACCCCCAAACCGCCGCCGAACCGCTGCCCGGTCTGGAGCATGCCACCGGCGCTGCCCGCTTCGGCGCGCGGGACCTCGGACAGCGTCAGCGTCTGGTTCGGGGCCACGACCATCCCGCCGCCCACGCCAGCGGCGGCCAACCCACCACCCAGACCGGCCAGCAACAACGGCAACGTCGCCGTGTGCGGTGAGCCCGGGCCGGGCAGGAAGATGTCGACGACGGTCAGCGCGGTGATCCCCACCGCCGCCAGGAGCAGCCCCGCGGCGACCAGCGGGCGACCGATCCGCCCCGCCTTCGCCCCGGCCACGACCGAACCGACGGTTGCGCCCAGGGCCAGTGGGGTGAGAGCGACTCCGGCGGCCAGTTCGTCGTGCCCGAGCCCGTCCTGCAGGTACTCCGAGAACAGGTAGTAGAGGGCGTCGTAGCCGGCGTGGTAGAACGTCGCGACGAACAAACCCAACGCGAACGAGCGGACCCCGAACAGGCTCAGGTTGAACAGCGGTTCACCACGCCGGGTGTAACGACGCTCCCAGACCGCGAAGCCCACCAGGGCCGCCAGACCGGCCAGCAGGAGCAGCGCCCGCACCAGAAGCGACAACCCCTCGCCCTGGATCAGCCACAGCGACGTCAAACCGGTGACCAGCAACAGCACCGCCACCACATCCATCTTCGGCCGCTCGGCGGACTCGGCGACGGGGAACAGCCGCCACCCCGCGACAGCGACGGTCAGCCCGATCGGAACGTTCAGCAGGAACACCCACCGCCAGCCGAACTCGGTCCCACCGGCCACGATCAGCCCACCACCGAGCAACGGCCCCAACAGCCGGGCGAGACTGACCCCCGCCGCCACCACACCGAACGGCAGACCCCGATCCCGGGGTGCGAACAGACGCTGGATCAGCCCGAACACCTGCGGCGTGGTCATCCCGGCCGCCAGGCCCTGCACCAGCCGGGCGACGATCAGCACTCCCCCCGACGGGGCCGAACCCGCGACCACACTGGCCACCACGAACAACGCGGCACCGACCACGAAGATGTTGCGCCGCCCCCGCACGTCCCCGTACCGGCCGGCGGGCACCAACGCCAGCCCGAACGTGAGGAAGTAGCCCGACACCAGCCACTGCTGGTCACCGTCGGTCAGGTCGAACACCTCGTCGATGAGCGGCACCGCAATGATCATCGCGGAGATGTTGAGTCCCGCCATGAACGCGACGAGGGCACTCACCGCGACCACCGGCCAACGCCGAACCGGCCGCCCCTTCGCCGTCCGGGGCGCCTGGTCCTCTTCGGGCACGCGTTCCGCGTTCACCAGACCGGTCGGACGAGGTGGCGGGCGCGGCCGGGACTGCCGGGCGCCGAACGCTCGCAACCCGGTGGCACCCGCTCCGCTCCCGCCCACGACGCCGACACCAGCCGACCGGCGGTCTGGATCTCACCGCGGGTTCCGACCTGCTGGACCGGACCATCCGTACCGGCACCGGCCAGCGGGACGACACGGCTGACCGGACGATGCCGGGCGGCGGTCCGGCCGGGTAGCTCGTACGCACCACGAGCTGACCGTTGCATAGGATCTTCGCCCCCCTTTCTGGGACGCCCTACCCCAGGCCGGCGAGCGGGTTTCCCCATCCAGCGCCGATCATGCCGCGGTTCGTGGCCGGATCCGTGGGCCGGTGCGGCGTCGCGCCGCCGCGACTACCGGGACGCGATGCGCGCGGGTTGGCGCCCGGACGACCCCGGGCGGGCGCACGAGCACCTCGCCACCGGTCACGAGTGATCCGCTGCTGCCGCGCGCCCACCCGTACGACACCCGGACCAGCACACCGGCGACCAGCTTTCCGGCCCGAGAAGTCCCAGCTCACGGGCGCCTGAGGAGCCACCGACCTGCGTCTGCCGATGGCAGACGGGCCGAGTTCCGGCGCGGTACAGGTCTTCGGTCGGCAGCCCGACACCGTTCAGATCGGCGTCGGAGAGCGCTCACCGCGGTGCGGGAGGGTGCACGGCGTTCACCCGCAGCAGCTACCCGGGAGGCCGGATGACCACCAGCGGCGACCAACCGAACGTCGATCGGCGGAGCCTTCTGCAGGCCGCGCTGGCCGCGCCTGCGGCGGCCGGCGCGGCCACGGCACTGCTCGGCGCCCCCGCGGCGGCCGAGGCGGCGCCTGGCCGGGTGGATTCGGACAGCCCCCGCTTCGCGCTCGCGGTGCTGCCGGACACGCAGTACCTCTTCGACGAGGACAGCTCGGACCCGGAGCCGCTGAAGGCGACCTTCCGCTACCTCAGCCGGGAACGCAGGGACGCGAACATCGTGTTCATGACCCACCTCGGTGACGTGACCGAGCACGGCACCGAACACGAGATCACGCTCGCCAGCGACGCCTTTCACCGGCTCGACGGCAAGCTGCCGTACAGCGTCCTCGCCGGCAACCACGACATCCGCGGTGGTGACGACCAGCGCGGTGACAGCGTCTATCTGCGCGCCTTCGGACCGCAGCGGTTCGCCCGGATGCCGACGTTCGGCGGCGCCTCGCCCGACGGCTACAACAGCTACCACGTCCTGCGCGCGGGTGGACGCGACTGGCTGGTCATGGCGCTGGACTGGCGGGTGTCGGACAAGGGGCTCGGGTGGGCGCTCGGGGTGCTCGACGAGCACCGCAGCCTGCCGGTCATCCTCACCACCCATGATCTGGCCTGGGCCGACGCCGCCGGTGAGGCCCGCCTGTCGAGCCACGGCCAACGGCTCTGGGACCGGCTGATCCGGGACAACGACCAGATCTTCCTCACCCTCAACGGCCACTACTGGCCGCCCGGCCGCACCACCCTCACCAACGCCGCCGGCAACGACGTGCAGGTCCACATCACCAACTACCAGGACCGCTACTACGGTGGCGCGGCCATGATCCGCCTCTACCACTTCGACCTGGCCCGCAACGTCATCGACGTCGAGACCTTCTCGCCCTGGTTCCTCTCCCGAGACCCACGGAAGCGGACGCCCCTGGAGGCCGAGACGATCGAACTCACCGGCCCGGTCGACCGGTTCAGCATGAAGATCGATTTCGCCGCTCGGTTCAGTGGGTTCGCGCCGGTGACCCCGCCGGCCCGCGTCCCCCGGTCGCGGTGACGCCGCGTGGCACGGTCGGATACTGGCGGTTCGACTCGTACGGGCTGACGACCGGTGCGGCCGGCAGCCCGGTCGCCGACGGAACCGTCGTACGGGACCTCAGCGGAAACGGAAACAACCCCACCGCCCGGCGTATCAACGCCGGTGGCTCCGACGCGCTGACCTACTCGACCGAGCACCACCCTGGCCAGCCGGCACACGCCAGCCTTCGCTTCGACGGTGGCAAGGGCCCGGACCGTGGCGCGATCCTGCAGGCCGCTCCGGACGCACCGATCAACAGTATGACGTTCACCAGCGGCTACACCATCGAGGCGTTCGTCAAGCTACCCGACCCGTACGAAGGCGACCACGCCTGGATCCTGAGCTGAGAGGGGCGCAGCGGCGACGCCGGCAAGACCACCGGCTGGTCCCCCCTGGAGTGCACCTGCAGCCTCAACATCTCTCCGGAACGGTTCCTCCAGTACGTCGTCTACCCGGCCAAGCAGGACGCCGATCCGACCTCGTGGAGCCATACCCTTCCGATCGGACGCTGGACCCACATCGCGGTGGTCAACGACGGCCGGCAGACCGTCGTGTACATCGACGGGTCGAAGATCGCCCGGAACCCCACCCAGCCGTCGACCGGCATCGCCACGCTCGGCCGTCCGTTCGTGATCGGCGCCACCTCCTTCGACCTCAGGTACGGCCAGGGCTTCTACGGCTGGATCGGAGACGTCCGGATCACCGCGAAGGCGTTGCGCCCGAAGAACTTCCTGGCACCGTACGCGTAACGTGCAGCCACCCGTCGACAGGACACTTCCGTCCTTGACGAGATGATCCCGAGGCCGTCCGGTCGGCTTCCTGCCCGGTCGCGCCCGGGCTGGGGAGAGGGGTTGGCGGCCACTCGCCGGCCGGACGGGGGCGTAGCCCTGGTCACGCTTGCGCAGGTGCGGCACGAGCCGCTCGGGCCGCTGCCCGCAACGGTCTTCGTCGTCGAGAACCCTGCCGTCGTCGCGGCCGCTCTCCGCCGCTTCGGCGCCGTCTGTCCACCCGTGGTCTGTACTGCCGGCTGGCCCAGCACGGCCGCGATCCTGCTGTTGCGCGGCCTCGCTGCGGCTGGGGCGCAGCTGAGGTACCGCGGCGATATCGACGGGGACGGCCTGCGGATCGCCGCCCACGTGATGAGCAAGACGACCGCCCGGCCATGGCTGCTCGGCGCCGACGACTACCAGCGTGCCGTTCCGGTCGCCGGTCCACCGGTGGGCCGGGTCGACCACACGCCGTGGGACGCACACCTGGCTGAGGCCGTCCGCGCACACGGCGTCGCGCTGCTCGAGGAGGGGGTCGTCGACTCCCTCCTCGCCGACATGAGCCGCTAGGCCGAGACGTCCGCGGCGCGGGCCGGACGAACGGGCCATCCGCGGGCCCCGCCCGTCGGGTCAGAGCTCAGGCAGAATTTCCGCTACCTGTTCCAGCACCGTCATGCTGGCGTTGAACGGTGGTTGGTCGGGAAACGGCACGACCATGTCGGTGATACCCGCCTCGGTGTATGCGGCGACAGCCGACCGGAACGCGCCCAGGGAGGCGAGCACCGACGGCTCTCTGTTCACGTTCATCAGCAGCCTGCGCACGGTTGCCGGGTCGCGGCCGACGTGCTCGCAGCGGCTGGCGAGTTGACGTACCTGTGTCGCGACGTCGTCGGGCCTTGCCACCGGCGGAACGAGGCCGTGGCGTGGCGACCGGCCGTTCGTGACCCAGGTGGCGGCGAGACGCGCCGCCAGTGCCATGCCACGTTTCCCGGTCGCGGCGATCGCCAGTGGAATCTGTCGAGGCGGCGCGTCCACCGGCGTGATGTGCGCCCGTCGAGCCTTGTAGAAGGTGCCGTTCGCGTCGGTGACCGGTGCGGACAGCAGCTTGGCCGTCAGCTCCACGAACTCGGCGAACCGCTGGGCGCGTTCGACCGGTGTCCATTCTTCTTGCCCGAGGCAGTTGGCGTCGAGCCCGCCGCCGCCGGCGCCGAGCCCCACAACGAACCGTCCACCGCTGACGTCGTCGAGCGTGATGATCTCTTTGGCGAACGGCACCGGATGGCGGAAGTTCGGTGACGAGACGAGGGTGCCGATCTGGATTCGACGCGTCCCGACCGCCGCGGCGGCCAGCGACGGCACCGCGGCGTACCACTCCTGACCGGCCAGGTCCTGCCACGCGATGTGATCACTCGTCCAGGCGTGCGCGAATCCCATCTCGTCAGCGAGTTGCCACATGCGTTCTGCGCGTTTCCACGTCGTGGACGGCAGAATGAGCACTCCAATCCGCATGATCAGACCTCACCGTTGGCGACAGCGCCCGCAGCTGCCCGGACTGTGGTCGAGTACGAGCACCTCGACGAAGGCGACACGACCCGGCAGGGTGCTGCTCGTGCGACCCTGTCAGCTCGATCATCCTAATATAGACTAATGGGATAATTCTGGCTGCGGTTGTCCGAGTGCGGACAACCGCAGCCGCCCAGCGCCGCCACACTCATGCCGGCCGTTGCCCGCTCGGCCCCACACCACCGCGGGACCGCAGAACCAGCCACACCGGCCCTCGACGAGCGTGCCGACCCGCAACAGGGCGGGCGCCTGTGGACGCCGACGGACCGCCAGCGCGGCCGTACGGCCGTCGACCACTGGTCCATCTCTCCCGGCTGGGTCAGTCCGCCGTCAGCCGGGACTTCTGCACCTTGCCCAGGGCGTTGCGTGGCAGCGCGTCGACCAGCCGCACCTGACGGGGCCGCTTGTGCCCGGACAACCGCCGGGCCACGAAGTCGATCAGTTCCGCCTCGCCCACGCCGTCGCCCACCACGTACGCGGTCACCTGCTCGCCAAGGTCCGGGTGGGGTGTGCCGACCACGGCGGCCTCCCAGACGCCGGGGTGTGCCAGCAGGGCGTCCTCCACCTCCCCGGCACCGATGCGGTATCCGCCGCTCTTGATCAGGTCGGTGGCGGCCCGGCCGACGATGCGGTGCCAGCCGTCCGGGCCGATCGTGGCCACATCGCCGGTGCGGAACCAGCCGTCGGATGTCCGGGCGGCCGCGCCGGCGTCCGGCCGGTTCAGGTACCCGTCGAAGAGTGTCGGCCCGTGTACCTGCAACTCGCCCATCGACGTGCCGTCCGCGGGAAGGACACCACCCTGCTCGTCGACCAGCCGGGTGCACACCCCGGGCAGCGGCACCCCGACGGTGCCGGGCCGGCGGGGTCCGTCGGCCTGGGCACTGATGGTGATCAGTGTCTCGGTCATGCCGTACCGCTCCACGACCTGGTGGCCGGTGAGTGTGGCAAGGTCGGCGAAAACCGTCGCGGGCAGCGCGGCGCTTCCCGACACGAGTAACCGGGCCGATCTCAGCGCACGGGCCGCGTCCGGGGCTGCGGCGATCCGGGACCAGATCGTGGGAACGCCGAAGTAGAGCGTTCCGGCTGCGGCGGCGTACCGCTCCGGGCGAGGCTGTCCGACGTGGTGCAGCCGGCCGCCGAGCCGCAGCGGACCCAGCACGCCCAGTACGAGGCCGTGTACGTGGAACAGGGGAAGCCCGTGTACGAGCAGGTCGTCGGGTGTCCAGTGCCAGGCCTCGGCGAGCCCGTCCAGGCATGCGGCGACGGCCCGCCGGGACAGCACCGCGCCCTTCGGCGCGCCGGTGGTGCCGCTGGTGTAGAGGATCAGCGCCGGGTCCGCCGGGTCCGGTTCGGGGTGCACGGTGCCGGCGTGGCGGCTCAGGTCGACCGGAATCACCGGCCGTCCCCATCGGGTGCCCGGATGCTCGTCGCGCGCCGGGACGAGCACCGCGCTGGCCGCCGAGTCCGACAGGACGTGGTCGCGTTCCATCGGCCCGGCGTCCGGCGGCACCGGCACGACCGCGACCCCGGCCAACAGCGCACCAGCCGCGCCGACCACCGTTTCCAGGCTGGCGGTGGCTCCGATCGCCACCCGGTCGACCCCGCGCAGGTCGTCGGCGACGGCGGTGGCCAGGTGGCGCAGCTCTATCCAGGACACCGCCCGGTCGCCGACCTTGACCGCGTCCGGCCGGTCGTCGGTGGACTCGGACAGCCAGGTCAGCAGCCGCACGATGACGCCCCTCTCTCCCGGTCGAACCCCTGCTCCGGCGTGCGGGTACGGCCGGCCCGGCAGGTGGTGGACCACAGCCGGCGTTCACGCCGGACGCCCCGACCGTAGTCGGGACGCCCCGCCGCGGCCACCCCGTCGGCACCGAGCCACCACCCGTCGCGTCGGCCCGGCCTCCACGGGCGGAACGTTCCGCTCACGCGGCCAGCAGCAGCGGCATCGTCAGCACGTACGCCGCGAGCAACACCGAGCCCTCCGGGCGGGTGAGTGAGTTGCTCCGACGTAGCAGCGCCCACGCCGCCAGCGCGGTCAGGCCCATCACCACGACGAGTGCGACGTTCGCACGGGGGACGCTGGCTGGCGCGGCGAAGGCGATCACCGCACCGCCGACGAGGCTGTTGAACAGATTGGACCCGAACAGGTTGCCCACGAGCAGGTCGGACTCACCGCGTCGCTGGGCCTGGATCGTGGTCACCAACTCCGGCAGCGAGGTGCCCACCGCGACCAACGTGATCCCGACGACCAGCTGGGGGACACCCAGGTCGGTGGCGATGGTGGCGGCGTTGACGACCAGCAGCTGCGCCCCGGCCAGGACCCCGGCCAGGCCGAGCACGGTGCGGACCGGCTCGAACCAGGCCGGCCGTTGCCGCTGTGCCGCCTCGCGTGACGCGGCGACCGTAGCCGGGTCGGCGCCGGTGACGTCATCGCCGTCCGCGTAGTCGATGATCTCTCTGGCCAGGGCGGTGTTGCGTCCCTCGCCGGCCCACCGCACCAGCAGCCACAGGGCCCCCGCGACGGCGAGCACGAGCACCGCGCCGGTGACGACCGTCAGGCCGGTCCAGGCCAGGAGACCGAAGAGCAGCACCGCCGTGACCGCCAGCGGCACCTCGCGGTGGATCACCGTCGACCTCACCGTGACCTTGGCGACCAGCGCGGCGACGCCGAGGACCATGGTCAGGTTGAGGATGTTGGAGCCGGTGATGTTGCCCAGGGCGATGCCCGCGTCGCCTCGGGCCGCAGCCACCGCGGAGACCAACAGCTCCGGTGCCGAGGTGCCCAGGCCGATCACCACGACGCCGACGACGACTGGACTGATCCGTAGCCGGGGGGCGAGCCGGGACGCACCGACAACGAGGTGGTCGGCGGCCACGGCGAGCAGCAGCAGACCGGCGACGGCGAGGAGAATCCGGATCGTCATGAATGCGCTCCACATAAGGCGTCGACCACGTTGCCCTGATAAGGCGTCGACCACGTTGCCCTGCCGACCAGGCGTCCGGCATACCGGCGCCCAACCTACCGGCTCGTCGACCCCGGGCCGGGTGCGGGCGTCGGTGAACCGGCGCGCGCCCCGTCGACCGGCGTGGGGACGTGGTGCCCGAGGGGATCCCGCTGACGGCCTCGGTCATCTGGTCCGGTCCAATCCGATGCGAGCCGGACGAGGCGGAAGCTCACGGCGCCCGGACGTCCGGGCGGAACGGGCGCCGGCCGGTCGTTTGACCCTGCCCCTGGGGGAAGGCCCAGCCTGGGTGCCGGCCGCGGTGGCCGGCACGAGGAGGACGGCGACATGGAGCGGCTGACCATCGGGTCATCCGCCCGGGCGGCGGGACTGACACCGAAGGCGCTGCGCCTGTACGACGGGACGGGTCTGCTGCCACCGGCCGCCGTCGACGGCGAATCCGGCTACCGGTTCTACGCCCCGGATCAACTTGACCGAGCCCGGTTGATCGCCACGCTGCGCCGGGTCGGCATGCCACTGGTCGAGATCGGGAGGGTGGGCGAGCTTCCGCCGGCTGCGGCGGCCGAGGCGATCGTGGCGTACCGGCGGACGGTTGCCACCGACGCCGTGACCCGGAGCCGGGCCGCCACCCACCTCGTGGATTTCCTCTCCGGAAGGGACTCGACGATGACCGACCCGAACCACGCCCTGGGCCTGCGCTACGCCGTGCGCTGCGAGACCGGAGCGGTACGCGACAGCAACGAGGACGCCGCGTACGCGAGCGGACGGTTGTTGGCCGTCGCCGATGGGATGCGCGGACCCGGTGGTGCGACGGCCAGCGCTGCCGCGGTCGACGCTCTCCGGCCGCTGGAGTTCGCCGAGGTGCCGGCGACTGAACTGCTCGCCCTGCTGGCCGACGCGGTCGTCGACGCCGACCGCGCCGTCCGCCGGGCGGGTACCGGCGACCACCAGCCGGTCACCACCCTGACGGCACTGCTGCGCTCCGGCGACCGATTCGCGCTGGTGCACGTCGGTGACACCCGGGCGTACCTGCGGCGCGACGGGGAACTGTCCCAGCTGACCAGCGACCACACGTACGTCCAGTCGCTGGTCGACCAGGGCCGGCTCGGCGCCGACGCGGTGGCGTCCCATCCGCGGCGGGCGCTGCTGGTGCGGGCGCTGGGCGCTGGCCCCGACGTGGAGGTCGACCTGGCGCTGCGCACGGCGCATGTCGGCGACCGGTACCTGCTGCTCGGACGCCTGTCGGCCGTCGCGGACCGCGCCGAGTTGTCCGCCGTCCTCAGCGCCGACGCGGATCCCGAGCAGGCCGTGGATCGGCTGACGGAGCTGGCGCACGCCCACGGCGCGCCGGACAACATCGCCTGCGTCGTCGCGGACGTCGTCGCCGCGTAGGGCGCCCCGCCGTCCGTCGCGCCAACGTGGCCGGGGTGGGTGGGTGACCGGCCCGTGGGCCCGGCTCACCCACCCGCCGAGCCGCCAGGCCCCGCAGTCGCCAAGCCCGGCGGAGCCGCTGCGACATGCCGAGCCGGGCGTTGGGCTCGACGAATCCCGTCATGCTCCGACGCGCGGTCGACCTGCTCCAGGAGCGGGCGGCGGCGTCGGTGGCGCCGCGGCTGATGGACGGGCGGCGTCACAGCGCCGGCGGCCCGGCGGCGAGGGCGAGGGTGAGGTCGAGGACCGCCCGCGGATCGGTGAGGCGATCACCATACAGCTCCCGGAGTTGGCCCATCCGGTAGCGCACGGTCTGCGGGTGAACGAACAGGTCGGCGGCGACGTCGTCGCGGCGACCGTGATGCAGCAGCCACGAGCGTAGCGTTTCGGCGAGCCGGCTGGCGGTGGCCGGAGGCAGCGCCGCGAGTGGTCGCAGCACCTGGGCCCGCAGGTCGGCCAACGCCTCGGTGTCGGCCCCGAGCAGCAGTTCCGCCAGGTGCCGCTCGGTGTCCAGCGGCCCGTGGTCGGCGGGATGAGCGATCCCGAGGGCGAGTAGGCGGGTGGCCCGCCGGTAGGAGCTGGCGACCCGGGTCCACGGCCGGGCGGGGCCGAGCACCGCTCGGCCGTCGTGCAGGATCCGCGCGAGCTGCCTCCGCCGGTCACCGTGCCCGTCGGGGACCAGGAGCACGGCCCTCTCCTCGCCCGGCCCGGTCGCCGGCAGGTCGTCGCCGCTTTCCAGGGTGTGCTCGTCGAGCAGCGCCAGCGTCGGCCGCAGGTTGGTGCGGGGCAGCAGAACGACGGTGAGCGTCTGCGGGACCGGCCAGTCGGCCCGCTCGGCACTGTGGGTGAGCACCTCCTCGGGTTCGCCGGCGAGTAGCTGCTGGGCGAGGCGCTCCAGGTTGCGGCGACGGGCCCGACCGACGCTGGCCAGCTCGTCGGCGTGCCCGGCGACGCTCGCGGCGGACAGTTCGTCGATGTAGGCGAACATCAGCTCGGCGAACTCGGCGACGGTCCCCGCCGTGAGCCCACCGCGCACCGCGATGGTGGACATCTCCCGCCAGGAGACCCGGGCCCCCACCCGGTACGCGGCCAGCAGCGCGTCCACGCTCCGCCCCGAGCGGGCCTCGCCGCTGCCCAGGGCGTACGCGGCCTCCAGGGCGGGGACCAGGGGGGTGCTCGGGTCCGGGCCGTGGGAGCGTTCGATCAGCTGCAGGAACGTGCCGAGGGCGATCTGCACCGCATTCTCGATCTTGTCCCGCATCTGGCCGGTGAGGGTGCCGGAATAACTGGGAACCTCGGCGGTGATCGCGGTCACGGTCCGCTCGGCGAGCAGGGGCAGTCGGTCGCACAGCGCGCCGGCCACCCGCTCGTCGAGATCCAGTCGGGCGGCGCGACGGGTCGCTTCGGACCGGTCCGGCACGATTGTTCCCTCCGTACAAAACGATGGGCCCAGTTCACCTGCGCGGGCCAAGATTTTATGTCAGTGTGCCGCAACCATCGGGATATGACCACCACCGTCCCGCGTCCACCCGCGACGGCGTCGCTGCGGCGCCGGATTCTGCGGCTCGCCGCGGCGGTGACCACCCCGCTGCTACCCGACGACTACCTCGACCTGGTCGCCCCGCTGCGCGCCGGCGCCGACCTGCGGGGGCGGATCGTCGCCGTGCGGCCGGAGACCCGGGACGCGGCGACGGTGGTCGTCCAACCGGGACGGGACTGGCGGGGGCACGTCCCCGGGCAGTACGTCCGCTTCGGCGTGGACGTCGACGGCGTACGGCTCTGGCGGGCGTACTCGGTGACCTCCGCTCCCCGGGATCGCCGCGGCCCGATCTCGATCACCGTGAAGGCGATCCCGGACGGGGTGGTCAGCAACCATCTCGTCCGGCGCGTGCGGCGGGGGACGATCGTGCAACTCGACCAGGCCCAGGGTGACTTCGTGTTGCCCACGCCGGCGCCGGCGCGGGTGCTCTTCGTCACCGCGGGCAGCGGGATCACCCCGGTGATGGGGATGCTGCGCGGTGGTGCCCTCGCCGGCGCCGACGTCACCCTCGTGCACTCCGCGCCCACCCCGGCAGAGGTGATCTTCGGCGCGGAGCTGCGTGAACTCGCCAAGACGGGCGCGCTGCGACTGGTGGAGCGGCACACCGACCGCGACGGCGAGCTCGGTGTCGCCGACCTGGCCGATCTCGTACCCGACCACCTCGACCGGGAGACCTGGGCGTGCGGCCCGGTCGGTCTGCTCGACGTCCTGTCGGCGCACTGGGCCGCCGCGGGCCGGGCGGAGCGGCTGCACACCGAGCGGTTCCGCCCGACGGTCGTCTCGCCCGGCGAGGGCGGCACCGTCACGTTCGGCCGGACCGGTGTGACGGTGACCGCCGACGGCGCCACGCCACTGCTCGACGCCGGTGAGGCGGCCGGTGTGCTGATGCCCTCGGGCTGCCGGATGGGCATCTGCTTCGGCTGCGTCCTGCCACTGCGCCAGGGCGCGGTCCGCGACCTGCGTAACGGGGCGCTCACCACGGCGGTGCCCGGCGACGGCGTCCTTATCCAGACCTGCGTGTCGGCCCCGGCCGGCCCCTGCGACCTCGACCACTGACCCGGAGTGCCTACGTGACCGTCATCCAGCGCAAGTCCGTCAGCCCGATCGCTCACCTCACCGCCCAGGACATCGAGGTCATCGGCAAGGAACTCGACGCGATCCGGGACCGGGTTCTGGCCGACCGGGGCGAACGGGACGCCCGGTACATTCGCCGGGTCATCAAGACCCAGCGGAGTCTGGAACTGGGCAGCCGGGCGGTGCTGCTGTTCTCGCTCTTCCCGCCCGCGTGGGTCGTCGGTACGGCCGGGCTCACCGTGGCCAAGATCCTGGAGAACATGGAGGTCGGGCACAACGTCCTGCACGGCCAGTGGGACTGGATGCGCGACCCGAAGATCCACTCGACCACCTGGGAGTGGGACCACGTGTCCCCGGCCGACCAGTGGAAGCACTCGCACAACGAGCTGCACCACCGCTACACCAACGTGGTCGGCAAGGACAACGACCTCGGGTACGGCATCATGCGCGTGGACGAGGACCAGCCGTGGCACCCGGCTTACCTGGGGCAGCCGTTGTGGAACTTCATCAACGCCTGCTTCTTCGAGTACGGCATCGCCGCGTACGACCTGGAACTGGGCCGCAACCTGAAGAAGGGTCGGCACAAGGACCCGGAGTTCCGGGCCCGGGCCCGGGCGGTCGGGCGCAAGATCCGCCGACAGGTTCTTAAGGACTACGTGCTGCACCCGCTGCTGTCCGGCCCGTCCTTCCTCAGCACCCTCGCCGCGACGTTCACCGCGAACCTGATCCGTAACCTGTGGAGCCACTCAGTGATCATGTGCGGGCACTTCCCGGAGGGCGTGGAGACCTTCGAGAAGAGCTCGATCGAGGGCGAGACGCGGGGTGAGTGGTACCTGCGGCAGATACTCGGCTCGGCCAACATCAGCGGCAGCCGGCTCATGCACATCATGACCGGTAACCTGTCCCACCAGATCGAGCACCACCTCTTCCCGGACCTGCCCAGCAACCGCTACCGGGAGGTCGCCCCGCAGGTGCGGGCGCTGTTCGACCGGTACGGGCTGACCTACACGGCGGGTTCCCTGCCCCGGCAGGTGTTCTCGGCGTGGCGGAAGGTCTTCCGCCTGTCGCTGCCCAACCGTCGGCGGACCGATGACCGGTCGACGCGGGCGCTTGCCCCGTCCGGCGTCTGAGAAGGTCTCGCACGCGCCGGCCGACGGGACCGCCGTAGCCGGGCCGGTCGTGCGGGATCAGGCGGACGTCGTCGGCGACCAGCGGTTCCGACGCCGGGACGTCGACCTCGACCGTCAGGGCGGCAGCCTAGCGACCGACCGGCGGGGTTCCGGCGACCTCGTCGTACAACTTCTCCAGCCGGCGGGTCTGCTTGTGCAGGTCGAAGCGGTCCTCGACGTGCCGGCGGGCCTCGTGGCCGAGCCGCTGGCGCAGGGCGTCGTCGTCGAGCAGGCGGGCGATGTTCCCGGCCAGCGCCGGCCGGTCGCCCTCGGCGCCGAGCAGGCCGGTCTCGCCGGGCACGACGGCCTCGGGGATGCCGCTGTGGTACGTCGACACGACCGGCAGGCCGAGGCTTGCCGCCTCGAGGATGGTGATGGGCAGGCCCTCGGAGTCGCCGTCCGCCGCCGTTCGCGACGGCGCGGCGAACAGCTTCGACTGCGCCAGGTGGTGGCTGACCACCGCCGGTGGCTGTGCGCCGAGGAACGTGGCGTCGAGGTCGAGTTGTGCCGCCCGGGCGCGCAGCGGCCCCTCCAGCGGCCCGGTGCCGATGAACAGCACCCGCGGCCGCCGGGGCCGTAGCAGCCCGAGCGCCTCGACGAGATCGTCGACCCCCTTCTTCTCGACGAACCGGCCGACGAAGGCCACGTCCCACACCGGCGGGGTGGCCGCCGGCAGGGCCGGGATCGGCACGCCGATGTGGTGCACCTGGACCTTGGCCGGGTCGGCGCCGAGGGCGATCGCCCGGTCGCGGATGAAGTCGCTGACCGCGACGACGACCGCCGCTCGCTCGAACGCCACGCGCAGGTTGCGCCGCTGCCGCGCCCCGCGTAGGCCGGGAAGGGCGGGCTGGCGGGTGACGTCCCGGCCATGCACGGTGACGACCAGGGGGATGCGCAGGTCGGCGGCGGTGCGGCTGATCAGCCAGCCGTCGCCGCCGAAGTGGGCGTGTACCAGAGCCGGCCGCAGTCGCCGCAGCAGTCGGGTGAGCCGGGCCGACCGGCCGGTGACCTTCAGCGCGAGCAGGTCCCGCCGGTCCGGGCCGGTGCCACGGAAGGCGAGCACGTCGGTGTCGCGGGACAGCGCGGACACGACCCGCACGGCCCCGAGGTAGGTGGGCCGCCAGGTGGTGAGCGCGTCGGCCTGGTTGCGGATGAACGTCTCCGAGCCGGCCAGCAGGTGGCTGCGCCAGATGACGACGTGGGGCATCGATGGATCAGGATACCGCAGCACGGGTCACGGGTTTCCGGAGTCGGCGGCGACCTGGTCGGACCGGGCTGGTGGGAGGTCCGCGCCGGTGTGGTCGGCAGCCGTCCGTGGGCCGGTCGGACGGCGACGGCGGTCCAGGATCCGATCCCGCAGGGCGTGCCGGAGATGCGGTGGGACCATCCAGATCTGCAGGTACGTAAGGTAGTCGATCGCGCCCGGCTGGCCGTGCCGGCGGGCGTCGGCGAGCACCGTCCGGAAGACCTTCGGGTCGCGTGTCGTCGCCGCCATCGAGCCGACGACGCTGAGCGCGATGGCCGCGTACGCTTTGCGGGTGAGCAGGGGGCGGGTGGAGCGTAG
Source organism: Micromonospora sp. WMMA1363 (assembly GCF_030345795.1). NCBI lineage: Bacteria > Bacillati > Actinomycetota > Actinomycetes > Micromonosporales > Micromonosporaceae > Micromonospora > Micromonospora sp. WMMA1363. Next base: position 814,733 of record NZ_JAUALB010000001.1, read on the forward strand.
CCACTCGAGCTGCGCAGCCCACGGGGAGGAGAGGCTGATCCGGGGCCGGTCCTCGTCCTGGTGCCACAGCACCAGCGGCTCGGCGGCCATCAGCAACTCCACGTCGTCGTGCTCGAGGGCCCGCAGCGTCCAGTCCAGCTCCTGCTGCCGGCGCAGGCCGACGGTGAACGGGACTCGGCGCAGCAGCTCGGTGGGTGCCATGATCGTCGAGGTCTGGATGAAGCCGTCGCCGTGGAACAGGCCTCGCCGAACGGTGAGGTACTCACAGATCGGCTCGCCCGCCGCGGGTAGCCGGCGGGGCAGCACGAACTCGGCGCGCGGGGTGCGGTTCACCAGGCGGCTGGCGACGATCGGGGATCCGGCCGTCGCGGTGGCGGCGAGGGCGAGCTGCACCTCCAGCTTGCGGGGCAGCCACTCGTCGTCGTCGTCGAGGAACGCCGTCCAGCGGGCACGGGCCGCGCGGACCCCGACGTTGCGGGCGTTCGGCGCGCCGCCCCGCTCGGGTAGCGGCAGCACGCGCAGCCGCGGGTCGGGGATCGCGGCGAGCGCGGCCTGCGTGCCGGCGTCCGCTCCATCCACCACGACGACGACCTCGATCTCCGCCACCGACTGAGCGAGGGCGCTGCGGACCGCGCGGGTCACCAGGGCCGGCCGGTCGCAGGTCGGGATGACCACGCTGACGTCAGGTGTGCGCGACATGAATACCCGCTTACGCATTGATTGCGGTTGCCTCGGGAGCCAGCGAATCGAGGGTGCCCGGGGTCGACCGGACCACCTTACCTGACCTCACCGGGTCGAGGGTAAGTGCCGATGAGGCGACGATGTCCAGCAGGTATACGAACGGTTGCTGGATCGCTGCGCAGGGTGCGGGTGGTGGGAAGTCGTCACGGCGCGGGGCAGCGCCTGATCCATGTCGCGGGACGAAACTGCCGTAGACTCGCCGGGCGTCCGCTGGTCTGAGGAATCGGAGAACCATTCGTGCAGCTCGACGGTGTCGCCGCGGCCGGCGGTGGCCGGGTGGTCATGCTCGTGGACAACGGGGTCGACGGCGACTCCCGGGTGCAGAAGGCGGCCCGGTCGGCCGCCGACGCGGGCTGGGACGTCACACTGCTGGGCTGCGCCGACGTCGAGCGGGAGTGGCGGCTGGGCGGCGCCCAGGTTCGGGTGCTGCCGATGGGCGGGAACCGCGGCGGTGGCCGCACCGGCCTGCGGCAACGCCTGGTCGCCCGTGGCGGGCCGCTGCTGCGGGCGGCCCGGCTGGCCCGACGACCGGTCGAGCACGCCCAGGTCTTCTTCTGGCGCACGGTCGCCGGAGACCGCGCGTGGCGGCACCTCGAACCGGGGCTGTGGACCTACGAGCGGGTGTTCGGACCGGTGGTCGACGCCCTGGCGCCGGATCTGATCCACGCCCACGACTTCCGGATGCTCGGCGTGGCCGCGCGGGCGGTCGACCGGGCCCGGACCGCCGGCCGGGAGGTGCGGCTCGTGTGGGACGCACACGAGTGGCTGCCGGGCGCGAGACCGCGGCGCGACAACGTACGGTGGTTGCCCGCTCACCTCGCCTACCTGCGGGAGTACGTGTCGCACGCCGACGCGGTCGTCACCGTCTCGGAGGCTCTGGCCGAGCTGCTCCAGGACGAGCACGGGCTGGCCGAACGCCCCACCGTGCTGCTCAACGCCCCGGCCGTGACGGACCCGTCGCCGACCCCGGCGGAGGTGCCCGACCTGCGGGACCGGTGTGGCGTCGGGCCGGAGACGCCGCTGCTCGTCTACAGCGGCACGCTCGTCGAGCAGCGGGGGGTGGCGACGGTCGTCGAGGCGCTGCCCCGGCTACCCGGAGCCCACCTCGCGCTCGTGGTCGCCGACCCCTCCGCGCCGTACGTCAGGCGCCTGCTCGCGGTCGCCGCCCGGCTCGGCGTGGCCGAGCGGGTGCACCCCGTGCCGTACGTGCCGCACGGGCAGGTGAGCGCCTTCCTGAGCGCCGCGGACGTCGGACTGATCCCGATCCACCACTGGCCGAACCACGAGATCGCCCTGATCACGAAGTTCTTCGAGTACGCGCACGCCCGGCTCCCCGTCGTGGTCAGTGACGTCCGCACGATGGCCGACACCGTCCAGGCCACCGGGCAGGGCGAGGTGTTCCGGGCGGGTGACGCCACCGACCTGGTCCGCGCCGTGCGGGCCGTGCTCGCCGACCCACAGCGGTACCGCCGGGTGTACGACGGCCCGGCCTCACCGCTGCCCGACTGGACCTGGGAGGCGCAGGCCGAGCGGCTCGACGCCGTCTACCGGCGCCTGCTGGGCGGCGGGGATCCACCGGGTCGGTCTACCACCACGCCGGCTGTGGTGCAGGCGCCGTGAGCGCGCCCGACGTCACCGTGGTGGTGCCGGTCTACAACACCATGCCGTACCTGACCCGGTGCCTGGACTCGCTGGTGGGGCAGACCATCGGGCTGGACCGGTTGCAGGTGGTGGCGGTGGACGACGGCTCCACCGACCGCAGTGGCGCCGAGTTGGACCGTTTCGCCGCCCGGCACCCCGGCGTGTTCACGGTCATCCACCAGGCCAACTCCGGCGGTCCGGCCGGCCCGTGTAACCGCGCGCTCGACGTCGCCGCCGGCCGGTACGTCTTCTTCGTCGGCGCCGACGACCATCTCGGCCCGGAGGCGCTGCGACGGCTGGTCGCAGCCGCCGACGAGTGGGACTCCGACGTCGTGCTCGGCAAGGTGGTCGGGGTCAACAGCCGGCACATCTACCAGGACATCTTCGCCGCCAACCAGGTCGACGTCGATCTGTTCGACTCGCCCTTGCCCCGGTCGCTGGCCAACACCAAGCTGTTCCGGCGGGACCTGCTGGAACAGCACCGGATCCGCTACCGGGAGGACCTGCCGCTCGGCAGTGACCTGCCGTTCACGCTGGAGGCGTGCTACCGGGCGCGGCGCGTCTCGGTGCTGGCCGACTACGAGTTCTACTTCGCCGTCCGGCGGTTCAGCGCCACCAACATCACCTACCTGAGCCGACACCTCGACCGGCTGCGTACCGTCGAGGCGACCACGGAGTTCGTCGCTGACCTGATCGGTCCGGGTAAACAGCGCGACGCCGTCATGGCCCGCCGGTTCGACCACGAGATCGCCAAACTGGTCGAGGACGACCTGCTGCGGCTGGACCGCGACACGCAGCAGCGGGTACACGACGGCGTCGGGCGGCTGGCGGCGGCGTACCTCACCGATGACATCGCCCGCGAGCTGAACGCCGAGACACGCATCCGGCTCACCCTGACCCGGGACGGCCGACTTGACGACCTGCTCGCCGCGATCGGGCAGGACGCCTGCACCGGCGTGCCGCCGACGGTCGTCGAGGGCGGTCGTCGGTACGCGGCGTACCCCGGGTTCCGCACCGGCGTGTCCGATTCCTGCTTCGACGTCACGACGGCGCCGGACTGGACCGCGAAGCTCGACGTCACCGCCATCGCCTGGGAGACCGACGAGCGCGGCGAGCGGGTGCTCACCCTCACCGCGACCACCCCGGTGCCGGACCTCGGGCGGGTCAGTGTCAGCGCCGAGGAGATCGTCGCCGAGACCACGACGGTGTCGGCCGGCCCGGACGGCACCACGCTGCGGATTCGCTTCCGCGCCGCCGATCTGCTCGCCGCGACCGGACCCACCGGTCAGCGGCGGGCGTTGTCGGCCCAGCCCGGGGGGTTCGACCCCGGCCTGGCCCAGGGAGCCAACCGGGCCACCGGGGCGGGTGGCTCGGCGGCGCTTCGCGCGCCCCGCCTGCGGGCGACCGCGCCGCTGCTGCGTCGGCGCGGCGCCCGGCTGTACGTGGTCACGCCGGTCGTCGACGACTCCGGCCGACTGATGCTCTCCGTGGTGCCGGTGACCCCGAACCGGGTTTTCGCCCAGGTCCGTCGGACCCTGCGCCGACGCCACTAGCCGCCCCGCGCCGCGGACCTCGGCGGTGCCGGCCTCCGGCGCGGCCGGAGGGCGGCCGTCGCGCCGGAGCTGGCGTACCGGACCGATTGCCAGGTCCACCCCATGCTCGCGGGCGGCGGTGGCGAGCTTCTCGCCCATCGGGGCACGGCGGGCAGGAAGGCGGGGCGACGGAATACTCCACGGTCGCGTCGGTACGCGTCGCCTAGCGGCGGCTGGGCGGGCGATGCATCAGCTGCCGTCCCTTGACGACGGCCAGGGCGATCACCACGACCAGCGCGATCACGCCGATGATCATCAGCCACCGGGCCGCTTCCAGGAGCAGCCCGAGCAGGACGAGCGCGCCGGCGACGACGCCGACGACCCAGAGCATTGCCCGCATGTCGACCTCCCGTCCGCACCCCGCGTGCCTGCGGGGCGTTTCCGGTGACCTTCCCGCCCTCGCCGACAACATGCGAGCCGACCAGTGGAAACGGTCCTCAGGACGGGGTGTGTGCGCGGTAGACGGTGTTGGCGGATTCGCCGCCGGTCAGCGGGTTGGAGAAGTGGACGACGTGGGACACCGCATGCGTGAAAACGCTGGCGAGGAGGTCCTCGAACGCTCGATCGGGTGGGTCGTCGGACCACAGGGCGAACACCCCTTCCGGGCGTAGCGACGCCGCGAGCCGGCGCAGGCCGGCGCGTGTGTAGAACCCGGCGTGGCTCGGGTGCAGGAGGTTGCGCGGGGAATGGTCGACGTCGAGCAGCACCGCGTCGAACCGCCGCCCGGGGCGGTCCGGGTCGAGGCCCGGGCCCGCCACGGCGGCGAAGAAGTCGGCACTCACGAAGCGGGTGCGAGGGTCGGCGGCGAGCCCGGCCGCGAACGGCAGCAGGCCCCGCCGGTGCCAGTCGATGACGTCCTCGACCGCCTCCACCACCACCATCGAGGCGACCCGATCGTCCTCCAGCACGGTGCGCGCTGTGTAGCCCAGGCCCAGACCACCGACGGCCACGTCGAGTTCGCGCCCGGCGAGCGGGGCGAGCCCCAGCCGGGCCAGTTCGATCTCCGCGACCGGAAAGAGGCTGGACATCAGGAACTCGTCGTCGAGCTTCACCTCGTACACCTCGACATCGAGTGCGGGGTCGCGGCGCCGGCGCAGGCTGATGGCGCCGATCGGCGTCTCTCGCCAGGCCAGCTCCTCGAACCGTGTGCCCACGGATCCGGATGCTAGCGGCTGGCCGGAGCCGGGTCCGGGCGGCCCGGGCGGCCCGGGCGTGTCGGTCGAGCCGGTCAGACCGGGGCCACCATGGCCACCCCCGCCGCCTGCGCGTTCCCGAACCGGTCGTCGATGACGACGACCCGCCGACCGGCGTTGGCCAGCAGTGAGGCCGCGGCGGTGGCGCGGTACCCGGACCCGCAGTGCACCCACACGGTGCCCTGCGGGACCTCGGCCACCCGCCGCGGCAGGTCCGGTAGCGGGATGTGCACGGTGCCTTCGACGTGGCCGGTCTTCCACTCGTTGGTCATCCGCACGTCCAGGACGACGTCGGCGGCGGGGAGGCCGGACGGAGCGTTCCCCGCCCGGGCCGCGGCGAGTGCCGCGAAGTCCGCGACGGGCAACCGGCGCAGGTGGGTCGGATCGTCCACCCACTCCTCCGGGTGACCGGTCGCCCGGGCGGCGGGCCGGTCGATGCCGATGCGGACCAGCTCCCGCTGGGCCTCCGCGACCCGCTCCGGCGTGTCGGCGAGCAGGGTGAGCGGCGATCCCCAGTCGATCAGCCAGCCCAGCCAGGTCGACATCGGGCCGTCGAGTCCCAGGCTGACCGTGCCGGCCAGGTGCGACGTGGCGTACGCCGTGCGGTGTCGCAGGTCGACCACCCACTCGCCGCCGGCGATCCGCCCCCGCAGCGCGCCGGCGTCGGCGCGGGCCACCGGCGTGAGGTCGACCGGCGCCGGGCCGGCCGCGTTGGCCACGCCCATGTGGGCGTAGTACGCCGGGTAGGCGTCGAGTCCGGCCAGGGTCTCCCTGACGAAGTCGTCCGCGGCCAGCCGCAGCACGGGGTTCAACCTCTTCTCCCGGCCGATCGTGGACTCCGGCGCGTCAGCCTGGCCGGCGGAGCAGAAGCTGCCGAATCCGTGGGTCGGCCACACCTCCGCTCCGTCGGGAAGCAGGTCGGCCAGGCGCCACGCCGAGGCGTGTTGGCGTAGGGCCAGTTCGTGGGCGTGCTCCTGACCGAGCAGGTCGGTCCGGCCGGTCGTGCCGAACAGCAGTGACCCGCCGGTGAAGACCCCGCTCGGCGTCCAGCCGTCCCCGTTGGGTTCCTGGAGAACGTATGAGTGGTGGTGGAGGGTGTGACCGGGGGTGGTCACCGCCCGCAGGCGCATTCCGTCCGACACCTCGACGACAGCTCCGTGCTCGACGGGCACCCGTTCGAAGTTCACCTGCTCGGCGGCCGCGACCAGGTATGTCGCGCCGGTCACCTGGGCGAGTTGCCGGCCGCCGGACACGTAGTCGTTGTGCAGGTGCGTCTCGACCACGTGGGTGATCCGGACACCGAGCTTCCCCGCCAGGGCAACGACCCGGTCGATGTCGCGCTGTGGGTCCACGACCACGGCCGCCCGTCCGTCCGATGCCAGGTAGCTGCGGTCACCGAGGGACGAGGTCGCGATGACCGACACGTCGACTGCCATTGCGGCTGCTCCTTCGGAGACGCGCTACCCCATGGGGTATGTGGCGGCCGGAGGCCCAGACGGGCTGCCAGCGCGTCCGGGGTACCCGCCCGCCGCCGCGCTACACGTGGTGGCGGCGTCGGTCCGATCAGGCCAGGGCCAGGAAGAGCTTCTCCAACTCCTCCTCCGTCATCTCCGGTTCCTCGCCGCGCTCACGGGCCGCGTTGCAGTGCCGCATGCCGGAAGCGATGATCTTGTAGCCGGCTCGATCGAGGGCTTTCGACACGGCGGCAAGCTGGGTGAGGGTGTCGCGGCAGTCCTGGCCACTCTCCATCATCTCGATAACCGCGTTCAGTTGACCCCGCGCCCGCTTCAGGCGGGTCAGCGCCTCGCTCGTCATCTCGGGTCGAAGCCTCATCGCGTTAACCACCTCCTGCCGGGAAATATACCCGCGGGGGTACCTGGGCGCCACCCTGTTGCGTCGTCGTCGGCGGCGGCGCCCGCCCGGTGCTGGCGGCGGGTTGCGGCTCGCCGTTCGGCTCGCACATACTCGGAGGCAGATACCCCCGGGGGTACCCGGTTCTCCCTCGCCGGGCGGCACGTCGCCCCGAGTCCTGGATCGGAGGAATTGGAGTGAACACGACATGAGCCCGCAGAACGGTTCCACGATCGACGTGGCTACCGCCCGCGCCCTGATGGCGAACAACCCCGACACGCTCGTCGTGGACGTGCGGACGCCCGGAGAGTTCGAGACGGCGCACCTTCCCGGCTCGATCAACCTGCCGCTCGACCAGGTGGACGCGCACCTGGAGCGGATCGTCCGGGATGCCGGTGGCCGGATGCTGCTGATGTGCCAGTCCGGCAGTCGGGCCACCCAGGCGTGTACCAAGCTGACGAAGGCCGGTCTCGCCGGCGGCGCCGTCATCACCGGCGGCATGAACGCCTGGCTGGCGGCAGGCGGGCCGGTCGAGCGCGGACGCGAACGGTGGAGCCTCGAGCGGCAGGTCCGCCTCGTCGCCGGATCGATGGTGCTGGCATCGATCCTGGCGAGCATCTGGGCGCCGGCGGCCCGGTACGTGGCCGGCTTCATCGGTGCCGGATTGACCTACGCCGCCGTGAGCGACACCTGCGCGATGGGGATGCTGTTGGCGAAGCTGCCGTACAACGCCGGGGCGACCTGCGACGTCAACACCTCGCTGGAGCGGCTCCGGAGGGAGGAGTCGACGGCATGACCTCGGACGGGTACCTCCAGCGGGACACGTCCGGGGTCGCCCGCTTCCTGCCGCTGCTCGGCTGGCGGCGCGGTTACGACGGCAAGGTGCTGCGGCACGACCTGATCGCCGGCCTCACGGTCGCCGTGATGCTCGTGCCGCAGAGCATGGCCTACGCGGCCCTGGCCGGGATGCCGCCGGTGGCGGGGCTCTACGCGTCGATCGTGCCGCTGACGGTCTACGCGCTGCTCGGCACGTCCGGGTCGCTGGCCGTCGGGCCGGTCGCCATCACCGCGCTGATGACCAGCGCGGCGCTGGCCCCACTGGCCGGCAACGATCCGGCGCGCCACGCCGCGCTGGCAGGACTGCTCGCGCTCCTGGTCGGTGCGATCCAGGTGCTGATGGGGCTGCTACGTCTCGGCGTACTGGTCAACTTCATGTCCCATTCGGTGCTGTCCGGCTTCACCTCGGCCGCCGCGATCGTGATCGCTGCCAGCCAGGTGAAGGACCTGTTCGGCTTGCGGGCGGAACGCGCGGAGGCGTTCCCGGGGATCGTCGCATCCGTCTGGCATTCCGCCGGTACGGCGCACGGGCTGACCATCCTGGTCTCCGCGGTGAGCATCGCCCTGCTGGTGCTGCTGCGCCGGTACGTACCGAAGCTGCCCGGTGCCCTGCTGGTCGTGGCCGGGACAACCCTGGTGAGTGCCGCACTCTCCTTCGAGGACCGGGGCGTGCGGATCCTCGCCGAGGTACCGGGCGGCATCCCCGCACCCGCGCTGCCCGCGCTGTCCGGCCAGGACATCCGGGCACTGATGCCGGCGGCGGTGGCGATCGCTCTGGTCTCCTACATGGAGGGCATCGCGGTGGCCAAGTCGCTGGCCGCCAAGTCGCGCCTACAGGTCTCGGCGAACCAGGAGCTGGTCGGAGTTGGGGCGGCGAACATCTCGGCGGGTCTGTTCCAGGCATTCCCGGTGGCCGGCGGCTTCTCGCGCAGCGCCGTGAACTTCTCGGCCGGCGCCCGGACGCCGGTGGCGACGCTGGTGACGGCGGCGGTGGTGGCGCTGACCGCGGTCGCGCTGACGCCTGCCTTCTACCATCTGCCCAAGGCTGTGCTGGGGGCGATCGTGGTGGTTGCCGTGCTCGGCCTGGTCGACTTCAAAGGCGCGATGACGGTCTGGCGGGCCCGTCAGGTGGACGGCCTCACCCTGGTGCTCACGTTCCTCGTCACCCTGTGGTTGGGAGTGGAGCCGGGGCTTGCCGCCGGGGTGGCGTTCAGCCTCGGGGTCTTCCTGTGGCGCTCCGCCCGGCCGCACACGGCGGAACTGGGCCGGGTTCCGGGGACCAGCCTGTACCGCAACCTCGCCCGACACGGTGAACTGGCCACCGACCCCCGGGTCGGGATCATCCGGATGGACGGTCCGCTCTACTTCGCCAGCGCCCAGAGCCTCAAGGACCGGGTGCTCGGACTCGCCGACGAGCGGAAGGAGCTGACGGCGATCGTGCTCGATGCGAGCGCGATCAGCGACATCGACGCCGACGGCGCCCACGCCCTCGCGGATCTGCGCGACCGTACTGCGGACCGGGGGGTGGCGCTGCACCTCGCCACCGTCCGGGGGCCGGTGGCCGACCTGCTCGACCGGGCCGGGATGTGGCGGGCGCTGCGCGCGGCCGGGCGGGTGCACCGGGATGTGGCCGCCGCGGTGGCGGCGACCCGGATCGACGGCCGGCTCCGTCCCGAGTGGCCGGAACTCGAACAGGCCACAACGTCAGGAAACGTGTGGTGACCGTGCCTCGCTTTGCCACCTTGTTCACCTGTATCGACGGGCGCATCCAGCAGCCGCTCAACGAGTGGGTGACCAGACGGCTGGGCGTCGAGTACCTGGACACGATCACCGAGCCGGGGCCGGAGGCGATGCTCGCCACGACCGACGAGCGGTCACTGTCGGCCGTTCTGGGCAAGGTGGCCGTCTCACAGCGTGCTCACGGCAGCAGCGTGCTGGTCATCGCGGCGCACTCCGACTGTGCCGGCAACCCGGTCTCCGACGAGGAGCGCCGCCGTCAACTCCAACAGGGCCTGGCGCGTCTCGCCGGCAAGCTGCCCGGCACCAGGATCCTCGCGATCCACACCGGCCGCTGCGGCGACCGGTGCTGGGATCCCGAACTCGTCGCGGAGGCCGGGCCGGCGGCTGGCGACTCCATGTCGACCGGGTGGCGGCTGGGTCCCGGTCTGGCTGCATCGTTGGTTATCACTGCAAAGGAGGGCATCACCATGCTGTTCACCCAGTACTACCTGGATTGCCTGTCCCAGGCATCGTATCTCGTCGCTGACGAGGCAAGCGGCCGGGCGGTGCTCGTCGACCCACGCCGGGACATCGACGAGTATCTGGCCGACGCTCGGGAACGCGGCCTGACGATCGAAGGGGTGATCAACACCCACTTCCACGCGGACTTCCTGGCCGGCCACCTCGAGGTCGCCGCCGCCACCGGCGCCTGGATCGGCTACGGGTGGCGGGCCGAGACCGAGTACCCGATCCGCAAGCTCGCCGACGGGGAGCGGATCGAACTCGGCGACGTGACGTTGGAGATCATGGAGACGCCGGGGCACACCCCGGAGTCGATCAGCATCCTGGTCTGTGAGCACGCCGATGACACCGTGCCGTACGGTGTCATGACCGGTGACGCGCTCTTCATCGGGGACGTGGGCCGCCCCGACCTGCTTGCCTCGCTCGGCGTGACCGCCGACGAGCTGGGTCGGATGCTCTACGACAGCGTGCAGCGCAAGCTGATGGGTCTGCCCGACGGGGTGCGGGTCTTCCCCGCTCACGGGGCCGGCTCCGCCTGTGGCAAGAACCTCTCCACCGAGCGGCAGTCCACCATCGGGGAGCAGCGGCGCACCAACTACGCCTGCGCGCCGATGAGCGAGGAGCAGTTCCTCGAACTGGTCACCGGCGGGCAGCCGGCGGCACCCCGCTACTTCGCCTTCGACGCAGCGCTCAACCGCAAGGCCCGCGAGCTGTTCGACCACGGCAAGGCGCCACGGCCGCTCGGTGTCGCCGAGTTCACGCGGTCCCGGGCCGAAGGCGCCGTGGTGATGGACACCCGCGACCCGCAGGAGTTCGCCGCCGGCCACGTACGCGGAGCGATCAACATCCCCGCCGATGGCCGCTTCGCCGAGACGGCGGGCAGCGTGGTCGCGCCGGACCGCACGGTCGTCGTGGTGGCGCCGCAGGACCGGGAGGAGGAGATCGTGGTGCGGCTCGCCCGGATCGGCTTCGACCGGGTGGTCGGCTACCTGCGCGAGCCGGAGGGCGCCTTCCGCGAGATGGTCGCCGACATGGCGCCGGCCAGCCGGGTCACCGCCGTCCAGCTGCGCGAGTCGCTGGAGCGGAGCGAGCCGCCGATTGTCCTCGACGTCCGCAACGTCGGCGAGCGGGAGCAGGGGGCGGTCGAGGGGTCGCTGCACATCCCGCTTGCCGAGTTGGTCCGCCGCCTCGACGAGGTGCCGGCGGACCGGCCGGCGGTGGTGCACTGCGCCGGCGGATACCGATCCTCCGTCGCGGCGAGCCTGCTTCGCGACGCCGGCCGGGCCGACGTCTCCGACCTGCTCGGCGGGTACGGCGCCTGGCGGAGCGCGCTGGACTCCGCCGCTGCCTGAGTGCGGTTGGACCAGGGCGTGGTCGGCAGGTGACCGGGGCCCAGCCCTCGGTCACCTGCCGAGGATCGGGGGTGGACCGGCTGGAGGGGCCGACGGTCGCGGCTCGGCCGCGCGGGCGGTGGCGACGCTGGGTCCTCGGGACATCGACGCAACGCCTATCCTGTGCCCCGAACCCGCCACCGGAAGGGATCCCATGCCGTCGCGGCAGGACCAGCTGCACTCGTACCAGTTCACCGTCCAACGGGCGGTGGCCGCGTTGGTGATGCGCGAGACCGATCCCGCGCAGTCGCCGTTTCGGCGGTTGGCCGGTGCCGGGCTGGCCAGCATCCTGGTGGCGGTGATCGCGCTGGGCGGGTTCGCTGTGTACGGGCTGTTCGTCGGCGGCGGTAGCAAGTGGCGCGACGAGGCCGCGGTGATCGTGGAGAAGGAGTCCGGGGCCAGGTTCGTCTACCGCGACCAGAAGCTGCACCCGGTCCTCAACTACGCCTCGGCTCTGCTCGTCGTCGGGGCGGAGCAACCCAAGACGGTGTTGGTCTCCCGGCGCTCCATCGCGGGGGTGCCGCGCGGGCTGCCGTTGGGCATCGCCGACGCACCCGATTCGTTGCCCGCCGCCAGCGGACTGTCCACCGCGCCGTGGACGGTCTGCTCGGTGGCCGGCGCCGACGGCGGCGGGCCCGGGCCCCGATCCGCCCTCTTGATCGGCCGGGAGGCACCGGGCGGGCGTCCGCTGGGCGAGGAGGGCCTGCTGCTGCGGCACCCAGACGGCGGTCTGCACCTGGTCTGGCGGCAGCGCCGCCACGCGATCCGTGATCCCGACCGGGTGCTCGCCGCGCTCGCGGCCACCCGGGCCCGGGCCGTGCCGGTCGCACCCGCACTGCTGCACTCGTTGCCGGTGGGCGTCGACCTGGCCCCGCCGGCCCTGACCGGTGCGGGGGAGCCCTCGGCCCGGGTCGACGGCGCCCGCGTCGGCGACGTCTACCTGGTTCGCAACTCCGGCGGCGGCCGGCAGTACGCGGTGACGCTGCGCGACGGGCTGGCGGGCATCACCGAACTCCAGGCGAGCCTCCTGCTGGCCAGTACCGGTCAGCGGGAGCCGGAGCCGATCACGCTGGGCCGGTTCGCCAGCCTGCCGAAGGTGCCCGACCTGACCCCGGCCGGGCCGTCGGCGCCACCAGCCGTACCGCCGAGGCTGGCCGCCCCCGACGGTGCGCTCTGCGCGCGGGTCGGGCAGGACGGCACGATGGCCGACCTGCGGTACGCCGTGCGGCTACCCGACCTGAGCGCCGCCCCGCGCTCCGGGCTTCCAGCGGCGGCCGGTGGCGTGCTGGCGGACCACGTCATCGTGGAGCCGGGGCGCGGCGCGGTCGTTGAGGCGACCGCCGCGCCGGGGGCGACCGGTGGCGCGATCTGTCTGGTCACCGACCTCGGTCGGCGGTACGTGCTGGCCGGCGCCGAGGTGCTCGGCATGCTCGGCTACCGGGACGTACGTCCGGTTCGGCTGCCGGCGAGCCTGGTAAGCCTGGTGCCGTCGGGTGCCACGCTGGACCCGGCAGCCGCCCGGGTGGTCGCCACTCCGGCGTGACGGCCGGCTGCTTCGACGTCGGCGCTGGTGTGGACGCGGAGATCCGCGCTGACTCGGCCGGCGCCGTTTGTGGGCACCCGCCCCGGGTAAGCACCGGGTCGGTGACGACAGGAGGCGCCGTGCGGTTTCCCGTTTTCGTCGATGCGGTGTCCCGCCGGGCGAGCCTGCCGAGCGACCAGGCCGCCACGGTCTGCCGCGCCGTGTTGCAGACGATGGTGGAGCGGATGACCGGTGGAGAGGCCGCCGATCTGGCCGGGCACCTTCCCGACGAGGCGGGCGGCTACCTCGCCGAACCCGGGGCCGCCGCCCCGACCGCTGGCCGCCCACCGGCTATCGGTCCGGTCGATTTTCTGCGTCGGGTTGGGGAGCGGGCCGGGGTCGACGACGAGACCGCCCGGGCCGGCGCGGCGGCCGTCTTCGCCACCCTGCGCGAGGCGGTGACGGTCGACGAGTTCCGTGCCATGGTCGCCCAGCTACCTCGTGACCTCGACGGCACGACGCAGCGGCTTCCCCACTCGCCGGGCTGGTGAACGTGGGGGGCGGCACCGTCCGGTCGCTGGTCGCTCGCCGCGCCTCACCAGGCTTCCGGTGGATCCACGGCGTCGGCCTCGGGCAGCTCCTCCGGCTCGGCCACCCAGGCCGAGAAGACCGGCAGGCCGTGCCACGGCCCCGGCACGCCCGACCGGTCGTCGGTGGCGACGGCGACCACCGCGTACGGGTGCCCGAAGCGAAGCTCGGCGGAACGCCGTAGCCCCTCCGGCGGCAGCGCGGTCAGCACGGCGAACCCGGTGACGGCGGCGGCTTCGAAGCCGAACCGGCCAAAGCGGGCGGAAGCGGACTGGGCGGCCTCGAAGCGGAGACCGGGCCGCTCCAGCAGGACGCCGACCGCGTCGGCCGCAGGCCGGAAACCGAGCGTGGGTGCGGTCAGGTCGTGCCGGCTTCCGGCTGACCAGCAGGGCAGCACCGCGTCGACATGTTCCTCCCGGCCCGCGAAGGTCCGCACCGTCTCCTCCCGCAGTGTCCACAGCGCAGTGTCGCCCAACGGTAGGTCGTACAGGGACCTCCGGCCCACCGGTTCGCCCCCGTCGAGCACGCCCGCAGCCACCCCGTGGGCGGTGGCGAGGACGTCGGCGGACGCCACGTCGGGGGCGGCGGCAACCGACACCACGAGCAGCCCCGGCCCGTCGGTCTCGGTTGGGCGCGCGGGCGCGGCGTGGGCGATCACGTCGCCGGTCCGGTCGGTGGCGGCGATCCACGCCCGATGACCGTGCCGGGGAGTGCGCAACACCCGCCGCAGCCGGCCGGCCCAGACGTTGCCCGGCCCGAGCGCCCCCGCGTCGGTCACCTCGAACGGCTCCGCCCAGGACACCCGGGTGGCCAGCGCGCTGGCCAGCACCAGCAGCACGCCCGAGCGCACGTCCAGCGGAAACTCGTCGATCAGGCCGAGGGTGTGCTCGCGCGCCCAGGAGTCGAGGGCGGCCTGGTCGGGCACGGGACCGGTCCCGGTCGACGGTGGCAGTCCGGCCCGCCAGGCGGCGAGCCCCGGGGCGTCGACGCCTTCGCCCTGCCACAGACCGGTGGCCACCCCGACCAGCGGGTGCACGGCGGCGAGCAGCGTTCGGGCGGCGTCGGCGGCGGTTTCCGCGTCGGTGCCGAGCACCTCCGTCAGGTCGGTCCGGGCGGCCCCGGTGGCGGCGGGCGCGGCCAGGGCGAGCAGGAGCCAGGCGCCCAGTGGCGAGGCGACGTGGTGGCCGTCGCCGGCGCTGGCGTGCATCCGTTGCGCGTACCGGGCGACGCAGGCCGGGATGGCGGTCATCACACCACTGTGCCCGCTGACCGGGGAGTATGTCACGACCAGAGCTCGAACGGCTCGTCGATCTCGTCGCCGGCCAGGAACCCGGGCAGTAACTCGGGTAGTCGCCCGGGGTAGAAGCGCGCGTCGCCGGACACCACATCGGTCACCGACCACCATCGGAAACCGAAGTAGCACTCCAACTCGTACGAGAGCCGGTGCGTCTCGTCGACGTCCGGCCCGGGCACGTCCAGCCGGACCGGGACGACCACCTCGTGCTGGAGATGCCGACGGTGGCGGTGCAGGAAGCTGGCCCGCCGTCGCCAGGTCGGTGCCCCAACGCGGCCCGGATCCACCTCGACGCCGGTCTCCTCCCGCAGTTCGCGTACGGCCGTGTCGAGGTACGTCTCGCCCGGGTCCATTCCGCCGCCGGGTAGCTCCCCACCAGATGCCGAGCCGTGGGTGCGCCGGGTCGCGGGTGTGGAACAGCAGCACCCGCCCGTCGGCGTCGAGCACCACCAGCCGTACCGCCCGCCGCTCGAAGACCGGGTAGTCGTCCGGCAGTCGGATCACGACGGCCCCGGGATCGGCGCGGGCACGACCGCGCCGACGACGTCGGGTCGGATCCGGTGCCCGGCGACAGCCATGGTCCTGATCATGGCTGGTGTCGGGCGCCCGCGTCCACCCGGTTCGTCGGTCGACCGCCGCTCGCGGTGTGCCGTTCCCGGTTTCCTCGGCCGCGGGGTGGCGGGCGCGCCGCGTGTGGCCTTCGCACGGTCACGCCGAACGGCTAGGCTGCCGGCCGTGGCAGGTCTTCTGAGGAGTGTGGCCGCGCGTCTCGGCACTGTCGTCCCGTCCCCGCGTCGTCCGGGCCCCGCCCCGGCCCAGGTAGCGCGGCGACGGCAGGTCGCCGTGCTGCAACGTCGTCAGCTCGCGTACGCGCCGGAACTCGACGGGCATGCCGATCCGGGCGAGATCGTTTGGACCTGGGTGCCGTACGAGGACGATCCACGACAGGGCAAGGACCGCCCGGTGCTGGTGGTGGGCCGGCGGAGTCGGACGCTGTTCGGGCTGATGCTCTCCAGCCAGAGCGACCGGGACGGGCAGCGGCACTGGCTCGCTCTCGGTCCGGGCGGCTGGGACCGGGAGAGCCGTCCGAGCTGGGTCCGGCTGGACCGGGTGCTGACGATGCGCGAGGATGGCATCCGCCGCGAGGGCGCGGTGCTCGACCGGGAGCGTTTCGACCGGGTCGCCCGAGCGCTGCGCGCCGGCTACGGCTGGCGTTGACCCGACCGGCCGGCGCCCGACCGGCCGGCGCCCGACCGGCCGGCGCCCGACCGGCCGGCGCCCGACCGGCCGGCGCCCGACCGGCCGGCGGCGGAATCAGGCGGGTCCGTGGGCGGGTCCGCGGGCCGCGCCCGTGGTGTCCGGCGGCGGGTACGGCTGCTCGGACAGCAGCCGGGCCAGGTGTGCGCAGTTGAGCGCGAGGGCCTTCGTCGTCCGGCCGGTGGTGTCCGGCTTCGGGCGGGCGTCGATGTAGTCGACCTTGTGTAGCGCCTCCCCGACCCAGTAGGTCGCCGCGGCGGCCGGGCAGGTGAACCCGACCTCGTTGAGTGCCTGCTGCACCTGGCCGATGGTGTGGTGGGCGCCGTCTTCGTTGCCGACCACCGCCACCCCGGCCACCCTTCCGTACGTGAGCAGCCGCCCCTGCGGGTCGGTCTCGTCGAGTTCGGCGTCGAGGCGTTCCAGCACCATCTTGCAGACCGCCGACGGCTGACCGAGCCAGATCGGTGTGGCGATGATCAGGATCTGCGCGGCCAGCAGTTTCGACCGGATCGCCGGCCAGCCGTCGCCGTCGCCCTCGTCCACCGTGACCCCGAACCGGACGTGGTGGTCGACGACGCGGAGTAGCTCCCCGTCGACACCCTGCGTACGCAGGGTGTCGAGCACCTCCTGTGCGAGTAGCGCCGAACTGGACGGGGCGGGGGACCGTTTCAGCGTGCAGTTCAGGACCAGGGCCCGGATGGTCGACATGGCGGGTTCCTCTCGGCAGCGGTGCGAGTGACACCGGCGGCATACCCGCACTTCGGCCGCCGGACACCTGGGTCGACAGCGGGACGAAGCGGGCCCGTCGTGGTGCTGGCGGGTCAGCGGTCGGTCGTGCCCGTGCTGTCGACCAGTTGCGGGCGCGGGCGGGAGGAACCGAGGCGCTTCGCCTGATACATTGCCGCGTCGGCCCGGTCAAGCGCCTCGACGAGTTGTCCCGGACCGGTCACTGGCGCGAGGCCGACCGAGGCGGTCACCCGGACCGCCAGCCCGCGCACGGAGATCGGTGCGGCGAGGAGGTCGCTGAGCCGGCGGGTGGCGTGGTCGATCCACAGCCGGTCGACGCTGGGGCTTCTCAGCAGCCCCGCGAACTCGTCTCCGCCGAGCCGGGCGACCAGGTCGTCGCCGGCGAAGGTGGAGAACCGTTGGGCGACGATGACCAGCACCTGGTCACCGGCGGCGTGCCCGTACCGGTCGTTGATCTGCTTGAAGCCGTCGAGGTCGAGGACGACGGCGATCAACGGCCGTTCGGCCGCCCCCGTCAGCAGCGCGGTGGACAGCCGGTAGAAGGCTCGCCGGTTGGGCAGGCCGGTGAGCGGGTCGTGGCTGGCGGCGTGTCGTTCCCGGGACAACTCGGCCTCGAGGAGGGTGCGCTCCGTCTCGGCGCGGATCGCGCGACGGCGCAGCTGCCAGGACGAGACGAGGGCTCCCGCGGCGCAGATGCCGGACGCGATGGCCAGCGGATCCGGCACGAACCCTCCCGTCACGCCGACGCCTCGGTTCCGCCAGCGGTCGCCGACATCCGTGTTTCCCCTGGTCGTAGCCCAGTTCAGGTGACTGTCAGTGAGCGGATGGGTACCGCGCACGTTCGGCTATCATGCTCGCTGTCCAATGCAGATGCAATAGCAGATGCACGTGCACGACGCCCGTCCACAGGCGGCACCCACTGGCACCTCGGTCACGGCCGGGGGTGGCCGACGGGGTGCGTGAAGAGAAAGAGGCGCATGCAGCAGCCACCGAACGGCGTACCCACCAACCAGTTGCCGCCGCTGCGGTGGCAGAAGAGCCAGCGCAGCAACCCCAGCGGGAACTGTGTCGAGCTGGCCGAGCTGCCCGGCGGGGCGGGTGTCGCGGTTCGCAACTCCCGCCACCCCGACGGCCCCGCCCTCATCTACACGGTGGACGAAATCGCGGCTTTCGTGCTCGGCGTCCGCGACGGCGACTTCGACCACCTGATCCGCTGACCGCCGTCACGCGGCCGGGACGGGCCCGCCTCGGTCGCCGCGATTCACCTCACTGACCGTTCATGGCATGCTTACCCATCGGGTCGCCGGTGGGTAGCCCGGCCGACGAGGTCTGCGTGCGGAGGGGCGGCAGTGGCGATGGTTCCCGCCGAGAGCGGTCCGGCGACCGGCCCGACCGTCCTGCGCATGCTGCTCGGCGCGCAGTTGCGCCGGCTTCGTGAGGCCAGCAGGGTGACCCGCGAGGGCGCGGGATGGGAGATCCGCGCCTCGGAGTCGAAGATCAGCCGGATGGAGCTGGGGCGGGTCGGTTTCAAGGAACGCGACGTCGCCGACCTGCTCACCCTCTACGGCGTGACCGAGCCGCAGGAACGGGAGGCGTTACTCAAGCTCGCCCGGGACGCGAACAGCCCCGGCTGGTGGCACCGGTACGGCGACGTCCTGCCAACCTGGTTCCAGGCGTACCTGGGGCTGGAGGCGGCGGCATCCCTGATCCGGACGTACGAGGTCCAGTTCGTTCCCGGCCTGTTGCAGACCCGCGACTACGCGCGAGCCGTGGTGCTCCTCGGCCACGGCCGGGCCACGCCGATGGAGATCGAGCGGCGGGTCGCGCTGCGCATGCAACGGCAGCGCCTGCTGCGCCGGAGGAACCCGGCCCAGCTGTGGGCGGTCGTGGACGAGGCGGTGTTGCGCCGGCCGATCGGCGGCCCGGAGGTGATGCGTGACCAGGTGGTCGCGTTGCTCGAGGCGACCAGGTCACCCCACGTCCGGCTCCAGATCATGCCGTTCGCCGCGGGCGGGCACGCCGCCGCCGGTGGAGCGTTCTCGATCCTGCGTTTCGGCGACGCCGACCTGCCGGACATCGTCTTCATCGAGCAGCTCACCAGCGCGCTCTATTTGGACAAGCGTGACGACCTGGAGAACTACGTGGTGGCGATGGAGCGGCTCTGCGTGGAGGCGGAGCCGCCGGAGCGGACACCGGAGATCCTCGGCGGCATTCTGGACGACCTGTACGCGCGGTGACGCCGTCCGGGGGTACCCGACGGGCCCGCCGGCTCGACCAGGGCCACGACCAACGACGGCCGCCGCGCACGCCCTGTCCCGCCCCGGCGTGGCCCGCCCGCCGAGCTTTCCGGGTCCGGCTTTGCCGTGCGTGATCCGCTCAACACGGTCGTAACCGGGCACGGTCGGCCGTGGCGTCCGGCGTCGGCCAGGCAGACTGGAGCCCTATGCCCGCGTTCACGCCCCGTCTGCGGCTGCACGATCGGTACGTCCTGCGCGAGCGCATCGGCCGCGGTGGGATGTCCGAGGTGTGGCGCGCCGACGACGAGGTGCTGCACCGGCCCGTGGCGGTGAAGTCCCTCGTCGGGGAACTCGCCGCCGACCCGCAGCTGCGGCTCACCATTCAGCGCGAGGCCCGCGCCGCAGCCCGGCTGAGCCATCCGCATGTCACCCAGGTGTACGACTACGGCGAGGCGGCGCTTCCCGACGGGACGGTCGTGCCGTACCTGGTGATGGAGCTGGTCGAGGGGCGGAACCTCGCCGACCGGCTCGCCGCCGGCCCACTGCCCTGGCCCGAGGCCGTCCGGATGGCCGGCCAGGTGGCGGGGGCACTCGCCGCCGCCCACCGGATCGGTGTGCTGCACTGTGACATCAAGCCCGGAAACGTCATGCTCACCGCCACCGGCGCCAAGGTGCTCGACTTCGGCATCGCCGCCCTGGCCGGGCCGGAACACCCGCTGGCCGGGCAGATCGGTGGGCTGCTGATGGGAACACCCGCGTACGTCGCCCCGGAACGCATGCGGCCCGGTCCGCCGACCCCGGCCAGCGACGTCTACGCCCTCGGCGTGCTGCTCTACCGCACGCTCACCGGCCGCCCACCCCTGCCCGTCGACAGCTGGGAGGACGCGGTGCGGGTGTACGCCCGGGGCGGGCCGGTGCCGCCGCCCGCTGTCGCCGGCCTGCCGGCGGACGTCGCGCACCTCATCCTCGCCAGCCTCGCCGCCGACCCGGCCCGCCGGCCCACCGCTGCGCAGCTCGCCGCGTCCTTCCGCGCGTACCGGCCCGCCGACCGCCCGGCCGACCCGCCCACCGCGGTGCTTCCGTCCGCGGCCGGGGCGGCCCCCGCCCAACCGCGGACGCTGGTCGATGGTCGCCCCGCCGCTCGTGCCGGCGAGCTGGGGTGGCCCGCCACCCCGTCCCGGGCACCCGCCCGCCGGTCAGATCGGCCGGTCGCCGTCCTGGTCGCCGCCGGCCTCGCGCTGCTCGTCGCGACCGTCGCCGTGCTCGTCCTCGGCGACCGGACCGACCGGGCCACCACCACCGAGCCGTCCGCCCCGACGGCGCCCGTCGAGGCGCCGAGCAGCTCGGCGCCGCCGCAGAGCACGGCACCGTCCCCCACCACCGCCCCTGAGCCGGTCGGCCCGCGGCAGCTGGCCGCCGAGTTCGCGGCGGTGCTCACGCTGGCGGTCGCCGAGGGCCAGGTGGACCGCAGGACCGCGGAGCAGTTGGTCAGGGACCTGGCCGAGCTGAGCCGCCGGGAGCGGGGCCGCGCCGAGCGGGTGGAGAAGCTGCGCGACCGCCTCGCCGACGCGGCCGACGACGGCAAACTCGACCGGCAGGTGGCGTCTCGGCTCGATGCCCTGCTCGACGGCGTCGACATCAGCGGTGGCCGCGGCGACGGCTGACCGCCGACCGGATCGCCCCGGAGGGTCCACAGCGTGCGGCATAGCTCGACAGCCTGCGGCCCTGTCGGGGGCGGTCACGGCCGGTGGTCCGGCGCCGGTCGTGTCAGACCTGAGCCGCCCTCGTGGCAGGCTCTCAGGATCGGGTTCGTAGCGTGTAGCCCATGTCTCGCACCGTGCCCGTCCTGCTCGCCTCCGGTACCGCCGCCGGGGAGGCGGCACCACCACCCCAGGACGGCATCGTCGGTCACCTCACCGGGTTGGTGGAACGGCTCGGTGGGCCCGGCGCGGGTCTCGCCGTTGCCCTGGAGAACCTCTTTCCACCGATCCCCAGCGAGGTGATCCTGCCGCTCGCCGGGTTCGTCGCCGGACAGGGACGGATGAGTCTGGCCAGCGCGATCTTCTGGACGACACTCGGCTCCGTCCTGGGTGCGCTCGCGCTGTACCACATCGGAGCGGCGCTCGGGCGGGAACGGATGCGGGCGATCGCCGCCCGGCTGCCGCTGGTGAAGCTCGACGACGTCGACCGGACCGAGGAGTGGTTCCGCCGGCACGGCGTCAAGGCGGTCTTCTTCGGGCGGATGATCCCGATCTTTCGTAGCATGATCTCGATTCCGGCCGGTGTGGAACGGATGCCGGTGCTGACCTTCGTCGTCTACACCACCCTGGGCAGTCTGATCTGGAACACCACCTTCGTCATGGCCGGCTACCTGTTGGGCGACAACTGGCATCTGGTCGAGGAGTACGCCGGCATCCTCCAGAACGTGGTCATCCTCGCCTGCGTGGTCGGTGCCGGCTGGTTCGTCGTGACGCGCCTACGTCGGTCGCGCACCTCCGGGGGCGTGCTCCCCAACGGGCCGGACGACGAGTTTCCCAGCCCGGTCCCGTCCGTCGACGGCGGCGTCGTCCCCGACCCGTACGGGCGGGGGACGCTCTACCGCAGCACCTGGTCCCAGGGGCGGGACGTGGGCTAGCCACTCCTTCCGGGGAAGAGTGTGTCCGCTGGCGTCCGGGAAGGTGTGTCTCCGCCGGCCGGTGGGGGAGTGCCGAATCAGCCCAGGTCGACGGCGGGGTACAGCGGGAAACCGGCGAGCAGCTCGGTGGCCTGCCGGCTGACCTTGTCGGCGGTGGCCGGGTCCAGGACGTACTTCGCCTTGGACGGGGTGCCGTCGGCGTTCGTGCCCGGGGTGGTCTGGCTCAACACCGTGTGGATCAGCTCGGCGGTGGCGTCCATCTCCGCGGTACCGAGGCCCCGCGTGGTCAGCGCCGGGGTGCCGATCCGGACGCCGGACGTGTACCACGCGCCGTTCGGGTCCTGTGGAACGGAGTTGCGGTTGGTGACGATGCCCGAGTCGAGCAGCGCCTGCTCGGCCTGTCTGCCGGTGAGGCCGTATCCGGTGACGTCGATGAGCACCAGGTGGTTGTCGGTCCCGCCGGTGACCAGGGCGGCGCCGCGCCGCAGCAGGCCGTCGGCGAGGGCGTGCGCGTTGCCGACGATCCGTTGGGCGTAGTCGGCGAAGTCGGGGCGGCGGGCCTCGGCGAGTGCGACCGCCTTGGCGGCCATCACGTGCGGCAGCGGGCCGCCGAGGACCATCGGGCAGCCCCGGTCGACCTGCTCGGCCAGTTCCGGGCCGCAGAGCACGAGGCCGCCGCGCGGCCCGCGCAGCGACTTGTGCGTGGTGGAGGTGACGATCTGCGCGTGCGACACCGGGTCGAAGTCGCCGGTGAAGACCTTGCCGGCTACCAGGCCGGCGAAGTGTGCCATGTCGACCATGAAGGTCGCCCCGACGGAGTCGGCGATCTCCCGCATGATCCGGAAGTTGATCTTGCGTGGGTATGCCGAGTACCCGGCGACGAGGATCAGCGGCTTGAACTCGCGGGCGGCCTCGGCGACCCTGTCGTAGTCGACCAGCCCGGTCACCGGATCGGTGCCGTAGCTGCGCTGGTCGAACATCTTGCCGGAGATGTTCGGCCGGAAGCCGTGGGTGAGGTGGCCGCCCGCGTCCAGCGACATGCCCAGCATCCGCTGGTCGCCCAACTCCCGGCGGAGCGCGAACCAGTCGGCCTCGGTGAGGTCGTTGACGTGGCGCGTTTGCGCGCGCCTGAGCGCCGGTGACTCGACCCGGTCGGCCAGGACCGCCCAGAAGGCGACCAGGTTGGCGTCGATGCCCGAGTGCGGCTGGACGTACGCGTGCGGCGCGCCGAACAGCTCCCGGGCGTGCTCGGCGGCGAGCGCCTCCACCGTGTCGACGTTCTGGCAGCCGGCGTAGAACCGGCGCCCCACGGTGCCCTCGGCGTACTTGTCGCTGAACCAGTTGCCCATGGCCAGCAGGGTGGCCGGAGAGGCGTAGTTCTCGCTCGCGATGAGCTTGAGCGACGCGCGCTGGTCGGCCAGCTCGGCGCGGATGGCATCGGCCACGCGGGGCTCGACGCCGCCGATCACTTCGAGCGCGCCGCGGAAGGCGGTGGACTCGGGGTTGCGCGGCATGTGACCTCCTGATGACGTACGGAAGGCCCAGGCGCTCGGCATGCGTCCTCGTGACGGGACCGCTCCCCGATGGTTCTCCATCTCCAACGCGCCAGTCACGGCCCGAGGGAATCCTACCGGGTACGCCGGTGCCGCCGCCGCACCGGCGTACGACCGTTCCGGCGACTCCCGCGCAGGGTGGATCGGCGGATCCGACCCGAGCCCCGTTGTCACCGGCATCGGACCGGTACGGCCTTCGGGGGTGGTCGAGCGGGTGTCGCACGGCCTAAGATCGACGGCGTGGCGGGGGTGGGCAGTGGTGGGAGTCTTCTGGCTATCAGCGATCTGCACGTCCGCCACCCCGACAACCGGACCGTCGTCGAGGGGCTGCACCCGGAGTCGCCGGACGACTGGCTACTCGTCGCCGGCGATGTCGGCGACACCGTCGCCGACATCGAGTGGACGCTGCGGCTGCTGGCCGACCGGTTCGCGAAGGTCGTCTGGTCACCTGGCAACCACGAGCTGTGGACACCGCCCGGCGACCCGGTGACCCTGCGGGGCGCGGCGCGTTACGCCCACCTGGTCGACCTGTGCCGGGACCTCGGCGTGATCACCCCGGAGGATCCCTACCCGGTCTGGGCGGGGCCCGCGGGGCCGGTCACCGTGGCGCCGCTGTTCCTGTTGTACGACCACAGTTGGCGCCCGGAGGGCTTCGACACGCAGGAGGCGGCGCTGGCCGAGGCGTACCGGACCGGAATCGTCTGCACCGACGAGTACCTGCTGCACCCCGACCCGTACGAGAGCCGGTCGGCGTGGTGCGCGGCCCGGGTCGCCGAGACCGCCCGCCGTTTGGCCGACCGGGACCCGGCGCTGCCGACCGTGCTGGTCAACCACTGGCCGTTGGTCCGTGAGCCGACCCGGATCCTCCGGTACCCGATCTTCGCCCAGTGGTGCGGCACCGAGGCCACCGCCGACTGGCACCGTCGCTTCGACGCCGTCGCGGTGGTCTACGGCCACCTGCACATCCCCCGCACCACCTGGTACGACGGGGTGCGGTTCGAGGAGGTGTCGGTGGGCTACCCGCGGGAGTGGCGGCGGCGGAGGGTACCTCCGGGGCAGCTGCGGCGGATCCTGCCCGCGCCGGACCACGTGCCGCCGACCGCCTGGTGACTTTCCGCCCGGCCCGGCCGCCGACCTTCTCCTGCCCCCGTCCAGCCGGCGCAGGTGACCGGCGTGAAGGGAGCGAGGCTGGGTAAGCGCTGGTTCCAGGCACGATCGACAGGGGAGGTGTGCCGTGGCCACGATGGTCAGGGAACCGATGAGCCCGGTCAAGGACAAGAACTACGACCTGATCCACGCGGTGCAGATGTCACTGCAGCATATCTGGCAGGTGGAGACGTACATCGCCGACGCGGAGGCCAACGGGGACACGGAACTCGCCACCTGGTTCCGCAGAATCCAGGAGAACAACCGCAAGGCGGGCGAGCAGGGTAAGAAGATGCTCATGGAGCGTCTACAGCGGGAAAACGGCTGAGGAGGCCGGCGGGCCACCGGCCGGACGGACACACCGACCGGCCGGCGCCCACGCTCACCGCGTCCGCAGCTGGTAGATCCCGCGCCCGAAGGTGGCGGCGACCAGACGGTGGTTCGTCGCGTCGTACTCGATGTCGTCGACCGGCACCAGCGGCAGGCCGTCACCCTGGCGTAGCCAGACCCCGCCGCCGCTCGGGCTGACGAACACGCCCTGGTCGGTGGCGACGTACAGGGTCAGCCCACGGCCGATCACCAGGTCGTTGACCGGGGCCCGGGGCAGGGTGCCGCCGAGGTCGACGAAGCGGCGGCCCCCGTCGAGCGATCCCAGCACGTGCGGCCGGTCCGACCCGGACCGGTACGCCGACAGCGTCACGTACAGCCGATTCGGCCGTTGCGGGTCCACGACGACCCGCGTCACCCAGGGCTGCCCGGAGAGCAGCTGCTGCCAGGAGGCGCCGAGATCCCGGGTGACCCACACCCGGCCGTCGTCGGTGCCGACGTAGACCGTCCGCCCGTCGCCGGCCGGGGCGATGGTGGTGATCGTGCCGTAGTTGGTGTAGACCGGGTCGCGCCCGGGCCCGCCGGTCAGGTCGTCGCTGATCGGGGTCCAGGTCCGGCCGCCGTCGGTGGAGCGGTTGAGCACGTTCGCGCCGTAGTACATGACCGACGGGTCACGCGGGTCGAAGACAACCGGCGCGAACCAGTTGCGCCGAGCACCGGTGACCTTGTTGCCGAAGTAGGTCATCGTGTCGCCACCGTCGACCGACCAGAAGCAGTTGCCGTACTGGTAGCAGGCGTAGACGTTGTCCTTGTCCCGCGGGTTGATCTGGTTTTCCTCGCCGTCCCCGCCCAGGTACTCGTTGAACGCCGGCCCACCCCACGAGCGCAGCGACCCGTTGTCCTGGGTGCCGCCGGAGATCCGGCTGACGTCCTGCGGGGTGATCGCCACGCTGTAGAACTGGGTGTACGGCTCGTGGGTGGCCTTGACCCACCTGCCGTCGCCGTCGGCGTCGGAGCGGTAGATGCCGCCGTCGTTGCCGAGGTACACCCGCTGCGGGTACCGGGGGTCCCACACCATCGCGTGGTGGTCGACGTGAATGGTGGTGGCGTCGGCTGTCCACGTGCGCCCGCCGTCCTTCGTGGTCAGCAGCGGCACCCCGGCGACGTGCACGTGCAGCGGCTCGTCCGGATCCACCCAGACCTTGCCGAACCACCAGCCGAACGTCGACTGCGAGGCGGTCAGCACCGGGGTGTCGGGCAACCGGGCCCAGGAGTCGCCGCCGTCGGTGGTGCCGTAGAAGCCGGCGAACGGGCCGGCGGTGGAGTTGACGATCGCGTACAGCCGGTCCGGCTCGGACGCGGACTGCCCGAGGCCGATGCGACCCCCCTCCGGCCCGGCGGCCGGGAGCCCGCCCGCCAGACGCTGCCAGGTCGCCCCGCCGTCGGTCGAGCGGTGGACCCCCGACCCGACCCCGCCGTACGTCCGCAGGTCCGGGGTGCGCCGATGGTCCCAGAGCACGGCGTACAGCCGCTGCCGGTCGCGCGGGTCGAGCAGCACCTCGGTGGCGCCGGTGAATTCGTTCTCGCCGGCGAGGATCCGTCGCCAGGTGGCGCCGCCGTCGGTGGACGCGTACACACCCCGCTCGCCTCCGGCGGTGTAGAGCGAGCCGGCCGCCGCGACGAAGATCCGCCCCGGGTCGGCCGGGTCGACGGTGATCGCGCCGATCGCGCCCGAGTCGCGCAGCCCGAGGTGTCGCCAGGTCCTGCCGCCGTCGCGGGACGCGTACAGGCCGGTGCCCTCGTAGGTGATGCTGCCACCGCCCGGGTTGACCTCGCCGGTGCCGGCGTAGAGGGTGCCGTCCGGGCCGGTCGCCACCGCACCCATCGCCTGTGTCCAGCCGTCCGGCCAGGCGGGCTCGAAACGTTGGCCAGCGTCTCGGCTGACCCAGACGCCACCGCTGGCCGCCGCGGCGTAGACGGTGTCGGGCCGCAGTGGATCGAGGGCGAGCGAGGTGATTCGTCCGCCGATGTTCGTCGGGCCGACCAGGTCCCACCGGCCACCCACGGCGGGCAGCCGACGGGCCGCACGCGCGGCGTCGTCGTACGCGTGCCGGGGCAGTGTCTGCCCGGGCAGGGTCTTCTGCATGTGGCGGTAGTCGGCGGGCGCCGAGGGCCCGCGGACGGGCCGGTAGTCGTCGACGGGTGGCGGTGGGCCGGCGTGCCCCGGAGCGGGGACACCGGTGGCGCCGACGAGCAGCGCCGCGACCAGGGTGAGGGGGAACGTTCGTCGTCGGGTCACAGGGATCCCTTCGCCGATGCGGGGAGAGAGCGCCGGACATCGCCGAACCTACGGAGACGGTTGTCGATGGTCAACCGCCGTCCGCCGTGGTCGGCGCGGATGGCCCGCCGCCGTTCCCGCCCCGCTACGGTGTGAGGTGTGGCGGCGGAGGAGATCCGGGTGGGGGAGCGGCTGGTGCGCGTGTCCAGCCCCGACAAGCCGTACTTTCCGGAGCTCGGTCTGACCAAACTCGACGTGGTGCGCTACTTCCTCGCCGTCGGCGACGGCATCCTGCGCGCCGTCCGGGACCGACCGACCATGCTGGAGCGTTGGCCGCGCGGCGTCTTCGACGGTGCCAAGGTCGCCACCCGGACGGACAACCGCGGCGACGCCTTCTACCAGAAGCGGTTGCCGGCCGGAGCGCCCGCCTGGGTGCGGACCGCGCACATCACCTTCCCGAGTGGCCGCACCGCCGACGAGGTGGCGCCGAGCGAGCTGGCCGTGGTGATCTGGGCGGCCAACCTCGGCACGCTGCGCTTCCACCCGTGGCCGGTGTCCAGCGGCGACGTCGAGCGCCCCGACCAGCTCCGCATCGACCTGGACCCGCTGCCCGGCGTGGGTTTCGACCAGGTGGTGCCGGTGGCGCACGAGGTCCGGGCGTTCCTCGACGAGCTGGGGCTGACGGGTTACCCGAAGACCACCGGCGGCCGGGGGCTGCACGTCTACCTCACCGTCGAGCCCCGGTGGAGCTTCGGCGACTGCCGGCGCGCCGTGCTGGCGCTGGGCCGGGAGATGCAGCGCCGCCGACCGGACCTGGTCACCACCACCTGGCGGCGGGACCAGCGAGACCGGCCGGTCTTCGTCGACTACAACCAGATGGCCCGCGACCACACCGTGACGTCGGCGTACTCGGTCCGGCCGACCCCGGCGGCGCTGGTGTCCGCCCCGCTGGACTGGTCCGAGCTGGACGACGCCCGGCCGGAGGACTTCGACGTCACCACGGTGCCGTCGCGTTTCGTCGAGCGCGGCGACCCGCACGCCGGCCTGGACGAGCGTGCGTACTCGCTGCAACCGCTGCTGGAACTGGCCGACCGTGAGGGCCTGGAAGCGCCGTCGGAGCGCTGAGGCAGCCGCCTTGACGTGAGTTGTGCCCCGACGCGCAACGGTTGACGTCGAGTGCTCTCGAACTGGAAGCCTGGGGTGCGTGGACATCAGCACGCGGAAGATGAGCCTCACCGTCGGCGAGGCGGCGGAACGGGTCGGCCTGACCACCTACACCCTGCGCTGGTACGAGCAGGAGGGCCTGGTAGCCCCGGTCGGGCGGGACTCCTCGGGGCGCCGGCGCTACACCGAGTCCGACGTCAACTGGCTGTTGCTGCTCACCCGGCTGCGCCGGACCGGCATGCCGGTCCGGGACATGCGTCGCTACGCCGAACTGGCCCGGCAGGGCGACCGGACGCTCGGCGCCCGGCGGGCGCTCTTCGAGACGCACCGCGCTCGGGTGCTGGCCCGGATAGTCGGACTGGAGGAGGACCTCAAGGTGCTCGACTACAAGATCGACAAATACCGCAGGGCGGAGGAGGAACTGGCATGATCTGGCGACGGGTGGGCGCGACCGGCCCGAAGGTCTCGGCGATCGGTCTGGGCTGCATGGGCATGAGCTTCGGGTACGGCGGGGCGGACGACGCCGAGTCGACGCGGACCCTGCACCGGGCCCTCGACCTCGGGGTCAATCACCTCGACACCGCCGACATGTACGGCTTCGGCGCGAACGAGCGGCTGCTCGCCCCGGTGGTGCGGGCCCGGCGAGACGAGGTCTTCCTCGCCACCAAGTTCGGCAACCGCACCACCGGCGACAGCTTTGGCGGCACCGGCACCCCCGGTGCCTACGTGGACAGCAGCGCCGCCTGGGCCCGACAGGCCTGCGACGCCTCGCTGGGCCGGCTCGGGGTGGAGACCATCGACCTGTACTACCTGCACCGGCGTAACCCGGAGACGCCGATCGACGAGACCGTGGGCGCGCTCGCCGACCTGGTCACCGCCGGCAAGGTCCGCCTGATCGGCCTGTCCGAGATCAGCCCGGCCACGCTGCGGGCGGCGCACTCCGTACACCCGGTCGCGGCGGTGCAGATGGAGTACTCCCTGTTCACCCGGGACGTCGAGGGGGAGATGCTGGCCACCTGCCGTGAACTGGGGGTGTCTCTGGTGGCCTACTCGCCGGTTGGGCGGGGGCTGCTCACCGGGACGATCACCAGCCGGACGCAGCTCGCCGAGGACGACTGGCGACGCACCGTGCCGCGCTTCGCCGAGGGCAATCTCGACGCCAACGTGAAGCTGGCCAACGCGGTCCGCGAAGTGGCAGGGGAGATCGGCTGCACTCCGGCCCAGGCGGCGCTGGCCTGGTTGCTGGCCCGGGGCGAGGACATTCTGCCGATCCCCGGCACCAAGCGGGTCCGCTGGCTGGAGGAGAACGCGGCGGCGGCCGACATTCGGCTGACCCCGGAGCAGCAGATCCGACTCCGCGAGGCGGTGCCGGCCGGCGCTGTGGTCGGTGCAAGGTACACCGAGGCAGGAATGCGAACCGTCGGGCACTAGCCGCCTGGGTGATTCACGGTGGCTGTCAATTGATGCGGGTGCGGCTCTGGTGAGGTGCGGCGACACGCTGTGTGGCCTGGGGATGTGTTACTGGTTGTGATGGTGAAAGGGATCCTCCCGCTATGTTCGTCGGTTGCGAGACACGAACATCAGCAAAGAGGGAGCCCGGTGCAAGAGTACGCATCCGAGACGGCGGACGATGCTTTCGCCGGCTCATCCGTGCGGTTCGGCGCGATGGTGGACTTCCTGTCCGGTGAGCATGCGGCGGGGATGACTCACGCCGAACTGGAGGAGCGGCTGCATACCGATGGCATGCGGTTGCTGTGTCAGTTGTTGCAGGACAGTCTGGATCTTCGTGCCAGTCGGGAGGAACGGCTCGACGAGGTGACCGACGCCGATAGCCATCTGCGGGGGTGGGCCGAGCGGGGGCGGCAGCGGACGCTGGCCACCCGGTTCGGTGAGGTGGTGGTGACGCGTATCGCCTACCGGGCGCGGGCGCGGGCCGATCTGAACCCGGCGGACGCGGTGTTGAACCTGCCCGTGGAGAAGCACTCGCATGGACTGCGCCGGTTGGCCGCGGCCGAGGCGGCCCGCGGCTCGTTCACCGACGCGGCGGCCGCGATTGAGCGGGCCACCACGGTGCGTATCGGGAAACGGCAGGTCGAGGCGTTGGCCGCCGCAGCGGCGATAGATGTGGATGCCTTCTACACCGCCCACGCCCCGGACTGGTCGGCCGATGATGATGTGCTGGCGTTGTCCTTCGACGCCAAAGGGGTGGTGATGCGCCCCGACGGGCTCCGCGCGGGCACCGCCAAGGCCGCGGTCAGCCAGAAACTGGCCGGCCGCCGGTCCAAGGGCGAGAAACGCAACCGCAAGCGGATGTGCGAGGTCGCCGCGGTCTTCGACGTGACCGGCAAGCCGCGCACCATCGCCGACATCCTGCCCGAGGACCCCGAAGCGGCCCAAACTGCTACCCCGGCGCCGGTCACCTCCGGCAAGTGGCTGCACGCCAGCGTGACCGACGACGCCGCGGCGGTGATCGCCGCCGGGTTCGCCGAGGCCGACCGCCGCGACCCCGACCACGCTCGGACCTGGATCGCCCTGGTCGACGGCAACACCCACCAGATCGACCGGATCCACGCCGAGGCCAAAACCCGCAAGATCACCTTGCCGGTTGTTGTGGACTTCATCCACGTCATCGAGTACCTCTGGAAGGCCACCTGGTGTTTCCACCCGGAGGGCGACCCGAACGCCGAACGGTGGGTCCGCGCCCAGGCCCGGCAGGTGTTGGCCGGACGGGCCGGCATAGTCGCCGCAGCCATCCGACGCAAGGCCACCTACCACGGCCTGGACCCCGGCAAACGCAAACCCGCCGATGTCGCCGCCGCCTACCTGCTGGCCAAAAAACCGTACCTGGACTACCCGACCGCGCTGGCCAACGGGTGGCCGATCGCCACCGGGGTGATCGAAGGCGCCTGCCGCCACCTGGTCAAAGATCGTATGGACGTCACCGGCGCTCGCTGGGGCCTCGACGGCGCCGAAGCAATCCTCAAACTCCGCACCCTGATCAGCAACGGCGACTTCGACCAGTACTGGACCTGGCACCTGGCCCAGGAACAACAACGCATCCACAACAGCCGCTACCTCGGCGGTGCCATCCCACAATAGACGATCACCTCAGAGGAGCCGCACCCAATTGATGCACGTACCCGTGCTGCCAGGTGGACCGGGCGAAGCCGGCGGGCGTGGTCGCACTCGGCGGCGCTGCTCGGCGGTCGGGCATGACCGGGCACGGGTCGCTGAACCGGCCGCCGGGTCACTCCCAGGGGTTGGTCTCGCCGTCGAACTCGTGGAAGACCAGCCAGGTGCGGGTCGACAGCACCCCGGGGATGCTCTGCACCCGACTCAGCACCACGTCCCGCAGGGCGGCGTTGTCCGGCGCGCGGACCAGCGCGAGCACGTCGTGGTCGCCGCCGAGCAGCGCCGCGTGCTCGATGTAGCGCACCCGGGCCAGCTCGGCGGACACCTCGCGCCAGGTGTTCTGCTCGATGGTGATGGCGACGTACGCCGAGGTGCCGAGCCCGGCCGCCGCCGGTGCCACCTGCGCCCGGAATCCGGTGATCACGCCGTCGCGCAGCAGCCGCTCCACCCGGGCGTACGCGTTGGTGCGCGAGATGTGGATGCGCTCGGCGAGCGTACGCACCGACGTGCGCCCGTCCCGGGCCAGCTCGGCCAGGATCCGCCGGTCGACCTCGTCCAAAGCGCGGGCCGATCGTCCCGTTCCGACCGTCGGGTCCACCTCCGGTCCGGACTCCTGGCTCATGAGCACCCCTTCTCACCGCCATTCATCCCGCGTTCACCGGGGATCTTGAGTCAATCATCCGACAGCAGGAGCATAGGCGCACCAGATGTCCAGGAGGTGCCCGCCGTGACGACCACACCCCAGGCGGTCCGCAGGGAGTCCCGACGCGGATCCCGGCCGGCCACCACGCCGGACCCGGCCCGTGCGTTGCTGCCGGCCGGCGAGCCGGTCCGCCTGCTCGCCGCCGACGGCACCCCGCTGCCGGCCCCCGCCGACTACCCCGAGCCGCCCGTCGAGGCGCTCGTCGAGCTGCACCGACGGATGGTGATCGGTCGCCGCTTCGACGTCCAGGCCACCGCGCTGACCAAGCAGGGCCGGCTGGCCGTGTACCCGTCCGCGCGGGGACAGGAGGCCTGCCAGGTCGGCGCGATCCTCGCCCTACGCGACGACGACTGGGTCTTCCCCACCTATCGCGAGTCGATGGCGCTGACCGCCCGGGGCATCGACCCGGTCGAGGTGCTGACGCTGCTGCGCGGCGACTGGCACTGCGGGTACGACCCGGCAGTCCGGCGCACCGCCCCACAGTGCACCCCGCTCGCCACCCAGTGCGTGCACGCCGCCGGCCTGGCGTACGGGGAGGCGTACCAGGGGCGGGACACGGTGGCCGTGGCCTTCGTCGGCGACGGCGCCACCAGCGAGGGCGACTTCCACGAGGGGGTCAACTTCGCGGCCGTGTTCAAGGCGCCGGTGGTCTACTTCGTGCAGAACAACCGGTACGCGATCAGCGTCCCGCTCTCCCGGCAGACCGCCGCGCCGAGCCTGGCGTACAAGGGCGTCGGCTACGGCGTGCCCAGCGAACAGGTCGACGGTAACGACCCGGTCGCCGTGCTCGCGGTGCTCACCCGCGCGGTGGCGCACGCCCGCGCCGGTCACGGTCCGTTCCTGGTGGAGGCGCACACCTACCGGATGGAGCCGCACACCAACGCCGACGACGCCACCCGCTACCGGGACGCCGACGAGGTGGACGCCTGGCGGGATCGCGACCCGCTCGCCCGGCTGGAGACGTATCTGCGGGCCCGCGGCGCGCTCGACGACGCGGCCGTGGCCGCGGTGGCCGGGGAGGCCGAGGCGTACGCAGCCGACCTGCGCGACCGGATGCACGACAAGCCCACCGTCGACCCGCTGAGCCTGTTCGACCACGTCTACGCCGAGCCGACCCCGCACCTGGTCGAGCAGCGCGAGCAGGTCCGCGCCGAGCTGGCCGCGGCCGAGCAGGAGGGGGACGCCTGATGGCTGCCATGACCATGGCGAAGGCGCTCAACGCGGCGCTTGCCGACGCGCTGCTCGACGACGAGCGGGTGGTCGTCTTCGGCGAGGACGTCGGCCAACTCGGCGGCGTCTTCCGGATCACCGACGGCCTGGCGGCCCGGTTCGGCGACAAGCGCTGTTTCGACACCCCGCTCGCCGAGGCCGGCATCGTCGGCTTCGCTGTCGGCCTGGCCATGTCGGGCCTGCGGCCGGTGGTGGAGATGCAGTTCGACGCGTTCGCGTATCCGGCGTTCGAGCAGATCGCCTCGCACGTGGCGAAGCTGCGCAACCGCACCCGGGGTGCGCTCAGCGTGCCCATTGTCATTCGCGTCCCGTACGCGGGCGGTATCGGCGGAGTGGAGCACCACTGCGACTCCTCCGAGGCGTACTACGCGCACACCCCCGGCCTCAAGGTGGTCACTCCGGCGACCGTCGAGGACGGGTACTCGCTGCTGCGTGCGGCGATCGCCGACCCGGACCCGGTCGTGTTCATGGAGCCGAAGAAGCTCTACTTCGCCAGCGCCGAGGCCGTGCTGCCGGCCCGGACCGAGCCGTTCGGCCGCGCGGCCGTCCGCCGCTCGGGCTCCGACGCCACCCTGGTCGCGTACGGGCCGGCGGTGCCGGTGGCCCTGGAGGCCGCCGAGGCCGCCCGCGAGGAGGGCTGGGATCTGGAGGTCGTCGACGTACGGACGATCGTGCCGTTCGACGACGGCACCGTCACCGCGTCGGTGCGCAAGACCGGTCGTTGCGTGGTGATCCAGGAGGCGCAGGGCTTCGCCGGAGTCGGCGCGGAGATCGCCGCCCGGGTGCAGGAGCGCTGCTTCCACTCCCTGCACGCCCCGGTGCTGCGGGTGTCCGGCCTGGACATCCCGTACCCGGCGCCGATGCTGGAGCACACCCACCTGCCCGGCGTGGAACGCGTCCTCGACGCGGTGGCCCGTCTTCAGTGGGACGACCGGCCCGACGAGCGCTGGGTGGCGGCATGAGAAGCCCTGTGTCAACCTACCGCTTGTTGATCTTGGTTGATGAGTCGTTGCAGGGCCCGGTGTTTGGTGGGGTCGTAGGCGACGCCGTCGTGCCAGCAGTGCCAGATGACGGTGATCCGGGCGCGGGCCAGGACGCGGACGGCGTGTGGGTGGTCGTGTCCACGTTGGCGGGCCTGCCAGTAGAGGTTGGCGGCCCACGGGTTGGCCTTGATGGAATCGCCGGCGAAGTCGCAGACGGCGTCGCGGAGTTGTTTGTCGCAGGCCCAGCGGAACCCGACGACACGGGACTTGCCGGACTGGCGGGTGGACGGCGCGGTACCGGCCAGGCAGATCAGCGCTTCGGCTGTGGGGAATTTGGCTCGGCAGTCGCCGATCTCGGCCAGCAGCCGTGCCGCTCGGACCTGCCCGGAGCGGGGCAGGCTGGTGAAGATGTGCCGGTCGGCGTGCCGGGCGAGTTGGGTGCTGATCTGGGCCTCCAGGGCCTTGATCTGCTTGCCGACGACGGTCAGTGCGGCGACGAAGGATTCGGTGATCGCGGTGTGCGCGGCGGCTTTGTCGCCGACGGCGCCGCGGGGCGCGGCGGTCAGGTGGGTGTGCAGTACGACCGGGTTGGTGCGACCGGAGTAGGCGACCGAGGACAGTCACTTGGCCAGCCGGGCTGGGGTGAGCCAGTCGGCCTTGTCCTGGGTCGGGAAACGGATCAGGAATGCCAGGCTGATCAGCGAGTCGATCTCGCTGAACAGGCCGACCGCGCCGGGGAAGACCAGGCGCAGGTGGGCGCGCAGGTGGTTGGCCAGAGCGACCCGGTGCGCGACCAGGTCGCGTCGGGCCCGGACCGTGCGGCGCAGCGCGATGGTCTGCGGGCTGTCCGGAACCAGCGGCTGGAGGCGGGCCCGGTCGGTGCGCAGGGTGTCGGCCAGCACGAACGCGTCGAACCGGTCGTCCTTGTTGCCGGCCGAGCCGTACCGGCCACGCAGGTTCTTGACCTGGTTCGGACTGATCACGACCACGGTCAGCCCCGCATCGAGCAGGGTGTCGACCACCGGCCCGTCGGGGCGTTCGATCGCGACCTCCCGGCAGCCCGCGGCGGCCAGCACGGTGATCAGCTCGCGCAGGCCGGCGGCGGTGTGCTCGACCGTGTGCCGGGCGATCTCGCGGCCGCGGCCGTTGACGACCGACACGGCGTGATCGTCGCGGGCCCAGTCCAGGCCAGCGGTCACATCGTTCGGAGCTTCCTCGGGCAGGGTGTTACTGGCAGACTTCACGTCAGCCTCCTCGCTGCTAGTCCCAGTGGGGAGGCGCCCTCGTACGGTGCCGATGGTGCCGGGACGTGGCAGCCGGTTCGCTCACTGATCGGCGCTCGCAGCACGAGGCTTTGGCGCTCAGCCCTGTCGACGGTCGGCACGTCCCGGGGAACCGCCAGATCTCGCAGATCTCATGCTGGACATCAACCGTGTCAAGCGAGCAGGGCGATGACCGGGCGGCACCTCGGGCGCATCACCAACCCCGACGGGATCAGTGACCTGAGGATGGTGCACCAGTGAGCGAGAAGGTTTTCCTCCTGCCGGACCTCGGGGAGGGGCTGACCGAGGCGGAGATCGTCGAGTGGCGGGTCGTCGTCGGCGACACGGTGACCGTGGACCAGACCGTCGTCGAGGTGGAGACCGCCAAGGCCGTCGTCGACGTGCCCTGTCCGTACGCCGGGCGGGTGGTGGCCCTGCACGGCGCGGCGGGTGAGGTCCGCCCGGTCGGCCAGCCGTTGGTCACGATCGCCCCACCGGACACGGCCGGGGGGTCCGCGCCCGACGACGGTTCCGAGCCCGCCGCCTACCGGGAGGAGGAGCGGGCCGGCTCCGGAAATGTCCTGATCGGCTACGGCACCGGCCACGGCGGCGCAGGCCGGCGGCGCCGACCTCGTGTCGTCGTCGCGCCGGAGTCCGGGGCGGGCGTGCCGACGCCGGCCGGCACCTCGGTCGCACCCGGCGGTTCCCCGGCCGCCGCCAGGGCGTCCACGTGGCGCTCGGTGGACGGCCCGGACGTGTCACGGACCGCCCCGCTGGTCATCTCCCCGATCGTCCGGCGGTTGGCGCGGGAAGGCGGCATCGACCTGGCGTCCCTGCACGGCACCGGGCCCGGCGGCGTGATCCGCCGCGCCGACGTGGAGGTTGCCGTGGCCTCGCCGACCGCGCCGCTCACCGCCGTGCCCGACGCCCCGGTGGCGCACGGCGAGCTGAGCGACGGCGACGTGGTCGTGCCGCTGACCGGCATCCGCAAGGCCATCGCCGACAAGCTGTCCCGCAGCCGGCGGGAGATCCCGGAGGTGACCATCTGGGTGGACGTCGACGCGACCGCCCTGCTGGAGACCCGCGTGGCGATCAACGCGACCACCCCGGACACGCCGGTGAGCGTCCTGGCGCTGCTGGCCCGGGTCTGCCTGTCGGGCCTGCGGCGGTTTCCGCAGCTCAATGCCCGGGTAGAGACCGAACGGCAGCGGGTCGTCCAGTCCGCCGGCGTGCACCTGGGCATCGCCGCCCAGACCGACCGGGGCCTGGTGGTGCCGGTACTGCGGGACGCGCAGCGGCTCACCACCGCCGAGTTGGCCGTCGCGCTGGCGGACACCACGGCGGCGGCGCGGGCCGGTACCCTCCCGCCGGCCCGGCTCACCGGCGGCACGTTCACGCTGAACAACTACGGCGTGTTCGGTGTCGACGGTTCGACCCCGATCATCAACCACCCGGAGGCGGCGTTGCTCGGTGTGGGGCGGATCGTGGACAAGCCGTGGGTGGTCGACGGGCAGCTCGCAGTGCGGAAGGTGACCCAGCTGAGCCTCACCTTCGACCACCGGGTCTGCGACGGCGGGGTGGCCGGCGGCTTCCTGCGGCACGTCGCGGACTGCGTCGAGCGACCGGCGGTGTTGATCGCCAACCTGTGAAACCAGAACGCGGAAGCCCTGGACGCACGTCCAGGGCTTCCGCGTTCCTGGCCGGGGCGTGCGTCGGCGGGCGAGGAAGGCCGGTGGAATGGGCGAACCAGGCGGGTCGGGGTCGAAGGCGGACGGCCAGTGGTGTTCGGGCACGGTCGGTAACGGGCGGCGCAGCTCGCGCCGGATCGGAGAATGGGGGTCGATAACTGCGCCCGGGGATTCAGCGAAATTGCGTGCGTAAGTGTGCGGGGCGGAGAGAATGTGGCGGAGGAAGGCGAGAGCGGGGGGAGCATCATGGATTTCAGGCGACGAATGACGCTGCTCGCGGCGGCCGTCGCGATCGTACCGTTGGCCCTCGGCGGATGCACCGTCGACCGCAACGCACGATCGGAGGAGGGCCGGACTGCCCCGGAGTTGGCCGTCACTCCGGCCGACCGGGCCCGGGACGTCCCGATCAGCGCCGAGGTGGGCGTCGCCGTCAAGGGCGGCAAGGTGACTTCGGTCCGGATCACCGACGACAAGGGAGCGGACGTCAAAACGGAGCCCCGGGAGGACGGCTCGGCCTGGGTGCCGAGCGCGCCGCTGCGGCCCCGCCGGACCTACACGGCTGAGGTGACCGCCACCGGCGACTCCGGCAAGACGGCCACCCAGCGGACGACCTTCACGACCATGCCGAAGTCCACCAAACCAGCAATCACCAGCACGTTGTATTTCGCCGGCAATCGGACGTACGGAACGGCCATGCCGGTGACCGTCGCGTTCGATCCGCCCATTCCGAAAGAGGCCAGGGCGACGGTGCAGCGCCGATTGTTCGTTAAGACCAATCCGCCCCAGCCTGGCGTTTGGTCCTGGGTGTCCGACGGCAGCCAGGTCTACTACCGGGCACCCGATTTCTGGCGTCCGGGAACCACGATCAGCGTCCGCGCCGGCCTCGAGGGGCTGCCGATCGGCAAGGAGCATGTCGGCGACTCCGACCGGAGGGCGACCTCGAAGATCGGCCGGCAGGTCTCCCTGGAGATCGACAACGCCACCAAACAGATGTCCGTGCACCGCGACGGCAAGCTGATCCGCCGGATCCCGGTGAGTCTGGGCAAGCCGAGCACACCGACCTCCAGCGGCAAGATGGTGATCATGGAGAAGCACCAGTACGCCACGTTCGACACCCGGGGGAGCCGAACGGCGGCTACGTGGTCGACGTCGAGGACGCGCAGCGCCTCACCTGGGGCGGCGAGTTCATCCACGCCGCGCCGTGGTCCGAAGGGGACCAGGGGTACACCAACGTCTCGCACGGCTGCACCAACGTCTCCTCCGCCGCCGCGGACTGGCTGATGGGCGTCACCCAGGTCGGCGACCTGGTCACCTTCAAGGGCACCGAGGTCGAGTTGACCGAGGGCAACGGCTGGACGGCCTGGAACGTGAGCTGGGACCAGTACGTCAAGGGCAGCGCCCTGCCCGTGCCCGCCGGGCTCAAGCCGAGCCCCACGCAGGCGCCGCATCCCGGCATGGTGGCCGGCGGCTCGCCCTCGCCGGTGCCGTCCGAGAGCGGCTGAACCAGGGGACGCGGGGGACCGGCCGGGAGCGGGTGGGTCCCCCGCGGCGTCCCGGTCCGGCGGACCGTCAGCGGGACGGTACCCGTCCGCCCGCCGCCCACGGCCTCTGCTGAACCGTTCGCCGGACCCGGTGGGCGGTTCTCCCGGGTGCCACCCGGAAGGGGGATCCCCGACCCGTGGGGGTGCGACCCTGGTCGTACCCGGATCCCGGCCTGCGGGGGGACGAAACTGTCGGTGGGGCGGGCTAGATTCGTCGGTATGGGGCAGCGGGACGATCGGTTCCACGTCGAGGTCGACATGGGTGACCGGGTGGTAGACGTGCGAGCCGTCGGCGAGGTGGACATCGCGACCGTCGGCGTGCTGCGCTCGGCGCTGTGGGCGGTGCCAGCCCGGTCGGTGCTCCGGCTGGACCTGTCCGGCGTCAGTGTCCTCTCCGCCGTCGGGGTGCGCGCGCTGGTCGCCGCCCACCTGCGGCTCCGCTCCGGTGGCGGGGAACTGGTGCTGGTGCGCCCCGACCCGGTGGTGGCCCGGGTGCTGCGGGTGACGGGCCTGCTCCGGGTGGTCCGGGTCGTCGCAGCCGATCCGGCCGCTCCCGTCCCGACCGTGCGGGAGCTGATCGCGGCCTGAGCGCCAAGGCGGGCGTCGTCCGGGCACGCCCGGGGCTCGGCCGACCGATGCCACGGGCTCGCGGGCGAATCTTGTCCCCGCGCTGGCGGCTGGCTGTGCGGGGCGGCGGAGGTCAGCGGACGTCGAGCAGGTCGACGACGAACACCAGGGTCTCACCCGGCTTGATGACGCCTCCGGCGCCCCGGTCGCCGTAGCCGAGGTGCGGCGGGATGGTCAGGCGACGACGACCACCGACCTTCATGCCGACGACACCCCGATCCCAGCCGGCGATGACCCGTCCACCCCCGAGCGGGAACCCGAACGGCTCCCCCCGGTTCCACGACGCGTCGAACTCCCGGCCGGTGGAGTGGGCGACACCGACGTAGTGGACGTTCGCGACCTGCCCCACCTGCGCCTCTGGCCCCTCCCCGATGGTGATGTCCTCGATGACGAGATCGGCCGGGGGCGCGCCAACGATCGGGCCCACTTCGGGCTTGCCTGCCTGGTCCATCCGGGAGTCTCCTACCGTGTCGGTCGTGACGTCGTTCGCACCGTGATCCTGCCGGATCGTGATCCGCCGATGCCTGTCGGGCGCGGCCACATCGTCGGAGTGCCGCGGCAGGCCCGCGGCTGATGGGACAACGGGCCGGTGAACCGCCTGCCGTGCTGGACGAGCGGGGCGGCTGGTCGACATCGTCACGCGCGGTGAAGGCGCGGTGACCGGTCGCGGGTGTGCCGCCCGTGGGTCGGCCCTCGGCGGGCGTCGAGTTCGGCGGAGCCACGACGACCAGCCGGCCGGCTCGCCTAGTCTCGGAGGCGACGACGCGGCCCGGTCCGGTCGACGATCCGGCGGGCCCGGCCGCCCCGCACCGTCGGCGGGGCGCGGCGTCACGGATGCGGAGGGCGCCGGGTGGACGAGGCGACGTTCGCCGTGCCGCTGTGGGGCTGGGCGGCGGTCGGCGCGGTCATCGCCGTCATGCTCGCGGTCGACGTGCTCTCCCACCGCGACAACCACCTCATCGAGCTGCGCGAGGCGCTCGCCTGGTCGGCGGTGTGGATCACCGCCGGTCTCTCGTTCGGACTGGTGGTCCTGATCTGGCTGGGCGGCCAGCCCGCGGGCGCGTACTACTCCGGCTACCTGCTCGAGAAGGCCCTGTCCATCGACAACGTCTTCGTGTTCGCGCTGCTGTTCCGCTACTTTCGGGTCCCCGACGAGTTCCAGCACAAGGTCCTCTTCTGGGGAGTGGTTGGCGCCCTCGCCTTCCGGCTCGTCTTCATCTTCGCCGGCGCCCACCTACTGGACCGGCTGGCCTGGGCCGGGCTTGCCCTCGGAGCGTTCCTGGTCTGGACGGGCTGGCGACTCGCCGCGCGCGGCGAACCCGAGGTCGACCCGGGCCGCAACCCGGC
Organism: Micromonospora sp. WMMA1363; assembly: GCF_030345795.1. Lineage (NCBI taxonomy): Bacteria > Bacillati > Actinomycetota > Actinomycetes > Micromonosporales > Micromonosporaceae > Micromonospora > Micromonospora sp. WMMA1363. The sequence goes on from NZ_JAUALB010000001.1 coordinate 855,481, forward strand.
CGTGCGGCTCGTCCGGCGGCTGGTGCCGACCGATCCGCATTACCACGGTAGCCACTTCACGGCCCGGGTCGACGGCCAGCGCAGAGCCACGCTGCTGCTGGTCGCGCTCGCCGCGATCGAGGGCACCGACGTGGTCTTCGCGATCGACTCGGTGGCGGCGATCCTCGCCATCACCACCGACACGTTCCTGGTCTGGACGGCGACCGCGTTCGCCGTGCTCGGCCTGCGGAGCCTCTACTTCTGCCTGGCCGGTCTGCTGCGGCACTTCGGCTACCTGCGGTACGGACTGGCGGTCGTGCTCGCCTTCGCCGGAGTGAAGCTGATCCTCGCCGAGACGCCGGTGGGCGAGGTACCGGTCTGGCTCACGCTGACGGTGGTGGTGCTGGCCCTGTCGGCCTCGATCGCCTGGAGCGCTGTCGTCGCCCGCCGGGGACGCAACCGGGCCGGCCAGCGGCGGCTCATCCCGCCGGATCGCTGACTGCCGCCGCGAGCTGGGCCGCGAGCCGGGCGGGCGCCTCGCCCAGCGACGGCCCGTACCAGGTCAGGTGCCGGCCGGAGACCAGGGCGCACGGCACACCCGGGAACGCCTCCGGGCCGTCGCCCGGGGCGAACGGGTACGGCTCGTCCGGCAGCACCACCAGCTCCGGCTTCCGCGCCCGCAGCTCGGCCAGGGGCGGCCGCGGATACCGCTCGGCGTGGTCGGCGTACAGGTGGGTCACGCCCAGCCGGCGCAGTACGTCACCGGCGAACGTGTCCCGACCCAGCACCACCCACGGCCGCCGCCAGACCGGCACCACCGCCCGACGTGGCGGCGCGTCGACCGGCACGGCGCTCCACGCGTGGCGGGCAGCAGTCAGCCAGCCCGGCTCGGCCGCCGCGCCCAGCTCCGCCAGCAGGGCGGCGAGCTCGGTGAGCGCGTCGTCCACCGTGCGAGGGTAGGTGACCCGCACCGGCACGCCGGCCGCCGCCAGGGCATCGGCGTCTTCGCGTCGGTTCTCCTCGACGTTGACCAGGACCAGGTCGGGCCGGAGCGCGCGGATCCGGTCCAGGTCCGGGTATTTGCTGCCGCCGACCCGTGGCACGTCCAGCCCGACGGGGTGGGTGCACCAGTCGGTCGCCCCGACCAACAGCCCGGGGAGCGTCGACGCCACCGCCTCGGTCAGTGACGGCACCAGTGACACCACCCGCATCCGCCCGTCCACCCCCTTCGTCTGCCGGCTCACGCCGATCATGCCGCGTGTTCGGCTGGCCGGGGCGGGGTGGGGTGTCGACAATGACACGGTGCCCCCGAACACCCCCGCGGATCCACCCACTCGGCCCGTACCCGACTACGGCGTATCTCCGACGGAGGCGCTGGCCCGGTCCCGGGCCTTCGCCGACGCGATGGTGCGACGTCGCACCATCCGCGACTTCGGCGACCGACCGATCCCGGCCGGCGTCCTTGACCAGGCGTTGCGTGCCGCGGCTTCGGCGCCGAGCGGCGCCAACCGGCAGCCGTGGCGATTCGTGGTGGTCACCGACCCGGAGCTCAAGCGCCGGCTGCGGGTCGCCGCCGAGGCCGAGGAGCGCATCTTCTACGAACAGCGCGCACCGGAGGAGTGGTTGGCGGCGCTGGCGCCGCTGGGCACCGACGCGAGCAAGCCGTTCCTGGAGACCGCGCCCGCGGTGATCGTGGTCTTCGAGGTGCACCGCGGTCCGGACACCCCGCGCCCCTACTACGTCAAGGAGTCGGTGGGGATCGCGGTCGGACTCCTGCTCGCCGCGCTGCACCAGGCGGGCCTTGCCACCCTCACCCACACTCCGAGCCCGATGCGCTTCCTCAACGAGCTGCTGGACCGGCCCACCGAGGAACGGGCCAACGTGGTCATTCCGGTGGGTTACCCGGCGGACGGGGCCACCGTTCCGGCCATCACCCGTAAGCCGCTCTCCGAGGTGGTCGTCTGGCGGTGAGCCGTCCGTCCACGCGGTGGCGCGGAAGGCGGCTGGCTGCCGGGCGGTGCCCGTGGACAGCGTGCGGGCTCCGTGTTGACCTGAGGTGACGAGGTCGCGCACGGCCCGCGGCGGCTGGGAGACCTGGTGCAGCGGCGTGTGCCCGGTGTCACCGGTCGCCAGTGGACCGGCGCCCCGTGGGAGACCTACGACGTCGCGGTCTGCGTCGCGAAGACCGGTCGCCCGACCTCGCGGAGCTGGTGACGGTGGTGGAGCACCGGTTCTCCACCGGGATCGACCGGCTCGCCGAGGATCTCGCCACGCTGGCCGTCGGTGCGCCTGCGCGCTCGGGAGAGCGCCGCGCGGGCGCTGACGTCGCGGGACGGGTTGCGGGCCGGAATCCGCCGGTCAACCGCCCGCCGCGACGAGCTGGTCGACGGCTTCGCTTTCGACCACCTCTGCGTCGGCTGACGAGGCACTCCTGGCGCGCCCGCAAGCATCGCGGCGAGTTTTCCACGCCGGTGTTGAACCTCCGCCGACGTGGCCCCGTACTCATGCGGGAATGGACAGGATCTTCCCGACCGCGTCAATCAGACGCGGAAGACGGTGCGGGAGGGCATCGTCGGTCATCGACGCGCCGCCGGGTACGCCCCGACGCCTGACGCCGGGTGTGCCATCTCAATTCCGTAGGTCCGCCGAGGTCTCGATTCAACAACCGGATCGCGAAGGAGTAATTCGATGCGCAGGTCCATACGGGTGCGCCGGTCATCCGGCAACGCGAGGAGCAAGCGACTGATCGCTGTGATCGGCACACTCGCGGTCTTCGGCGGCATCGTCGCCGTGACCCAGATCTCGTCGGCCGGGGAGCGACGGTCGAACAAGCCCCGACGGGCGGCCGCCGAGTGCGTGCCGCCCAGCCCGGGCGCGACCGCGCCGGCCGCTACCGGCACCACGACCCGTACCTGGCAGAACGGCCGGTGGGTGCGTAACCACTGGGGTGACGGTCAGCAGTCGGTCGAGGAGTGCCAGGAGACCCGGACGGCGACGCCCCCGCGGACAACGGCGGTACCGCCGTCGCCTGTCCCGACGTGGCCGGTGCGCTGCCGCAGGTGCCGGAGCGGGCCCGCGCCGAGGTGGATCGGAACCTCGCCCAGCTGCAGGACCAGATCACCGAGGCCGACCGGCGGCTAGCCGCCGAGGGGCGTCGCGGCGAGAGGTTCATCCGAAGCGCCATCCTGGCCCCGCTGGCCAGCAAGCGGCAGGCGACGCTGAGCCGTATCGCCAGCGCCATCGACCGGTTCGGTCCGCGCCCCCGCAACCTGTCCCAGCTTGCCGGGTGCCAGGTCGCCCCGACCGGCGACAACAACGACGGCGACAACAACGACGGCGGCAACGACGATGACGGCGGCGGCGACAACGCGCCGGGTGCAGGACTCGATGTGCTCGCAAACAACTGCGACAACAGCCAGCTCCAGCCACACGACGGATTCCAGAACGGCAACCGCTGTGTCAGCACCGCTTTCGGTGAGGTCGGTGCCGCCGCGAACAACCCCTCTCTGCTGATCACGGACTTTCCGCAGCAGGTGGAGCGCGACGAGCCGTTCACCTTGCGGGTCTCCACCAAGAATCTCATCCGGGACCGGTTCCTGGCCGCCGGTCAGGGCGGCTACTACGTCGAGAGCTCGCTGCTCAACGACCAGGGCCTGACGCGCGGGCACTTCCACACCGCGTGTCGAATGCTGGAGAGCACGTCGGAGGCGCCGGCGAACCCGGAGGCGGTACCGGCGTTCTTCGTCGCCACCGAGGACAACGGGGGCGGAGCCCGGCCCGACCAGGTCACGATCCAGGTTCCCGGGCTGCCGGAGTCCGGCGTCGCCCAGTGCGCGGTCTGGGCCGGTGACGGCTCGCACCGGGTGCCCATGATGGAGCGGGCCAACCAGACCCCGGCGTTCGACGTGGTCCGGGTCGAGGTCAACTGAGCGGGGCCGCGGGCCGTCCGGGGGCGTGCCCGGGCGGCCCGGCGCCGGGTCGGCTTGCCGCCGAAGCCAATCGGGTCAGCGGATCAGGCGGATGTTCGGACCCGGAGCGCGGTGATTCCTCGACCCGTCCCGGCCCTGGCCAGCCGCTGCTCCGTAACGGCCCGTCAGCCTTGTGATCAATTGCGGCGCATGGTGTGACGAAGGGGTGACCGCCGCCGGTGTGGGTGACGCGCCACGCTTCGGTGGGCGGAATGAAGTAATCTCAGCGACTTTGCGGTAGGTACTTGTACTCGAAATGGGTCAGGTGGAGTGCGGCGGCGAGGATGTCGCTGATCCGGTGTGGGCTGGCGGTGGTATGCCGGAGGGTTTTCCAGCGTCCGACCAGGATCGCGAAGCCGCGTTCGCCCTGCCAGCGCAGTCCGCGTAGCAGCCGGTTGTAGGCGCGGTTGTCGGGAGCGAGCCGCTGCCCGTCGGTGGGCTGCTTGACCGGGACTTTGACGCCTTGACCTGCGCCTTCGTAACCGGAGTCGGCCAGGGTAGGCAGGTCGAGTTCGGAGGCGGCCCAGTTCAGGGCAGCCGTGATGCCCTGCTGTTGGGCGCAGGTCAGATCGTGCAGATGCCCCGGCATCGCCGCGGAGGTCCACACCGGCAGGCCGTCCGGGCGCATGACCGCTTGAACGTTTCCGCCGAAGTCACGATGCTTGCCGGAATACCAGGCGTCGATCGTGTCGCCCTTGACGCTGAGGGTGGTCTCGGCCACCCGGTCGCAGTCGAACAGCTTTCCGTCCAGGATCACGTACGACCAGCCGTCGTCGGCGACCCGGCGCAGGGCTGTGTGTAGATCCTGGGCCTGCGCGGCCAACACTGCGACACCCTCGGCCATATACCGGTACGCAGTGGCCCGGGAGATGCCGAACCCGGCGCCCAGCAGGGTCGCGTCCTCGCCTTTGCGGAACCAGACGAGCACCAGGAGTGCCTGGTAGAAGCAGGTCAACGCGCGGGTGTCGCGCCGTGTCCCCTTGGCTCGGCGTTGCGCGGCAAGCAGCCGGCCGAGGTACTGCACGAGTTCCCTGGGGACGTCGACCATGGCACGATAGGCAATCACGTGGAGCCCTCTCGAAGACGTGGATCTTGTCGCAAAGACCTGTCTATCGATGGCTCCACGCCCACTTCCAGCACCGTCCGGCGTGACCCGGTTCGCCCGTGTCGTACCAATCAACACATTCGCGTCGCTGAGATCAGCTCAATGATCGGCACGCGAATACCGGCGGGGCCGCACCCCCTTCAAGCGCGACCCCGCGCGCGGGTTGGGCCCGCTGCTGGCTCAGCGCTTCTTGTAGGCCTCGACGACCTCGACCGGGATCCGACCGCGCTCGGAAATCTTGTAGCCGTTCTTCGCGGCCCATTCGCGGATCGCCCGGTTCTGCTCGCGGTCCATTCCCGCCGCCGATCCGGCTCCGCGACGGGATGTCCGTGACGTGTCGACGCCACCACGGCCGATCCGCCGCCCGGCGTTGAGGTACGGGTCCAACGACTTCCGCAGGACGCCCGCGTTCTCGTCGGAGACGTCGATCGTGTACGCCACGCCGTCCAAGCTGAACTCGACGGTCCGATCGGCCATTCCGCCGTCGAGGTCGTCAGTCAGAACTGTGATTACTTTTCTGGCCATCGCCGATTACTCCCTGTGTGGGGATGGGGTGTGGTCAAAGTTTGACGTATCCCGCGGCACTATCGCAAGAAAGCGCGTCGTCTTCATTCCGGCGAGTCGAGTAATCCTCCAGCGAAATTCGATGGTCGACCCAGCCGGAAACTGCTCCCGGCGGGTGGGGCGGACCGCTGGCCGGTGCCTGCGGCGGGTGTCCCTCGGGTGTCGCCCAGCACAGCGTCACGTGTCGTAGGTCACAGGCAGGAACAAGGGGTACGGTTTGTTACTTGAGTTGAACACGCTCAACTCAACGCGATGGCAGGTGTTCGATGGCGACTCTTCCGGTACTTCCCTTGACCGACGCCGTGCTGCTGCCCGGCATGGTGATCCCGGTGACCCTTGACCCGACCACCCAGGCCGCCGTCGACGCGGCCCGAGCCGCCGGTGACCGTAGCTTGCTCGCGGTGCCCCGCCTCGATGGCGAGTACGGTCCCGTCGGCGTCGTCGCCACCATCGAGAAGGTCGGTCGACTTCCCAGCGGGGAACCAGCCGCCGTGATCCGCGGCCTCACCCGGGCCCGGATCGGCTCCGGTGTCCCCGGACCCGGCGCCGCCCTCTGGGTCGAGGCGACCGAACTGTCCGAGCCCGCCCCCGCCGGACGCGCCCGGGAACTCGCCCGCGAGTACCGGGCCCTGATGACATCGGTGCTTCAGCAGCGCGGTGCCTGGCAGGTCATCGACGCGATCGAGCGGATGACCGACCTCTCCGAACTGGCCGACTCGGCCGGCTACGTTTCCTGGCTCAGCCTCGCACAGAAGACCGAGCTGCTCGCCGCGCCGGACGTCACCGCCCGACTGGAACTGCTCGTCGGCTGGGTCAAGGACCACCTGACCGAGCAGGAGGTGGCCGAGCAGATCAACACCGACGTCCGCGAGGGGTTGGAGAAGTCCCAGCGCGAGTTCCTCCTCCGCCAGCAGCTCGGCGCGATCCGCAAGGAACTCGGCGAGGACGCGCCGGACGGCTCCGCCGACTACCGGGCGCGGGTCGAGGCGGCCGACCTGCCCGACAAGGTCCGTGAGGCGGCGCTACGCGAGGTCGGCAAACTGGAACGGGCCAGTGACGCCTCCCCGGAAACCGGCTGGATCCGCACCTGGCTGGACACGGTGCTGGAACTGCCGTGGACCACGCGGACCGAGGACAACACCGACCTGACTGCGGCCCGCGCGGTGCTCGACGCCGACCACGCCGGCCTGGCCGACGTGAAGGACCGCATCCTGGAGTACCTCGCGGTGCGTAACCGGCGAGCGGAGCGCAACCTCGGCGTGGTCGGCGGTCGCGGCTCCGGCGCGGTGCTCGCCCTCGCCGGCCCGCCCGGGGTCGGCAAGACCAGCCTCGGCGAGTCCGTCGCCCGGGCGCTCGGTCGCAACTTCGTCCGGGTCTCCCTCGGCGGTGTCCGCGACGAGGCGGAGATCCGCGGCCACCGGCGTACGTACGTCGGCGCGCTGCCCGGCCGGATCGTCCGCGCCCTGCGCGAGGCCGGCTCGATGAACCCGGTCGTGCTCCTCGACGAGGTCGACAAGCTGGCCGTCGGCTACGCCGGTGACCCGGCCGCGGCCCTGCTGGAGGTGCTCGACCCGGCCCAGAACCACACCTTCCGGGATCACTACCTGGAGGTCGACCTCGACCTGTCCGACGTGCTCTTCCTGGCCACCGCCAACGTGGTGGAGACCGTCCCCGGCCCGCTGCTGGACCGGATGGAGTTGGTCACCCTGGACGGCTACACCGAGGACGAGAAGGTGGCCATCGCCCGTGACCACCTGCTGCCCCGGCAGCGGGAGCGGGCCGGGCTGACCGTCGACGAGGTCAGCGTGACCGACGAGGCGCTGGCGCGAATCGCCGGGGAGCACACCCGGGAGGCCGGAGTGCGGCAGCTCGAACGTGCCCTGGCGAAGATCCTGCGAAAGGTGGCCGTCGCGTCGGCGACCGACCCGGCCCCGGTCCGGGTGGACGCCGACAACCTGACCCGCTACCTGGGCCGGCCGAAGCACACCCCGGAGTCGGCGGAGCGGACGGCGGTCCCGGGAGTGGCCACCGGCCTGGCGGTCACCGGCGCCGGCGGTGACGTGCTCTTCATCGAGGCCACCAGCATGGACGGCGAGCCGGGGTTGACCCTGACCGGTCAGCTCGGCGACGTGATGAAGGAGTCTGCGCACATCGCCCTGTCATACCTGCGGTCGAACGGGCGGCGACTGGGGCTGGACCCGAACGCGCTGGCCGGGCGGCGGATCCACCTGCACGTCCCGGCGGGCGCGGTGCCCAAGGACGGCCCCAGCGCCGGCATCACCATGGTCACCGCCCTGGCGTCGCTGGCCAGCGGCCGGCCCGTCCGCCCCGAGTTCGGGATGACCGGTGAGGTGACCCTCTCCGGTCGGGTGCTGCCCATCGGTGGCGTGAAGCAGAAGCTGCTCGCCGCGCACCGGGCGGGTCTGACCGAGGTGATCATCCCGAAGCGTAACGAGCCGGACCTCGACGACCTGCCGACCGAGGTGCGCGAGGCACTGACCGTGCACACCCTCGCCGACGTCGCCGACGTGCTCGCCCTGGCGCTGCGCCCGGCCGACCTCGATCCGGCGCAGGACGGTCCGGCGTTGCTCACGGCGCGGTGACGGCAGTACCGCGAGGAGCGGCGACGTCTTCCGGCCGTACTCGAACCATGCTCGACAGCCACGAGAACGGGGGAGCGGGATCGGGGGCAGCGATGCCGGCAGGTGCCAGTGGTCGGCGCCGACAACGTGGTCAGCGAAAACGTCGAGTAGCGACGCCGTCGTAGCCGAGTCGGCGGGTGGGGCGAGTCACCGGTTGCCCGTCCCACCCGTTGACCCGGGCGGGTCAGGGCTGGTCGCGGCGCCGGTCACCGCGGTCGAACCGCCGGTCCCGGTCGCCGTCGCCGTCGCGGTCCCGGCGCACCGTCGCCCTGCGACCCTTGATCGTGCTTCCCCGCAAGCCATTGATCACCTCGTCAGCCACCCCGGCCGGCACCTCCACCAGGGAGAACCGGTCGGCGATCTCGATCGAGCCGATGTCCCGCCCGCGCACCCCGGTCTCGCCGGTGATCGCACCCACCAGGTCCTGTGGCCGGACCCCGGCGCGCCGGCCCAGGCCGATGAAGACCTGCGTCGTACCCGTGCCCCGGGGCCGACCGCCGCCACGGCGTTCGCCGCGGCCCTCGTACCCAGGCCGGGCCGTCCTGGGCGCGCGGACCGCGACCTGCGGGATCTCCTCCTCGTCCGCGGTGCCGGGGAGCGTGGCCTCGTGCGCCAGCCGCACCGCCGCGAGCGCCACCTCCATCAGGTCGAACTCGTCGCTCAGCGACTCGACGATCACGCGGAACGGTTCGAGGTCGTCCTCCAGCAGGCTCTCCCGCAGCGCGGCCTGCGTCAGCTCCAGCCGGCGCGTGCGCAGGTCCGCGACCGTGGGAATCTTGTCGATGGTGATCCGCTGACCGGTGACCCGCTCGATGGTCTTGAGCATCCGGTGCTCGCGTGGCTCGGCGAGGGTGATCGCCACCCCCTCGCGGCCGGCGCGTCCGACCCGACCGATCCGGTGCACGTACGACTCGGGTGCCGACGGCACGTCGTAGTTGACGACGTGGCTGAGCTGCTCCACGTCCAAGCCCCGGGCCGCCACGTCGGTGGCCACCAGCAGGTCGGCGGTGCCGGCCCGCAGCCGCCCCATCACCCGGTCCCGCTGCTCCTGGCTCATCCCGCCGTGCAGCGCCTCGGCCCGGTACCCGCGGCCGTTCATCGTCTCGGTGAGCCGGTCGACCTCCTCCCGGCTGCGGCAGAAGACGATCGCCGCGGTGGGGGACTCCACGTCCAGCACCCGCCCGAGCGCGGCCGGCTTGTGCGCCCGCGCCACCAGGTACGCGCTCTGCCGCACCCGGGGGGCCTCGCCGGCCACCGGCTGCTCGCGGGCGATGAGGATGCGCACCGGGTCGGTCAGGTGCGCGCGGGCCAGCCCGTCGATGCGGCTGGGCATCGTCGCCGAGAACAGCACTGTCTGCCGCTGCTCCGGCGCGTGCTCCAGGATCGCCTCGATGTCCTCGGCGAAGCCCATGTCCAGCATCTCGTCGGCCTCGTCCAGCACCACGGTGGCGAGATCGGTCAGGCGCAGGGTGCCCCGGGCGATGTGGTCCAGCGCACGGCCGGGGGTGGCCACCACGACGTCCACCCCTGCGTCCAGCGCACGCAGCTGCCGACCGATCGGCTGCCCGCCGTAGATCGGCAGGACCCGGGTACCGAGGTCCTTGCCGTAGCGGTGGAACGCCTCGGAGACCTGTACCGCCAGCTCCCGGGTCGGCACCAGCACCAACGCCACCGGATCCCCGCCGGGACGGTCGTCCGGCAGCCGTTGCAGCAGCGGCAGTGCGAACGCCGCCGTCTTGCCGGTGCCGGTCGCCGCCTGCCCGAGCAGGTCCCGCCCGGCCAGCAGCGGCGGGATCGCCTCCCGCTGGATGGGGGTGGGCTCCTCGTAGCCGAGCGCGGACAGCGCGGCCAGCAGTTCGGCGCGCAGGCCGAGGTCGGCGAAGGCGGTCGCCTCGTCGCCCACGGGCGGTTCGGCGGGTGGATCGTGCCGTACGGGTGTGGAACTCATGCGTCAAGCCTTTCATCACCGCCGCACGACCAGTCCGGCGGCCGGCACGTCACGACGATCGGTAGCCTGCCCGCCGACGTGCCGGCGGGCAGGCAAAACCGACGGGATGGGTCAGGCTCGGGTCAACTCCGGCTCGCGCTCGTTGGACGCGTCGGTGGTCGCGGGGTTGAGGCGGTGGTGGAGCTGGTCGCCCTCGACGTCGACGGCGGGGAGGAGCCGGTTGAGCCAGCCGGGTAGCCACCAGGCCGCACGCCCGAGCAACGTCATGGTAGCCGGGACGATGGTCATCCGGACGACGAGGGCGTCGATCAGGACTCCGACGGCCAGCGCGAACCCCATCGTCTTGATGAACATGTCGTGGGAGGGTACGAAGCCGACGAAGACGGCCATCATGATGACGGCGGCGGCGGTGACCACGCGGGCACCGTGCTGGAACCCGTTGACGACCGCCTGCCCGGCGGGGGCACCGTGAACGTACTCTTCCCGCATCCGGGTGACGAGGAAGACCTGGTAGTCCATGGCCAGCCCGAACACGATGCCGACCAGGAAGATGGGAATGACGCTCGGGGTGGGGCCGACCTGGTCGACGCCGACCACTTCTGCCAGCCAGCCCCACTGGAACACCGCGACCACGGCGCCGAAGGTGGCGGCGACGGTGAGCAGGAATCCGAGGGTGGCCTTGACCGGGACCAGGACCGAGCGGAACACCAGCGTCAGCAGCAGGACGGCCAGGCCGATCACGAGCAGCAGGTAGGGCGGGAGCGCGCCGGTCAGCCGGTCGGACACGTCCTTCTGCAACGCGGTGTGCCCGGTGACGGCTACCTCGGTCCCGAGATCCCGGCCCCGTAGGGCGGTGACGAGGCCGCTGGTGGCCTCGTCGGTGGGGCCGCTGGCCGGGATCACCTGAAGCAGCGCGGTGTCACCGGCGGCGTTGACCGCCGCCGGGCTGACCGCCGCCACGTTCGGCATGCCCGCGATCATGTCGGCGACCTGCCGCGCGGTCGCCTGGGCGTCGGCGCTGCCGGTCGTGTCGACCACGGCCAGGAGCGGGCCGTTGAAGCCCGGCCCGAAGCCCGCACTGAGCAGGTCGTACGCCTTGCGCTGGGTGGTCTGTGGCCCGGCCACGCCGTCGTCGGGCAGGGCGAGGCGCAGATCGGACGCGGGGATGGCGATGACGCCGAGGCCCACGACGGCGGCCAGCAGCGCCGTGACCGGGCGCCTGGTGACCAGGCGCGCCCAGCGTAGTCCCACGGTCGGCCGGTTCGGGGCGCTGCCCGCCTCGGGGTCGCGGGCACGGCGTCCGAGTACCCGACGACCGGCGATGCCCAGCAGCGCCGGGAGCAGGGTCAGCGCGATGAGGACGGCGATCGCGACGGTGCCGGCGGCAGCAAGCCCCATCTGGGTGAGGAAGGGGATGCCGACCACGGACAACCCGGCAAGGGAGATGATCACGGTGAGGCCGGCGAACACCACGGCTGAGCCGGCGGTGCCGACCGCGCGGCCGGCCGCCTCGCCCAGGTCACGTCCGGCAGCCAGTTCGTGCTGGTACCGCGAGACGATGAACAGCGCGTAGTCGATGGCGACCGCCAGCCCGATCATCAGGGCCAGTGCCGTGGCGTTCGAGGACACGTCCACGACGGCGGTGAGCGCGGTGATCCCGGCGATCCCGATCCCGATTCCGATGATCGCGGTCAGCAACGGCAGGCCGGCCGCTGCCAGCGAGCCGAAGGTGACCAGCAGGACGAGCGCGGCGACCCCGACGCCGATCACCTCGGTGGCACCGGTCTGCGCGGGGTCCTGTACCGCGTCACCACCGACCTCGACGGTCAGCCCGGTGTCCCGGCCGTGCGCGGCGGCGTGGCGTAGCGCGTCCCGCGCGGCGTCGGTCATGTCGCCGAACTGCACCTGGTAGCTGACCTGGGCGTAGCCGACGGTGCCGGTCGGGTTGACCGCCCCCGCCGCGTACGGGTCCACCACGTGGGCGACCTGGGGCGCGCGCCGGAGCTCGGCGACGACGTCGGAGACCGCGTTCTTGACCTGCGGATCGGTGAGCGTCCGCCCGTCGGGTGCGGCGAACACGATTCGCGCGGTGGCGCCGCCCGCGGCCGCTTCGGGGAACTTCTCCGTCAACTGGTCGATGGCCCGTTGTGACTCGGTCCCCGGAATTCTGAAGGAGTTGTCGACTGGCTCGGAAAGCGTGGCGGCGGCGACCCCGGTGGCCGCCAGCAACGCGATCCACAGTGCGACGAACACCCGCCGACGCCGAAACGACAGCCGGCCGAGGCGGTAGAGGAATGTTGCCACAGGTACTCCTGTCTCAGGCAGTTCAACGGCGGGGTGGCTACGCCAGGACCGACGGAGCCGCTGGGTCACCGCGGTGCCGGGAGGCGTCGGCTATCGACGGGGCGTCCGCGTGATGGTGTGGGGGCGAGTGCGGTGCGTCGGGAGACTCGCGGTCGGGCACGCCGGTGCCGAGCTGGCGTCCGCCCGCACAGACCAGCTCGACCAGACGCGGGTTGGCTGGGCCGCCCGCCCACGTGCCGGGTGCTGACGTGTCGCACGGTGGCGGCCGTGGGCGGTAGCCTCGGATAGAGAGCACGGTCCGGGTCTGTCCCGGTTCGATTCGCGATCGTGGTGGCGATCGATCGGCCTATCTGTTCGCCGATCGGTCCATCTGTTCGTCGATCGACCGCGGTAGGATGAGCGGTGTCTTCGCGGAGGTGGCTACGGCTGGTCGAGCTCCGCGCGGATGGTGATCTTCCTGAGGTCCGTCAGACGGTGATGACGATCTTTCCCCGGGCGTGGCCTGCTTCGAGGTGGCGGATGGCCGCGGGAAGCTCGTTCAGCGGGTATGTCCGGTCGATGACCGGCGTGACCTTTCCGGATTCGAGAAGGTCGCGGACCGCCTCCAGGTCGTCCTTGGTCGGGCGGGCCAGGAAGGGAACGAGGCGCTGCCGTACGAACAGCGACAGCGCGAGCGCGTGGAGCATGCGGCCCAGGGGACCGACGACATGGCCGCCCGTGCCACCGATGGGGACGATTGTTCCCCGCGGGGTGAGGGCACGCAGGCACGCGGACAGCGGATGGTTCCCGACGTTGTCGAGGATGATGTCGTGGCGTCGTCCGCCGCGGGTGAAGTCCTCTTTGGTGTAGTCGATGACGTGGTCGGCGCCGATGGACCGGACCAGCTCGGCGTTCCTGGTGCTGCACACGCCGGTCACCTCGGCACCCAGCGCCTTGGCGATCTGCACCGCGAACGTCCCCACTCCGCCCGCCGCGCCGTTGACGAGGACCTGCTGACCGGGGCGCAACCGCCCGTGGTGACGAAGAGCCTGGTAGGCGGTGAGCGCCGCCACGGGCACGGACGCGGCCTGCTCGAACGTCAGGCCGACCGGTTTCAGCAGCACTCCGGCGTCGTGAGGCATGGTGACGTACTCGGCGAACGTTCCGGCGCGCTCCAGGTTCCGGCAGCCGAACACCTCGTCTCCCACCCGCAGCGTGGTGACGTTCCTGCCCACCGCCTCGACGCGCCCTGCCAGATCGAGGCCCAGCTCGTTCGCCTTGGGGCGGGACAGCCCGCCCCGCAGCCGCACGAGGTACGGCGTGCCCCTCATCAAGTGCCAGTCCGCGGGGTTGACCGAGGCTGCCCGCACGCGGATCAGCACGTCGTCGGCACCGACGGTGGGCATGCCGAGGTCCTGAAACGTGAGGACCTCGGGCGGGCCGTACGTGTAGAAGCGGATGCCTTCCATGATGTCCCTCTCATTCCACGCTGCGCAGTAGTTGTTCGATCGACGTTGTACGTGCCCGCAGTTCGGCCAGGTCGGCGGCTGTTCGCTGCTGGGCGTCGAGGGTGTTCTCGGCGAGTTGCTCGTAACGGTGCACGAGCTGACGCAGATCGTCCGTCTGGGCGGCGGCCTGCTTCTCCTTGCGGGTTTCGAACAGGCCGAGAATGACCATCGCGACCAGGAAGGCCGCCACGACGACCACGACGAGCAGGAAGATCGCCGATGGCCAGGACATTTCCCCTCCGAAAGGGTCCATCAGGTTGACTCCTTGGGCGCGGGACCCTTCTCCGGGTCCGACCTGGTGAGGGTCTTGACCGCCTCGGCTACCGCCGACGCGGTCAGGTGCAGACTGAAGTCGGTGACTTCGTAGTACTTCATGGCCTTACCGTCCTCAGAGAGCTCCAGGCGGCCGGCGATCAGGCCCGCGGCTTCCAGCCGCCGCAAGTGCATGTGTAGGAGCGGACGACTCACTCCGATCTCGCGGGCCAGATGGCTCACGTAGTCGCGGCTGCCGGCCAACGTCGCGACGATGCGCAGTCGTATCGGGTTGGCCAGCGCCGCCAGTATCTCGACCAGGTCGTCTCCGGTCGGCCCGCTTGCTGTCACAAGACCCCTTCACGTGTAAGAACTCTCTTACATGTGAAAACCGTAGCATCCGCAGTTCGTGTCGACAATGGGGGCCGCGGCGCCGTCGCGGCGACTACCCGATCGGCTGGACCGGTGTCGGTGCGGTGGCCTGCGGTGCCCTCGCGGGTGCGGTCGGCGCGGCGGTCCCCGGCTACATGAACGGCGAGCGCGGCTGGGGCCTGGCCGGCGATGCCGCGCTGGGTGGTCTCTTCGGTGCGGTCGGCGGCGGCCTCAGCTCCATCGCCGGTCAGGCGCTCGGCGCCGGGTTCCGGGCACTCGGCGGAGGCATGCGGGCGGCCGGCAGCAGAGCGGTCAGCGCTGGCATGGCGGAGGCCCGCAGCATCGGCCGGGGCCTGGTTGGCAAGGGCTGCCGCAACAGCTTCACCCGTCAACCGGGGTCTTGATGGCCGACGGCAGTCGCAAGGCGATCAGCGAGGTCAGGGTCGGCGACAGGGTGCTTGCCACCGACCCAACCACCGGCCGGCCCGAGGCACGTGCCGTCACCGCTCTCATCGTCGGCTCGGGCAGCAAGAACCTCGTCGAGGTCACCATCGACACCGATGGCGATCTGGGCAACCAGACGGCCAAGCTGACCGCCACCGACGGCCATCCCTTCTGGATCGACAGCGAGGGCCGCTGGGCAGCGGCGAAGGACCTCAAGCCCGGGTACGCCTTCGAGACAGCAGATCACCGTCCGGTCACGGTGGTCGCCCTCCGTAAGTGGACCGAGCAACAGAAGGTCCACAACCTGACCGTCGACGGCCTCCACACGTACTATGTGATCGCCGGCGAGACTCAAGTACTTGTCCACAACTGCGGCTGGGCTAGTCCTTCAGACTTGAAACCCGTGCACCGCATTTCCGGCGACTCGTCGACAAAGAACGTAGCTAGACTCGGCAAAGATGTGCGAGCTGGTACTTTCGACTGGGGGCAGAGTCCTTTGTCGGTCGTTCGGCACGAAGGCACGACCTACGTACTCGATGGTCATCACCGCCTAGCTGCCGCCAAATGGGTCGGAGTGGGGCGCGTAGGAATCCGCGACGTTACCGATGAACTTCTCAACGGTGGCTTCCGGGGCTACAAGGATATGGCGGACGTCCTGGATACGGCGTCTCGATTCCAAGGAAATCGACTAAACCCCTACAAGCTGAGGTGACGAAGTATGTCGCGCGAGGTTTTGAGGACCATTGAGGACGCAGTCCGCCAGTTCTACTCAGCTAAGGCCCTGGTGGGGGCAGTCTTAGGGGTCACGTCGGCGTCGGAACTCACGGAGCGGGTTCTCCGGGACGAGGTCGTCCGTCATGGGCACTGCCGAGGCCTCGAGTACAACGTTCACGGCGTCGGGTACACCGTCGTGCTGCCGGGAGGCGCACCGGTGCATATCGACAGTTTGGGCGATAGCGATGGTTTCACCGTTTATGACATCAGGGCCTATTTGGAAGGAATTAAAGAAGTCGCCCCGGCAATTGATGAGATACGCCTTGCGTGCGACCAATTCGCAAATAGGGGAATGATCGCTAGGGTTGATCGAGTCACGTACGGTCTTATTCCTCGGTCTGCGGAATGATCGTCGCTTATGGAGGCCGGAAGGACTTGTGCGCCTGATGCCCTGGCACGGTAGGCCCGATGTTTCGCGGCGAGAAGGGCTGAACGTGAAGTGAGGGAGAGTCTGGTGTTGCTCGTGCTGGTCGCGGTGATCGCAGCCATCCCGCGGACGCAGGGCGTGGGGGCGACGGTGAGTCCGTCAATGCCTGCGGTGGAGCGTAGCGGCCAGTCGGCGCGTACCGAGGAGGTTGTCTTCCCGACCAGGGAGGTCTCGTTGTGGGAGCGGATGCTCTCGCCGGACAACCTCGGTCGGGCGTTGAAGCGTGTGGAGTCCAATCGGGTGCGCCTGGTGTGGATGGCCTGGCGACGCACGAGCTTCGTGAGTGGCTGCACCAGCACTGGGGGCAGGTCCGGACGGCTTTGAACGCGGGCACGTACCGGCCGCAGCCGGTACGCCGGGTGGTGATCCTCAAGCCCGGGGGTGGTTCGATACGCTGGCACTGCCACGTCCGCCTGCAACGCCAGGCCGTCGAGTCCATGGACCAGGCGCTGTAACCCGACCAGCCCGACGACGACACAGCCTCCGACGGCCGAACACGACCAACCGAGAACGCGTCCCGCTGGGATCACTGCCTCGGGGGGACGCTCTCGTCGCTGTGGCTGCCGCCGGTCGGCTCGTACGGCCAGGTGAAGAACCGGCGATACAGGGTCCCCGACGTCGTGGCCGGCATGTCCACGCACGCCTCGACGAAGAACCGCGACAGGTAGAGCATCAGCGACACCCGCGCCCCGGCGAACTCGGCCAACAGTTGACGTTTGCGGGTGAGGCACGGCCACGCCTGCCCACACCCGGCGCAGGTCCAGGCCGGGCGAACCGGCACGTGCATCGACATCGCTGTTCAACCCTCCGGGCACGTCCGTGGTCTACGGTGGGAGGGCCGGGCACGTACCCGGGTATGAAGAATGCCGATCTTCGTGCCCGTCCCGGCCCTCCCGGAACAGGACCAGTCAGGTCCGGACTCGATGCGCGTCCCCGCTGGGCCTGCCACCAGAATCAGGGGAAAGAGATGACCATGGAACAACCGGAGGGTCTTCCCCCGTCTACACCCGACACCGCTGACCTCGGCGTCCATCTGCGGGCCGCCCGCGAGGCTGCCGGGCACAGTCTTGCCGGCATGGCCGCGCTCACCCACTTCAGCAAGCCCTACCTCGGCCTCGTCGAAACCGGCCGCCGCCCCGCCACCCCCGACGTCGTCGAGCGCTACGAACACGCCCTCGGCGTGCCGATCGGCACCCCAGCAGACCCGGTCCGCCTCACCCACGAATGGCTCCTCGGCGACCCACCCGTCCCCCGGCAGTTACGCGCCGGCCGTCGTATCGGCACCAGCCTCATCGAGACGCTGGAATCCCGGGTGATCGAACTTCGCCACCTGGACGACACCGTCGGCAGCCGCACCCTGCTCCCCGTCATCCGCACCGAACTCGACCAGGCCGAACACCTCGCCCGCACCGCCTCCTACACCGACGCCTCCGGCAAGCGGCTGTACACCGTGATCGGTGAACTCGCCCAACTCGCCGGCTGGGTCGCCAGCGACGCCGGCCGCTACCCCGACGCCCAACGCCTCTACCTCTCCGGCGTCACCGCCGCCGACACAGCCGGAGACAGGGCACTCGGCGCGCAACTGCTGTCCAGCCTCGCCTACCAGATCACCAACGTCGGCAAACGCGACGACGCCCTGCTCATCGCCCGCTCCGCCGTCACCGGCGCACCCCATGCCAGTCCACTCGTCCGGGCGCTGCTGCTGGAACGCCTCGCCTGGGCCGCCGCCCGAGCCCGCGACACCGACACCACCCGCCGCGCCCTCGACGCCGTCGACGACGCCTACGACCAGCGCTCCGACGGCATCGCCGAGCCCGAATGGGTGTACTGGCTCAACCGTACCGAGATCGACGTCATGGCCGCCCGCTGCCTCATCGAACTCGGCCCCCCAGCCGCCGCCGAACCCCTGCTGACGCGAGCACTCGCCACCTACAACCGCGACCACGCCCGCGAGGTCGCCCTCTACCAGACCTGGCTCGCCGAAAGCCACGCCCGTGCAGGCGACCTCGACGCCGCCCGTGAGGTCCTCGCTCGCATCGACACCACCGCTATCGATGCCGGCTCCGCCCGCCTCCACCGCCGCATCGCCGCCGTCGATCGCCTCATCGAGCGCAGCGCACAGAAGAAGCCCGCCACCGGCACCAGACGACCGACCCAGTAGACGCCCCCGGTGCCGTTGGTCGCCGTCGCCGATGGACCTCCGCTGCTGGTTGGAGCGTCCTTCCGGTATGGACGCAATGATGGTGGGCAGCGGAGGTGGCAGGATCGGCCGGAAACTGCATGAGCAGGGCAGAAAGCCCGCCTCGACAATCGGTGAACAGGCTTCAGCGCGGTCTGGACCATGCGGTCGGTGAGGGTGGTCGGCACGTACATGATCGCGGCGAACACCGCCGCGCATCGTTCTACGGCCTACCTCCGCCCCGTTGACGTCGTGGTGGCGGTATCAACGGGGGGCGGCTGGGCGCTGACAACTCGCCGGACACGGTCGGCCCAGGGTCGGCGGAGACCCGCTGTGTCCAGCCTCGGTCGCACCGCGTTCTGTCGAAATCCCACCCGATCCGATCTTTTGCGGCGGTGTTTCCCGGGGTTTAATGCTCGGTAACCTGTGACGCGTAGCACAGGCAACCCTGGGGGCGCCCGCCATGCTGCAGGTGCGGAATCTCGAGGTCGTCTACGACGACGTGATGCTGGTCCTGCGCGGCCTGAGCATCACCGTCCCGCCGGGCGGGATCGTCGCGTTGCTCGGCGCGAACGGCGCGGGCAAGACCACGTTGCTGCGGGCGATCACCGGCCTGCTCGACATCCACCACGGGAAGGTCTCCCGGGGTGAGGTCACTTTGGACCGGGAGCCGCTGCACCGGCTGCGGCCGGCCACCATCGTGCGGCGTGGTGTCGCCCAGGTGATGGAGGGGCGACGCACCTTCGGCGAGCTGACCGTCGAGGAGAACCTGCGCCTCGGCGGGCACACCGATCCGCGCCGGGTCACCGACCGCCTCGACGAGGTGTACGCGCTGTTCCCGGTGCTCGCCGAGCGGCGTCGCCGGACGGCCGGCTACCTGTCGGGTGGGGAGCAGCAGATGCTCGCGATGGGGCGGGCGTTGATGGCCGGCCCGCGCTACCTGCTGCTGGACGAACCGAGCCTGGGTCTCGCCCCCCGGCTCGTCGAGCAGATCCGGGAACTGATCCTGACGATCAACGCGGCTGGCACGGCGGTCCTGCTGGTCGAGCAGAACGCGACGATGGCGCTGTCGATCGCGGCACACGGCTATGTGCTGGAGACCGGCCGGGTGGTGCTCGACAAGCCCGCGGAGCAACTGCTCGCCGACGACGACGTCCGCGAGTTCTACCTCGGGCTGCACGGCGGCGACGGGGCTGCCCGGCGGTCGTTCCGGGACGTCAAACACTACCGGCGACGGAAGCGGTGGTTGTCGTGACCGACGAGCCGATCCTGACCTTCGACGACGTGCGGCTCGCCTTCGCCGGTGTGCGGGCGGTCGACGGGGTGAGCTTCACCGTCGGCCGGCAGGAGTTGCTCGCGGTGATCGGGCCGAACGGGGCCGGCAAGACGTCCATCTTCAACGTGCTCTCCGGCGTCTACCGGCCGCAGTCCGGCCGGGTCGTCTTCGACGGTATCGACCTGGTCGGCCGCCGCCCCCATGACATCGCCGCGCTCGGGCTCGCCCGCACCTTCCAGAACGTCGAGCTCTTCGCCAACCTCACCGTGCTGGAGAACCTGCTGCTCGGGCGGCATCACCACATCCGCTACGGGCCGCTCGCGGCCGTGCTGTGGCGGGGCCGCGCCCGCCGCGCGGAACTGGCCGCCCGCGCGGCGGTCGAGGAGATCGTCGAGTTCCTGGAGCTGGAGCAGTGGCGGCGGATGCCGGTCGGGCTGCTGCCGTACGGGGTGCAGAAGCGGGTGGAGCTGGGCCGGGCGCTCGCCATGGAGCCGAAGCTGCTGGTGCTCGACGAGCCGGTCGGCGGCATGAACCTGGAGGAGACCGAGGACATGGCCCGCTACATCCTCGACGTCCGCGAGGAACTGGGTATCCCGATGGTGCTCGTCGAGCACGACATGGGCCTGGTGATGGACCTCGCCGACCGGGTGCTGGTGGTCGACTTCGGGCAGCCGGTGGCCACCGGCACCCCAGCCGAGATCCAGCAGCACCCCGACGTGGTCCGCGCCTATCTGGGAGAGGTGACCACCACATGAGCGAGCCTCCGCGGGCGAACCATCGGCGCCGCGTGCCAGCGTCCCGTGCGGCGGCGGAGCGAAGCGGAGCGGCCGGATGAGCACCACCACCGCCGCGTCGGGTACGCCCGCCGCCGGCGCCGCCGGCGCCGCCGCCACCACGGTCGCCTCCCGGGTCCGCGCCCGTGCCCGCGCCACTCCCGACCGGGTGGCGATGCGGGAGAAGATCCGCGGGGTCTGGTCGGAGGTGACCTGGGCGTCCTACTGGGACACCGTGACGACGGTCGCGCACGGCCTGCTCTCCCTCGGCGTCCGGCCCGGCGACCGGGTGGCCGTGCTGGCGGAGAACCGGCGCGAGTGGCTCTGGACCGACGTGGCGGCCGTCGCCGTGCGCGCCGTCACCGTCGGGCTGTACCCGACGAACCCGGCCGGTGAGATCGGCTACCTGTTGGCCCACTCCGCTGCGCGGGTGCTCGTGGTCGAGGACCAGGAGCAGGTCGACAAGGTCCTCGACGTCCTGCACGACTGCCCGGACCTGAAGCACGTGGTGTACGTGGAGCCGCGCGGTGTCCGCAACCGCTACCGCCACGCCGCCCTGCTGCACTGGGACGACTTCCTGGCCCTCGGCGAAGCGCACCGCGTCGCGCACCCCGACGCGGTGCAGCGCTCGATGGCCGCCGCGACCGACACCGACCTGGCCACCCTGATCTACACCTCGGGCACCACCGGCCGCCCCAAGGGTGCCATGCTGACCAACGCCAACGTGGACTTCGCCGTGCGGACGGTCACCGACGGAGGCGGGCTGGCCGACCCGCCGCCCGGCCCGCACGACCTGATCCTGTCGTACCTGCCGCTGTGTCACGTCGCCGAGCGCATCTTCACCACCTGGAGCAACGCCGGCGCGGGCGTACAGGTCAACTTCGCGGAATCCATCGCCACCGTGCCGGCGAACCTGCGCGAGGTGCAGCCGACCCTGCTGTTCGGGGTGCCGCGCATCTGGGAGAAGATCCTCGCCACGGTCACCACCCGGATCTCCACCGCCGCGCCGCTCAAGCGGACCGTCGCCCGGTTCTGGTTGCGGGTCTCCGACCGGATCGGGGCCCGGCTCGTCGCCACCGGTGGGCGGCACACCCCGGCCACCCGGCTGGCGTACGCGGTCGGCTGGGTCTTCTGCTACCGCGCCCTGCGGGAACGGATCGGTATGCGGCGGGTCCGGTACGCCGCCTCCGGTGCCGCCCCGATCGCCCCCGAGGTGTTGCGCTTCTTCACGGGCATCGGCGTGCCGATGTACGAGGTGTACGGCATGACCGAGAACTCGGCCATCGCCACCGCCAACCACCCCGGGCGGGTGAGGCTGGGCACGGTCGGCGAGCCGCAGTCCGGTGTGGAACTGCGTGTCGACGAGGCGACCGGGGAGATCCTCACCCGCAGCGGCGGGGTCTTCGCCGGCTACCTCGACGACCCGGACGCCACGGCGGCGGTGCTGGAGTCGGACGGTTGGCTGCACACCGGCGACGTGGGGGAGTGGGTGGGCGGCACGCACGTGCGGATCACCGGCCGGGCCAAGGACATCATGATCACCGCTGGCGGCAAGAACATCGGCCCGGCCGGGATCGAGAACGAGTTGAAGGTTTCCCCGTACGTCAAGGAGGCGGTGCTCATCGGTGACCGGCGCCCGTACCTGGTCGCGCTGATCGGCGTCGAGCCCGACACGGTCGGCCAGTGGGCGCAGGCGCATCGCCTGCCGTACACCACCTACCGTGACCTGACCAGCAAGCCGGAGGTGGTCGAGCTGGTCCGGGCGGTCGTCGACGAGGTCAACCGCCGCCACCCGCCGGTCGAGCAGGTCAAGCGGTTCAGGCTGCTGCCCAAGGAACTCGACCAGGACGACGGCGAGCTGACCGCCACCCAGAAGGTGCGCCGGGAGGCCGTCACCCGGGCCTTCGCCGGGTTGGTCGACGAGCTGTACGCCCCGGGCGGTGACCGGTGACCGAGCTGATCGAGAGCGTGCTGCGCGGGCTCGGTACCGGCAGCGTCTACGCGCTGCTCGCGCTCGGCTTCGTCATCATCTACAAGGCCACCCGGGTGATCAGCTTCGCGCAGCCGGCGTTCATGCTCGCCGGCGTCGTCGCGGTCACCTACCTCACCCCGGCGGTCGGTTTCTGGGCCGCGGTGCCCCTCGCGGCGTTCGGCACCGCGCTGCTCGCGCTCGGGGTGGAACGCACCGCGGTCCGTCCGATGGTGGGCCGACCGGCGTTCGTGGTCGCCATCATCACCCTCGGCGTCGACGTGGCCGTCCGGGTGGTGGTCAACGCGTTCATCGGCCTGGACGTGCGGCACGTCGGCGACCCGTGGGGGCTGCGCACCGTCGCCCTCGGCCCGGTGGCGATGCAGCAGCGGCACCTCGCCGCGGTGGTCGCGGCGGTCCTGCTGGTCGCCGGGCTCTTCGCGTTCTTCCGGTTCACCCGCACCGGGCTGGCGATGCGCGCCGCCGCGCTGGACCAGGAGGCCGCGCTCGCCCACGGCGTCTCGGTGGGCGCGGTCTTCGCGGTCAGCTGGGCACTCGCCGGCGGGCTTGCCGCCGTCGCCGGCACCTTCGCCGCCGCCGGCGGCAGCGTGGACGGGGCGCTGTGGCTGATCGCGTTGACCGCCCTGCCCGTGATCATTCTCGGTGGGCTGGACTCGCTGCCCGGCGCGGTCATCGGCGGGCTCGCCGTCGGCGTCCTGCAGGAGTTCGTCGCCACGTACGCGAACGACGTCGCCTGGCTCGGCGGCAACGTCTCGGTCATCACCCCGTACCTGCTGATGCTGGTCGTGCTGCTGCTGCGCCCGTACGGGTTGTTCGGCACCCCGGAGGTGGAACGGGTATGACCAACTCCCGGCCGCGCGGCCGGCCGCTGCTGCGCACGTCGTACGACGAGGACCTGGCGTTGCTGGACACCCCGGCGAAGCGGTGGTGGACCGGTGCCGTGCTCACGCTGGCGGTCGGGCTGCCCTTCCTGCTCACCGACGACCTGCTGCAACTACTCGCGGTCTGCTGCGTCGCCGCGATCGGGGCGATCGGGCTCGGCCTGGTTACCGGGTACGCCGGGCAGGTCTCCCTGGGTCACGCCTTCTTCCTCGGCATCGGCGCGTACACCGCCGCGGCGCTCAGCGGCGACCCGGACGGGCGGGTGATCGGTTTCGGTGTCACCGACATCACGATCTGGCTGCCCGCCGCCGGTCTGGTCGCCGGCCTCGCCGGGGTACTCGTCGCGCCCCTCGCGACCCGGCTGCGTGGGCTCTACCTGGCCATCGTCACCCTCGGCCTGGTCTTCATCGGCCAGCACATCTTCAGCGGGTGGTCGTCGCTGACCGGCGGCGCCGGGGTCGGCCGACCGGCGGCCACCCTGGAATTCCTCGGGTGGCCCCTCGCCGTCACCGGCCCGGCCGGCACCCGCGACCAGAAGCTGTACTGGTTGATGCTGGGGCTGCTGTTGGTCTTCGCGCTCGCGGCAGGCAATCTGGCCCGCTCCCGGATCGGGCGGGCGTTCACCGCGATCCGTGACCGGGACATCGCCGCCGGGGTGATCGGGGTGAACCTGCCCCGCTACAAGACCATCGCTTTTGCCGTGTCGTCGTGTTACGCCGGGTGCGCCGGCGCGCTGCTCCACACGATCACCGGCTTCTTCGATCCCGGCTCGTTCAGCCTGCTGCTGTCCGTGCAGTACATCGCCATGGTGCTGATCGGCGGAGCGGGCACCGTCTCCGGCGCGATCGCCGGGGCGTTCTTCATCACCCTGCTGCCCCGGCTCACCCGGGAACTGCAGGCGTGGGTGCCCTTCGTCAGCAGCCAGCCGAACGAGGTGCCGAACGTCTTCCAGGTGGAGACGATCCTCTACGGCGTACTCATCATCGTCTTCCTCATCTTCGAACCACGCGGGCTGTTCGGCCTCTGGGTCCGGGCCCGCACCTACTGGAAGGCGTGGCCGTTCTCCTACTGACGTGAGCGAGGAAGCCATGGGAAGACCGATGTCGCGGATCGCCCTCGGGACGGCCGTGCTCCTGCTGGCCGGCACCCTCACCGCCTGCCGCGGCGGTGACACCTCCACCGACGCGTCCGGGCTGAGGACCGATGTGGGCGTGACCTCCGAACCGTGCCCGCAGCCGGTGGACCGGAACAAGGGCTGCATCTACCTCGGCATCATCTCCGACCTCACCGAGGGACCGTTCCGGGCGCTCGCGGTGCCGATCACCGACGCGCAGAAGGCGTTCTGGAAGCGGGTCAACACCGCCGGCGGGATCGGCGACTACGAGGTGGACGTCACCCGGTACGTGCGCGACAACAAGTACAACCCGCAGACCCACAACCAGGTCTACCAGGAGATCAAACCGGATGTGCTGGCGCTCGCGCAGAGCCTGGGCTCACCCACCACCAGTGCGATCCTCCGTGACATGACGGCGAACAACGTGATCGCCGCACCGGCGGCGTGGACGTCCGGGTACGCCTTCGAGGACGTCATCATCGAGTCCGGTGCCAACTACTGCATCGAGTCGATGAACGCCCTCGACTACGCGTGGGAGGCCTACCAACCGACGTCGGCGATGGCGGTGCACCTGGCCGGCGACTACGGCGACGACGCCGCCGCCGGGGTGAAACTCGCCGCCGAGGCCCTCGGGATGACCTTCACCGACGTCAAGACCGACTCGGGTGCCGACAAGCAGGCCGGCGCCATCCAGGCGATCCTCACCGGCGAGCCGGACGTGGTGGTGCTCACCACGGGCCCGGCCGACGCGGCCACCATCGTCGGGCAGGCCGTCGCGCGCGGCTACCCGGGGCGGTTCATCGGCACCAGCCCCACCTGGAATCCGGCACTGCTGCAGAGCCCGGCGGGGCCGGCGCTGGTGGCCCGCTTCGAGCAGACCGCGCCGTGGAACGCCTGGCCCACCGACACCCCCGGCCACCGGGCACTGCGGGAGGCGCTGCCCGGTGTCACCCCCAACGACGGCTACACCGCCGGCTGGGTGTGGTCGTATCCGATGAAGGCGGCCCTAAAGAAGGCCGTCGCCGACGGTGATCTCACCCGCGCCGGGCTGCTCAGGGCGGTCAAGTCCCTGACCAGGGTGGATTACGAGGGCATGCTGCCGGAGAACGCCGGCAACTATGCCGCCGGGCCGAACGACGCGGCGGTCCGGGTTACCGCGATCTACAAGCCGGACCGGGCGGCCCCGACCGGGGTGCGCCAGGTGCGGGACCTGTTCACCGGGCCGACCGCACAGGCGTACACCCTGGACCGGCCCTGCTACGAGAAGCTCTGAGCGGTTGTCGGGAGCGTCCCCGGAGTGTGCATCGGGGCTGACGGGACTCCTCGTCGCGTCGGGCTCGCTGCGGCCGGGACCGACGGCCCGGGAACGTGCCGCGCGACCGGGCGGTTCACGGTCGGGCGGTTCACGGTCGGTGAGCTGGGCGCGGCGCGACCAACCACCGGGGCGCCGCCGGTGAGCGGTCGAACCCGGGCGTCCCGTCCTACCCGGAGGCGGCGCGGTTGTGCCGGCTGTCCCAGGAGGAGCGGTTCCCACCTCCGGGGTCGCGCCGATTCCGTGTGGGGGAGATAGGAGGATCGTTCGGACTGCTGCCACCATGTGTGGTTACGGTATCGCAGAGGGTGACGTACCCCGCGATGCTGTGACGGGAGAGAGGACCCGACCATGCGCGTGCCCAGTCGAAGCCCGGGACAGCAGCCGGGGCCCACCGTCTCGTCCGCCACGCCGGCCCGGCGGCGTCCGCCCTCCGCACTGCCCCACCGGGCGCCGGCGGCCGCGCCGGACCTGGACGCGTACCGGGCCGCCGTGGCCGACCTGCTGGTCGAGGTCGGCGCGCTCGCGGGGGCCGCCAGCACCGCTGCCCGGCAGGTGCTGGTCGATCAGCGGCTGCGTGAACCCGCGATCGCGGCGGTCCTCGACGACACCCCGCAGGGCCTCATCGGTGCGCGCGAGACGCTGCTGCTGGAGATGGCCCGCTACCAGCCGAACGAGCGCAGCTCGGCCGCCGACCTGACCGCCCTGATCCGGATCTACCTACTGTCACGCGTCGACGTGATGTGGTGGCGGGACGAGCCAACCTTCCTCACCGACGAGCAGGTCAACGGCAGCCCGGAGCTGGTCGACCTGGAGTGGCTGCGCCGGCGCGACCTCCTGCGTTTCCGGTACCAGGAGCAACCGGCCACGCTGCTCGGCCGGGGGGTGCGGGCGGCGCGGCGGCGGCTGCTGCCGGCCGCCACCCCGCGTACGGCGGGCCTGCTGTTCCGCCGGGCCCGTCGGGAGGTCGTGGCACTGCTCAACGACGTCGGCCGGGAGTTCGCCGCCCGCACTCCGGCCGGCACGCCACCGTTGTGGGTGAACAGCCTGGTCCGCAGCGCCGAACACCAGCACCGGCTGCGCCGCCTCGGATACGCGGCGATGGTGCCCAGCGGTCACTGCCTGGGCTGGGCGGTGGACGTGGAGATGGCGTGGTTCGACCGGTTCGGTGTCCGGGACACCCTGGCCGAGCTGTTGCTCGCGCGGCAGCGGGCCGGCGAGGTCAACGTCGTCGACGAAGGACAGGCCTGGCACCTGTGTCTCGCGCCCGCGGCGCGTCGCCGGCTGCGCCGGGCGTACGAAGCCGAGATGGCGGTCTGAGCCGATGTGTGGCCTCGTGCTGAGCGCCGGCCCCGAGGCCGATCCGGCCATCTTCCGGCGCATGCTGGCCACCCTGGAATCGCGCGGTGAGGTGACCGAGACGCGGTACGAGAACGGCCTGCTCACCGGTGTTCGACGGCTGCGGGTCGTGGATCGGGACCGGGCGGTGCAGCCCTGGACCGATCACGACGAGCGGTTTGTGCTCTGTTACAACGGCGAGGTCTTCAACCATCACGAGCTGCGGGCTGAGCTGACCGCGCTCGGGCACCGCTTCCGCAGCGCGAGCGACACCGAGGTGGTGCTCGCCGCGTACCTGCGCTGGGGCGAGGAGATGGTCAGCAGGCTGCGCGGCGAGTACGCGTTCGCCATCGCGGACCGGGCCAGCGGCCGTGCGTACCTGGTGCGTGACCCGCTCGGGGTCAAGCCCCTGTACTGGGCCCGGACCCCGGGGTGCCTGCACGTGGCGAGCGAGGTCAAGGCACTGGTCGGCCTCGGTACGCCGATCCTCGAGGTGCCGCCCGGGCACCACGGCTGGGCGGACGCCGGCGCGCCGGTTCGGCTGCGCCCGTACGTCGACCTGCTCACTCTCGGCGACGAACTGCCGCCGGTGGACGACCCGGACGAGGCCGCCCAGCTCGTCCGTGCGGCCCTCACCGACAGTATCCGGACACGGGTGGACACCGACCTCACCGTCGGTGTGGTGCTGTCCGGTGGCCTGGACAGTTCGCTGACCCTGCTGCACGTCCGCGAGATGCACCCGGACTGCGTCGCCGTCACCGTCGGTGTGCCGGAGAGCCCCGACCTGGTGCACGCGCGGCGGCTGGCGCGTGACCTTGGCGTGCCGCACGAGGTGGTGGAGCTACGGCCGCGCGACATCCGACTGGCGGAGGTCCGGGAGGCGATCCGGATCTCCGAACTCACCGAGTATGGCGACATCATCAATGCGGTGGTGTCGGTGCCGCTCTTCCGGCGGCTGCGCGAGCTCGGCGTGAAGGTGGCGCTCACCGGCGACGGCTCGGACGAACTGTTCGGCGGATACCCCATGTACCACCAGGTCGGGCCGGCGGCGGCCCGCCGGCTCTTCCGGTACAAGCTGCGCAACCTCGGCCGCACGGAGTTGCAGCGCGTCGACCGGACGAGCATGGCCTACGGGGTGGAGGCGCGGGTCCCGTTCCTCGACCTGGGCGTGGTGGAGCTGGCGATGCGCCTTCCCGTCGGCCTGAAGATGCGCGAGGGCCAGGAGAAGTGGATTCTCCGCGAGGCGTTCGCGGACCTGCTGCCCGACTACATCCGGCGTCGGCCGAAGAACCCGATGTCGTACTCCTCCGGCCTGCACGAGCGCGCCCGGCTGTACAAGCCGTTGTTCGCCCGGCTGCATCGGTCCTTCCACTACAACCTGCTCGAACCGGTCCGCCGGGACTTCGACACCGTGCTCACCCGGTGCGGCAACGACCTGGACCGGGCGATCGCCGCCGGCCGGGCCCGGCCCGACTACACCATGCTGGAGCACGCCCGGGACCTGGTGGGCGCGGCGAAGTGGAATGCGGTGCCGATGGTGCGCCGGTTGGTCGGGCCACGCCGCTCCCGCGGGGACGCGCCGCTGCCCGGGTGACCGGGTCCCGATCCCGTGCGGGATCGGGCCCGGCGGGGTCGGCAGGGTCAGCCGCCCGGGTAGCGGGGTTGGGTTTGGACGTTCAGCTCGCGGTAGCGGACCAGGTTCGCCGTCCAGGTTCGCCGGTCGGTGAGCTTGAGGACGTCGAGCCCCTTCACGATGTCGTTGGAGTAGATGTAGCCGTTGTACCAGTACGCGGACCAGGAGCCGCCGCCGGTGAGGCGCTCCGCGTTCAGCGGGCCCCGCTCCCAGTACGCGATCTCCGTCGGATTGGCCGAGTCGGTGAAGTCCCAGACCGAGACGCCGCCCTGGTACCACGCCTGGACCATGATGTCCCGTCCGAACACCGGCACCAGCGAGCCGTTGTGCGCCACGCAGTTCTCCGTGTCGGCGTTGGCGCGCGGGATCTTGAAGTAGCTGCGGAAGGACATGGTCCGGGCGTCGCCACGCCCGCGGATGTCGTAGACCGCGTCGGCACCCCGGTTCGGCCCGACCGCCTCGTTGCAGGTGGCGGCCCCGCCGCCGCCCAGCTCGTCGGTGAAGACCACCTTGGTGCCGGCGTTGTTGAACGTGGCCGAGTGCCAGAACGCGAAGTTCTCCGTGTCCCGCACCCGATGGATGACCCGGGGCGCCTCCCGGTTCGAGATGTCCATCAGGATGCCGTCGCCCATGCAGGCGCCGGCGGCCAGGTTCTTCGACGGGTAGACGGTGATGTCGTGGCAGCCGCTGGTAGCCGACTTCTGCCCGGGCACCCCTGCGAAGCCGCCGTCGGGGAAGAGGTTCGGCACGGCCACCAGGGTCGCGTCCGTGGGGGAGCGCACCGGTACCTTGATGATGGAGATCGAGTCGTGCGGCGGGGGGCAGCCGACGTACGTGTCCGACGGGCCGTACGAGGAGACGTAAACGTACACCGTCTTGCGGTTCTTGCCCGGCACGAGCGTGTGGGTGTGCGAGCCGCAGGCGGTCTGCACGCTCTTGACGTACCGTGGGTTGGTCTTGTCGCTGATGTCGAAGATCTTGATGCCCTCCCACCGTGTCTCGCTCGACGGCACCGCGCTGCTGGCGCAGGAGTCGTCGCTACGGGGCGAGTCGGTGGAGAGGAAGAGCAGGTCCCCCTGGACGGAGATGTCGTTTTGCGACCCGGGGCACAGTACGCGTGACACGACGGTCGGCGCGGCCGGCTCGGAGATGTCGTAGATGACGAAGCCGTTGTAGTTGCCGGCGAACGCGTACCGGCCCTGGAAGGCGAGGTCACTGTTCGTGGCGTCGAGTGGGGCCTCCTTCGGCAGGTTGGCGACCTGCCTCAGGTTGGGGCTGCTCCGGATCTCGTCGACGCCCGGGATGGTGTCGACGGTGCCGGACGGGGTGGTCGCCACCCCGGCACTGCCCGGTGGGGCGGCGACCACGCTGGCGAGGAGGATGCCGGCCGTGGCCAGGCTGACGGTGCCGAGCCGGCGGGACCGCGGCGTGGGAAAACTGATCATCGGCGGCGCCCTTCGCAAGGGGATGATGATTGAACCTCTCCACCGTGACCGTCCGCGGGGTGCACCTCGTTCCTCACCTCCGGCGGTGGTGCAGCGAAAATCGAAGAGGTTCATTGGTTATATCCTACCGGTCACCTATGCTGGTCGATGTGACTCTGGTCATAGCTGGGAATCTTTTCGATATACATGTCGGTGTTGACCTCTACCGTCAGGGACTCGGACCACCTCAGCCGTCCGCCGTCGATGGGTGTGATCGCCACGACCTCGACCCCGCAGGGGGTGTCGGATGAGCGTGCGTGGCAGATGGGTGCTGGCCGTCGTCACAGCAGCGGCCCTACTGGTCGTGGCTGCCGCGCTACTTCGGCCAGGACCTGCTCCGGACAGGGCGTCACCTGCGCCGAGGGCCGCAACTGGATCAACTGGAATCGATGACATGTCGGTCATCGTGCCGGGCCGGCCGGGGGAGCCGGCCAGGGTCCGCCCCGCCGAGGAGGTGCGGAAGACCGCGTCACCAGACCACAACTCGCTGGACACCTGGTTCGTGCGGATGATGATCCCGCATCACGAGCAGGCCCTGGAGATGGCCGAGCTGGTCCCGTCCCGCGCCGCCGATCCGCGGGTGAAGGCTCTCGCCGAGCGGATCCGGGCCGGCCAGGGGCCGGAGATCGGGATGCTGCGGGCCTGGTTGCAGGCGCGGGCGTTGTCCGCCGAGGTCGCCGGCCACGACCACAGCACCATGCGGGGCATGCAGTCGCCCGAGGCGATGCGCCGGCTCGCCGACGCCCGGGGTGCCGGCTTCGACCGGCTCTTCGTGCAGATGATGAGTGACCACCACGCGGGCGCCGTCGAGATGTCCACCGACCTGCTGAAGGTGGGCGCGGAACCGCTGCTCCAGGAGTTCGCCAACTCCGTCGCCGTCGAGCAGAGCGTCGAGATCGACCGGATGTGGGAACTCCTCGACTCCTGAACCGCCCGGGCCGGCTCCGGCACCGCCACCCGCGAATCCGCCGGCAACGTACGCTGGGTGACCGTGAACCGGACGATCCTCGGCCGCCCGCTGCGCGGCGTCGCCTTCGACGTGTTCGTCTCCGGCGTCGTGGTGCTGCTCGCCCTCGCCGGCATGGCCGGCCAGCCCGGCGGCGGGGCGGCCACCCTGGTCGGTGTCGCGATGGCGGTGGCGCTGCTGTTCCGGCGCGCCCACCCGTCGGCTGTCGCCGCCCTGGTGGCGATGCTGGCCGAGGTGCAGGTGCTCGCCGGCTGGGGGCCGCTGGTGTACGACGTGGCCGTGCTCGTCGCGCTCTACAGCGTGGTCAAGTACGCTGAGCGGCTTCGCGACGGCGTGCTGGCCGGTGCCGTCGCCGGAATCGGCGCGGTGCAGGCAGCTCTCCAGACCGAGGGCCCCGAGTGGTGGGCCGCCGCCCTCTATTTCGGCCTGGTGACCGGTGCGGTCTGGCTGGTCGGGCTCAACGTGCGTACCCACCGGCGCTACGTGTTCAGCCTCGAGGAGCGCGCCGCGACCCTGGAGCGCGAGCGGGAGGCCGAGGCGCGGGCCGCCGTGGCGGGGGAGCGCGCCCGGATCGCCCGTGAGCTGCACGACGTCGTGGCACACAGCATAGCGGTCATGATCGTGCAGGCCGACGGTGCCCGCTTCACGATCGACCGGGATCCGGCGGCCGCCCGGGACGCCGTGAAGGTGGTGGCGGACACCGGTCGTCAGGCACTCGAGGAGATGCGTCGGCTGGTCGGGGTACTCCGCGAGCCGGACCCGCCGGAGCCGGCGTCGGCGCCTCGACCCGACGACGGCGGGGTGGCCGAGCCGGAACACCGGCGCCCCGCCCTGGCCGAACTGCCCGCGTTGCTGGACCGGTTCACCGAAGCCGGCCTGCGGGTGCGCTGGGCCGTCACGGGCGAGCCCTCGCTGCCGCCCGGCCTGGAGTTGACCGTCTACCGAGTGGTGCAGGAGGGGCTCACCAACGCCCTCAAACACGCCGGGGTCGGCGCGGCCGTCGAGGTCACCCTGGAACGCGACGCCGATGCCGTCTCGGTGTGCGTCGTCGACGACGGCCGGGGCCGGTCGCCGGTGCGACCGGCGCCGTCCGGCGGGCACGGCCTGGTCGGAATGCGGGAGCGGGTGGGGGTATATGACGGTCGGTTCACCGCCGGCCCCCGACTCGCCGGCGGCTGGCAGGTCCAGGTGCGGCTGCCGCTGCCGTCGACCGAGGCGGTGGCGGCGTGACCGTCCGCGTGGTGATCGTCGACGACCAGGCACTGGTCCGGGCGGGCTTCCGGATGGTGCTGGACTCCCAGCCCGACCTGGCGGTGGTCGGCGAGGCCGTCGACGGCGCCGACGCACTGCGCGTGCTGGCGCGTGTCGAGGCCGATGTCGTGGTGATGGACCTTCGGATGCCCACCATGGACGGCGTGGAGGCCACCCGTCGGCTGTGCGCCGGCCGGCCGCCCGGTCCACCGCGCGTGCTCGTGCTGACCACCTTCGACACCGAGGCGGATGCCTTCGCCGCGCTTCGGTCCGGTGCCAGTGGGTTCCTGCTCAAGAACGTGCCCCCCGAGGAACTGCTCACCGCGATCCGGGTGGTCGCCCAGGGCGACTCGGTGGTGGCGCCCTCGATCACCCGCCGCCTGCTCGACCGGTTCGCCGACCGGCTCGGACCCGGCCCCGCGGAGGACCCGCGTCTCGGACAGCTGACCGATCGGGAACGGGAGGTCCTGCTGCTGGTGGCGCAGGGACTGTCCAACGCCGAGATCGCCGACCAGATGCACGTGGCCGAGGCGACGGTGAAGACCCACGTCGGGCGGATCCTGGCCAAGCTCCAGCTCCGGGACCGCGTCCAGGCGGTGGTGCTGGCGTACGAGAGCGGGCTCGTCACCCCCGGCGGCTGACCCGGCGTACGCCTCAGGTCGTACCGGCCGGTCCCGGCACCCCACCCCGGGACGCACCGGGATCGAGCGTGCGGGCGGACGCCACCAGCGCGGTGCACCCCATAGCGTCGGAGCCGTCCGGTTCCGACCTCCACGGGGAGCACGCATGCCCGTCGCACCTCCCGCGCACGCCACCGCCGGTGTCGCGGTCACCGTCCGCGGCCTGTCCCGCCGCCACGGCGCCGGCCCGGCCGCGGTCGTCGCTCTCGACTCCGTCGACGTCGACGTCGCCGCCGTGTTCACCACCATCATGGGCGGCCCGTCCGGCTCCGGCACCCCGACGCCGTTGCACTGCCTCGCCGGCCTCGACGTGGTCATGATGACCCGTGATCAGGTCGGCGCGAGCGACGCCGACCGGGGGACGTTCCTCGACGGCCGGCTCGTCACGGAACCGACCGACCTCACCGGCGAGCGGGCGCTCGACACCCTCGCCGGCTTCGACCCGGCCCGCCAGGTGGGAGGCTGACTCGATGATTCGGCTGACCCTGCGTTCGCTGCGGACGGAGGCGCTACGCCTGCTGCTGTCCGCCCTCGCCGTGGTACTGGGCGTCGCGTTCGTCGCCGGGACGCTGATGTTCGTGGACGGCATGCGGGCCGGCACCTACGACCGGGCGGGCAGCTTCGACCGGTACACCGACCTCGGCGTGTACCCGGCCGACCGGGAGGTGCTGCCCACGTCACTCGTCGGGCGGGTCCGCGGTGTCCCCGGTGTCGCCGCCGCCGAGGGGGAACTGCTCGGCTCCGGCGGGGTCGTCGGCACCGACGACCGGCCGGTGCTCGGCTATGCCGTGCTCGCCGCCGTTCCCACCGACCCGGCGCTGCGCTCGTACGACGTGGTCGCCGGTCGACTGCCGGACCGCCCCGGCGAGGTCGTTCTCGACGCGCCCACCGTGGCCGAGCAGGGCTTCACCCTCGGCGCCCAGGTCCGCGTCGGTGGCGCGGGGGGTGCCGCCCGCCCGTACACCCTGGTCGGCACCGTCGACGTGGCTGGCACTTCACGCGATGTCGGCGGCCCGTTCATCGGCCTGGTCGGCGCGGACGCCCTCGCCGTGACCGGCCGGCGCGGCTACGACCGGATCCTGGTCGCCGCCGAGCCCGGGGTCGACGGGGCCGGCCTGACGGACGGGGTGGCCGTGGCCGTGGGCACCGGGGCGACCGTGAAGGCACGGGCGCGCATCCTCGATGAGGCGGTCGACGACGCAGTCCGCGATCTGGAGCAGTTCAACCTGGTGCTGCTCGCCTTCGCCGGGGTGGCGCTGGTGGTGTCCGGGTTCGTCATCGCGAATACATTCGCGATCGTCCTGGCCCAGCGGACCCGCCGGACCGCGCTGCTGCGGCTGGTCGGGGCCACCCGCGGGCAGCTGTTCCGGGCCGCGCTGCTGGAGTCCGCGGTGGTCGGGCTGGCCGCCTCGGCGGCCGGGGTGCTGCTCGGGGTGGGACTGGCAGGTGGCCTGAACCGGCTGATGTCCTGGCTGGATGCGCCCGTCCCCGGCCGGCTGACCGTCACCGCGTCCACCGTGCTGGCCGGCCTGCTGGTGGGCGCGGCGGTCACGGTGGGCGCCGCCCTCATGCCGGCATGGCGGGGAACCCGGGTGGCGCCGGTGGAGGCCCTGACCGACGCGGCCGTACGGCCCGGACGCCGGGCCGGCCGGCTCCGGCTGGCCGCCGGCGCGGTGGTCCTCGCCGCCGGGATCGCGGCGCTGGTCGGTGCCGCGCCGGCGGTCCAGGTGCTGCTGGTCGCGGTCGGCGGAGTGCTCGGCTTCTTCGGCATCGTCCTGTTCGGCCCGGTGCTGGTTCCCGCCCTGGTTCGGGTGTTCGGCGTACCGGTCCGGCGGTTACTCGGGGTGACCGGTAGCCTCGCGGTCACCAACGCGGTGCGCAACCCCCGCCGGATCGCGGCGACCACGACCGCGCTGGTGATCGGCATCGGACTGGTGTCCGCCTTCGTGGTCGGCGGGCACAGCACGAAGGCGGGCATCGAGCGCACCGTAGACGCCGAGATCGGGGTGGACTGGCTGGTCACCGGGATCGGCGGTCCGCTGCCCGCCCTGGTCACGGCCGAGCTGCGGACACGGCCGGAGCTCGCGGTCGTCCACGAACAGCGCAGCACGGTGTGGTCAGGGATGGAGATCCGGGCTGCGCACCCCGCGCTGGTGGGCCGGATCCTGACCGGTGTGCGCGACGGCGACCCGGACCGGTTCGGGCCGGGTTCGGTGCTCGTCGGCCGAGAACTCGCCGAGGAGCGGGGGTGGACCGCCGGCAGCACGGTCACCGTGCGGGACCGGCCGCTGCGGGTGGCGGCGGTGGTCACCGCTGACGGACCGGCGGTCGCGGAGGGCACGGTGCCCGCCGGCCACGTGGTCCAGCTGGTTGAGGCGGACTTCACCGCCCTTTTCCCAGACGAGCGCGGCGTCCTCGCCGAGATCGACCCGGCCGAGGGCGTCACCGCGGCGCGGGCCCGCGCGGCGATCGAGGCGGTGGTCGCCCACTACCCGACGGTGACCCTGATGGACCAGGGCGCGTACAAGCGGATGCTCACCGGCACGGTGGACATGCTGCTCGCCATCGTGACCGGGCTGCTCCTCCTGGCCGTGGTGATCGCGCTGGTCGGGGTCGCCAACACACTGACCCTGTCGGTCGTCGAGCGGACCCGGGAGAACGCCGTACTACGGGCGGTGGGCCTGACCAGGGGACGGATGCGGGCGGTACTCGCCGTCGAGGCGATGCTGACCGCGCTGGTGGGCGCGGTGCTCGGGGTGGCGCTCGGTACGGCGGTGAGCGCTGCCGCGATGGCTCTGCTGGCCCGGATCGGCGGGGATTTCGCGGTGGTGCTGCCGTTGGGCCGGCTCGGTCTGATCCTCGGCGTGGCGGTGGCCGCTGCGGTGGCCGCCTCGGTGCTGCCGGCCCGTCGGGCGCTGTCCCGGCCGGTGGTGGAGGCACTCGGCGCGTCATGAGCCGGGCGTGGCGGTCAGACGCCCGGCTTGTTGGCCGGCTCGGTGGTGGTAGCCGTCGGGTCCGGGGGCGGCGGTGTGGTGGTGGTCGCCCCCGGGTCTGGGGTGGTGGGCTTGGGACTGGGTGTCGGCGGGGTGGTCGTCGGGGGCGCGGTGGTCGACTGCTCGGGGGTGGGGCTCGGCGGCTCCGAGGGCGTCTGGCTCGCCGACGGCGACGGACGGCTGGTTGATCCGGTGGTCCGGTAGGACCGCTGCGGCGCGATGCTGGTCTCCTGCGGCACCACCACCGGCACGGCCGCGCCATCGGTGTCGTCGGTCGGCACGGTCGCCTCGGACACCCTGACCGCCGGCGCATCCGCCGCCCCGCTCGTTCCGAGCGCCGCCGCGAGGCCGGCCAGCCCCACCAGCACGGCGGCGGCGGCGCCGACCAGCGGCGCGCGCCCACGCCGGCGGCCCGCGGTGGCCGGCGAGTCCGTCCGGGTGGCCGGGCCGGCGGAGCGCAGCGCCGCCGGCGCTGCCGTGAGCATCAGCGCGGTCGCTGCCGACGGGTCGGACAGGGCGGACTGCGCCGCCTCGGCCATCGCCGCTCCACTGCTGAACCGGGACGCCGGGTCCTTCGCCAGGGCGCGGGCGACCAGCGCCCGCACCGCCTCGGGGATGTCGTGGGGCAGCTCCGGAGGTTCGTCGTCCAGGTGCCGGACGGCGACCTGGAGCGGATTGTCGCCGGTGAACGGCGGGGCGCCGCTGAGGCAGCAGTACGCCACGGCGCCCAGCGCGTAGATGTCGGTGGCGCCCGAGACGGGTCGCCCTGCGGCCTGCTCGGGTGCCATGTACAGTGCGGTGCCCGGCACCGCGTTGGTGCTGGTGATGCTCGTCACGTTGGTCGACCGGGCGACCCCGAAGTCGACCAGCACGACGCTGCCGTTCTCCTGCACCAGCAGGTTGCTCGGCTTGACGTCGCGATGCACGATGCCGCCCCGGTGCGCGGCGTGCAGCGCCTGCGCCACCTGCGCGACGATCGACATCGTCTCGGCCACGTCGATCCGGCCGGCGACCTCGATCCGCCGGGACAGCGGCTCGCCGTGGACGAACTCCATGACCAGGAAGTCGGCGCGGCCGCCATCGGCGAGTCGGTCCTCGCCGTAGTCGAAGACCTGGACGATGCCCGGGTGCCGCAGGGCGGCCATGATCCGCGCCTCCGAGCGGAAGCGGGCGGTGAAGTCGGGGTCGGACACGAGCGCGGGCAGCAGGACCTTGACCGCCACCGGCCGGCCGAGGACCAGGTCGGTGCCCCGCCAGACGTCACCCATGCCGCCGGTGGCGACACGTTCGTCCAGCCGGTACCGACTGCTGAGCACGACCCCCGGAGACAACACGGTACTACCGTACCCAGCGTGGGCGAGGTCGGCTCGTCGCGACCGGGCCGCGACGAGCGCCCCGACGTCGATCGCATCGCAGCCGGTGGGTTTTCGACACCGGACGGCTGTCACCGGATGGGCACGGATCGTGACATGATTCGTCCGTCTGGGCCGTACGCTGGGCGAATGCCCTCTCCTGTGCTGATCGGTGCTCGTTGAAGCATCGCCGGGGCGACGACGTGTTGCGGCGATGCGTCGTCCGAGACACTTGATTATTCTCACTCTTTCCCGAGCCAGACCGACGCGGGCCGCCGGCCCGGTGGGGACTCGGGTGCCGGTGCCGGTGCCGGCACGGGGCGGGTCGGTTACCCGTCCGTTGTCCGCGGCCGCGGCGTGCGGTGCTGGGTCGCCCGCGGCTGCGGCGTGCGGTGCTGGGTCGCCCGCGGCCGACGCCGACACCTCGGCGACACGCTGAACATCACTCGCGTTCGCCCCGGCCGCGCCGAGTTCGTCTGGTAGACAGAAGGAGGTCGCCCAGCGGGCACCCGCCGATGTCGGTGGGTCACGCTACGGTGACACGGACCGGACGTCGGCGCGGCGAAGGGGGCGGAACCTGTGGTGACGTCTCCCGAGGTTGACCGGTCCGACATCCTCTCCTCGTCCGCCGCCGCGGTGGGGCATCTCGCCCGGATCTGCTTCAAGACCGGCCCACCCCGACACACGGGGGTCGAGCTCGAATGGACGGTGCACGACGCCGTCGATCCCGCCCGCCCGGTCGATGTCGGGCGACTGCGGGCAGCGCTCGGGCCGCACTGCCCCCGCACCCTGGACAGCACGAGCCCCGCCCAGCAGCTCCGGCACGGCAGCTCCGTGACCGTCGAGCCGGGCGGGCAGGTGGAGATCTCCACCCCGCCGCGCACCTCGCTCGCTGCGCTCGTCCCCGCGACGGATGCCGACATCACGCAGCTCGCGGCGCTTCTCGAAGCCACCGGTCTCGTACTTGGCCGCGGCGGCATCGATCCGCACCGGCCCCCGAACTCCGTCATCCAGACCCCGCGCTACCGCGCGATGCGTCGCGTCTTCGACCGGCGTGGTCCCGCCGGACGCACGATGATGTACAGCACCGCCGGGCTCCAGGTCTGCCTGGACGCCGGTGAAGCCCACCAACTCGCCGACCGGTGGGCCGCGGTGCACGCGATCGGCCCGCTCCTGGTCGCCGCCTTCGCCACCGCCGGCCGGCACGCCGGGCGGCCCACCGGATGGGCGTCGGCCCGGATGGCCGCCTGGCTCGCCATCGACCCGGCGCGTACCCGTCCGGTCTGGACTCCCGAACACGGCGACGCGGACCCGGTCGCCAGCTGGACCGCCTACGTCCTCGCCGCCCCGCTGCTCTGCCTGCGTACCGACGGGCCGGACTGGACGCCGCCGGCGGGCGTCACGTTCGCCGACTGGCTCGCCGGCGCGCTGCCCCAGCCACCCACCACCGACGACCTCGACTATCACGTGAGCACGCTCTTCCCGCCGGTACGCCCGCGCGGCTACCTGGAGGTGCGCTACCTCGACGCGCAACCCGGCCGCGGGTGGTCGGTGCCGGTGGCGGTGGTCGCCGCCCTGTTGGCCGACCCTGACACGGCCCGTGCGGCTCGGGCGGTCGCCGGTCGGCAGGCCCACCGATGGTCCGCGGCGGCCCGCCACGGACTGCACGACCCGGGCCTCGCGACCGCCGCCGCCGACCTGTTCGACCTGGCGTTGGCCGCGCTGCCCCGGCTGGG
Source organism: Micromonospora sp. WMMA1363 (assembly GCF_030345795.1). Classification (NCBI taxonomy): domain Bacteria; kingdom Bacillati; phylum Actinomycetota; class Actinomycetes; order Micromonosporales; family Micromonosporaceae; genus Micromonospora; species Micromonospora sp. WMMA1363. Next base: position 894,707 of record NZ_JAUALB010000001.1, read on the forward strand.
GTTCCCGGCGGCGCTGCACGACGAGATCGACCGAGACGTCCGGCGGCGGCGCACCGTCGCGGGGAGGAGGAAGCCGTGACGGAGACGATGGCCGACCGGCGAAACGATGAGGACCTGCGTGGCCGGATCGCGGCGGAGCTGGACCGCACCCGCGCCCGCACGGCCGCGTTGACCGACGCGGTCGGCGACGAGGATCTGGTGCGGCAGCACTCGCCCCTGATGTCCCCGCTGGTGTGGGATCTCGCCCATGTCGGCAACCAGGAGGAGCTGTGGCTGGTGCGGGACGTCGGCGGGCGGGAGGCGGTCCGTCGGGACATCGACGACCTGTACGACGCGTTCAAACAGCCCCGCCGGGACCGCCCGTCCCTGCCGCTGCTGCCACCGCCCGAGGCGCGCGCCTACGTGGCGACCGTGCGGGACAAGGTGTACGACCTGCTCGACCGGGTTGCCTTCACGGACCGGCCACTGGTCACCGACGGGTTCGCCTTCGGCATGATCGTCCAGCACGAGCAGCAGCATGACGAGACCATGCTCGCCACCCACCAGCTGCGCTCCGGCCCGGCGGTGCTGGACGCCCCACCACCGCCCGAACCCCGGGCCCGGGTCGGCGGGGAGGTGCTGGTTCCGGCCGGCGAGTTCACCATGGGCACCGACACCGACCCGTGGGCGCTGGACAACGAACGGCCCGCGCACCGGGTGCGCCTGCCGGCGTACGCCATCGACGCGGCGCCGGTCACCAACGGCGCGTACGCCGCGTTCATCGCCGACGGCGGCTACGACGACCCCGGCTGGTGGAGCCCCGCCGGGTGGGCGCACCGACAGCAGGCGGGGCTGACCGCTCCGCTGCACTGGCGCCGCGACGGCGACGGCTGGGCCTACCATCGCTTCGGCCGTTGGGCGCGGGTGCGTGACGACGAACCGGTGGTGCACGTCTGCTGGTACGAGGCGGCGGCGTATGCCACCTGGGCCGGCAAGCGGCTGCCCACCGAGGCGGAGTGGGAGAAGGCCGCCCGCTGGGATCCGGCGACCGGCCGCTCCCGGCGCTACCCCTGGGGCGACGAGGACCCGACGCCCGACCACGCCAACCTGGGCCAGCGTCACCTGTGGCCGGCGCCGGTCGGCGCGTACCCGGCCGGCGCGTCTCCGCTCGGCGTCCACCAGCTCATGGGCGACGTCTGGGAGTGGACCTCGACCACCTTCCGGGGCCACCCCGGCTTCACCGCCTTCCCGTACCGGGAGTACTCGGAGGTCTTCTTCGGCGACGACTACCGGGTGCTGCGCGGCGGCTCGTTCGGCACCGACCGGGCCGCCTGCCGAGGCACCTTCCGCAACTGGGACTATCCGATCCGGCGGCAGATCTTCAGCGGGTTCCGCTGCGCCCGGGACGCCGCACCGGGCGAGGCCCCCGGCGTGAGGACCGTCTGATGTGCCGCCACCTCGCCTATCTCGGGCCGCCGGTGACCCTGCGGGAGCTGCTGTTCGACCCGCCGTACTCCCTGGTGCGTCAGTCCTGGTCGCCGCGCGACATGCGCGGCGGCGGGACGATCAACGCCGACGGCTTCGGTGTCGGCTGGTATCCGAGCGGAGGCGCACCGGTCTGCTACCGGCGGGCCCAGCCGATCTGGAGCGATCCCACTATCGCGCAGCTCGCCGACGTCACGTCCGCCGGCGCGGTTCTCGCGGCGGTGCGATCGGCGACGGTCGGCATGGCGGTGCTCGACTCCGCCGCCGCGCCGTTCGCCGAGGGGCGGTGGCTGTTCAGCCACAACGGGGTGGTGGGCGGCTGGCCCGACAGCGTGGTCCCGCTTGCCGGCGCACTGCCGGTACGCGACCTGCTCACCCTCGACGCCGCCACCGACTCGGCGCTGCTGTGGGCGTTGGTCCGGCACCGGCTGCGGGCCGGGGTCAAACCGGCCCGTGCCGTCGCCGAGACGGTCACCGCAGTCGCCGGAGCCGCCCCGGGGTCGCGGCTGAACCTGCTGCTCACCGACGGCCGCACGGCGGTGGCGAGCGTGGCTGGGCACGCGCTGTCGATCCGCACGACGCCGGCCTCGGTGCTGCTGGCGTCCGAGCCGCACGACGATGATCCCGGCTGGCAGGCGGTGCCGGACGGGCAACTGGTGGAGGCCACCGACACCGGGGTGCGGATCCGCGCCCTGGCGGAGGTGTGACCGCCGGCGCTGACACCTCGACCAGGAAGGGCAAACATGAGCGCGGAGCCGTTGGAGATCCACCTCGAAGAGCAGGACCTGGGACGCAGCCTGCGGGCCGACGTCCGCACCGGGCTGGCCGCCGAGGAGAAGTGGTTACCGCCGAAGTGGTTCTACGATGCTCGGGGCAGCCAGCTCTTCGAGGAGATCACCCGGCTGCCGGAGTACTACCCGACCCGCGCCGAGCGTGCGGTGCTCGCCGAGCGGGCCGGCGACATCGCCGCCGTGACCGGGGCCAAGACGTTGATCGAGCTGGGCTCGGGCTCGTCGGAGAAGACGCGGCTGCTGCTGGACGCGTTTACCCGGCACGGGGACCTGGGCACGTTCGTGCCGCTGGACGTGTCGGTGAGTGCCCTGCGGCAGTCCACCGCCGAGATCGCCGCCGACTACCCGGGCCTTCGGGTCCGTGGCATCGTCGGCGACTTCACCCGGCACCTCGGCCGGCTGCCCGCCGGTGGCCGGCGGCTCGTGGTGTTCCTCGGCGGCACGCTCGGCAACCTGTTGCCGGCCGAGCGCGCGGACTTCCTGACCGCGATGCGCGCGGCCCTCGAACCGGGGGACTGGCTGCTTGTCGGCACCGATCTGGTCAAGGATCCGGCGGTGATCGTCCCGGCGTACGACGACGCGGCCGGGGTGACCGCCGAGTTCAACCGCAACGTGCTGCGGGTGATCAACCGCGAGTTGGGTGCCGAGTTCGATCCGGCGGCCTTCGCTCACGTCGCGCGCTGGTACCCCGAGCGGGAGTGGCTCGAGATGCGGCTGCGGGCGCTGCGGCCGATGCGCGTCCAGGTCCTCGACCTCGACGTGCCGTTCGCCGCTGGCGAGGAGCTGCGAACCGAGGTCTCGGCGAAGTTCCGGCCCGAGGGGATCGCGGCGGAGCTCGCCGCCGCCGGCTTCGACGCCCACAGATTCTGGACCGATTCCGAGGACCTTTTCGGCGTCACTCTCGCCCGGGTCGACTGACCGCGACGGATCCTGGTGGGCCAGCCAGCTCGGCACCCGCCTCGCACCGTCCCGACGCGGGTGTCCCACCATGCCGCGGGCCGGGAGGAACGTTCACGAGCCGCCGTCGACGGTGGGCGGTGGAAGCGGGCGTTCCGGGTGGCTGATCTCTTGAGCGGGCCTGACGAGCCCAACGAGTGACGGGTTCGCCGGTGGCGCGACCGGCGCCACCGGCGTCCCGGCCGCTCAGCCTTCGCGGTGCTGGTAGACGTCCGGCACTCCGTCGTGGTCGGCATCCATCCGTTCCGTCTCCGCGATGCGCCGGTAGGCGGCGTTGCGGCGGACCAGGACGACGGTGGCGAGCAAGGCTGAGACCACCGATCCGCTCAGCACGGCAGCCTTGACGTTGTCGTCGGCGGCGCTACCGGTGCCGAAGGCCAGCTCGCCGATGAGGAGCGACACGGTGAATCCGATGCCGGCCAGCAGGGCGACACCGAGCAGGTCCGACCAGGTGATGTCCCGATCCAGCTCGGCTCGGGTGAACCGAGCCAACAGGAACGTCGAACCCAGGATCCCGATCATCTTGCCGAGTACCAGGCCGGCGACGACCCCGATGACGATCGGGTCGGTGACCACCGCTGCCAGGTCGGCGGTGCGCAGGGACACCCCGGCGGCGAAGAACGCGAAGACCGGGACGGCGAAGCCCGCGGAGACCGGCCGCAAGCGGTGCTCCAGGTGCTCGGCGAGCCCGTGCCGGTCACCCTCCTTGCCGTGCAGCACCGGCACGGTGAAGCCGAGCAGTACGCCGGCGACCGTGGCGTGGACCCCCGAGGCGTGCACCAGCGTCCAGGCAACCGCGGCGAGTGGGATGAGGGCCCACCACCAGGTCCGGCGGCGCTGCACCAGAAACCCGAAGACCGCGATCGGCACCAGGGCACCGAGCAGGGGGAGCAGGCTGAAGTTGTCGGTGTAGAAGACGGCGATGATCGTGATGGCGAAGAGGTCGTCGACGACGGCGAGGGTGAGGAGGAAGGCCCGCAGCCCTTGCGGCAGGTGGGAGCCGATCACGGCCAGCACTGCGAGGGCGAAGGCGATGTCGGTCGCGGTGGGAATGGCCCAGCCCCGCAGGCTGTCGCCTCCCGCGGTGAGATTGACCGCGACGTAGATGAGGGCGGGCATGGCCATCCCGCCGACCGCGGCGATCACCGGCAGGGCGGCCCGGCGTGGGTCCCGTAGCTCGCCGGCGACGAACTCCCGCTTGAGTTCCAGGCCGACCACGAAGAAGAAGATGGCCAGCAGGCCGTCCGCGGCCCACTTCGCGAGCGTCAGGTCCAGGTGCAGCGCCGAACCGCCGGGCCAGGGCACCCACTTGGTGAGGGCGGTGTAGGCGTCTCCCCACGGCGAGTTGGCCCAGACCAGCGCCGCTATCGCGCCGAACAGCAACAGGCCGCCGCCGACGGTCTCGGTCCGTAGCACGTCGGCCAGGAACCGGGCCTCGGGCCAGGAGGTACGCGAGAACAGGCGGTGGGAGCGGCCGTGGTGCGGAGTGCGGGGTGCGGTCATACGCGGGGTCCATCCCGGGGTGTCGAGAGCAGCAGGAATCGAGCGCCGACCAGGCTTCCCGGCACACCACTACGACCCTATCCAGCCCGGCCGGGGGCCGCGAGCGGAGACGACGTGACTCTCGTCCCCGCCCTTCCGTTTGTCAGGTGGGGAATGTGCTCCCAGCCGATCAGTAAAAAAGACATAACTACGGACATTTCATGCATGGGGACGCTTTAATAGTTCCACGCGATTAAGACGACCTTGGGGGTTTTCGTGAATTTCTTTGGCGTTACCGGCTTGATACGGAGGCGCGCCTGATGGACCTGTACCGCCACCTTCGCCTGGTGCGCCGGCACTGGTGGATCGTCCTCCTCACGCTCGTGATCGCGCTGGGCGTCACCGCCCTGGTCACCGTCCGGGCCCAACCCCGGTACGTCGCCTCGGTGACCTTCTTCGTCACCACGCCGAGCCAGGGGGTAACCGACGCCTACCAGGGCGGACTGTTCCTCCAGCAGCGGGTGAAGTCGTACGCGGAACTGCTGACCAGCGACCGCCTCGCGCAGAGCGTGGCGGCGGACGACGCGGTCGGGCTCACCGCGGAGCAGGTCCAGAGCCGGGTCAGCACCGCCGCCGAGGCCGGGACCGTCCTGCTGCGCGCCTCGGTCACCGACACCGACCAGACACGTGCGCTGCGGGTCACCGAGGCGCTGTCGGCCAGGTTCGTCGAACTGGTGCAGAATGTCGAGACCAAGCCGGACGGCACCGCCGGACCGATCAAGATCGAGGTGGTCAGCGGGCCGCGGGTCAGCCCGGCACCGGTCTCCCCGCAGCCGACCCGCAACCTCACGGTCGGCGCGCTGATCGGCCTGCTCGCCGGCATCGGTCTGGCGATCCTGCGTGGGCTGGTCGACGTCCGGCTCCGTGACGCCGTCGGCCTCCAGCGCACCACCGGCAGCCCGCTGCTCGGTGAGATTCCGTTCGAAGGCGCCGCGAAGGCGTCCCCGCTGATCGTCGGCGAGGCGGCCACCTCCGCGCGGGCCGAGGCGGTGCGGAAGCTGCGGACCAACCTGCGCTTCGTCGACGTGCACGAGCCGGCCCGGGTCATCGCCGTCACCAGCGCGCTACAGGGCGAGGGCAAGACGACGCTCTCCTGCAACCTCGCCATCTCCCTGGCCGAGGCCGGCTGGCGGGTGCTGCTGGTCGACGCCGACCTGCGCCGCCCGAAGGTCGGAGAGTACCTCGGGCTGGACAACGGCATCGGGCTCACCGACGTGCTGGTCGGCGACGTGCAGGTCGGCGACGTCGTCCAGCGCTGGGGGGACAAGTCGCTGCTGGTGCTCCCGAGCGGTTCGGCACCGCCCAATCCGAGCGAACTGCTCGGCTCGAAGGCCATGGCGGACCTGCTGCTCGCGCTGCGCGAGTCGGCCGACATCGTCATCATCGACACCGCGCCGCTGCTCGCCGTCACCGACGGCGTGGTGGTGGCCGTCCAAGCCGACGGCGCGCTGCTCGTGACCCAGCAGGGCCGGACCTCCCGCTCGCAGGTGGCCAACGCCGCCCGGTCGCTGCACTCGGTCTCGGTGCGGCTGCTCGGCTGTGTCCTCAACATGGCCAAGGTGCCCAAGGCTGAGGCCTACCAGTACGAGGCCTACCGGGTGGTTGCCGGTGAGCGGCCCGCCGTGGTGTCCGAGCAGGTCTCGACCCCCCGGCACGCCGCGCCCGCCGGTCCGGGGGCGGTCAGCGACCGTACTCAGGAACTCACCCGGCTGACCCGATGAGCGCCGCGAGGGGTCGCAGCGACCGTTGGATCTCCTCGGCGCAGCGGCGGAAGTCCGTGGCTCTGCCGCCGATCGGATCCCGCAGGTCATCCGTGCCCGGGGCGGCTGGTTGCAGCTGTCCCCGGGCGCGGACCGCGGCCCGCACCGCCGCCCGCAGCGGGTCGTCGCCGACCGCCCCCGGAGCCGGCTCCGCCGCGGCGGCGAGCCGGCCGAACTGGCGCAGCGTGAACGTCCGGTGCAGCGCGACCGGCGCGAGGGCGGTGCACACCGAACGCTGGCGCCGGGTCGCGGTCAGCACCAGCGTCGCGCCGAGCAGGTACTCGCGGCGCAGCCGGCGGCTGCGGAACCCGGCCGGGTCCACCCCGGTGCCAGCCGCGACCGCCGCCGCGTACGGGTGCATGGCCAGGTCGTCGACGGCGTCGGTGCCGGCGCTGGCCACCTCGATCGGCCGGTCGGCCAGCAGCCGGCGGGCGAGATACTCGGCCATTGGTGACCGGCACAGGTTGGCGTGGCAGACGAACAGGACCCGGTCGACCATCAGGACCCCTCTCGTGGACACGGAGACGGCAGGCGTCCAGGGCGGACAGCCGGACGCGGAGGGGTTGCCGGCATCGTACGCGGACGCCGGCCGGGTGCGTCACGATGCCGCGCCGGGCGGTGGGGAGTTCCGATGAAGATCGGTATCCTGTCGTACCACTTCCCGCCGGAACCGGCCTTCATCCCCGGCAGCCTCGCCGAGGAGCTGGCCCGCCGCGGCCACGAGGTGCGGGTGCTGACCGGCTTCCCGGACTACCCGGGCGGGCACGTCTACCCCGGCTGGCGCCAACGCTGGCACCACGAGACCCGCAGCGAGCGGCTGACCGTGCGCCGGGTGCCACGCTATTCCCGCGTGGACGGGTCGGTCCGCGGCCGGATGGCCGGGTACCTTTCGTTCGCCGGCAGCGCGTCCGTGGTCGGCCGGCGCTTCTTCGGCGGTGTCGACGCGCTCTACGTCCACCAGCCGCCGGCGACCGCCTTTGCCGCCGCCGCGCTGCTGCGGCTGCTCGCCCGGGTCCCGACGGTCCTGCACGTGCAGGACGTCTGGGCCGAGGAGGAGCCCCCGGCCGCCGGTGAGCCCGGCCGATGGGCGGCCCGGATCGCCGGTGCGATGGCGCGGTGCTATCGGGCGGCCGACCGGGTCGCGGTCGCCGCGCCGTCGTTGCGCAAGCTCGTGGTGGCGGCCGGGGCCGATCCGGCCCGGGTCGAGGTGGTCCTGAACTGGACCGACGAACGGATCTTCCACCCGGCCCGGCCGAGCGTCGCGGCGCAGCGGCTGGTCCGCCGGGACGACCGCTGCGTGGTCATGCACGCCGGAACCATCGGTGCGCGACAGGGCCTGGAGACCGCGGTCCGGGCGGCGGCGACGCTCGACGGCACGATCGACCTGGTGCTGCTCGGCTCGGGCGAGCAGGAGCGGCGGGTGCGGCGGCTCGCCGGTGAGCTGCGAGCGGACAACGTGCGCTTCGTCGAGCGGCGTTCCCCGCTGGACATGCCCGAGCTGTATGCCGCCGCCGACTACCAGTTGGTCATGCTTCGGGACCTTCCCGAGTTGCGCAGCACCCTGCCCGGCAAGCTCCAGGCGGCGCTGTCCTGTGCGGCGCCGGTCGTCGCCTCGGCCGGGGGTGACACGGCGGAGCTGGTCGAGCGGACCCGTGCCGGGCTGTCCTGCCCGCCGGAGGACTGGACGGCGCTGGCCGACCGGTTCTGGCTGGCCGCCACCATCCCGCCCCCTGCCCGGGCCGACATGGGCCGCCGCGGCCGGGAGGCGTACCTGGGGCAGATGTCCCTGCCGGCGGGCGTGGACCGGATCGAGCAGCTGTTGGGCGACGCGACCGCCGGACGCTGAGCCCACTCGGACAACCGTCGTATGACATGGATTAGCCACATCTGTGATGATTAAAGGGAAATATTCCTATATGCCCTAGTTCGGGGGAATGGGGTGGGGTGTGGGGGAGAGCGTGGTGCCGCGGCGAGGGCACTGTCGACCCCGACGGCGTCGCCGCGCCGGCCCGCGCCGCGCCGTGCTCGCCGCCCTGGTGGCCGGCTCGGTACTGCTGGTCTCGGCTGGCTGGGTCGGTCTCCGCGGTTGGCAGGCGCGCGCCCACCTGGTCAACGCCGCCGGGCTGGCCCGGGACCTGAATGCCCAGCTGGTCGCCGGGGACGCCGGCCGGGCCCAGCGGACTCTCGCCGCGCTTCAGGAGCAGTCCGGTGCCGCCCGCCGCGCCACTGGCGGCCCCGGCTGGTGGCTCGGCGGGCGGACCCCGTATGCCGGGGACGACCTCGTGGCCGTACGACGGATCGCCGTGGCCCTGGACGACCTTGCCCGGGAGGCGTTCCCACCGCTGCTCCGCGCGGACCTGTCGACCATGCTGCCGCGCGAGGGGCGGCTGGATGTCCAGCGGCTGCGGGTCCTCTCCACCGATCTCGAGGCGATCGACGCCGCCGTCCAGCGGGCCCGGTCGGACCTCGCCGACGTGCCCGCCGGTGACCTGGTCGCACCGGTCCGGCAGGCCCTCGCCGACCTGCGGGGGGAGATCGACCGGCTGGCCGGGCTGACCGCGGCGGCCGACCAGGCCGCCCGACTGCTGCCGTCGCTGCTCGGCGTCGACGGGCCGCGACGCTACCTTGTGGTCTCCCAGAATCCCGCCGAACTGCGGGCCACCGGCGGTCTCATCGGCGCGTACGCCCTGCTCGAGGCCGACGATGGGCGGGTCCGGCTCGGCAGCCAGGGCACCAGTGCCGATTTCGGGCAGTTCTCCCCACCGCTGAAGGTTCCGACGGAGGTTCGTGCCCTCTGGGGAGACCTGCCCGGGACCTTCCCCGCCGACGTCAACCTCAGCCCGCACTTCCCGACCGCCGCCGCCCTCTACCGAGAGATGTTCCGTCGTCGGACCGGGACGGTGGTGGACGGGGTGCTCGCCGTGGATCCGGTCGTGCTGTCGCACCTGCTGCGGGTCACCGGCCCGGTCCCGGTCCCGGGTGGCGCGCCGCTGGCTGGCGGCACCGTGGTGCGGACCCTGCTCAGCGACACGTACCACCGGATGGACGTTCGTGAGCAGGACCGGTACTTCGCCGCCGTGGCCGCCGCGGTGTTCGACGCGATGGTCACCAGGGATGTGAACCCGAGAGGCTTATTGTCCGCATTCGGGCATTCCATCACTGAACGCCGGATATTGTTCTGGAGTGCCCACCCGGAGGAGCAACGGACGCTCGGCGACAGCCGGATGGCCGGGGTACTTCCGGAGAAGGACACCGTGCCGACGGTCGGCGTGTTCCTCAACGACGGCAGCGGCGCGAAGCTCGGCTACTACCTCCGGCCCGAGGCGACCCTGACGGTCGGCGGCTGCCAGGACGACGGAACAAGGGAACTACGGTTGCGCGTCACCCTGCACTCGACGGCGCCGAGGGCGGGACTCAGCGAGTCCGTGCTCGGCCTCGGCCTGGCGGGCGACCCGTACACCGTCCGGACGCTGGTGTCGATATACAGCCCGGCCGGCGGCGGTGTGCTGGGCGCCCGACTCGACGGCGCCGACCTCCCGGTCGGAACCGGTGCCGAGCGGAAACGGCAGGTAGCGACGGCCACTGTGGAAGTCGGACCTGGTGCATCCCGCACCGTCGAGGTGAGCGTGCACACCGCGAAGACCGGCAGCGGGTCGGCCGCACTGTGGCTGACGCCGACCGTCACTCCATGGACCACCCAGGTAGTTACCGCACCAAGCTGTGATCAGTAGGAGGGAACCAATCATGCGGCTATCCCGCATCATCGTGGCGCTCACGGTCGGTTTGGCCGTGGCAGCCGTGCCGACCGCGGCGGGGGCTGCGCAGCAGCAGCCCGTCTATCCGCCGGGTGGAGTCGCGCTCTCCGTGGCCGACCCCCAGATCGTTCTCGGCAAGACCGTGACCCTGTTCGGACGAGGTTGGAACGGCGGGGAACGCATCCACGTCGGAGTGTCGTCGAGCCCGCTGGCCACCGCCATGTCCGCCATGCGCGGCAGCACCGGCGACCGGGTCGCGATGACGCCGGTCGCCTACCAGCGAACCCGCGACGAGCCGGACATCGGGGCGTTCGCCGCCCGCGCCGACGGCACGTTCGAGGTGACCTACACGCCGGCCCGCACCGGCACCTTCACCTTCGAGGCTTTCGGCGACCCGGGGCGGACAGCCACCGCCCAGGTGACCGTCCTGGCCGAGAGTCGCAGCGAGCTGCCGGTGACGGGCGCCAGCACCAGCATGCCGATGAAGGTCGGCGGTGGCCTGGTCGGCGTCGGTGCCGTCCTGCTACTCACGACCTTCGCGTGGCGCCAGCGGCACCGGATCAACCCGCGGAGCACGCGCTGACGTGACCGAGCGTCGGGCAGCGCCCGGACGACAGCCTCCCGGCGGGTGCTCCCTCGGGATCCCTCCCGAGGGGGCACCGTGCCCCCTCGGGAGCGGCGACGCGCCGCGTGCACCGGCACGGGTTTCCGCTGGTGGTGCACGCGGCGCCCACCACCAGCGGCTCGAGCGGCGGATTGGTCGACCGGGTAGCTGGGCGGCGGCTGACCGACCGGCCCGTCAGACCACCCCGTGCGCCACCATCGCCTCCGCCACCCGGCGGAACCCGTTGATGTTCGCCCCGGCCACATAGTCGCCGGGCAGTCCGTACTCCCCGGCCGTCGCCCAGCAGCGGGCATGGATGTCCCGCATGGTCTCCCGCAACCGCTGCTCCGACTGGTCGAAGGTCCACGAGTCGCGGCTGGCGTTCTGCTGCATCTCCAGCGCGCTCACCGCCACGCCACCCGCGTTGGCCGCCTTACCGGGTGCGAACCGGACGCCGGCGCGTCCGAGGATCCGCACCGCCTCGGGCGTGGTCGGCATGTTCGCTCCCTCGACCACCGCGACGCAACCACCGGCGACGAGTGCCGCGGCCTCCGCGCCGCCGATCTCGTTCTGCGTCGCGCACGGCAGGGCCACGTCGCAGGGCACCTCCCACACCGAACGACCGGCGACCGTGACCGCGTGCGGCACGTGTTGTACGTAGTCGTCCAGGCGGGTGCGGCGCTCCTCCTTCAGCTCCCGCAACAGCTCCAGATCGATGCCCTTCTCGTCGAGTAGGTAGCCGGTCGAGTCGGAGCAGGCGACCACCGTCCCCCCGAGCTGGTGCACCTTCTCGATCGCGTAGATCGCCACGTTCCCGGAGCCGGAGACCACCACCCGCTTGCCCGCCATGCTGTCCCCGGTCTGGCGCAGCATCTCCTCGGCGAAGAAGACCGCCCCGTAGCCGGTCGCCTCGCGGCGCACCTGCGCGCCCCCGTACGCCAGGCCCTTGCCGGTGAGCACCCCCGACTCGTACCGGTTGGTGATCCGCTTGTACTGCCCGAACAGGTAGCCGATCTCCCGACCACCCACCCCGACGTCCCCGGCCGGCACGTCGGTCTGCTCGCCGATGTGCCGGTACAGCTCGGTCATGAAGCTCTGGCAGAAGCGCATCACCTCCCGGTCGGTGCGGCCCTTCGGGTCGAAATCCGCCCCGCCCTTGCCGCCGCCGATGGGCAGCCCGGTCAGCGCGTTCTTGAAAATCTGCTCGAAGCCCAGGAACTTGACGATGCCCAGGTACACCGACGGGTGGAAGCGCAGCCCGCCCTTGAACGGACCGAGCGCGCTGTTGAACTCCACCCGGAAGCCCCGGTTGACCCGTACCCGGCCGCGGTCGTCCTCCCACGGCACTCGGAAAATCACCTGCCGCTCCGGCTCGCAGATGCGCTCGACGATCCGCGCCTCGACGTACTCCGGGTGCCGTGCCAGCGCCGGCCCGATGCTCTCCAACACCTCCCGAACGGCCTGATGGAACTCCGGTTCACCCGGGTTCCGGGTGACCACCCGGGCGAACACCGCCTCCACGGTCTCCGGCATCCCGACACGTCCCTTCGCTCGCTCTCGGCGGCCTCGTCGCCGCCCGCGTTGGCGTCCTCCGCCGAACCGTCCCCGGATACGGACCGTCCACCCCGTCCGGTTCACCCACCGCGCGTTCAGGGCGCTCGCACGAGGAGGTCGCCGCCGCCCGGGAGGACTGGATGGCCGGCCGGCGGTTCGGCCGGGTCGCCGACGACCCGACGCCGCCGCTGCCCGCGCCAGCGCTGCCCACTACCCGGCTGAAGGCCCGCGACCGCAGCGGCAACGTGCTCGGCTGACTTGACCGGCCACCACCCGGCTGAAGGCCCGCGACCGCAGCGGCAACGTGCTCGGCTGACTTGACCGGCCACTACCCGGCCGAACGTCCGCGACCGCAGCGGTAACGTGCTCGCTGACCGACCGGTTTCGGTCGGGTAGGCGTGGCGCCGGCCGGGACGGGTAGACGCCGCGCATGCCGACCATTGCCACCATCGAGGACAAGAAGCGTTTGGTCCGCCGGCTCGCCGGTGGCGGGCGTGGCTTCGCCGAGCAGTACGGCTTCCGGGTCACCAACAACCCGTCGAACCTGTTCCAGCTCCTCTGCCTCGCCGTGCTGCTGGCCCGAAGAGGTGACTTCCGGCGGGCGGTGGAAAGCGCCCATGCCCTACCCGCGAACGGATGGGACAGCGCGGCGCGGCTGGCCCGTTCGCTGCACACCGACCGGGTCCGGGTGCTCCGGGACAGCGGCCAGCGCGGGGACGTGGACGCGCTCGCCAGCACCCTCGGCGACCTGGCCCAGGCCGTCGTCGATCGGTATCGGGGCGACCTGCGCCGGTTGCGCGCCGCCACCGGGCACGATCCCGCCCGGGAGCGGGCGTTGCTCACCGAACTGCCCGGAGTGGACGCCGCAGTGGCGGACCTCTTCCTGCGGGAGGCGCAGGCGTTGTGGCAGGAGGTGGCGCCGGTGGCGGACCGCCGGGCACTGGCCGCGGCGCGCCGGCTGGGGCTCGGGCGCTCCGCCGACGATCTGGCCGGGTTGGCCGGTAGCGGCGAGTCCGAGCGGCTGGCCTGGCTGGTGGGCGCCCTGGCGCGGGTGGATCTGGAACGGCGGTACACCGAGGTGACCCGCTGATCGGACGTGCGTTAGGCCATAGTTGTTCGAAATCCCTGCCCGTTCGGGGGATGGGGTGCCTATGATGCTCGCGGCAGATGTGCCCGCCCGGTTCGGGCGTAGGTGACTGTCCGGTGGTGCGGCCCGGTTCGGACGCGCGACCTGGGACAGGCCGGTGCGTGGCGCCCCTTGTTCGCGGTTCGTGGCCCGGGGCGCCCGCCCGTCTGCCCGACGGCCCGGCCCGGCGTCGGAGGTTCCACGCCGGGGCCGCGTCAGGGGTTGCGCAGGTGCTGCGACACCCGCTGGTGCCGCTTGTCCCTCGCCTGCATCGAGCGCTGGGTCGCGTCGACCTCCGGGGCGGCCTCGATACCCGCCGAGCGGGCCACCTCGTTGCCGTTGGCGTAGTCGACCGGCGGCAGGGCGCGCAGCACGTCCGGCGGGGCCCCCTCCCGCTCGGCCTCGCGTACGACGTCGTCCTTCTCGGCCGGGTAGTCCAGGCTCGACAGGTACTGCAGTACGTCGGCGTACGTCGCCATGATGGTGAGCTCCTCGGGCATCGATCCGGTCACGACCGGCGGCGGTTACCCGCCCGGGTCGGCCTCACGCCCCTGACCGGCCGGTAACCGGCCCGGTTTCCCCGCCCCGCGCCGGGGGTAGACCCTGGGCCCCGAGTCGAGGAGCACACATGAACTACGACACCTTCGTCGACCAGGTCGCGCAGCGCACCCACACGCCCGCCGAGCAGGCCGTGGAGCTGACCCGGGCGACGTTGGAGACGCTCGCGGAGCGGCTGACCGGCGGGGAGGTGCTGGACCTGGCCGTGCAACTGCCCCGTCCCCTGCAACTGGTGCTGAAGCCGGGCCCGGACAACGAGTCGGCGCAGCGGCTCGGGGCGGCGGAGTTCGTCACCCGGGTGGCCGCGCGGGCGCAGGTGGACGAGCCGACGGCGCGGGACGCCGTCCGGGCGGTGTTCACCACGCTGCGGGAGGCGATCACCGGCGGTGAGTTCGACGATGTGGTGGTGCAGTTGCCCCGCGACTACCGGGACATCGTGGAACCGGCGATGGCGCCGGGCGCGACGTTGCGCCGGTCCTGACCGGACGGATCCGAGACCGGCACGGTCGCCGGGTTCAGGCGACGGCGCCCGCCGCCCGCAGGGCGGCGATCCGCTCGGCGTCGACGCCCGCCTCGGCGAGCACCTCGTCGGTGTGCTCGCCGGGCTGCGGCGGTGGGCGGCGCAGCGCCGTCGGGGTGCCGGAGAAGCGCGGTGCGGGGGCCGGCTGGGTCACCCCGTCGCGCGCGACGAACGTGCCCCGGGCCGCGAGGTGCGGGTGCTCCGGCGCCTCGGTCCAGTCGAGCACCGGGGCGACGCAGGCGTCCGAGTCGGCGAGCAGCGCCGCCCACTCGTCCCGGCCGCGGGTGCGGAACAACCGTGCCCACGCCTCCCGCAACGCCGGCCAGTTCGCCGGGTCGGCACGGTCGAGCGCCTCGTCGCCGGGCAGTGGGAAGCCGGTCCGCCGGACCAGTTCGGCGTAGAAGCGCGGCTCCAGGGCGCCCACCGCCAGGTGTTTCCCGTCGGCGCACTCGTACGTGTCGTAGAACGGGGCACCGCCGTCGAGCAGGTTGACCCCGCGTGGCTCCTGCCACCTGCCGAGCCGGCGCAGCGCGTGGATCTGTGTGCTCAGCACGGAGACGCCGTCCACGATGGCGGCGTCCACCACCTGCCCGGGCGCTCCGCCGCGCACCGCGTACAGGGCGCTGACGAGACCGAGAGCGAGCATCATCCCGCCACCGCCGAAGTCGCCGAGCAGGTTCATCGGCGGTACCGGACGCTCGCCGGCCCGCCCGATTCCGTGCAGCGCCCCGGTCAGCGCGAGGTAGTCGATGTCGTGCCCCGCGTACGGGGCGGCCGGGCCGTCCTGCCCCCAGCCGGTCATCCGTCCGTACACCAGGCGTGGATTGACCGCGTGGCAGTCCACCGGGCCGAGACCCAGCCGCTCGGTCACACCCGGCCGGAAGCCCTCGATCAGCGCGTCCGCCCCGGCGACCAGGGCGAGCATCGCCGCGCGGCCACCCGCCGACTTGAGGTCCACCCCGATCGAGCGGCGACCCCGGTTGAGCAGGTCCGGGTGCGGGCTGCCGAACGCCGCCGGGTCGACGTCAGCCGCCCGGTCCACCCGGACCACGTCCGCGCCCAGGTCCGCCAGCATCATCGCGGTGAACGGCCCCGGCCCGATACCGGCCAGCTCGATCACCCGTACACCGGCGAGGGGGCCGGCCGGGACGTTGTCGGTCACCGGGCCACGATAGGCGCTCGCGGGTTCGCCCCGTAAGGGGAGGAACGGTGGCGACGGAGACCGGAAGATGGTGTCGGTCGACTACGGGGTCGGGAAGTCCGATCGACTGGACTGCGACGTTTTCCCTGCACTCGCATTCCGGGATCGCTCCCACCGTGGTTTCGGCGCGCTCGACTGGCGGGCGTGGTTGACCTGACCTAACCTTGTCCCGACGAGGGGAGTACTTCCCCGAACCATTCCGGTCAGTACGGCGGGCCCGGAGCGCGCCTCGGGTGGTTGCCCGCAAAACGTGGGTGAAGGAGACCTCGAGCATGACACCGTGTTCGAGGAGGCTCCATGACCGAGTTGTACCTTGCCGCCGAGCTGCGGTCGGTAGGCACCCCGACGTTGTGGATCGCCACCATCGGCGGTGTGATCCTGCTGCTGGTGCTCGACTTCCTGGTCACCCGACGCCCGCACGAGGTGTCGATCCGGGAGGCGCTGGGCTGGTCCGCCTTCTATGTCGCGCTACCGTTGGCCTTCGGTGCCTTTGTCTGGTCCCGGTTCGGCTCGTCGCAGGGCATCGACTACCTCACCGGCTACCTGGTGGAGAAGTCGCTGTCGGTCGACAACCTGTTCGTCTTCATGCTGCTGCTGTCCGCGTTCGCGGTGCCGTCCGTGCTCGCCCAGCGGGTCCTGCTCTTCGGTATCGCCGGCGCGCTGGCCCTGCGGGCGGTCTTCATCGCCCTCGGCGCCGCCGCCCTTCAGACGCTCGACTTCGCCTTTCTGCTCTTCGCCGTCATCCTCCTGGTCACCGCGGCAAAGCTGCTGCGTGACGCGGTCTCCGGTCATCAGCCGGAGGTCGACATCAACAAGATGCGGTCGGTGCGCCTGCTGCGGAGGTTCATGCCGGTCACCAACGACTACCACGGCACGCGGATGACCGTACGACTCGACGGGCGGCGGACGCTGACCCCGTTCGCTCTCGTGGTGGTCGCGGTGCTCGCCACCGACGTGGTCTTCGCGGTCGACTCGGTGCCTGCCGTGTACGGCATCACCGAGGACCCCTACCTGGTCTTCGCCACCAACGCCTTCGCCCTGCTCGGCCTGCGGGCGCTCTACTTCGTCCTGCACGCCGCGCTGAGCCGGCTGATCCACCTCAGCTACGGCCTGTCGATCATCCTCGGCTTCATCGGCGTCAAGCTCGCCCTGCACTGGGCGCACGGCATCTGGGACAACGTCCCGGAGATCCCGACGCCGATCTCGCTGGTGGTGATCGTTGCGGTGCTCGCGGTGGTCACCGTCACGAGCCTGCGCGCGACCCGTGCCGGCCAGCCCGGCGAAAGGAAGATCGTCACCGAACGTCACTGACGGTCACCCGGCACGGTCGGCCTCCGGCCGACCGTGCGTGTCCGCCCCGCCCGGGTGGTAGGACTGACGGGTGGGAATCGTGTCACCGGGTTTCCAGGGGCGGCCCCGCTCGGCGGAGCCGGCCCTACCGCCGGGCCAGTACCTGACCGAGGACTTCCCCGTGCTGTCGGCCGGCCCGACTCCGCGGGTGCCGCTGGACACCTGGGAGTTCGTCATCACCACGGAGACCGGCGTCGAGTACCGGTGGACGTGGGACGAGATGACGGCCCTGCCGCAGGAGGCGCCCACGGTGGACATCCACTGCGTCACCCGCTGGTCGAAGCGCGACACCAGGTGGCAGGGCGTCTCCCTGGACACGTTCCTCGACGGCGTCGACACCGGTGCCCACTACGCGCTGGCCCACTCGTACGGCGGGTACACCACCAACCTGCCGCTGGCGGACCTGCGCGGCGGGCGCGCCTGGGTGGCGTACGGGTACGACGGGAAACCGTTGCCCGCCGAACACGGCGGACCGGCCCGGCTGCTGGTGCCACACCTGTACCTCTGGAAGTCCGCGAAGTGGGTGCGCGGCATCCGGTTGGGCACCGCCGACCAGCCTGGATTCTGGGAGACCGCCGGCTACCACGACTACGGCGACCCGTGGCGTGAGCAGCGGTACCAGGGCGACTGATGGCAGCCCCGACGGCTGGTGCGCGGGGCGCCCCGCTGACCTGGCGGGTGGCCCGGTTGACGGAGCGGCGGGTGGAGACACCCAGCGCCCAAACCCTGGTCCTGGCGGTTCCGGGCTGGCCCGGGCACCTCGCCGGGCAGCACGTTGACGTGCGGCTCACCGCCGAGGACGGCTACCAGGCCGTCCGGTCGTACTCGCTGGCGGCCCCCGCCGTCGACGCGCGGATCGAGCTGACCGTGCAGCGGGTGCCCGACGGCGAGGTGTCGCCCTACCTGATCGACACGTACGCCGAGGGCGACCCGGTGGAGGTGCGCGGTCCGATTGGCGGGTGGTTCGTGTGGCGGCCGGAGAAGACCGCGCCGGTGCTGCTGGTGGGTGGTGGTTCCGGAGTGGTTCCGCTGATGGCGATGGTGCGGGCCCGGCGCGCCGCCGGCAGTCGTGCGCCGTTCCGGCTGGTCTACTCGGTCCGGACGCCGGCTGACGTCCTCTACGCCGAGGAGCTACGGCGCCGGGCCCGCGACGACCTCGGCCTCGACGTGGCGTACCTGTACACGCGGGAGGCGCCCGAGGGCTGGCGGGGGGAGCCGCACCGGATCGGGCTCGCCGACGTGAACACCCACGGCTGGCCGCCGGCCCTGGAACCGATCTGCTATGTCTGCGGCCCGACCGGCTTCGTCGAGACCGCCGCCGACCTGCTGGTCGGTCTGGGGCACCAGACCCGCCGGGTGCGGACCGAACGCTTCGGCCCGACCGGCTGACGCGCCGAGGAGGAAACATGACCGAGATGTCCTATCTGGACGGCAACATGTTGGACGGCCCGCTGCGGGAACTGTTCGCCGTCGACCTCAGTGCCGCCGCCGGTCGGTGTGACCACTGCGGCGCGCTCGGCCCGATGGCCGCGCTCCAGGTCTGGTCGCAGGCCCCCGGCCTGGTAGGGCGCTGTCCGACCTGCCACGAGGTGATGCTGCGCCTGGTGCGGGCGCCGGACCGGGCGTGGCTGGACCTGCGGGGCGCTACCTTCCTCCGGGTGCCGATGCCCCCCGACCGGCCGATCCCACGCCCACTCTGAGCCGTCCTGCCGGGCGGGGCAACCCGCCGGGAGCGATGGTCGCTATCGTTGCCCCGCTACGGGCGAAAGGCAGGGACGGCGATGGCGGGTCTGGAACGACGGACGGTGCTGACGGCACTGGCGGGGGCGGCGATCGGCGGGGTGGCCGTCGGCACGGTGGCGCCGCGCGCCGGGCACGCAGCAAGCGACGACGGCTACCGCTCGAACACCGAACTGTACGCGGACCCCGCGCTGGCCGAGGGCACCGACTGGGCCCGCCGATACCGGCGGCACGGCACGCTCGACGACGAGCTGGGCCCCGGCGTCCCGCTGGTGGTGCTACCCGCGGTCGCCGCGATCGCCCGCACGGCGGCGGCATCGAGGTTGGCACCTCGGAACTCTGCCTCGCGGTGGCCGGCTACCACCCGGCCACGTCGACCCCGATCGAAACCACTGCCCCGTTGTACGACTACTGGCTGTTCGAGGGCCTGCGGTCGAGCGGCAACGGGGAGCTGCACGTCACCTCCACCAGCTGCGACGACCCGGTGGCCGAGTCGCTGGGCGGCGGCGCCCGGCACGCGGTCTCCCTGCACGGATGCACCGCCGGCCAGGTCGGGCTCCCCGACACCGGCCAGGCGGTCGTTGTCGGTGGCCTGGATGCCACGCTGAAGGCGTATCTGCGACAGGAGTTCGCGGCCGCGGGCATCACCGCACTGGACGCCGCTGCTTTTCCCGCCCTGGCCGGAGTCAACCCGCAGAACATCGTCAACCGGACGCTGACCGGGTCGGGCGCCCAGCTTGAACTGACCACGCCCTTGCGTAACGCCATGTTCGGCACTAACACCCGGGCCCAGCGCAAGAACACCACGCTGCCGCTGTTCTGGACGTTCGTGGCCGCGACCCGGGCCGCTGTGGCCCGCCGCGTCGCCGTCTGAGGGGCACGCCGGGGCTTACCCGGGTCGGCCACCGAGGGTCGATATCGGGCGTCGGTCAGATCCGGGAGGTGAAGGCGGTAAGGAAGTGGTGGCGTGATCATTCCGGCGTTGTCGAAGCACGTCCACCTCGGCGTCGAACGCGTACGACCACGGCCGGGTGAGGTGGCAGTAGTGCGGGCCGAAGCCCTGCGCCACCACCTGCGCGTGCGTCTCCTTGACGCCGAGCTGCGGGAAGGTCACCAGGTAACGCCCGGCGGGAGCGAGCGCGCCGACGGTGTTGGCGCCGACGCCGAGCACCGAGTTGTCGTTCGTCGCGCGATCTGTGGGAAGCGGACCAGGAACCGGCCGGGTGCGAGCTTGGCGCCCTGCGCCCACGCGGCCGGGAACGCCGTCTTCCAACTGCCCCACTGGCGGCTGGTGTCCCGTCGCGTCAGCACACGCGGAATCACCCGGAGCGGGTGAAGCCCGACCGACCGCGAGCGGCGCTCGCACGGGGCAGCGGCCTGGTTCGACCCAGCCCGGCTGGCCGCCGGTCGGTTGGGTGACCGGCCGGCCGGGCCTCGACCGTTGCCGTCCAGGCGACGGCGAGCCGAGCTGCCGACCACGTTTGCCCCGCCGGCTGTGGGGAACCGGCCCGGAATGACGAAGCCTCGTGTGGTGATCGTGGGGGCCGGGTTCGCCGGTTACCACGCGGCGAAGACGCTCAGCCGGCTGGCGAGGGACCGGGCCGAGATCGTCCTGCTGAACGCGACCGACTACTTCCTCTACCTACCCCTGCTGCCCGAGGTGGCCGCCGGGGTGGTGGAACCGACCCGGATCACGGTGCCGCTGGCCGGCACGCTGGACGGCGTCCGCATCGTGATCGGTGAAGCTGACCACGTCGATCTGCAGAACCGCTGGGTGGGTTTCACCCAGCCGGAGGGGGAGCGTAACCGGATCGCGTACGACCGGCTCGTCCTCGCCGTCGGCAGCGTCAACAAGCTGCTGCCCATCCCCGGGGTGACCGAGTACGCCCACGGTTTCCGCAGCCTGCCCGAGGCGCTCTACCTGCACGACCACGTGGTCCGGCAGATCGAGCTGGCCGAGCAGGCCGCCGATCCGGCCGAGCAGCGGGCCCGGTGCACGTTCGTGGTGGTGGGCGCCGGCTACACCGGCACCGAGGTGGCTGCCCACGGGCAGCTCTTCACCGATCGGCTGGTCGCGCAGCGACCCCGGCTGAAGATCCGACCGCGATGGATGCTGCTCGATGTGGCGCCGCGGGCGCTGCCAGAGCTGGACCGGCGGATGTCGGACACCGCCCACCGGGTCCTCGACCGGCGTGGTGTCGACGTGCGGATGGGTACCTCGGTGGGAATGGCCACCGCCGACGGGGTGAAACTCACCGACGGCGAGTTCGTGCCGACCTGCTCGCTCGTCTGGTGTGTGGGCGTCCGACCGGACCCGTTCGTTGCCCAGCTCGGGCTTCGGACCGAGAAGGGCCGGTTGGTGACCGACGAGTACCTGAACGTTCCAGGCTTCCCCGAGGTGTACGCGTGCGGGGACGCCGCGGCGGTGCCTGACGTGATCCGCCCCGGGGAGGTCTGCACGATGACCGCCCAGCACGCGCAGCGGCAGGGCAAGCTGGTCGCCCACAACATCGCCGCCTCGTACGGGCAGGGCGGTCGCCGGCCGTACAAGCACCACGACCTGGGCTGGGTGGTCGACCTGGGCGGCAGGGACGCGGCGGCCAACCCGTTGAGAGTCTCCCTGTCCGGGCTGCCGGCCAAGGCGGTCACCCGCGGCTACCACCTGCTCGCGATGCCCGGCAACCGGGCCCGCGTGGGGGCCGACTGGCTGCTCGACGCCACCCTGCCCCGCCCGGCGGTGCAGCTCGGCCTGGTCCCCGCCAACGCCGTCCCCCTGGAGAGCAGTTCCCCGGAGGTGCCGGCCCGGGCGTAGGGCGGTGATTCCGGTCAACGCCGGAGCGCGGGCCGGTGGCGCCCCGCCGGCCCGCGGGCTCCGGGTCAGCCGCTCGCCATCCCGGCGCCCACCTCGTCGATCGCGTCGTCGACGGCGTCCGCCAGGTCGATGTCCTGTGCGGTCACCGCGCGGGCCTGCCGGGACCAGACGGTCAGCACCGCGGTGGTGGCGTCCGGCCGGCCGATCTTTGGCCGGCGCCCTGTCTCCTCCCGGAGCCGGTCGAGGCGGTCCAGCACACGGTCGAGGTTGTCCGCCGGCAGCTCGATGGTTCGCGACAGCCTGTTCCCGTCGCCGGACCAGTACGGACGGTCGGCAAGCGCCGCGCGCAGCTCTGCCGCGCCGAGTGGTGGGGTCGCGCCCACCACTGTGCCCCCGGGGCGGGCGGGGAGAGCAGGTCCCGCAACCCGTCCGGGACGTGCAGCGACTCGACCAGGTCACCGTCCCGGTCGGTCAGCGCGGCGAGGGTCGCCTGGACCTGGTAGCGGGCCTGCTCCGGGTCTCGGGCGCTGAGCCGACCCACCTCGTCGAGGAAGCCGGGCAGGTCGGCGTGGTTTCCGACGCCGTCCACCGGCGTGACGTCGTGCAGCTTGGTCGGCACCGCCCGCAGCAGCCGTAGGCGTTCGGCCTCGCCGAGGGCGGACGCCAGTACCAGCACGGTCGCCTCCACCCCCACCTTGGCGGTGGAAAAGTCGACGCCGGCACGGCGTCCCACGTCGTGCACCAGGTCCTGATACCCCATCGTGGCCACGCCCGCGTGCCCGGCATCCGGTATCGGCCGCGGATTGCCCGGGACGCCGGCCGGTGGCGGTGCGGGCCCGCCGCGAGTGGTGCCCGGCTTGTGGCGGCCTGCCGGCGGCGGGCCGTGCCGTTGGCCATGGTCGAGGTGGGTCGGTTGCTTCGTGGCGCTCAGGCTGGCGCCGGTCTCGCTGGCCCGCATGCCGCGTTCCCGGGCCTGGCGGGCCAGCGCACGGCGACGTTGGTTGTCGCCCTCCATCTGCTTGCGCATGGTGACACCTCGCTTCCGCTGGTGTTTCCTGGCTTCCAGCCGGTCGATTTCCCACCGTCACCGGCCGTGAAACGGACGTTGCCGGCCGCGATACGGACGTTGCCGGCCACGAACCGGACTGCGGTTCCCGGGCGGACCCGGCGGCGAGCTTCATCCGGCCGAGGTGAGGGTCCTTCACCCGGCGTGGCCGGACGATCGCAGTGGACCGGATCCTCCGAGGCACCCGGAAGGGAAGGTCGTGATGAAGCGAATCGTCGAGATCGTCCCCGCCCGACCCGGCTGGTACGCACGCTGGCGTCTCGCTCCCGGCGACACCCGCTGCTATCCGGTCAGCCTGTGGGCGTTGCTGGAGGAGGTCGACGGCACCGGCCGCGAGGTGATCGGAGTGGACTGCGTCGGGCAGTGGCCTGGGGCAGACGACAACGAGGCGGGTGGGGAGTTCGTCCGCTACCTCTTTCAGACTCCCGACTCGGGCGTCCCCGAGGACGCCGAGCCGCCGCCGGCCGTACCCGAGCGCGCGACCGGCCCCCGTCGGCAGGCGGTTCCCGCCCCCTGAACAGCACTCCGGCCCCCGGCCCCCGGCCCCCGGCCCCTGGTCCCAGGGCCGGGGGCCACCCCCCGGGGGCGCCAGGGATGCTGTCCGCCACACGGGCCGGGCCCGCTGTCCGAGCCCCCGGTCGATGCTCCCGGTGGTGGTCCCGCCCAGCGGGCCGGACTGCCCGGGTGGCCCCGTCGCCTTGGCCGTGTCGGGCCACGCGGTGACGCTTCCGCGTCGCGCCGACCGGCTCGCCGCTCGCATGCCGAATATTTTTCTCGAACCCCTTCGGCGGTCGCTCGGAGCGCCGAGGATTCGAAGGTGGGGAAAGAGGTACCAGCTTCCTGGGGGGCGACAGTATGAGGTTCTCCGTCGTTGCGACCGGCTACGATCGCCGACAGGTGGATTCCTGCCTCGACGAGCTCGGCATCCGGTTGACCCGGCTCGCGGCGCGGGCCGAGGGCGCCGCCGGTGCCGGACGGGAGTGGGACGAGGTCCGCGAGGAGGCCGCGGGCCTGTGCGGGCTGTTCCAGCGGCTCGACGTCGGCGACGGTGGCGACGGCGCGGTGACCCGGTGGTACGCCGGCCCGGTCGAACGAGAGGCCGCCGAACTGCTCGCCCGGGCGCGCCTGGAGCTGGACGCGGCGCGCGAGGAGGCCCGGCAGGTGCGCGAGCAGGCGTACGCGGAGGCGGTGCAGGCGCGTCGCGAATTCGAGGAGGCGCTGCACGCTCGCCGCCGACGCGAGGCCAGGGTGGACGAGATCCTCGGCGGCAGGCCCGTGGAACCGGTGCCGGCGGACACTCCGACTGCCGCTGCCGCGGCGCCGGTTCGCGACCGCGCCGTAGGCCGGACCGTCGGGTGAGGTGCCTGGCCGGCCGGGCGGTTCCGGTCTCTGCTGTCCCCTTCACCGAACTGCCGCTTCGCCTTCCGGTTGCCGACCCCATCTGCCGGTCGCCGAGGCGACGACCCGTCTCGGTCAGCGCGGTTGACCTCCGGCCGTCGGACGAATCGGGATGTCAGGTGGCGAGTGCGGCGACCACGGTGGCCGCCAGTACCTCGTGCTGGGCGTACGCGTCGGGGAAGGCTGAGACCTGCACGGCCTGGGCCGCCCCGGCGACGCTCATCGCCTGCCATCCGGGGATCTCCCGCAGCGCGTCGTAGAAGGCCTGTGCGGCGTACGACGGGCGCATCAGCTGTGCGACCGTGCCCCAACCGCTGCTCGGTCGCTGTTGGAACAGCCCGACCGAGTCGTGGTCCCAGCCGACGGCCTCGTGCGGGTAGTTCTGCGACTCGGGCACGACACCGTTGGCGTAGTTGAGCAGGGTGCTCTCCTGCATGGCGGTGGCGACGGCGACGACGAGGGCACGGCGGGGCATCTCCAGGCCCTGACCGACACCCACGATGACCTTGGCGTTGTCCATCTGGGCCTGGCTCAGGCCGGCGACCGGGCGTGGCCGGGCTGGCTTGGTGGGCTTCGGCTTCTCCGACGCCTTCGCACTGGCCGACGGGGACGGCTGCACGGTCGGGCTCGGGCTGGCCGGTGTGGGGGAGGCGGCCCGGTCCAGTGACCGCGAGGCGCGGTCGTCGCTGGCGGCGCGCTCGGCCACCGCCTCCGCGACCGGGGTCCGGTCGGTGTCGGCGGTGTCGCGCGTGCTGGTGAACACCGCCACACCGAGGAGGCAGGTCACGCCGGTTGCGAGCGCGATCCGCACCGGGGCCGACGCGAGCATCGCGCGGCCGCGGTGGGGCGCCACAGCGGAGCGATGTCGGCCGGCCGTCCGTTCGGATGAGGTGGTCTCAGCGGAACGGGTAGCTGGTCGCGTCTCTGTCGTCGTCTGGTCGAAGGTGTCGTCGGGGTGCACCCGCCGAGGCTAGAAAGAGGAGCGCGGGTTGCCATCAGCCGATTTGGTGGCATGCACCACAATTCGTGGCGGTGGCCGGGGTGAAGTGTCCGATGATGCCAGTAAAGCCGCTTCTGGAGCCTATCCGTCATGCCGGAATTGCCGGGTGGGAAGGGTGACGGGGGTACAAGTGGCCGATCTTGGTGTGTCCTGGACCGGATGCTGGTGTTCATCCCCTGAACGGCCGAGTGGCCTTCGGATGTATGGATGGGTTGCCGCTGTTCGGAGGTGCCGTGCGGGTGATCGGTGCCGGGTGAGGTGAGTCAGTGCCGTCCGTTCTCCGCCGGCGTCACCGTCAGCCGGTGCCGGCTCGCGTCCCCGCTGGAGAACGGCCAGAGCCGGTCGGCGTACTCGACCAGCACGTCCAGCTGCTGGCGGGTGAGGCCGACGGACGAGATGGAGGCATGCACGTCGGCCAGGTACCGGCCCTCGTCGTCGCGACCGAGCTTCGCCTCTGCCCGCACCTGCACGGTGTGCGCCTCGTCGGTGATCTCCCCGGCCGCCTCCACCGCCGCGTGGTGCAGGCAGGACGCGAAAGCGGCCGCGAGCAGCTGCGACGGGCTCAGTCCCGTGCAGTGCTGGGCCAGCGGGGACGCCAGGGCGGTGGAGAGGCCGCCGTCGTCGGTGCGGACGTGGCCGCCCTCCGCCGTCGCGGTGGCCGTCTCGTCCAGCCAGGAACTGTGGTGCGGCATCGCGGTCCTCCCGTCACTCCCGGCACGGCTACCCGGCGCCCGGCCGGTGAAACCGCTCCCCGATGCGGTGGCGTGCCGGCCAGGCCGGGTGTCACTTCCGGAACGGGCGCGACGCGCGCCGCCTCGTCCGTCGCGGGTCGGCACACGGCGACACCGTCGCCGCCGGCTGCCGGTCAGGGAAAACCATCGCGGAACGGTCGGCGGGTTCGCCGGGTGCGGTAGCTTCCGAGTCGGGGAGACACGCGTGCGTCGAGGCGTACCGGGAGCGGAGGCGCGATGAGCCAGGTGACCGTACGCTTCGTCGGCGGACCGGCCCACGACCTGGTCCGCCCGCTGCCGGCCGACGCCGACGGAACCCCACCGACCCGCTGGGTGCTGCGCCACCCCGACGGCCGGGGCCCCGCCGTCGGCGGACCGGACCACCTCTACGAACGCGACCGGCCGGACGGTGCCGGAACCTGGACGATGCGGTTCGTTCACAGCTACCCGGTCGGCATGTCGGAGTAGCGTGCACAGCGGGCGCACAGCAACCGCACAAGCGGAGCACAGCGGACGCGCCCACGATGGGGGCCATGGTGACCAACGAACAGGCCGGTCCGGCCCGGCTGGAGCTGCGCCGCCCCGATGGCCAGCCCGTTCGCGTCCTGGTGGTCGACGACGAACCCACCCTGACCGATTTGCTGTCGATGGCTTTGCGCTACGAGGGCTGGCAGGTGCGGACCGCGGGCAACGGGATGACCGCGGTCGGCACGGCACGCCAGTTCCGGCCGGACGCGGTGATCCTCGACGTGATGCTGCCCGACCTGGACGGCTTCGCGGTGCTGCGTCGGTTGCGTGAGGTGTCCCCGACCGTGCCGGTGCTCTTCCTCACCGCCCGGGACGCCGTCGAGGAGCGGGTCGCCGGGCTGACCGTCGGCGGTGACGACTACGTGACCAAGCCGTTCAGCCTGGAGGAGGTGATCGCCCGGCTGCGGGCGCTGCTGCGCCGCTCCGGTTTCGCGGTCGCCGCCCGCGAGGAGGCGATGCTCGCCGTGGGTGACCTCACTCTCGACGAGGACAGCCACGAGGTCCGTCGGGACGGCCAGCTGATCACGCTGACCGCCACCGAGTTCGAGCTGCTGCGCTACCTGATGCGCAACCCGCGCCGGGTGCTGAGCAAGGCGCAGATCCTGGACCGGGTCTGGAACTACGACTTCGGCGGCCAGGCGAACGTGGTCGAGCTGTACATCTCGTACCTGCGGAAGAAGATCGACGCCGGTCGCCAGCCGATGATCCATACCCTGCGCGGCGCAGGCTATGTCCTCAAGCCCGCAGACTGACCGACCGGGTCGGCTGCGGCGGTGGCTGGCCGGTTGGTCACTGCGGGCCCGCCTGGTGGTGATCCTGGTCGCGCTGCTCGCCGTGGTCAGCGTCGCCATCGGCGGCATCACCACGGTGGCGCTGCGGCATTTCCTGATCGATCGGGTGGACGCGCAGCTCATCCCGCCTCCCGGGCCACGTGATCCGCGACCCTTTCCCCGGGTGAACTACCCGAAAGAGACGCTGGAGATTCCGCCTGGCCTGCCCGTGGGCTCGGTGCAGGCCATCCTGGCCGACGGCCGGGTCGTCAAGGCGAAGATCCAGACCGGCGGTCAGCAGGGCGGGGAGACAGTCCCGCCCGACGAGGTGACGGCGCTGGGCCGACTGGTGCCCGGCGAACCGCCGCGCACCGTGGACCTGGGCGACCGCGGCGAGTACCGGGCGATCAGCCGGCAATGGCCGAACGGCATGGTCACCGCATTCGCCCTGCCGCTGTCCAGCGTGGCGGAGACCGTGCCGTGGATGGTCTCCCGCACGGCCGGCGTCACCGGTGCCGGGCTCATCGTCGCTGGCGCCGCCGGCGCGCTGATCGTCCGCCGCACCCTGCGCCCGTTGCGGCGGGTCGCCGCCACCGCCGGCCGGGTCAGCGAGCTGCCGCTGGACCGGGGCGAGGTGGCGCTGTCGATCCGGGTGCCGGAGGTCGACACCGACCCGCGCACCGAGGTCGGCCAGGTCGGCGCCGCGCTCAACCGGATGCTCGGGCACGTCGCCGCCGCACTCACCGCGCGGCAGGCCAGCGAGACCCGGGTGCGCCAGTTCGTCGCCGACGCGAGCCACGAGCTGCGCACCCCCCTGGCGGCAATCCGGGGGTACGCCGAGGTGGCCCGGCGGGGCCGGGACCGAATGCCGCCGGACGTGGCGCACGCGTTGCGCCGGGTCGAGTCGGAGAGCATCCGGATGACCAGCCTCGTCGACGACCTGCTGCTGCTGGCCCGGCTCGACTCCGGCCGCCCCCTCGCGACGGAGCCGGTGGACCTCACCGCGCTCGTGGTGGACACGGTCAGCGACGCGCACGTCGCCGGGCCGGAGCACCGCTGGCAGCTCGACCTTCCGGAGCGGGTGGTCCAGGTGCCCGGTGATCAGGCCCGGCTGCACCAGGTGCTGGCCAACCTGCTGGCCAACGCCCGGGTGCACACACCGCCCGGCACCACGGTCACCACCGGTCTCACCGTCGCGCCGGACGCCGCGGTGCTCCGCGTCGCCGACGACGGCCCCGGCATTCCCGCGGACCTGCGACCGGAGGTCTTCGAGCGGTTCGCCCGCGGGGACAGTTCCCGGTCCCGGGCGCACGGGAGCACCGGACTCGGCCTGGCCATCGTCGCCTCCGTGGTGGAGGCCCACCACGGCGCGGTGTGGGTGGAGAGCCGACCCGGCCGCACCGTGTTCACCGTGCGGCTGCCCAATCCCACAGCCGATACATAGCCGGCGCACGGGCGTCGGCCAGCCTCGCCCCGAACGCTTGCCGGCATGGACAGAACAGACCCGTTGTCGACCCCGGCCGTCGACGTCGCGCCTCAGCCGGCGGTGTCCGGTGCGTCCGACGTGGACACCGGTCCACCCGACGGTCGGTCGCCCCGGTGGAGTCGCCTGGCGGTGGCCCTGCTGCTCCTCGCCACCGCCGTGCTGTACGGGTGGGGGCTCGGCGCCTCGGGCTGGGCCAACGCCTACTACGCGGCGGCCGCGCAGGCCGGCTCGGAGAGCTGGACGGCCTTCTTCTACGGCTCCTCGGACGCCGCGAACTCGATCACGGTCGACAAGACGCCGGCCTCGCTGTGGCTGATGGCCCTGTCGGTGCGCCTCTTCGGACTGAACAGTTGGGCGTTGCTGGTGCCGCAGGCGCTCTGTGGGGTCGCCGCCGTCGGGTTGCTGTACGCGGCGGTGCGCCGCTGGCACGGTCCGGCCGCCGGCCTGATCGCCGGCGCGGTTCTCGCGGTCAGCCCGGTCGCCACGCTGATGTTCCGGTTCAACAACCCGGACGCGCTGCTGGTGCTGCTCCTGGTCGCCGCCGCGTACGCCACCGTGCGGGCCGTCGAGGCTGCGTCGACCCGGTGGCTGGTGCTCGCCGGCGTGCTGGTCGGGTTCGGCTTCCTCACCAAGATGCTCCAGGCGTTCCTGGTGGTGCCGGTGTTCGCCGGCGTCTACGTGCTGGCCGCGCCGGCCGGGCTCGGGCGGCGG
This sequence comes from Micromonospora sp. WMMA1363, assembly GCF_030345795.1. Taxonomy (NCBI): domain Bacteria; kingdom Bacillati; phylum Actinomycetota; class Actinomycetes; order Micromonosporales; family Micromonosporaceae; genus Micromonospora; species Micromonospora sp. WMMA1363. The sequence goes on from NZ_JAUALB010000001.1 coordinate 924,131, forward strand.
ATCGGCCAGACGCTACTGGCCGGTCTGGCGATGATCGGCGCGGCCGGTTGGTGGGTGGCGATCGTCGAGCTGGTTCCGGCCGGCGCCCGCCCGTACATCGGTGGCTCGCAGACCAACAGCGTCCTGGAGCTGACTCTGGGCTACAACGGCCTGGGGCGGATCACCGGCGAGGAGGTGGGCAGCGTCGGCCGTGGCGGGGGTGGACGGTTCAACGACGGTGCGGATCTGCTGCGGATGTTCGACGGCCGGGTCGGCGGTCAGATCTCCTGGCTGCTGCCGGCCGCGCTGATCCTGCTGGTGGCCGGCCTGCTGCTGGCCGGGCGGGCGCCCCGCACCGACCGCACGCGTGCCAGCCTGCTGCTGTGGGGCGGCTGGCTGCTGGTCACCGGCGGGATCTTCAGCTTCATGTCCGGGATCTTCCACGAGTACTACACGGTGGCGCTGGCCCCGGCGGTCGGCGCGCTGGTGGGCACCGGCGGCACGCTGCTGTGGCGGGCTCGCGCCGCCCGGGTGGCGGTGCCCCGGTGGCGGCCTTTCGCGGCCACCCTGGCCCTGGCCGGGGTGCTCGCCGTCACCGCCTGGTGGTCGTGGACGCTGCTGGGGCGCAGCCCCGACTGGCACCCCTGGCTGCGGAGCGCGGTGCTGGTGGCCGGTCTCGCGGCCGCGGTGCTGGTGGTGCTGGTCGACCGGATGCCGAAATGGACGACGCCGGCGGTCCTCGCGTTGGGCGCGCTGGCCGCGCTGGCCGGACCGGTCGCGTACTCGTTGCAGACCGCCGCCACCCACCGCGCACGCCGGCAGCCTCCCGACGGCCGGCCCGGCGGTGCAGGCCGGGTCCGGGCCGGGCCCGCGTGGCCGCGTGGCCGACGGCCTCGCCGGGGCCGGCCGCTCGCCGGACGCCGGCCAGAACGGACGCCCGCCCGGTTCGGTGCGCAACGGCGGTCCCGGGCAGGCACCGAACGGCGGTCCCGGGCAGGCACCGAACGGCGGTCCCGGGCAGGTGCCCACGGGGCCTGGTGGGGGTCGACTGCCGACCCGGCCCGACGGTGGCCAGCCGACCGGGCAACTCCCGGGCGCGCCGGGCGGTGGTCGTGGTGACGGCGGCGCCGGCGGGCTACTCAACGCCCGCGAGCCCAGCGCTCAACTGCGTGAGCTGCTGGAGCGGGACAGCGGCACCTACACGTGGATCGCCGCCGCGGTCGGCTCGAACAACGCCTCCGGCTACCAGCTCGCCACCGGCGGGCCGGTGATGGCGGTCGGCGGATTCAACGGCAGCGACCCGTCCCCGACGCTCGCGCAGTTCCAGCAACATGTCGCCGACGGGCGGATCCACTGGTTCCTCGGCGGCGGTGGCTTCCGCGGAACCAACGGCGGCAGCTCCGCGTCGTCGGAGATCGCCGCCTGGGTGGCGGAGACGTTCGAGGCGCAGACCGTCGACGGGGTCACCGTCTACGACCTGAGCGGTGGGAGGGAGCAGACATGACCGGCACCACCGCGGCCCGGGCCGCCGCCCCGGCCCGGCCGCCCGCCACCGCCGCCGTCCTGGACGTGGTGATCCCGGTCTACAACGAGGAGAACGACCTCGGGCCGTGCGTCCGGCGGTTGCACGCGCACCTGCGCGAGCACTTCCCCTATCCGTTCCGGATCACCATCGCCGACAACGCCAGCGTCGACGGCACGCTCGACGTGGCGCGGGCGCTCGCCGCCGAACTGGCCGACGTCGGGGTGCTGCACCTGGATGCCAAGGGGCGCGGCCGGGCTCTGCGGGCGGCCTGGTCCGCCTCGCCCGCGCCGGTGCTCGCGTACATGGACGTGGACCTCTCCACCGACCTGGCCGCGCTGCTGCCGCTGGTCGCGCCGCTTATCTCCGGACACTCCGACCTGGCCGTCGGCACCCGGCTCGCCCGCACGTCGCGGGTGGTGCGGGGCGCGAAACGGGAGGTGATCTCGCGGGCCTACAACCTGCTGCTGCGCGGCACCCTCGCCGCCCGGTTCTCCGACGCGCAGTGCGGGTTCAAGGCGATTCGGGCCGACGTGGCCGGGCGGCTGCTGCCGCTGGTCCAGGACACCGGCTGGTTCTTCGACACCGAGCTGCTGGTGCTCGCTCAGCGGGCCGGGCTGCGGATCCACGAGGTGCCGGTGGACTGGGTGGATGATCCGGACAGCCGGGTCGACGTCGTCGCCACCGTCCTGGCCGACCTGCGTGGCATCGGCCGGCTCGGGCGGGCTCTGCTCACCGGTGCGTTGCCCCTGCCGCAGCTGCGCGAGCAACTGGGGCGCGCACCGTTGCAGGCCCCGCCGACACCGGTGCCGGCGGGGCTGCCCCGGCAGTTGGTCCGCTTCGCCGGGGTCGGCGTGGCCAGCACACTGGCCTACCTGCTGCTGTACGTTGTGGGGCGCGGCGCGCTCGGCGCGCAGCCGGCGAACCTGGTCGCGCTGCTGGTCACCGCGGTGGCCAACACCGCGGCGAACCGGCGGCTGACCTTCGGTGTCACCGGCCGTCGGCACGCTGGCCGTCACCACCTTCAGGGCCTGCTGGCGTTCGGCCTCGGCCTGGCGCTGACCAGCGGTTCGCTCGCGGTGCTGCACGCGGTCGCCGCCGGGCCGGCACGGCCGGTGGAGCTGGCGGTACTGGTCGCCGCGAACCTGGCCGCCACCGTGCTGCGCTTCGTGCTGCTCCGCTACGCGATGCACCACCGCCGGGCGGCACCGGCACCCCCCGACCGGCGGTAGCAGTCGAGGGTGCGGGCCAATCCGGCGGCGACCGGGCCGGTCGGGTGGACCTGAGGCGCCACGGCGGCCACGGCTGGGCGTGCGGGAGTGCCTGGTCTGGACCGGATCGGCCCCGGGTGCGCTGTCTCGCCCTCGCCCGGGCGACTTTCGGCGTACTGTGACCGGAAAGTCCGGCTCAACCGGGCAAATCCCCCAGACGGGTGGTCCGTACGCCGGGGGTCGAGACGGGAAGGAGTGGTCGGTGAACCATCTGGCCTACCTGGATGCGGGTTCCGGCAGCCTCATCGTGCAGGCGGTGGTCGGCGGGGTGGCCGGCGTCGCGGTGGCGGCCAAGCTCTACTGGCGGCGCCTGGTGGGCCGGTTCCGCAAGCAGCCGACCGACCAGCACTGACCGGCATGGCGCAACCCGACACCGACCTGCGGGCCGAACCGGCGTCGTTCCGGGACCCGGCGAACCGGGTCTACCACCGCGGCGACGAGGTGCTGCGGGGGCTGAACGAGCGGGCCGCCGCCGAATGGCGGGCGCTCGCCGGCAGCGACTTCTTCACCACCCTGCTGACCGAGGGCAAGGTCTGCGGCACGGTCGAGGCCGCGCCGGTGCCGCATGGCTGGGCGGCGCTGCTGCGCCACGAGCGCATCCCGTTCGTCTCCCACCCGTACGAGTGGTCCCACACGATGCTGCGGGACGCGGCCCTGCTGCACCTGGAGATCCTGCGGGTGGCCCTGCCGGCCGGCTTCACCACCAAGGACGGCTCGGCCTACAACCTGCAGTGGCGCGGCGCCCAGCCGGTCTTCATCGACGTCGGCTCGCTCACGCCGGTCCGCTACGGCGAACCGTGGGCCGGGTACCGCCAGTTCTGCCAGACGCTGCTCTACCCACTGCTGCTCGGCGCCCACCTCGGGCTGGACGTCCAACCCTGGCTACGGGCCAGGGTCGACGGCATCGAGCCGGACCAGATGCGCCGTCTCTTCGCCGGTGGACGCCGGCTGCTGCCGGGCGTGTTCACCCATGTCCACCTGCACGGGGCGATGCAACGCGGCAACGCGCGGGCCAGCACGGCCGACGTCCGCGCCCAGTTGCGCGCCGCCGGCTACTCGTGCGAGCTCGCCCTGGCGACCGTACGCGGGCTGGAGCGGCTGGTGCGTCGGCTGGACCGGCGGCCGACGGTCAGCCACTGGATCGACTACCAGCGCACCTGCGGGTACAGCGCCGACGACCGGGCGACCAAGGAGCGTTTCGTCAGCGCGTCGCTGGCTGCCGGACCCCGCGCTCGCCTCGCGCTCGACCTCGGTGCCAACGACGGCCGGTACGCACGCGTCGCCGCTGCGCACGCCGACTACGTCGTCGCCGTCGAGCAGGACCCGGCGGTGGTCGACGGGCTGTACCGGGCGCTGCGGGCCGAGGGCGAACGGCGGATCCTGCCGCTGGTGATGGACCTGGCCGACCCGTCCCCCGGTGGGGGCTGGCGGGGCGTCGAGCGGGCCGCCTTCGTCGACCGGGCGCGGGCCGACGCCGTGCTCGCCCTGGCGGTGGTCCACCACCTGGCGATCGGGCGCAACGTGCCGCTGCCCGAGGTGGTCGACTGGCTGTGCGGTTTCGGCGCACCCGGCGCCACGCTGGTGCTGGAGTTCGTGCACCCCGAGGACCCGATGGTCGGCCGGCTGCTGGCCAACAAGCCGGACGGCTTGTTCCCCGACTATCGGCGGGCGGAGTTCGAACGGCTGCTGGCCGCCCGCTGCCGTGTCGCGGAGCGCCTCGACCTGCCAACGGGCACCCGGACGCTCTACCGGGCGGTCGTGGGTGGCTGACCCCGCAGCCCCGTCCGCACCCCCTGCCGCACGTGGCGCGGGTACCGGGCCAGGCCGGCCGCGGCGTCGCTGGCTCGCGGGTGTCCGGGTCGGGCGCGGCTGGCGGGCGGAGGGCGCCCGACTGCTGGAGATTGCCGCCCTGGTCGGGCTGGTGGTCACCCAGCCGCTGTTGGACGTCCTGGGTCGCAGCCCGGACTTCTTCCTGTTCCACCGCGCCGGCCGGGGCGAGATCCTGCTGCTGGTCGCGCTGGTCGCGCTCGTACCCACCCTCGCGGTGGGGTTGCTCGGCGCGGTCTCCCTCCTCGCCGGCAGCCGAGTCCGGGCGGTGACGCACACGTTGCTGGTCGGTCTCCTGCTTGCCGCCCTCGCTGTGCAGGTCGGCCGACACGCCACGTGGCTGCGGGGAGTACCGCTGCTGCTGGTGGCGCTCGTGGCCGGGGTTGCCGGCGCGGCGGCCCACCGGCGCTGGCCCGCGCCGGGGCGGGTGCTGCGGGTGGCCGCGGTCGGGCCGCCGGTCTTCGTCGGGCTGTTCCTGTTCGCCTCGCCCACCTCGGTGGTGGTCCTGCCGCGCGGGGCCGGCGGCGCCGCCGGGGCGGCCGGTGGCGGGATCCATCCGCCGGTGGTCATGCTGATCCTCGACGAACTGCCGCTGGTCTCCCTGCTCGGCCCGGACGGGCGGGTCGATGCCGCCCGGTTCCCGCACTTCGCCGAGCTGGCCGCCGGGTCCACCTGGTACCGCAACGCGACCGGGGTGAGTGGCTGGACGCCGTACGCGTTGCCGGCGATGCTGACCGGGCGCTTCCCGGCCACCGGGGGTGCCCCGCACTACTCGCAGCACCCGGACAACCTCTTCACCGCCTTCGGCGGCCTGTACGACATCCGCGCCGAGGAGAGCATCACCCGGCTCTGCCCGCCCAGCCGCTGCGACACCCCGGTCGCCCCGGAGCAGGGGATGGGCGTGCTGGTCCGGAAGAGTGGCCAGCTGCTGGCGCGGCTGGCCGCGCCGGTCGACAGCCGGGTCGCCCCGGAGGACTCCTACCGGGAGCGGACCGCCGCCGAGGCCGGAATCGACGCCGCCGAGCCGGTCCCGGACGACCCGAAGTTCCGTTGGGACAAGCTGAACGCCAACCAACCGGCCCGCTTCACCAGGTTCCTCGCCGGCCTGAAGCCGGCCGCCCGGCCCACACTGCATTTTCTGCACCTGTTGATGCCGCACTCGCCGTGGGCGTACCTGCCCTCCGGGGCGCGTTACGAGGCTCCCGAGGACTTCCCGAACGAGGGGGACGGGTGGATCGAGTTGGCCCGGCAGCGGCACCTGGCCCAGCTCGGCTACACCGACCGGTTGATCGGCGAGACCCTGCGGAGGCTGCGCGCCACCGGCCTGTACGACCAGGCGCTGTTGGTGGTGACCGCCGACCACGGCGTCAGCTTCACCAAGGGCGCGCAGGGGCGGGGGATGGGCGCGATCCAGGCTGCCGCCGACGAGGTGGCGTGGGTGCCGTTGTTCGTGAAGTCCCCCGGGCAGCGCGCCGCCCGGGTCGACGACCGGAACTGGCAGCACGTCGACCTGTTGCCCACCGTCGCCGACGAGGCCGCGATCCGGCTGCCCTGGCCGGTCGACGGCCGGTCCGCCCGGCAGGAGCCGCGCCCCGACGCGGGCAGGGTGTTCTACGACCTGCCCGCCCAGGCGACCCCGATCGTCGGTGGGGTGCCGGCCGCGTTGCCGCTTCCCGCGCCGCACCCGCTGGTCGGTACCGCGGTCGGGAACCGGCCGACCGGGGGTACCGCCACCGTCGGTGACCTCGCCGCGTTCCGGAACGTGGATCCGGACATTGGCGAGTTGCCCGCGGTGGTCTGGGGTGACCTGCCGGACACCGTGCCGAACGGCACGATGCTGGCCGTCGCTGTCAACGGCCGGGTCGGCACCGTGGTGCCGGTGGTGCCCCGCGACGCCGGGGGACGCCGGTTCGCGGCTCTGATCGTCGACGACCGGCTCTACCAGGTCGGGGTGAACCATCTCGACCTGCTCCTCGTCGCGGCCGACGGGACGCTGACCCGCCTCGCGCTCTCCTCCTGACCCGCTTCGCCGGCTGCTGCCGACCCGCTTCGCGTTCTCCTCCTGACCGGCGCCGTCGTTCTTCGCCGTACCGTGCCCGACTGGTGGGTTTCCCAGCCCGCTGGTCGGGAATCGGGTGACGCATACCTCACCCGTCAACCACCGCGGGCGGTGCCCCGTCAACCGCGAATACGGTAGAAGCGAAGGCAATTCAACGAAGATCTGCCGGCGAAGCGAGGAACCACATGACGGAAGTCAAGCTCGATCACCCCGGTGGGCAGCTGTCGATGCCGGTGAACGCCGCGGTCGAAGGCCCCGCGGGCGTCAGGGTCGGCAAGCTGCTCAAGGAAACCGGGATGACGACGTATGATCCTGGTTTCGTGAATACGGCAGCCTGCTCGTCCGCTATCACGTACATCGACGGCGACGCGGGGATTCTGCGCTACCGCGGCTACCCGATCGAGCAGCTGGCCGAGAAGTCCTCCTTCCTGGAGGTCTCGTACCTGCTGATCTACGGTGAGCTGCCGACCCAGCAGCAGCTCACCGAGTTCACCGAGTGGATCCGGCGGCACTCACTGCTACACGAGGAGATGCGCCGATTCTTTGACGGCTTCCCCCGCGACGCGCACCCGATGGCGGTGCTTTCCTCGGCGGTCAGTGCCATCTCGACCTTCTATCAGGACAGTCTCGACCCGTTCGACTCGGAGCACGTGGAGATCTCGACGGTGCGGCTGATGGCGAAGGTGCCGACCATCGCCTCGTACGCGTACAAGAAGTCGATCGGCCAGCCGTTGCTGTACCCGGACAACTCCCTCGGCTACGTGGAGAACTTCCTCCGGATGACCTTCGGCGTGCCGGCCGAGCCCTACGAGGTCGACCCGGTGATGGCAAGGGTGCTGGACGTGCTGTTCATCCTGCACGCCGACCACGAGCAGAACTGCTCCACCTCGACCGTCCGGCTGGTCGGCTCCAGCAACGCCAACCTGTTCGCCTCGGTCTCGGCCGGCGTGAACGCACTCTTCGGCCCGCTGCACGGTGGCGCGAACCAGGCCGTGCTGGAGATGCTCGAGCGCATCCATGCCGACGGTGGTGACGTCCGCGACTTCGTGCGGAAGGTCAAGGAGAAGCAGGCCGGCATCAAGCTGATGGGCTTTGGGCACCGGGTCTACAAGAACTATGACCCGCGCGCCGCCATCGTGAAGAAGGCCGCCCAGGACGTGCTCGGCCGGATGGCCAAGCCGGACCCGCTGCTGGACATCGCGATGGAGCTGGAGGAGATCGCGCTCGCCGACGAGTTCTTCGTCTCCCGTAAGCTCTACCCGAACGTGGACTTCTACACCGGCCTCATCTACAAGGCGATGGGCTTCCCGACCAAGATGTTCACGGTGCTCTTCGCGCTGGGCCGGCTCCCCGGCTGGATCGCCCAGTGGCGTGAGATGATCAACGACCCGGAGACCAAGATCGGTCGTCCGCGGCAGGTCTACAGTGGTGCCCCCGAACGGGACTACCTTCCGTTCGAGCAGCGCTGAGGGTTTCCTGACGCTGGTGCCTCGCGAAGGCCGTCGACCCGGAGCCGGGTTGGCGGCCTTCGCCAGGTCGGTAGCTGGGTGATGGCGCGCTCCGTCATATCCACGCCGTTCCGGAGTAGTGCTCTTGCGGGTCGATGTCCTGCTGTCGCGGCACACCGCGCGGACCGACCTGCGGTGGCCGCGGTGCGGCCGGCGATCGCCGCCCAGCCGTACCGCTCGTGGACCGTGGCGCGGGCACGGCGGGCGAGCCGGCGGGCCCACTCCCGGTCGGACAGCAGCGCGTGCACGGCGTCGGTCAGCCCCGCCGGGTCCTGCGGCTGGAAGGTCATCCCGGTGACGTCCGGCGCGACGATCTCGGCGAGCCCGCCGGGCGCGGACACCGCCGGGGGCGCCCCGGCCGCGGCGCCCTCCAGGGCGACCATGCCGAACAGCTCGTAGATGCTCGGCACGACGAAGCAGTCCGACGCCGCCATCACCGCCGGCAGGTCGGTGCCGCCGAGAAAACCGGGGTGGGGCCACCATGTCGGCGAGGTCGAGTCGCCGCACCTGCGCCACCAGGTCCGCACGGTACGGGCCGTCGCCGACGATCACCACCCGTAGCCCGGCGTGCCGCTCCCGTAGCCGGGGGAGACCGGCGAGCAGGTGCTGCACTCCCTTCTCGTGGACCAGCCGGCCGGCGAGGGTGATGGCGGTGTGGGCGACGAGCCAGTCGTGGGCGTGGACGACGTCGTAGGTGCCGGTTTCGGTGGCGCGTACTCCGTCCATGCATAGCGGATCGCGCCGGCTCCGGTGACGGCAGGACAAGGTGGTGAACTCGACCGAGCGGTCGGGAGGGACGCGCTCGCGCGCCCGAGACAAGCAAAGGGCATGCGGGGCGATCCCGCATCTCGGACGGCAGGATCGTGACAGACAACACCTGGAGTTCACCACAGGTCAGTCCGGCGGCTTCCGGCACTCGACCGAAGAGGCTGGATTCATCGTGAACCCTGTGGGGCAATAGGCGCGTACGTGCCACCGGCGCCGCCATGTGGTGAGCTCATGGTGCCGTGTGTGCACATGATCGTTGCCGAAGGAGCGACATGCAGGTCTGGCCGGGCGAACGTTACCCCCTCGGGGCCACCTACGACGGGATGGGCACCAACTTCGCGATCTTCTCCGAGGTGGCGGAGCAGATCGAGCTCTGCCTCTTCGACGAGTGGGACACCGGCGCTGAACGCCGCGTCGAGCTGCGCGAGGTCGACGCGTACGTGTGGCACGCGTACGTGCCCGGAATCGCGCCGGGGCAGCGGTACGGCTACCGCGTCCACGGCCCGTACGATCCCGCGAACGGGCTCCGGTGCAACCCGCACAAGCTGCTCCTCGACCCGTACGCCAAGGCGATCGACGGAGACGTCGAGTGGAGCCCGGCGGTCTACGACTACCAGCTGGGCGAACCGGACCGACGCAACGACGCCGACTCGGCGCCGTTCATGCCGAAATCGGTGGTGGTGAACCCGTATTTCGACTGGGGAAACGACAAGCCGCCGCGCACCCCGTACCACCACTCCGTGATCTACGAGGCGCACGTGCGCGGGTTGACCATGCGCCACCCGGACATCCCGGAGGAGCTGCGCGGCACGTACTCGGGTATCGCCACCCCGGCGATGATCGACTATCTGAGCGGTCTGGGCGTGACCGCGATCGAGCTGATGCCGGTGCACCACTTCGTGCACGACAACCGCCTCGCCGACCTCGGGCTGCGCAACTACTGGGGCTACAACACCATCGGCTTCTTCGCCCCGCACCACGGCTACTCCGGGCTGGGTGGGCTCGGGCAGCAGGTGCAGGAGTTCCGTGGCATGGTCAAGGCGCTGCACGCCGCGGGCATCGAGGTCATCCTCGACGTGGTCTACAACCACACCGCCGAGGGCAACCACCTCGGCCCGACACTCAGCTTCAAGGGCGTCGACAACGGCAGCTACTACCGGCTGAGCGAGGAGGACCGGCGCTACTACGTCGACTACACCGGCACCGGCAACAGCCTGAACGTGCGCAGCCCGCACTCCCTTCAGCTGATCATGGATTCGCTGCGGTACTGGGTCACCGAGATGCACGTCGACGGCTTCCGGTTCGATCTGGCCGCCACCCTGGCCCGCGAGTTCTACGAGGTCGACCGGCTGTCCACCTTCTTCGAGGTGGTGCAGCAGGACCCGGTGGTCAGCCAGGTGAAGCTGATCGCCGAGCCGTGGGACGTCGGGCCCGGCGGCTACCAGGTGGGCAACTTCCCGCCGGCGTGGACCGAGTGGAACGGCAAGTACCGGGACACGGTCCGCGACTTCTGGCGCGGCGAGCCGGCCACCCTCGCCGAGTTCGCCTCCCGCATCTCCGGCTCGGCCGACCTCTACCAGGACGACGGGCGCCGCCCGTTCCACAGCATCAACTTCGTCACCTGCCACGACGGGTTCACCCTCGCCGACCTGGTGTCGTACAACGACAAGCACAACGAGGCCAACGGCGAGGAGAACCGGGACGGCGAGAACCACAACCGGTCCTGGAACTGCGGCGTCGAGGGCGACACCGACGACGCCGGTGTGCTCGCCCTGCGGGCCCGGCAGAAGCGTAACCTCCTCGCCACCCTCATGCTCTCCCAGGGCGTGCCGATGATCGGCCACGGGGACGAGCTCGGCCGCACCCAGCGGGGCAACAACAACGCGTACTGCCAGGACAGCGAGCTGGCCTGGATCGACTGGGACAACGGCGACACCGACCTGCTGGACTTCACCAGGAGGCTGGTCGAGTTTCGCCGTCGGCACCAGGTGTTCCGCCGCCGGCGGTTCTTCACCGGCCTGCCGGTGCGTTCCCGGCTGGTCGACGAGCCGCTGCCGGACCTGGCCTGGTACACACCCGACGGCCGGGAGATGACCAGCGAGGACTGGGGCAACGACTTCGGGCGGTCGGTGGCGCTGTTCGTCAACGGCGAGGGCATCCGCGAGCGGGGCCAGTACGGTCAGCGCCACGTCGACAGCTCGTTTCTGCTCTGCTACAACGCGCACGACGCGCCGCTGGACTTCACCCTGCCGCCGGCCGAGTTCGGCCAGCGGTGGAAGCTGGTGGTCAGCACCGCGGAACCGGATCCGGAGAAGACGGCGGTGGTGGAGGCCGGTGGCGCGCTGACCGTGCCCGACCGCTCCCTGGTGCTCCTGGAGAGGGCGGTCTGATGGCCGCCGCGGTCACCTCGACCTACCGGGTGCAGATCCGCCCCGGCTTCGACCTCGACGCCACCGCCGGGCTCGCCGGTTACCTGGCGGACCTCGGCGTCACCCATCTCTACAGTGCACCGTTGCTCACCGCGACCCCCGGCTCGGCGCACGGCTACGACGTGGTCGACCACCGCACCGTCAACCCCGAACTGGGTGGGGAACCGGGTCGGCGGCGCCTGCTCGGCGCGCTGCGCACCGCCGGGTTGGGCCTGGTCGTGGACATCGTGCCCAACCACGCCGGGGTGGCCCAGCCGGTGACCAACCCCGCCTGGTGGGACGTGCTGCGTCGGGGGCGGGACTCGGCGTACGCGCGCTGGTTCGACATCGACTGGGAGCGGGGCCGGCTGCTGCTGCCGGTGCTCGCCGACGACCCGGCGGCGCAGGCCGACCTCAAGATCGTCGACGGGGAGCTGCGCTACCACGAGCACCGCTTCCCGATCGCCGACGGCACCGGACAGGGCACCGCCCGGGAGGTACACGACCGGCAGCACTACGAGCTGGTCTCCTGGCGGCGCGGCGACACCGAGCTGACCTATCGCCGGTTCTTCGCCGTCGCCGGCCTGGCCGGACTGCGGGTGGAGGACCCGGCGGTCTTTACCGCCACCCACCAGCTCGTCCTGGCCTGGGCGGCGGCCGGCGAGATCGACGGCATCCGGGTCGATCACCCGGACGGGTTGCGTGACCCCGCCGGGTACCTGACCCGGCTGCGCGCCGCCGTACCGGACGGGTGGCTGGTGGTGGAGAAGATCCTGGAGTACGGCGAGGAGCTGCCGGACTGGCCGGTTGACGGCACCACCGGTTACGAGGCCCTCGCGGCGGTCTCCGGGCTCTTCGTCGACCCGGACGCCGAGGGGGACTTCACCGCCCTGGACACCCGCCTCGTCGGGCGACCCACCTCCTGGCCGGACCTCACCCACGACAGCAAGCTGGCGGCCGCCACCCGGCTGCTCTCGGCCGAGCTGACCCGGCTCGCCGCGCTCGCGCCCGAGCTGGACCGGCACGTCGTCCGCGTGGCCCTCGCGGAACTCGCCGCCGCGTTCGCCGTCTACCGGGGCTACCCGCCCGAAGGCGCCCGGCACCTGGCCGCCGCCCGTGCCGAGGCCGGTCGCCGCCGCCCGGAGCTGACCGGTGCGCTGGACGCCCTCACCCGTCGGCTGCGGGACCCGGACGACGAGCTGGCCAAGCGGTTCCCGCAGCTCACCGGCGCGGTGATGGCCAAGGGTGTGGAGGACACCGCCTTCTACCGGTGGAGCCGGTTCGTCGCGCTCAACGAGGTCGGCGGCAGCCCCGCCCACTTCGGCACCCCGCCGGTCGAGTTCCACCGCTTCGCCGCCGCCCGGCACGTGCGCTGGCCGGCGGCGATGACCACGATCTCCACCCACGACACCAAGCGCAGCGAGGACGTCCGGGCCCGCCTGGCGGTGCTCAGCGAACTGCCGGAACGCTGGGCCGCCCGGGTGGGTGGGTGGCTGGCCCGGGTGCCACTGCCGGATCCCGCGATCGCGCACCTGCTCTGGCAGACCGCCGTCGGCGCGTGGCCCGTCGAGCGTGCGCGCCTGCACGCGTACGCGGAGAAAGCGGCCCGGGAGGCGTCGACCGCGACCAGTTGGGCGGATCCCGACCCGGGTTTCGAGCGGGCGATGCACGCCCTGGTCGACGCGCTGTACGACGACCCTGCCCTCAACGCGGAGCTGGACGCCTTCGCCGCGGAGATCACCCCGGCGGGCTGGTCCAACTCGCTCGGGCAGAAGCTGGTGCAGCTCGCCATGCCCGGGGTGCCGGACACCTACCAGGGCACCGAGCTGTGGGACAACTCCCTGGTGGACCCGGACAACCGACGGCGGGTGGATTTCGCCGTACGCCGGGATCTGCTGGCCCGGCTCGACGCCGGTTGGCTTCCCCCGGTGGACGCGTCGGGGGCGGCGAAGCTGCTCGTGGTGTCGCGTACGCTGCGGCTGCGCCGGGATCGCCCGGGGCTGTTCACCGGCTACCGGTCGGTGCCCGCGCGGGGGCCGGCGGCCGGGCACGTCGTCGCGTTCGACCGGGGTGGGGCCATCGCGGTCGCGACCCGGCTGCCGGTGCGGCTGGCCGTCGCCGGTGGTTGGCGGGCCACGACGTTGCCGATTTCCGTTCACGGTGTTACGGACATGTTCACCGGTCGGGTCTACAGTGGGTCTGAGCTGCTCCTTGATGCTCTGCTGAGCACCTATCCCGTCGCCCTCCTCGCTCCTGCCGATCCCGCGGAGGCCGCCGCATGACCGAGTTCACCGTGTGGGCGCCCGCAGCCGCCCGGGTGCGGCTGCGCCTGTTCGGCGCCGCCGACCATGAGATGTGCGCACACGCCGGCGGGTGGTGGCGGGTCGACGTGCCCGGCGTGGGATCCGGCACCGACTACGCGTTCCTGCTCGACGAGGACGACTATGCGCTGCCCGATCCTCGGTCGCGGTGGCAGCCCGCCGGCGTGCACGGCCCGAGCCGGGTCTACGACCACGCGGCGTTCCCCTGGACCGACTCCGGCTGGACCGGCCGGCAACTGCCCGGCAGCGTCCTGTACGAGCTGCACATCGGGACGTTCACCCCCGAGGGCACCTTCGACGCGGCCATCGGCAAGCTCGACCACCTCGTCGACCTGGGCATCGACCTGATCGAGCTGTTGCCGGTCAACGCCTTCAACGGCGAGCACAACTGGGGCTACGACGGGGTCTGCTGGTATGCGCCGCACGAGCCGTACGGCGGGCCGGACGGGCTCAAGCGACTCGTGGACGCGGCCCACGCCAAGGGGCTGGGGGTGATCCTCGACGTCGTCTACAACCATTTCGGGCCCTCCGGGGCCTACGCGCCGATGTTCGCGCCGTACCTGACCGAGCAGAGCAACACCTGGGGCAACACGGTCAACCTCGACGGCCCGCACTCCGACGGCGTGCGCCGTTACATCATCGACTCGGTGCTGACGTGGCTGCGGGACTACCACGTCGACGGTCTGCGGCTGGACGCCGTACACGCGATGCCCGACTCCCGGGCGGTGCACCTGCTGGAGGAGCTGGCCGTCGAGGTGGAGTCCCTGTCGACACACCTGGGCCGGCCGTTGTCGCTGATCGCCGAGTCCGACCTGAACGACCCGAAGCTCGTCACGCCGCGCGAAGCCGGCGGGTACGGCCTGCACGCGCAGTGGAACGACGACGCCCACCACGCGCTGCACACGCTGCTGACCGGCGAGCGGCAGGGATACTACGGGGACTTCGGGTCGCTGGAATGCCTGACCGATGTGCTGACCGGTGGGTTCTTCCACGCCGGGACCTGGTCGAGCTTCCGGCAACGGCACCACGGGCGGCCGGTCGACCGGCCGCGCCTTCCCGGGCACCGGTTGGTGGCCTACCTGCAGAACCACGACCAGATCGGAAACCGGGCCACCGGGGACCGGGTCTCGGCTTCGCTGTCTCCTTCGTTGCTGCGGGTGGGGGTGACGTTGCTGATGACCGCGCCGTTCACGCCGATGCTGTTCATGGGGGAGGAGTGGGCGGCGTCGACGCCGTGGCAGTTCTTCACCAGTCACCCGGAGCCGGAGCTGGCCGCGGCGGTGGCGAACGGCCGGAAGCGGGAGTTCGCGGCGCACGGGTGGGGTCCGGCCGACGTGCCGGATCCGCAGGATCCGCAGACGTTCCTCCGGTCGCGGCTGGACTGGGCGGAGCTGGGCGAGTCGGAGCACCGGGAGATGTACGAGTTCCACCGGCGGCTGATCGCGTTGCGCAAGTCGCGGGCTGACCTGTCGGATCCGCGGCTGACGGCCGTGGACGTGCGGCACGGCGACCAGTTCCTGCTGATGCGTCGGGGTGGCTGCCTGGTGGCGGCGAACCTCGCGGGCAAGCCGCAGCGGATCACCCTGCCGGGGGCGGTACGCAAGGTGCTGCTGGCCACCGGGGACGGGGTCACGGTGATGCGCGACCGCATCGAGCTGCCGCCGGAGACAGCCGCGATCGTGGCGCTCTGACTCCACCGGTCGAGCCACGTCCAGCCTGCGCTGATCCAGGGGTATCGCCGTCTAGGGTATCCGCGAGCCGGCGGCAAGGTACATCGCTGCGTCGCGGCCGCGGGCCAGCGCCGCCGCTCGGACTCGTGGAGCCACATTCTCCGGTAGGCGCTGCGCGGCGTGCGACAATCCCTAAAATGACCTCGCGACAGCTGGCGCTGACCCTCGATGCGCACGATCCAGCTCGGCTGGCGCAGTTCTGGGCCGGCGTGCTCGGCCGGGAGGTCGTCGAGGACGCCGGCGGTGTGCTCCTGCCGGGCGACGACACCCAGCTCGGCCTCCGGCGTGATCGAGCCGGGCAACAACTATCTCGCCGCGATCCAGTGGTCCATGGCGACCAGCAGGCGGATGTCGACCGGCTGGTCTCCCTCGGGGCCACTCGGCTCGACAGCGGCGCGGTCGAGCTGGCCGACCCCGACGGCAACGAGTTCTGCGTGAGAGCGAACTGACCACAGAGCCGTCGGGCAGCCCACCGAGCCTTGCGACGGCGACGGCCTCCGGCTCGTCCGCGGCGCCCACGCCCAACTCCTCTAGCCGCGTGTCCGCACCCGTCACGGCATCCTTCCGCCTCGTCATGTCCCCGTCGTAGGTGTGACGGGTGCGGGCCCGACGACTCGTCACCGGGGTCGGTCGGCCTGGCTGATCCTGCGACGGACCCGGTGGCGGAGCGCGAACCGCGGTGCTGCGCGGGATGTTCTTGATCTTCTAGCCGAGCCCCAGGGCCGGGGCGGCAGGAGATGGCGGTGAGCGATATGACTGGGAGGAATATTTATGCCTGGCAGTCATATCGCTCGCGAGGGACGTCAAGTCCCGCGCACAGGTAGGTCCCGCCGGTAGCCCGTACGGTGATTGCCGAGGTCGTCCGGCGACGGCCGCGCGCCGTTCGGTGATCTATGATCCCGCCGCTCGTTGCACCGACGCTCCGCCCTGGGCGGCGTTCGGGCCGATGCGATGGTGCTGGTCGACCACCACCTGGCCCACGCGGTGTGGCGGGCGTCCGGGTACGCGGCGCAGCCCGGGTGGGCACGCTGGATCAAGCCGCTGACGCCGGAGTGACGGTACGGCGGGCCGGTCGAGTATCAGCGCGGGTGGGCTGTCGGGATCCTGGCCACGATGGGCACCAGGATCAGCAGGGCCGTGACCTGCGTTGCCGCGACCGCCGCGATGAGGCCGGGCCGGGAGTAGCCGTAGAGGGCTCCGGCCGCGGCGCCGCCGAGCAGCGCGCCGGCGCCCTGCACGGCGGCGAACAGTCCGTACGCGGTGGCTCGGCGCGGCCGCGGCACGAGGTCGGCCACGAAGGCCTTGATCGTCGAGTCCTGCACGCCCACGGCGGCACCCCACAGCAGCACGCCGGTGGCGGTGAGGCCGAGGCCCGTGCCGAACGCCAGGGCGGGCACGATGCTCACCAGCAGCGGCAGGGCCAGCAGGACCCGCGGGCCGAGGCGGTCGTACGCCGTGCCGGTGGCCAGCGCGGCGACCGCCGCGGCGGCCATCGCCGCGGCGTAGAGCAGCGGCACCCCGGCGGCCGGGACGACGTCGGCCTCGACGACGTGGAAGCCGATCAACCCGAAGGTCACCAGGCCCGCGGTGCAGAGGGCGGACGCCGTGGCGAACCACCAGAACATCCTGGGCAGCTTCGCCCCGGTCGCCTGGTGCGTGGGTGGGGACGGGACGGACGTGGTGACGGTCCGGTTGGCTCGTCTCCTGACCAGGGCGAGGGTGAGCAGGGCCAGCGCCCCGGGCACGGCGAGCGCGGCGAAACCGGGCCACAGCACGCCGGTGCCGGCGACGACCCCGGCCACCAGCAACGGACCGGCGAACGCGCCGACCTGGTCCAGTGCCTTGTGCACGCCCAGACCGCGGCCGATGCCGACCTGACCGGCGGCGTCAGCGAGCAGCGCCGACTTCGCCGGGCTGCGCACCGCCTTGCCGAGGCGTTCGGCCAGGATCAGTATCGCGGCGAGCGCCAACCCGGCGCCGCCCAGCAGCGGGGTGATCGCCAGCAGCGGCACGCACACCGCGGTGAGCGTGTACCCGGCGATCGTCAACGTCCAGTAGCGGTGGGTCCGGTCGGCCAGCGGCCCCGACACCAGCCGCAGTAGCAGCGCCGCCGCTTCCCCGGCGCCGGTGACCAGGCCCACCACGAGCGCGGACGCGCCCAGCGACGCCAGCAGCGGGCCGTACATCGACCGGGCGCCCTCGTACACCATGTCCGCGGCGAGGCTGACCACACCGAACCCGACCACCACCCGCCACGGCGACCAGCCGGCCGCACCGGGGGGCGACGGTCTGCTGGCCGGCACCGACTCGGGTGTGGGTGAGGTCACCGACTGGTCAGCCACCGTTGTCGTCCCTTCCCGCCGCAAGTGGTCGTCACCCCGTCGACCCGGGTGCGGCACTCCGACGGGCAGCCATGGTGAGCCTAGCCTTAGCGGAGAGGGATGGTGGTGGCGGAGTCGCCGCCGGCGGAGCGCCGCCGGTCGGCGCGTCTCCTGCGACGACCTCGTCGGCCGGCGTGGCGACTCAGGACGAGCGCTGCGCCTCAGCCTGATGACGGGACATCCGAGGCGATCGGCATGTTCTGCCTGTTCGGTGAAATCGATTCCGGCGGTTGTCGTGAATGAAATTCCCACACACATTGGCGTAGCGCATTATTGCCTGGCGAAGCGTATTCGCGGCGTTGGGATTTTCGCGTCGCGCGCTTGTTCGGGCTGGGCCGGCGGTGATTCGCGCAACCTTGATCTTGGTGTTTTCCGGAAGTAAGTGTCGGCGATCCGCCATTCGTCTATCTTGCGACCAATGCAGATCTATCGATATGTTGCCCGTGGCCTGATTCACCACCAGAGGGGGACCTCTTGAAATCCACCCTGCAACTGTCCGCAATGGCCAGCCTGGCGCTCGCGCTGATCGTGGCCGGCCCGTCGGTCGCCGAGGCGAAGCCGACCACGAGCGACCGGAACGGCAACACGACCACCGTCGCCCGGACCAGTGACGGCCGGGCGATCACCAGCGACGCGATCGCCAAGGAGGTCGCCGCGTTCTGGACGCCGGAGCGGATGGCGAGCGCCGTCGACCTGGACATCGCGAAGCCCGCCGGCGCCACCGACTCGACCAGCCGGGCGCAGAAGCCCGACGGGCCGGCGGGCACGGTCGCGCCCGTGACGCCCAGCGTCGCCGCCGATGACGTCAGCGTCCAGCTCAACGAGTCGGCGACCGTCGGCAAGGTCTACTTCACCACCCCAACCGGCGGTACCGCATCCTGCTCGGCGAGCACCGTCGCCAGCGGCAAACGACGGCTGGTCATGACCGCTGGGCACTGCGTGCACCAGGGCCGCGGTGGGCAGTGGTACAGCAACTGGCAGTTCGTGCCGCGGTACCGCAGCGGAGCGCGGCCGTTCGGCACGTTCGTGGCCTACCAGCTCACGGCCCGCACCGCGTGGGTCAACAGCGGCAGCTTCGACGAGGACATGGGCATCGCCATCATGCACAACGGCGGTAACTGGGGCCTGAAGGTCGTCGAGACGGTCGGCGGCAACGGCATGCGCTGGAACTGGGGCTACAACATTCCCCTCATCACCGCCCTCGGTTACCCGTCCAACCTCGGCGGCGGGCAGATCCAGTACTACTGAGCTGATCTCAGCGACGCGAATGTGTTGATTGGTACGACACGGGCGAACCGGGTCACGCCGGACGGTGCTGGAAGTGGGCGTGGAGCCATCGATAGACAGGTCTTTGCGACAAGATCCACGTCTTCGAGAGGGCTCCACGTGATTGCCTATCGTGCCATGGTCGACGTCCCCAGGGAACTCGTGCAGTACCTCGGCCGGCTGCTTGCCGCGCAACGCCGAGCCAAGGGGACACGGCGCGACACCCGCGCGTTGACCTGCTTCTACCAGGCACTCCTGGTGCTCGTCTGGTTCCGCAAAGGCGAGGACGCGACCCTGCTGGGCGCCGGGTTCGGCATCTCCCGGGCCACTGCGTACCGGTATATGGCCGAGGGTGTCGCAGTGTTGGCCGCGCAGGCCCAGGATCTACACACAGCCCTGCGCCGGGTCGCCGACGACGGCTGGTCGTACGTGATCCTGGACGGAAAGCTGTTCGACTGCGACCGGGTGGCCGAGACCACCCTCAGCGTCAAGGGCGACACGATCGACGCCTGGTATTCCGGCAAGCATCGTGACTTCGGCGGAAACGTTCAAGCGGTCATGCGCCCGGACCCGAGTTCGACAGTTGGTGGGCATGCGGGGCGGATCGGCGGCGGATCCGTGCAGGTGAGAGGGCTGGCACCCATCGGAGACTGTCCAGAGGCGTGGGCAAACGGATTTGCCGTGGGTCTTGTTCTGGCCAGGCTTGTTGTCTGATGATGCGGGCATGTACTTGCGGAAGATCCAACGGCGGAACAAGGACGGGTCGGTGGTGCGATACCTCCAACTCGCCCACAACCGACGGGTCGGCGGCACCACGCAGGCCGAGGTGCTGGTCAACTTCGGCCGCGAGGACCGTCTGGACGTCGACGGGTTGCGCCGCCTGGTCGCCTCCATCAACCGCTACCTCGGCGAGGAGGACGAGGTCGCCGCGTCGCTGGGCGCCGAGGAGGCCGGGCCGCTGACGGTGGAGTTCTCCCGGCCGCTCGGGGCGAGCTGGCTGCTCGACGGGCTGTGGAAACTGTTGGGCATCGACACCGCCCTGGCCTCCCGCATCGACGGGCGCAAGTTCCGCACCGACGTCGAGCGCACGATCTTCGCGCTGGTCGCCAACCGGGCCATCGCCCCCGCCTCCAAGCTCGCCGCCGCCGAGTGGGCCACCCGCGACCAGGTCATCCCCGGCCTGGACGCACTGGCCGAGCAGCACGCCTACCGCGCCATGGACCTGCTCGTCGCCGCCGATGTCCACGCCGCCGTGCAGGAAGCGGTGTTCTTCTCCGCCGCACACCTGCTCAACCTCGAAGTCGACCTGGTCTTCTTCGACACCACCTCCACCTACTTCGAACGCGACACTGCGGACGACCCGGACGGCGAGAGCTCCAGCCTGCGCCAGTACGGGCACTCCAAGGACCACCGCAAGGACCTGCCCCAGATCGTCATCGGACTGGCCGTCACCCGCGAGGGCATCCCCGTGCGCTGCTGGACCTGGCCCGGCGGCACCAACGACCAGACCGTGATCACCGAGGTCAAGGACGGCCTGCGCGACTGGCGGCTCGGCCGGGTGGTCACCGTCTGCGACACCGGATTCTCCTCCGAGGCCAACCAGTCCTACCTGCGCCGGGCCGGCGGCCACTACATCACCGGCATCAAGATGCGCGAAGGCTCCCACCGCGCCGACCAGGCCCTGGCCCGCCAGGGCCGCTACCAGGAAGTACGCGACAACCTGCGCGTCAAAGAGGTCCGCCTCGACGGCGACGAGGGCAGACGCTTCATCATCTGCCACAACCCCACCGAGGCCGAACGCGATGCCGCCCGACGCGAAGACCAACTCACCGCGATCCGCGAGGAGTTGACGCGCATCAAGACCGCCCGGGAAGCCGACGCGACCAAGGCGAAGGCCAAGGCCGCCAAGACCGGCAAGCGCCCCACGGCCCCCTCGGACGCCCCGCACCGCAAGGCCGAGTGCGCGCTGCGCGACCACCCTGCCCTCGGCCGCTGGCTCAAGCAGCACCCCACCACCGGACGGCTGTCCATCGACACCGCCAAGGTCGCCGCCGAGGCCCGCCTGGACGGCAAGTACCTCCTCGCCACCAGCGACCCCGACCTGTCCGCCGAGGACATCGCGCTCGGCTACAAGAACCTCCTCGAAGCCGAACGCGCCTTCCGCACCCTGAAATCCACCCTCGACCTGCGGCCGGTCTACCACCGCCTCGACGAGCGGATACGCGCTCACGTGCTGCTGTGCTGGCTCGCCTTGCTACTGATCCGCGTCGCTGAGCGCCGCACCCAGCAGTCCTGGCCCAAGATCGCCGCCGAACTCGGCCGGATCCACCAGGTCACCCTCTCCGGCCCGGCCGGCAGCCTCCAGCAGACCACCCGGCTCACCGACACCCAGACCAAACTCTTCACCGACTGCGGTGTCCCGCTCCCGCCAAAGATGAGCAGCCTCAAGACCGCCGAATAGCCGCTGAGCTGGGAAAACAGGATCCGGAGCCGTGGGCAAACGGCCCCGAAGCCTCCCCACGCCCATCGCCCCAGGTCAACCCGCAGATCCGCCACCGCCGCATGCCCGCCAACCGTCGAAGCCGGGCCGGACGGCCTGCCGGTGTGGACCTCCGCGGCGATGCCGGGGCATCTGCACGATCTGACCTGCGCCCAACAGCAGGGCATCACGGCTGCCCTGAACTGGGCCGCCTCCGAACTCGACCTGCCTACCCTGGCCGACTCCGGTTACGAAGGCGCAGGTCAAGGCGTCAAAGTCCCGGTCAAGCAGCCCACCGACGGGCAGCGGCTCGCTCCCGACAACCGCGCCTACAACCGGCTGCTACGCGGACTGCGCTGGCAGGGCGAACGCGGCTTCGCGATCCTGGTCGGACGCTGGAAAACCCTCCGGCATACCACCGCCAGCCCACACCGGATCAGCGACATCCTCGCCGCCGCACTCCACCTGACCCATTTCGAGTACAAGTACCTACCGCAAAGTCGCTGAGATTACTTCACTGCCAGAGCGGCACCTGGCACGCCGGCGGCCAGCAGATCCGGATGTGGTGCAACATGACCTACGGCTCCAGCGGCGGACCGTGGCTGCAGGAGTACAACGACCAGAACGGCCTCGGCTACATCAACAGCGTCGTGAGCCACGGTGACAACCCGGGCAACGGCCAGTTCGACGGCCCGTACTTCGACAACGACATCAAGAGCCTCTACGACTTCGCGGAAGGCCTCTCGCCGGCGTAGGAAACGGTGCACGGAGCCCCGGCCGGTGGCCGGGGCTCCGGCTCCGTGCATGGCCTGGCGCGGTCACCCGCGTCGACCGGCCTCCCACATCGCGTGGGTCGTCTCGTACTCGACCTCACCCTTCTCCGTGCCCGGCAGCGGGTCGTCCCAGGACGGGTGGTACGTGCCCGGCGGACCGCATCACCCGCCGGGACCGCGGCAACACCTCCGGGTAGCGGTTGGGGCGAGGTGGTCAGGGCAGCGGCCACTCGTGGACCGGCCGGTTGCTGTGCATGAGCTCCACATAGTGGCGGACCACCTCGCGGAGCGCCGTGGGACGGTCCAGACGGTCGGCGGACTCCAGCCGGTGCAGCGTCTCCACCTGCCAGCTCGCGCCGTTGCGGCCGGTGAGGCAACGTTGCTCGATGATGCCGAGCAGCCGGTCCCGCTCGTCCGGGGCCACGCCCCAGCGGTCCAGCCCGTGCTCGGCCAGCGGCAGCAGCCGGCGCAGCACCAGCTCGCCGACCGGCAGGTACCCGAGCCCGGGCCAGAAGACCTGCGCGTCGATGCCGTACCGGGCGCAGGCGGTGAAGTTCTCCTCGGCGGCGCTGAACGACATCTGCGACCACAGTGGCCGGTCGCTCTCGGCCAGGGCCCGGACCAGCCCGAAGTAGAAGGCGCCGTTGGCGATGGTGTCGACGACCGTCGGCCCGGCCGGCAGGACCCGGTTCTCCACCCGCAGGTGCGGTCGCCCCTTCAACACGTCGTACACCGGACGGTTCCACCGGTAGATGGTGCCGTTGTGCAGCCGCAGCTCGGCTAGCGTTGGGACGCCCCCGGCGGCAAGCGTCTCGGCCGGGTCCTCCGGGTCGCAGACCGGCAGTAGCGCGGGAAAATACCGGACGTTCTCCTCGAACAGGTCGAAGACCGTGGTGACCCAGCGTTCGCCGAACCATACCCGGGGGCGGACCCCCTGCGCCTTGATCTCCTCCGGACGGGTGTCGGTGGCCTGCTCGAACAGCGGGACGCGGGTTTCCCGCCACAGCTCGCGGCCGAAGAACAGCGGTGAGTTCGCGCCGAGTGCCACCTGGACGCCGGCGATCGCCTGCGCCGCGTTCCAGTAGTCGGCGAACTGCGCCGGGCTGACCTGGAGGTGGAACTGGGTGCTGGTGCACGCCGCTTCCGGAGTGATGGTGTCGGCGGCGATCGTCAGTCGTTCCACCCCGTTGATGGCGATCCGCAGATCTTCTCCGCGGGCGGCGAAGATCTGCTCGTTGAGCAGCTCGTAGCGGGGGTTCGCGGACAGTGCCGCCGCGGTCAGCTGGTCCGGGCGCAGTGTCGGCAGAATCCCGATCATCACCAGGTGGGCGCCGACCGTCCGGGCTTGCCTCTCCGCGGCGTTCAGGCTGGCTCGCACCTGCTGCTCGAACTCCGCCGTACCGGTTCCGGCGAGCTGTCGCGGCGCCACGTTGATCTCGACGTTGAACTGGCCCAGCTCGGTCTGGAAGTTCGGATCGGCGACCGCGGCGAGGACATCGGCGTTGCGCATGGCCGGCATCGACTCGTCGTCGACCAGATTCAATTCGATCTCCAGCCCGGTCATCGGCCGGTCGACGTCGAAGTGGGACTCCCGCAGCATCTCGGCGAAGACGTCGAGGCAGCGGCGCACCTTCCCCCGGTACCGGGCCCGATCCTCCCGGCTGAAGGTCCGCGCGCCGACATCCTCGCCCATGGTCACCACCCTGTCACCGCTGGTCCCCCCTAACCTCGCACGCCGTCCCGGGTGGGGGAAGTCCCATCGGCCCTCTTCTACCCGGTTGGTGCCGGCTGGTCACCGGTCGGACGCTCCACCGGCGCCGGGCGGCCCCGCGCCGGCCAGATGCCGCGGGTGATTCCGGTCGCGCCCCCGTCCCGGCCCGTGTCGGGGAGTGGCTAGCATGGCCGCGCGAAGGGGGTGGATCGTGACGATGCGGGAAACGGTGACTCGGCTGTTCGTCGTGGCGGCGATCGCCGAGGCGATCTCCTGGGTGGCCCTGCTGGCCGGTATGGCGGTGAAGTACGGGCCGCCCGACAACGAACTGGGTGTGCAGATCTTCGGCCCGATCCACGGCGGGCTCTTCCTGGCGTACGGCGTTGTGGTGTTGATGGTTGCCCGACTGCGCCGGTGGGGTCTGGTCAGCACCGGGGCGGCCCTGCTCTGCGCCGTGCCTCCCTTCGCCACTCTCGCTTTCGAGCGGTGGGCCCGCCGCCGTGGCCTGCTGACCGACACATCCGCCCCGACCCGGGACGCCGCCCCGGTCGGCTGACCGGGCTACGCGCCGAAGTCGGGCAGGCGACCCGTCTGGCAGCGACCGCAACGCCGGATGTCAGGACCCGACGTCAACCAGGGGTCTGTCCCGTCACGTCAACGCGGAGCAGGCCGCCAGTCCGGCGAGCAGTAGCGCGCCGAGTGCGGCCTGGAGAAGCAGCGGCGGCCCGAGGTGCGACCAGAGCGTCGCGGTGCGCGGAGTGAGCAGCTGCCCGGTGGTGAGGTTGACGACTCGCTCGATCTTCGGTGGCAGGTCGGGGTCCCGCTGCCGCCGAAGGGTGAGCTGCACGTGGTCGGCCGGGTGCAGGGCGCTCTGCGGCAGGTGCCCGTGTAGTTCGACCTCGCAGAGCTGCCCCGAGGTGTCCCGCAGGCGGACCGGGGTGACCAGATACTCGGGGCCCTTCTTCAGGTCCTTGAAGCGGCGACGGGTGCCGCCGGAACCAGCCGCGAGAACAGCCCGGACCAACGCCACCAGCAGGCCCGCCACACTGGCCGCTGCCAGGACCACCACCAGCACCGGCTGGCCCACCCGCACCTCGCGGGGGTAGCCCTCCAGCAGCCGCACGATCCGGCCGGTGACGATCCGGCCCCGCGGGTGGACGATCCGCCGGATGTGCAGGTCGCTGTCCATCGCCACCATCCAGAGCCTGGTTCCGTTTACCGATCGTATCGGTCCTTTGGGTTGAACGACGTGAATGAACGCTGGTCACGTGGGCTGCTCCGGTCAGGTGACAAGCCGTACGGCATGGGTAAGCGCAGGGCCGAGCTGGAAAGGGGTCGAGCATGCAGCTGTCCTTCCTGCGCCCGCTCTACGACCGACCGGGCCCGTGGTGCTCGGTCTACCTGGACGCCTCCGCCGACACGGAGGACGCCCATCCGGCACTGGACCTGCGCTGGCGCGCGCTGCGGGAGCAACTTCAGCGGTACGGCGCCGACGCAACGTCGATCAACGCGATCGAACGGGTCGTGCGGGGACACGATCCGATGCCGGGCGACTACGGCATCGCGGTGTTCGCCAGCCACGGTCGGGTGGCGCTGTCGGAGTACCTGTCCGCCCCGCCGGTGCGGGACCTCGCCGCGTACGCGCCGCTGCCGCACGTGATGCCGTTGCTCGCCCAGCGCGGCGAGCAGGTGGCCTGGGTACGCGTGATCGCGGACCGGACCGGTGCCGACGCGATGGCGGTCAGCGCGGGCGGGGTGCCCCGCCGCGCCCACGTCACCGGGCGCGAGGACTTCCAGCTGCACCGGGTGAAACCCGGTGGCTGGTCCCAGTCCCGGTACCAGCGGGCGGCGATGGAGGCTTGGCACTACAACGCCGGTGACGTCGCCGCGGCCACCGTCGAGCTGGCCGAGAAGGTGGGCGCCGACGTGGTGGTGGTCGCCGGCGATGTCCGGGCCACCGGCGTGATCGCCGCGCAGATGCCGGAACGGTGGCAGGACGTCATGGTCCGCACCGACGCGGGCAAGCGCGCTGGTGGAGCCGACCAGACCCGGCTGGACGACCTGACCGTGCAGACCATCGCCGAGGTGGCCGACCAGCGGATCAGCGTCACCCTGGACCGGTTCGGCATGCAGGAGGACGTGGGGGCTGGGTTGGACGCGGTGGTCTCCGCGCTGCAACGGAACCAGGTCGACACGATGATCCTCGTGGACGACCCGTCGGCCACCGGTGAGCTGTGGATCGGACCCGAGCCCACGGAGATCGCCACCGACCCGCGGCAGCTGACCGCGTTGTCGGTGACCGACCCGGCGAAGGTCCGCGCCGACGCGGCGCTCGTGCGGGCGTTGGTCGGGACCGATGCCGAGCTGACCGTGCTCGGCGCGGAGGAGGCACCGGAACTGACCGACGGCGTGGGCGCCGTGCTGCGGTACGTCGACGCCGCCACGCCCGGGCGTGACGGTGGGTGAGCCGGCGGTGGCCGGCCCCGGAGTCTGGCGGACGTGGGGCTGCGGTCCCGCTCGCCCCGCCGGAGCCGACCGCCGACGGCGACCCGTACCCGCCCGGAAGTGGGCTACGGGTGGGCTCGGGTCGATAGCCGCTGGACGGGGCCGGACGGCCCGATCGGGGCCGGCCTGCCGACAACGGACCGGGACCGCGACGGATCGGGAGATCTTCTGAATGCTCCCGGCCAGTGAGGGATGCCCCGTTTAGACCGCATCGGGACGGGAAGCCGGGCCGCGTGGTGAGCGAACGAGGCAAGGTAGGGCCGGTGCACAAGGTGCGCGAGGGGCTCACGGCCGACGGCGCCGGCTTGGCCGGCGACCGGGTCGTGGCGGTCGGCAGCGCGGCCCGGATCCTGGTCGCGGCCACGGCGCGGGCGCTTCGCGGCGCGGACTGCGCCGACCTGGGACACCCGGGACCGCTGTCGCGCTTCACCGGCGCCCCCGAGCCGGTGCGGCGAGCCGCCGCGGCCCGAACCGCAGGCCGGGTCGCGCTGACCGCGGGCCAGACCGCGGAGGTGGACGCCGGTCGCGTCGCCCGCTGGTTCGTCGACCAGTACCCGCGCCGCCGCTACCCCGGGGTGCTGTTCGGCTCCCCGCACGGCGCCGCAGCTCACCTCGCGGTGGCGCTCGGCGTGCCCTGGCTGCCGGCCGGTTTCGAGATGAGCGCCCACTGGGCGCAGGGCGCGGTGGACCGCCCGCGGGCCGCGCTGGACCACGGCGCCGCGCTCGCCGCGCGGCTGCTCGCCGGCAACCCGGACCTGCACCTGCGCCAGGTGCACTGCCCGGCCAGCCGGGGTGCCCTCGCGGGAGCGACCGTCTCGTTCGCCGCGCGATGGCGGCGGCTGCCCACCGCGTACCGCCGGTTCCTGACCGACCGGTTGGAACCCGGCGCTCCGCTGCTCCTCATCCTCGACGGTCGCACCTGGCCGGTGCTCGACTCCGCGCCCGGCCACAGCTTCCAGGTCGGTTGCCCCGGCAGCGGGCTGGACCCGGTGGATCTCCACCCGGACAGCCCCGTGCTGCGCCAGGTGCTTCGGTCCACGGGAGCCGACGGCACGCGGTGGTCGCCGCCGGAGGTCTCCGAACCGCCCCGGCCCGCCGAACACGGGGTCGAGTCCGGTTTCGACCTGACCGTCCAGGAGTGGGCCACCAGCCACCGGCATCCGGTGCACCGCGTGCTGGTGCCGGAACCAGCGGTGCTGAGCGCGGCGACCGCCGATCTGTACCGAGGTTGGCTGCGCGCGGCTGGCAAGACCGGCAACCGGCTGGTCGTCGAGTGCGGACGGCTGATCGACCCGTGGCAGGTGGTCCGGGCGGGCATGGTGCCGTACTGGTGCGAGAACGCCACCCGGCGCAGCGTCGCGGGAGTGGAGTGGTGGCTGGCTGGCAGCGAGCCGTTCAGCTCGGTGGACGTACTGCCCGAGCCGCCGGGGCTGCGGTCCCCGGCGGTCGCCGGGCTGCCGCAGTGGCTGGCCGTGGCCGGCTTCGGCCGCCGCCGGCGTGCCCTGGACCGGACGGCGGCGCGCGGTTATCCGGTCAGTTCGGTGCCCACCCGGCGGGCCACCGAGGTGCTGCGGGCGCAGCCGTACGATTTGCCGACACCGCCGCCGATGACCGTCGCCGTGGCCCTGGAAGGGCTCCGCGACAGCGGCGCTGAGCAGGGGCTACTGGTCTGTTGAGGGCCGGCACACCGAAATATCCTCGCGAACCTCGGGTCCCGTGATTGAGTACCTACGAAGCGGGAACACCGCTGGCTGCGACGGCCTGATCACGCCGTGCGGTCGCGGTGCCGTCGCCTGCTGACGTTCCAAGTCACTCAACCACTTCCGGCCCGGTGCGTGGTGCCACCACGCGCACGACCGGTTTCCCAAATCCGGGCGGGGGACCTTCCTGAGGGAGGCGTGGATGTTCGGACAGACCACCACAAGCACACCGCCATCCACCGAACGAGGCCTGGAGGACCTCGACGCGGCGGCCCTGGCATACGCGGCACGGATCGAGGGGATGCCGCCCGAGCGGCGGCAGGAGGCCCGCGACGACCTGGTGCGGTTCGCGCTGCCGTTCGCCGGGCGGTTGGCCCGCCGGTACCGGGGGCGGGGCGAGCCACTGGAGGACCTGGAACAGGTCGCCCGGCTGGGGCTGGTCAACGCGGTCGACCGGTACGACCCGGAGCGCGGGTCCTTCACCGCGTACGCGGCGATCACCATCGTCGGCGAGATCAAGCGGCACTTCCGGGACCGCACCTGGGGCGTGCACGTGCCCCGGCGGCTGCGTGACCTCATCCTCGAGGTGGGCCAGGCGACGGCCGCGTTGACCAGCGAGTTGTCCCGGGCGCCGACGGTTTCGGAGCTGGCCGGACGGCTCGAGACGCCGGAGGAGGAGATCCTCGCCGCGCTGGAGTCGGCGGCCGGGTACAGCCCGGCGTCGCTCAACGCCCCGGTGGGCGGGGAGAGTTCCGCGGAGTTCGGCGACCTGGTGGGGGAGTCCGACAACGCCCTGGAATCCGTGGACGACCGGGTGACCGTCAGCGGCCTGCTCCACCGGCTGCCCTGGCGGGAGCGCCGGATCCTCGCCATGCGGTTCTACGGCAACCAGACCCAGGCGGAGATCGCGGCCCGGTTCGGCATCTCGCAGATGCACGTCTCCCGGTTGCTGTCCCGGGCGCTGACCTGGCTCCGGCAGGCGATGCTCGCCGACGCGCCGCCGCCGTGGCAGAACGGTGCCGCTGACGCGGACTCGGCGAAGACGAAGATCTCCGTGAAACAGAACGGCGACCAGGTGGTCGTCGAGGTCGGCGGCGAGGTCGACCGGGACGGTGCCGACCAGCTGCGCAGGGCGATGCTGGAGGCGGTGACCGGTCAGCCCGCCGAGGTGGTGGTCGACCTGGTCGGCGCGGGCGGCTTCGACGCCGGCGGGATCGCCGCGCTGGTGGCCGCCCGGGAGGCGGCCGCCCGCACCGGCGTACCGCTGCGGCTGACCCGGGTCCAGCCCGCGGTCCGCCGCTCGCTGACGGCGGCCGGTCTCACCCCGACCCGGGACTAGGCCCCCGCCCGGTGGTCGTCCGGCACTCCACCCGTGATCGACGGGTGGTGGCGCCGCGGTCCCACGGTCAGTTCTCGGTGGTGTCGCCGTGGCTCCGCGGGTGGCGCCAGCGGTCGTCGTCCTCCCGCTCCCGTTGTGCGCCCAGAATCGTGTCCTCGGGCTCGTCGGTCTCCTCGAAACTGGGCCGGCGGACCTGCTCCGGCTCCGGCACCTCGATCGGCCGCGCGCCGGACTGCGGCGCCGGGTGGTAGGCGACGGCTTCCCGCGCACCGGTCGCCCCCTCGGCGCTGGGCGACTCGGGCAGGTGCCGCTCCCGACGCAGTTCCTCGCGGAATTCCTGTGGCGGTTTGGTGGTGCGCTGCGGCAGCTCGCTGCCGAGCTCGGCGACGAGTGGGCCGTACTTGGCGTCGAAGGCGGGCCGCTCGGAGCGGATCCGGGGCATGCGGTCGAAGTTGCGCAGTGGCGGCGGGCAGCTGGTCGCCCACTCCAGCGAGTTGCCGAAGCCCCAGGGGTCGTCAACGTTGACCATGGCGCCGTACCGCCACGACTTCCAGACGTTGTAGATGAAGAACAGGGTCGAGGCGCCGAGGACGAACGAGCCCAGTGTGGAGATCGTGTTCAACGTGGTGAAGCCGTCGGACGGCAGGTAGTCGGAGTACCGGCGCGGCATCCCCTCGTTGCCCAGCCAGTGCTGGACGAGGAACGTCGCGTGGAACCCGATGAACATGGTCCAGAAGTGCACCTTTCCGAGCCGTTCGTCGAGCAGGCGACCGGTCATCTTGGGAAACCAGAAGTACGCCCCGGCGAACGCGGCGAAGACGATGGTGCCGAAGAGTACGTAGTGGAAGTGGGCCACCACGAAGTAGCTGTCGGAGGTGTGGAAGTCGACCGGAGGGCTGGCCAGCAGCACGCCGCTGAGGCCGCCCAGCAGGAAGGTGACCAGGAAGCCCACCGCGAACAGCATCGGCGCCTCGAAGGTGAGCTGCCCCTTCCACATCGTGCCGATCCAGTTGAAGAACTTCACGCCGGTGGGGACGGCGATCAAATAGCTGAGGATGCTGAAGAAGGGCAGCAGTACCTGCCCGGTGACGAACATGTGATGTGCCCACACGGCCATCGACAGCACGGCGATGGCGATGGTGGCGAGTACCAGCCCGAGGTATCCGAAGATCGGCTTGCGGGCGAAGACCGGGATGATGTCGCTGATGATGCCGAAGAACGGTAGCGCGATGATGTAGACCTCGGGGTGCCCGAAGAACCAGAACAGGTGCTGCCAGAGCAGCGGCCCGGCGGTGGCCGGGTCGTAGACGTGCGCGCCGAGCAGTCGGTCCGCGGCCAGCACCAGCAGGGCGGCGGCCAACAGCGGGAAGACGAAGATGACGAGCACCGCGGTCAGCAGGATGGTCCAGGTGAAGATCGGCATCCGGAACATCGTCATCCCGGGGGCGCGTTGGGTGATGATCGTGGTGATCATGTTGACCGCACCGAGGATCGTGCCCAGGCCGGAGATCACCAGTCCGATGATCCACATATCCGTACCGACCCCTGGCGAGTGGGCGGCGCTGTTCAGGGGTGCGTAGGCGAACCAGCCGAAGTCCGCCGCGCCGGCGGGCGTGGCGAAGCCGAAGACGACCATCGTGCCGCCGAACAGGTACAGCCAGTAGGCGAGGGCGTTGAGCCGCGGGAACGAGACGTCCGGCGCGCCGATCTGCAGCGGGACGATGTAGTTGGCGAAGGCGAACACCAGGGGCGTGGCGAACAGCAGCAGCATGATCGTGCCGTGCATCGTGAACATCTGGTTGTACTGCTCGGCCGACAGGAACTGCAGACCGGGGCGGGCCAGCTCGGCCCGGATCAGCAGCGCCAGAACGCCTCCGATCACGAAGAAGACGAACGACGTGGCGAGGTAGAGCAGGCCGATCAGTTTGGCGTCGGTCGTGCCGAGCAGCTTGATCAGGCTGTTGCCGGGCAGCGCCGGCCGCAGCGGGCCGGGGTAGCCACCGAAGCGTGCCGGCGCCAGGATCGCCGGACCTCGGTCGCGTGGTTCCGTGGTGACCCGCTTGGGCATGGAAACATCACCCCGCCGTGACGACAGATGGGACGGGCGTGGCTACCCGCCCCTCGGACCATGAAACCAGGCGAGAGCAGCAATTCAGGCTAGAGCGGCAATTTCGGTCAATTGCCGGGCATGGTCGCCCAGACGGTCGGTCACCGGCGGGGGCGGCGCGCGGTCGCCGCCCCCAGCGCCACCATCCCGGCACCGAAGCCCAGGTGCAGCCAGTCGTCCGCAGCGTTCACCGGCAGGACGTTCGCCGCGCTGCCGTGGTCCACCGCCAGGCCGTAGAGCCACAGTACGAGGTAGATCGCCCCGCCCCCGACCAGGTACGTCCGGGCCGCGGTGACGGTGCGGGACAGCGTCAGACCGGCGACGCCGAACACCAGGTGCACCAGGTTGTGCAGAACCGAGACCTGGAGGACACCGAACAGCCGGGCCCCCGACTGGTGACCCGCGATCCTGAGATCGGCGAAGTCGCTGGTGACTCCGGGCACGAAACCGAGCAGTCCGATGATCAGGAACACGACGGCGACGGCGAAAGCGGCTCGGCGCACCGGCGCCCGACCCTCCGCCGGGTTGCGCCGGGCGCGCGCGTGGGCGGGCGGAAGCGTCACCGGTGGGCCCTACCCACGCCGCCGGGCCCGAAACCCGTCCGGCCGCCCCGGTCCGCCGGCCGGTCGGGCGGGGTCAGGCCGCCTGCAGGCGGGGTGTGGTGGCGGGCAGTCGGACCCGCTCGTACAGGGCCAGGTACCGTCGTGCCATCGTCGCCGGAATGAACCGGTCGGCGGCCTCCCGTCGGCACTCGGTCTCGTCCAGCAGGCTCGCGGCGAGGAGCAGGTCGGCCAGCTCGTCCTCGTCGGCGGTGAGCAGGCCGGTGCGGCCGTGGTCGACCAACTCGGGCAGGCAGCCCCGGGCGGTGGACACCACCGGCGTGCCGAGCGCCAGCGACTCGACCACCGCCGTACCGCCCGGCTCCGCCCAGCGCAGCGGGAAGAGCGCGGCGCGGGCCCCGGCCACCAGGTCGTCGCGCTCGCGCCCGGCCACCGTGCCGACCCACCGCACCAGGTCGCCGTCGACGTGCGGGGCCACCCGGTCGAGGAAGAACCGCACGTCCGGATTCCGCCGGGCCTCCGCGCCGGCCGCGGCCAGATCGACCGGCCGGTGGTACGGCCCCACCGGCCCCGCCAGCACCAGCGGGACACCCACCCGCCGCGCCACCCGGGCGCCGAGGTCCTGACCCTTGCCAGGAGTGATCCGACCCAGGACGACCGCGTAGTCACCCTTGACCGCGGGCGGGCGGCGGTGCGCGTCCACGGCGAGCGGGGTGGACAGGTGAACGTGCCCGACCGAGTGCTCGCGCAGGGCGCGTGGAGCCCGCGTCAGCTGCGCGGCGGACACCCCGTTGACCCGGACCCGGTCCCCGCCGTCGAAGGTGCCGTACAGCTCCGGATGCTTGGCCAGGTCCCAGTGCAGGGTGTGCAACGCCGGCGGGGCGTCTGGGCCCAGCGCGGTGAGCGTGGCGAGCCCGACCGCCTCCCACGTGGTCGTGCACGAGATCGATGTCGTCGCGGGCACGCAGGAGGCGCGCCACGCCGGCCAGGTGCGCCTGGGAGATCCCGCACACCTGGTTGTACGGCCGCTGCAACGCGGCGAACTGCCCGTCGGGAAAGACCGAGAACGTCTCGTCGACCGGGAGGGTGCTGGTGCCGACCGAGGCGAGCACCACCGTGACGCCGAGCCGGCGCAACTCCGGCACCAGAGTGGCGATCATGTTCTCGATGCCGCCGTAGCCCGGCGGGGGCACGGACAGCCACGGGCCGGCGTTCATCAAGACGGTGAGGCTCATCGAGGCCGACCCGCTCCCACAACGGGGCTGTGGACGCCCGGCACCGCAGCACCGGCCGGCCGGCGGAGCCGGTTCCTCACGCTGCCGCCATCCGGCGTCGCGGCACCCGGTGCCGCAGCTCGGCCAGGGGCGGACGTTCCTCGATGGAGACGTCGGTGACCACGATCTCGCGTTCCAGGTTCGGTAGGGCCTCCGAACCGCCCCGCCGGAACTGGGTGAGCAGGGCGGCGGGGAACGCGCCTGGGGCCGCCCACCCGCTGCGCTGCAGACGGGACCAGGCGGTGAGCATGATCTGCGCCGACATCCGGCCCAGCGCCGCGGTGTCCTGGTGCCGGTGCTTGCGCTCACCGAGGTCAACCTGGGCGAGCGCGTCCAGGCCGACCAGGTCGAGCAGGTCGATGAGCATGGCCGTCTCGACGCCGTACCCGGAGACGAACGGCACCCGCTCCAGCACCGCGCGACGACCGGCGTACTCGCCGGCCAGCGGTTGCACGAAACCGGCCAGCTCCGGCCAGAACAGGTTCAGCAGCGGGCGCGCCATCAGCTCGGTGACCCGGCCGCCGCCGTCGGCCTCCACACTGGCCGTACCGACCAGGGGGCGATGGTAGAAGCCCTTGACGAAGTCGACCGACGGGTCGGTGAGCAGCGGGCCGAGCAGCCCGGTGACGAAGTGCGGGCGAAACTCCCGCAGGTCGGCGTCGAGGAACGCGACCACGTCCCCCTCGGCCGCGGCGAGCCCCGCCCACAGCGCGTCGCCCTTGCCGGTGAGCCGTGGCAGGCCCCGGGTCATCGCGTCCTGGCTGACGACCTCGGCGCCGGCGGCCCGGGCCACCTGCGCGGTGCGGTCCGTGGACCGGGAGTCCACCACGATCAACTCATCCACCAGCGGCACCCGGTCGAGAAGGTGTTCCCGGATCGTGGACACGATCGCGCCGACGGTGGCCTCCTCGTTGCGCGCCGGCAGCACCACGCTGACCCGGCTGTTCCCCTTGGCGTCCAGCAGGCGCCGCGCCGGCCAGTCGCCGGCCGACGTCGTCCGGTAGGTGGCCCACGCCTCCACCACAGGTGAAACCGTCGTTTCCGTGTTCCGCACAGACACCCCCTGCTCGTGGCGGAAAACCACCCTGGTCTTCCCACTACCCGCCCCCGGCTAACCGGTCACCCGCCCCCGGCCAACCGGATCATCCCTAACAGGATGATCACCTCGGTGACGACGGCGCGTTCCTGGATGATGAACGTTTGATTGCGGCCACCCGGGGGAGATTCGATTGCGGTCACCCGGGGGAAGAGCTGGCGCGGGATCCGCGGGACGTCGTGGAAAGGCGTGGTGACATGCGCACGTGCCGGGTGGGCGTGATCGGAGCGGGCGGGGTGGCCCACCGCCACGCCCGCGTGCTGCGCGACTTCGACGACGCCGAGTTGCTCGGGGTGACCGACGTGCTGCCGACGGCCGCCGCCGCTCTGGCCGAAACGTACCGGGTGCCGGCTTTCGCCGGTGTCGAGGAGCTGCTGGCCGCCGGACCGGACGCGGTGTACGTGTGCGTGCCGCCGTTCGCCCACGGGCCGGCTGAGGAGGCCGTGATCGCGGCCGGGTTACCGATGTTCGTGGAGAAGCCGGTGGCGGTCGACCTGGCCACCGCCGAGCGGATCGGCGGCCTGGTCGCCGAGCGGGGACTGCTCACCGGCGTCGGCCACCAGTGGCGGTACCTGCCGGTGGTCGAGCGGGCCCGTGGACTGCTCGCCGGCCGTCCGGTGCGGATGGTCGCCGGGTCCTGGCTGGACAAGGTGCCCCCGGTGGCGTGGTGGTCCCGGCGGGACAACTCCGGTGGCCCGGTGGTCGAGCAGGCCGCGCACGTGCTGGACCTGATCCGCCTGCTCGTCGGGGAGGTCACCGAGGTGACCGCGTACGGAAACGGCACGCCGCCGCCGGTCGACGGCGCCGACGTCGACGCGGTGACCACGGCCGTACTGCGGATCGCCGGTGGTGCCGTCGGCACGCTCAACGCCGCCTGCGTCCTCGGCTGGCAGCACCGCGTCGGGCTGGAGGTTCTCGCCGACGGGCTGGCCCTGTCGCTGACCGAGGCGGGCCTGGTGGTCCGCGACGCCGACGGCGAGCGATCGTTCCCCGCCGACCCGGACGCCGCTCGGGTGGCCGTGGACCGGGCGTTCGTCGACGCCGTCCGCGGTGTCGGAGACGACGTCCGCGCGCCGTACGCGGAGGCGCTCGACACCCACCGGCTAGCGGTCGCGGTGGCGGACTCCGCGTCCACCCGTCGGACCGTGCGCCTGCCCGCTCCCGCCACCGCGCGGACCGTCACCACCGGCGTCACCACCGGCGTGACCGTCGATGCGTGACCGGGTCGTGGCCGTCACCGCCCCCGGCCGGGTGGAACTGGTCGAGCAGGACGCCGCGCCCCTGACCGAGGGCACCTTCCGGGTCGAGACGCTCTACAGCGGCGTCTCCGCCGGCACCGAGTTGAGCTTCGTCAAGGGCACCAACCCGTACCTCAACGGCACCTGGAATCCGGGCCTCGGCCTGTTCCAGCCCGGGGAGGCGAGCACTCCGTACCCGGTGACCCGGTTCGGCTACATGCAGGTCGGGCGGGTGGTGGAGAGCAGCACCCCGGCCGTCGCCGTCGGCGCGGTCGGGGCCATGACGTACGGCCATCGCACCGGCCACGTCGCCGACCCGCTGACGGAGCGGTTCGTCCCGCTGCCCGAAGACCTCGACCCGCTGCTCGGTGTGTACGTGGCGCAGCTCGGGCCGATCTGCGCCAACGGCCTGCTGCACGCCGCGGCCGACCTGCACGGCGCCGGCGTCCGGTCGCTCGCCGACGGGGTGCGCGGCCGGCGCGTCGCCGTGGTCGGCGCCGGGGTGGTGGCGTTGCTCACCGCGCTGTTCGCCACCCGGCACGGCGCCGCGTCGGTGGTGGTGCTCGATCCGACTCCGCAGCGTCGGGCGGCCGCCGAGGCACTGGGCCTGGCGGTCCTCGATCCGGCGGTGGACGATCCGGCGGTGGTGCTCAAGAGCCGGTGGGCGCACGCCGCCGGTGACCGGGGCGCCGACGTGGTGTTCCAGTGCCGTGGCCAGGCCTGGGCGTTGCAGCTCGCGCTGCGCCTGCTGCGCCCGCAGGGCGTCGTGATCGACCTCGCCTTCTACCAGGCCGGCGCGGACGCCGTCCGGCTCGGTGAGGAATTTCACCACAACGGCCTCTCGGTGTGTTGCGCGCAGATCGGCCGGGTGCCCCGGGGGCTCGCCTCGACCTGGGACCGGGAGCGGCTGAGCGCGGAGACGATCGACCTGCTCCGAGCGTACGGTCGGGCGGTCCGTGCCCACCTGGTCTCGGCGGTGGTGCCGTTCGAGGAAGCCCCGACGCTGCTCACCGCCCTGGCCGAGCGCCGCCGCCAGGAGCTGCAGGTCGTGCTCACCTGCTGACCGGGTTGGCTACCGTTCCCGGCATGACCACCCCCGGCACCACAGCACCGGTCGGCCTCGCCGCCCTCCTGCCGTACCTGCGCGCCCACCGCGGCATCCTCGCCGTGGTGGGCGCGCTGTCCCTGGCCGGCGCCGCGGCGTCGCTGGCGCAGCCGCTGCTCACCCGCGAGGTGCTGGACGCGGTGACCGCCGCCCGGCCGATCAGCCTCCTGGTCGGCCTCCTGGTGGGGCTGGTGCTGGCCGCCGCGGTGCTCGGCGGGTTCCGGGACTACCTGCTGCAACGCACCGCCGAGGGGCTGGTGCTGGCGACCCGGCGGCGGCTGGCCGGGCACCTGCTGCGGCTGCCGGTCGCGGAGTACGACCGCCGGCGCACCGGCGACCTGCTGTCCCGGGTCGGTTCGGACACCACGCTGCTGCGCGCCGTGGTCACCTCGGGCCTGTTCGAAGTGGTCACCGGGGCGGTGATGGTGCTCGGCGCGACCGGTGCGATGCTGCTGCTCGACCCGGTGCTGTTCGGGGTGACCCTGCTCGGCGTGGCCGCGGGCGTGACCTTCGCGGTCACGGTGGCGCGGCGGGTCCGTGGCCTCGCCCGGGCGGCCCAGGAGCGCGTCGGCGAGATGACCTCCGCGGTGGAACGGGCGATCTCGGCCGCCCGGACGATCCGCGCCGCCCGGCCGAGCAGCGGGAGGCCGACGCGGTGGAAGCGAGCGCCGGTGCGGCGTACGCGGCGGGCCTGCGCGTCGCCCGGGTGCAGGCGGTGGTCGCGCCGGTGAGCACGGTGACCATTCAGGGCGCGTTCCTGCTCGTGCTGGGCATCGGTGGGGCCCGGGTGGCCGCGGGCGCGATCAGCGTCGGTGACCTGGTGGCGTTCATCATGTTCCTGTTCTTCCTGGTGCTGCCGCTCGGGCAGGCGGTGAACGCGTACACCCAGGTGCAGGCCGGCCTGGGGGCGCTGCACCGGATCGAGGAGGTGCTCGCGGTGCCGGCCGAGGACGCCAGCGACCGGCCCACGGTCACCGTGGCCGAGTGGCCCGCCCCGTCGGCACCGGCCGTACCCATGATCGAGTTCGACCGGGTCGGCTTCGGCTACCCGGGCGGTCCGGCGGTGCTGCACGAGGTGAGTTTCGCCGTCCCCGCCGGCACCCGGACCGCCCTGGTCGGCCCGTCCGGCGCCGGCAAGTCGACCCTGCTCGCCCTGGTGGAGCGCTTCTACGAGGTGACCGACGGGGCGCTGCGGCTCGGTGGGGTGGACGTGCGGGATCTGCCCCGGGACGTGCTGCGCGCCGGCCTCGGGTACGTGGAACAGGAGGCCCCGGTGCTGGCCGGCACCCTGCGGGAGAACCTGTTGATCACGGCGCCGGGGGCGGCGGAGGCGCGGCTGCGGGCGGTGCTCGACGAGGTGAACCTCGGTCACCTGGTCGAGCGCGCCCCCGAGGGGCTGGACGTACAGGTGGGTGAGGGTGGGGTGCTGCTCTCCGGCGGGGAGCGGCAGCGGCTGGCGATCGCGCGGGCACTGCTGGCCGGCCCGCCGGTGCTGCTGCTCGACGAGCCGACGAGCAACCTCGACGCACGCAACGAGGCGGCCCTGCGCCGGGCGATTGACGCCGTGGCGGTACGGCGCACCCTGTTGATCGTGGCGCACCGGCTCTCCACCGTCGTCGACGCCGACCAGATCGTGGTGCTCGACGGCGGACGGGTCGTCGCCACCGGCAGCCACGACGACCTGACCGTCACCAGCCCGCTCTACCGGGAGCTGGCCGCACACCAGCTACTGGTCGGCTGAGCGTGACCGGCCGGTGGCGACACCCGGGCGGGCGGGACACGGAAGATCGGTCCGGTCGCGTACCGTTGCCGCTCATGGGTGTGTCGCAACGGTTGAAGAGCAGGTTCCGCCGGTTTCTCCAGCGCCCGGGGACGACGGTCGACCTGGGGCCGCTGGAGAAGATCCTGCCCGCGGCCGAGGCGCGCGAGGAGAAGCTGCGGACGCTCGACGACGTCGAGCTGACCGAGGCGGCCGGTAAGGCCGCGGGCTACGAGGAGATCTGCGCGATCGGCCGCGAGGCCGCCCGCCGGGGCCTCGACCAGCGACCGTACGACGTGCAACTGCTCGGCGCGATGGCGCTGTTGTCCGGCAAGGTCGCGGAGATGGCCACCGGTGAGGGCAAGACCCTGACCGCCGCGATCGCCGCGTACGGGCACGTCCGGCTGGGTAACGGCCCGGTGCACGTGCTCACCGTCAACGACTACCTGGCCCGCCGTGACGCCCAGTGGATGGAGCCCGTCTACACCCTGCTCGGCCTCACCGTCGGCTGGGTCAACGAGGCGTCCACGCCGCAGGAGCGGCGCGACGCGTACGCCTGCGACGTCACCTACGTGTCGGTCAGCGAGGCCGGCTTCGACTACCTGCGCGACCAGTTGGTCACCGATTTCGCCGACCGGGTGCAGCCGGCGCTGTGCACCGCGATCGTCGACGAGGCCGACTCGATCCTGATCGACGAGGCCCGGGTGCCGATGGTCCTCGCCGGTGCGGTCGCCGGCGAGCAGGACCCGGTGCACACCGCCGCCGCGCTCGTGCGCGGCCTGCGCAGGGGCACGCACTACACCGTCGCCGAGGACGGCCGCAACGTCTCCTTCACGGCCTCCGGCCTGGCCACCGTCGAGGCCAGGCTCAGCGTCGACCTGTACGACGAGGAGAACGTCGCCCAGCTCTCGGCGGTGAACGTGGCCCTGCATGCCCACGCCCTGCTGCACCGCGACGTGGACTACATCGTCCGCGAGGACACGGTCGAGTTGATCGACGAGATGCGCGGCCGGGTCGCGCAGCGCCGCCGCTGGCCCGACGGCCTCCAGGCGGCCGTCGAGGCGAAGGAGGGCCTGGACGCCACCGCCGAGGGAGAGGTGCTGGGCACGATCGCCGTGCAGGCGTACATCGGTCTCTACCCGACGGTCTGCGGGATGACGGCCACCGCCGTGCTCGTCGGCGACCAGCTGCGCGAGTTCTTCGGCCTCGAGGTGGCGGTCATCCCGCCGAACACCCCCTGTGTCCGGGAGGACGAGCCGGATCGGATCTACGCAACCCGCGCCGAGAAGGAGGAGGCGCTGATCGACGAGATCAGGCGCAACCACGAGCGCGGACGACCGGTGCTGGTCGGCACGCTCGACGTCAAGGAGTCCGAGGGGCTGGCCGCCGGTCTGAACGCGGCCGGCGTGCCGTGCGTCGTCCTCAACGCCAAGAACGACGACGACGAGGCGGCGATCATCGCCGAGGCCGGCGCCCACGGTGCGGTGACCGTCTCCACCCAGATGGCCGGCCGGGGTGTCGACATCCGCCTCGGCGGCAGCGACCAGGCCGACCGGGACCGGGTCGCGGGACTCGACGGCCTGTACGTGATCGGCAGCGGTCGGCACGACAGCCGTCGCGTCGACGACCAGCTGCGTGGGCGGGCCGGCCGGCAGGGCGATCCGGGTGGGTCGGTCTTCTTCGTCAGCCTGGAGGACGAGCTCGTCGTACGCCACGCCGGCGAGACCGTGCCCGCGTCGCCCCGGATGAACGCTGACGGCCTGGTCACCGACCCGCAGGTGGACTACGCCGTCGAGCACGCCCAGCGGGTCGCCGAGGGGGTCAACCACGAGATCCACCGCAACACCTGGCGCTACAGCGTGGTGATCGAGCAGCAGCGCAAGGCCCTCGCCGAACGTCGGGAGCGGCTGCTGACCACCGATGTCGCCGCGCTGATGCTGTTGGACAAGGTGCCCGACAAGGCCGGGGAGATGGACGAGGACCTGCTCGCCCGGGTCGCCCGGTCGATCGCCCTGTTCCACCTCGACCGGCTCTGGGCCGATCATCTCGCCGAGCTGTCCGAGGTGCGCGAGGGCGTGCACCTGCGGGCGCTGGGCCGGCTGGACCCGCTGGACGAGTTTCACCGTGCCGCCGTGCCCGCGTTCACCGACCTCGTCCCGGAGATCGAGCGGCGGACGATCGCGACCTTCACCGAGACCGAGATCGACGAGACCTGGGAGCCCGACGAGGCGAAGCTGGTCCGGCCGAGCGCCACCTGGACGTACCTCGTGCACGACAACCCGTTCGGCTCCGAGTTGGATCGGCTCATCGCCTCGGTGGGCCGGCGGATCAGCGCCGCGTCTCGTTAGGTCGCGCCGGCGCTGACCGGGCCGGTACCGGGTCCGGTACGGTCTGGTATCGGATAGGGCCCCATTTTGTGCCGTTTCGACCCCTGTCTGCGGGGTAGTACCCCGGGTCTGCAGAGTCGGGAGAGATCAGGAACATGGAACAGGGGACAGCTCCGATGGGGCGCGCCGCGTCGCGCGCGGAAGCGGTGGGGGCGGAAGACCGGTGAATCTGGAGATGCGGGAGTCGGTCGGGGAGACGCTCGGCGTGTTGGAGACCGCCGCCCTGCTGCGGGAGGTGACCGCCGGACTGATCGGCGTCAACGACTTCGACGAGGCGCTCGGCGTCGTCGTCCGGATCGCGAACGACGCGGTGGCTGGGGCCAGCTGGTGCGGATTCACCGCCCTACGGGCCGGGGAGCCGGCCGGCCTGGCGGCCTCCGACCAACGACTCGCCGGTCTGGACGACCTGCGGCACGGCCCGGATTCCCCGGCCATGCAGGCGATCCGGCGGCGGGAGATGGTGGTGTCCGAACACCTGGGCCGTGAGTCCCGTTGGCCGGACTGGACGCCACGGGCCCGAGAACTCGGGGTGTGGGCAGTGCTGTCCGCTCCGGTCGACGTGGACGAGCAGGTGATCGGAGCGCTCAACCTCTACGCCGGCGCCGCCGACGTGCTCGCGCCCCGGCACCAGCTCACCGCCATGCTCCTCGCCGAGCACGTCGGGCTGCTCCTCGCCGCCGTGCGGGACCGGGCACGCGCCGCCGTCGAGGCCGGCCAGCTCGACGCCGCGCTGCTTGGCGACGGGGTCATCGGCCAGGCGGTGGGGGTCATCATGACCCAGCGCGGCTGCCGCGCCGAGGAGGCCATGGACGTGCTGCGTAGCGCGGCGACGTCGCTGTCCATCCCGCTGCGAGAGGTCGCCGAGCGACTGGTCAGCACGGTCTCCCGCCCCCGGGAGAACTGACCTCGTGCGTCGTTTCGCCCCAGGTGCCCCCGGGTAGCACACTCTGGACTGGTGAGCTGAGGCGACCTGGGGAGAAGGCGATGCAGAGCCGGCTGCGGGTGCGGGGGAATCCGATCCAACCGATGCTGGTGACGTTTCCGTTCGGGCTCTTCGTGAGCGCGGCGGTGTTCGATCTGATCGACGTGCTCGGAGGTCCGGCGCTCCTCGGCGAGGTGGGGTACTGGACCGCCGTGGCCGCCCTGGTCGCGGCCGCGCTCGCCACCGTCGCCGGGACGATCGACCTGTGGGACGTCCCCGGCGGGGGACCCAGCGAACCGCGGTGGCGTTCAACCTGGTCAACACGGCGATGGCCGGCCTGTTTGTGGTCGCCTGTCTGGTTCGGGCGGATCTACCGCGGCGGGGAGCCACCGTGGCGCTGCTGGTCACCGAGGTGCTCGCCCTCGTCGTGGGTAGCTACGGTGTCGCGCTGGGCGCCCGCCTGGTGCGCAGTTTCGACGCCCGCCAGGTCGACGCTGCCACCCTCGATGCCCTGGACGGCGGCGTCAGCGCCACCATGGAGATCGGCCGCCCCCGCTCGTAGCTGGCGCTGCGGTTTCCGTTTGCTGCGGGGAGGTCGCCGGCCCCGGCACGTCCTCGTCACGGCGAAGCGGGCGGCTGAGGCCGTCAGTGGGCCGCCGTGTGGTGGGCCGCCAGGACGTCCTCGCCGAAGTCGCTGGCCGGGCGGCGGAGCACGGTGTGGGCGTGGTTGCCGTCCTCGGTCGTGTTGTCGTACTCGATCAGCAGGTCGTCGCCCTGCACCCGGTAGTAGTGGCGCTGACCGGGGCGGGTGGGGCCGGCCCAGGCGAAGTGCAGCGGAGAGTCGGCGAGGCGGCGCGCCTCCCGGATCGCCAGCTCGGCCGGGAGGCGGTCGAGGTAGAGGGCGACGAGCTGGTCCAGCAGGGACCGGCCGGTGGGGCCGAGCCGCTCGGCGGGCACGCCGAGCGGCTCCAGCGGGGCGTCGACCCGCGGTCGGGTCGCGCTGACGATGTCGGCGGGTGCCTCGGCGGCGACGATCGCGGCCGCCCTGCCGGTCGGCCCGATCGCGTCCAGCAGGGACCGGGCGAGATCCTCCTCGGGGCCGAGGGGGCGCGAGACCGGGCGGCCGGCCCACCGGACGGCGGCCGGGTTCGCGCCGAAGAAGACCGGAGCGGGGGACACCTGGTCGGCGACCACGGTCATGCTGACCGACAGGTGGTGCCCCTCGACCCGCCATGCCCACGCGTCGTCGCGGGCCGGATCGCCGAACACGGCCACCCAGTAGTCGTCGCTGTGCCGGTCGCGTCGCCACCCCTCGGCCCGATCGAGCACCTCCTCGAGCGCGATGATCGTCATCGCCTGGGCGTACGCCGATGGGCTCAGCGCGGTGGCCAGCAGCCGGTGGACGGCTTTGCGGGCGGTGCGGTCGAGGTCGGCGAGGCAGACGCCGGGGCGGGGCCGGGGACGGTACTCCAGCCAGTGCCGCGCCGCCAGGTCGTCGAAGCGGTGCGCCGCGCGCGTCCGGACGGGCTCGGCCAGGGCGGCGAGCAGCGCCGTGCCTGCGGTGCGCATGCGCTCGGGTAGGGGATCCTCCACCGCACCTGTATACCGGTCTGGTGCGGCCCGCCGCCGGCCGACGCCGCGACCGGTCGGACGGTGAGGTAGCCGGCCCGGCGCCGGTTGAGCCGGGCTGGCACATCGGAGGTTGAAGACGCCGTACCGGCCGGTCATGGTTGTCACACCTCCGGTACGGGTGGCGTCCACTTGGGAGCGTGTCCAGACCTCTGGCCTAGACGTGAATCACGCTCGTCCGATTACGCTGCGTACTGACGGACGGCGGATCCGAACCGGGTAGGCACCCCCCGTATCGGGTCAACTCGACGACTCTGCTGTAATCATCAGGCTTCGTACGCAGAGCGAGCGTTTGGCTCCGATGCGTTCGTCAATTGTCACATTCATGCAACGCAGCCGCCCCTTGACCCCCGCTCGGGCGCCGGGAAGCATCGATGAAGCGGCGTCCCGGGCCGTGGGGAGATACCTGGATCAGCCAAGGAGGACCATGTCGGTCAGCCCCGCTTCGTCGCGCGCCGGATGGCATACGTCCCAACCCGCTGTTCCCGGTCGCCCCCCGGGCGGCCAGCGCCGGCCCGCCAACACCGCCGCCCCGGTGCTCACCGTGACCCTGTCGATCCCGCTGGCCAACGAGGAGGCGCTCACACCGCCCGCGCGACGGCTCCTCGAGGCGGCTCGTGAGCTGCTGGAACGCGGCGAGGGCACGATCATCTCCGGCGGTGCGGCCGTGGTCGAGCGCCGGGCGGAGGCCATCCCGGCCAACCGCTCGTCCCGACCGCTCGCCCCGACCATCCCCACACTGCACATCCTCGCCTCGTCTCGGTCCGTGCTGCGCGACGGCGAGCCGCTGCCGCTGACCCGCCTGGAGTTCGACCTCCT
This sequence comes from Micromonospora sp. WMMA1363, assembly GCF_030345795.1. NCBI lineage: Bacteria > Bacillati > Actinomycetota > Actinomycetes > Micromonosporales > Micromonosporaceae > Micromonospora > Micromonospora sp. WMMA1363. The sequence continues at coordinate 968,574 of NZ_JAUALB010000001.1, forward strand.
GCTGCACCTGGTCGCCCATCCCCGGCGGGTGTTCACCCGGCTCCAGCTGCTCAACGCGGTCTGGGGCTACGAGCACGCCGGGGTACGCACGGTGGACGTGCACGTCCGCCGGTTGCGCGGCAAGGTCGGCGTGGACGTACCCCTGGTCACCACGGTCTACGGCGTCGGCTACCGGCTAGCCGACGACGCCCGGGTCACGATCGACCGCAGCGGCTGAGCGACCGCCGGGAGCCCGTCCAGCGGTCCCCGAGCCACCCCGCGTCGCGCGGCCGGGCACAATGGGTGCGCGTGCGGGTCCGTCCGATCTCTCCCGAGCGCCTCGTCGCGGAACTGGCCGACCGGCTCGCCGGCACCGCCGCCGGTGGGCGGCTGCGGGTGGCCGTGGACGGTCCACCCGCGGCCGCGCCGGACGCCCTGGCCGCCGCGCTGGTCGATCCGCTGCGCGCCCGCGGCCGAGCGGCGCTGCACATCCGCGTGGCGGATTTTCTGCGCCCGGCCTCGGTCCGGCTCGAACACGGGCGCACCAACCCGGACGCGTACTACGAGGACTGGGTCGACGTGGCCGGACTTCGTCGGGAGGTGCTCGATCCGGCGGGCCCCGACGGTTCCGGGCGGGTGCTGCCGTCGCTCTGGGACGCCGCCGTCGACCGCGCCAGCCGGACTGCGTACGTCACGCTCCCCGAGCGCGGGGTGCTGCTGGTCGACGGGGCCCTGCTGCTGGGCGGCGGCCTGCCGTTCGACGTCACCGTTCACCTGGCGCTCTCCCCGGCCGCGCTGCGCCGGCGCACCGATCCCGGGCTGCGGTGGACCCTGCCGGCCTTCGCCCGCTACGCGCACGAGGTCGATCCGGCGGCGTTCGCCGACGTGGTGGTGCGAGCCGACGACCCCCGCCACCCGGCCCTGGTCGAGTCGGACTGAAACCGGCGCGGATCCCCGGTTTGGTCAATCGGAGACCGGGGTAATCGCCCGGCTCACAAGCGTACGGGTGACACCCGTACGGCGACGACCGCGACCCCCCCGGGGCCGGTGGCTCCGGTGGACCGTGAGCCCTCAGAAAGGCAGGCAGCGATGCTCGTCCAAGACACGGTCGGCACGGGCCGATCCCAGGCGGAGGTCGACCAGATCCGGCAGTCCCTGCGGGCCCGCTACGACGAGCTCACCACGGAGTACGAGCAGGCCGTGTTGCAGTGCCAGGTGTTGCGCCTGGTGGAGGTGGGCGACACCGCCGGGGACGACCAGGCCGACAGCGGCACCAAGACCGCCGAGCGGGACACCGCGCAGTCCCTGCTGCGCACCATTGTCGACCGCCGGGCCCAGTACGAGCACGCCCTGGCCCGGCTGGACGAGGGAACGTACGGATTCTGCGAGGGCTGCTCGGCGCCCATCCCCGTGGAGCGGTTGGAGATCTTCCCATCGGCGACCACCTGCGTGACGTGCAAGCAGACCAGGGAGCGTCGGGCGGCCTGACGCCGGGCCGGTGCCGGCTGGTCCGGGGCGCGGTGAGCCGCACCATGGGCGAGACCTCACCGAGGGGCATCCGTCAAACAGGCAGCGGCGGTGGGAGTTGGCGCACAGGATGCCGGCGGTGTCTCACCCCAACCGGGTGACGCCAGCTCACCCGGCCGGCGAGCACGATCGGGAGTGCGTGCCGCAGCCCTCCGCAAGGGCGCGGATCGGACAGTGCGGGGAGGTGGCCGGAGATGACGGTTCGGGTGAGACCGGATCGCCGCCGCGATGGCGTCCTGCACGTCGTCGGGAATCCCGGTGGCGGGCAGTGTGCGCCGCGGACCGGCCGGATCAGCCCAATACGACAGTGGCGCGGTCCGGCGGGGCCGCCGCGGCGGGCCGACGACCGACGGTGGGAAACCGACGTACGGGGGTGGAGAGATGGCTGAGCAGCTGCAATCTGCGATCGACTCGTCGATGGAGACGACGAACCTGATCCTCAAGGACATCGAGAACGCGTACGGCTGGCCGAAGGAGCAGCGCAACCAGTCCTACAGCGCGCTACGTACGGTTCTTCACCTGCTGCGCGACCGGATGCCGGTGCAGGAGAGCGTGGAGTTCGCCGCGCAGTTGCCGGTGGTGCTGCGGGGTATCTACTTCGACGGTTGGCAGCCGATGGACGTGCCGGTCAAGCTGAATCGGGACGACTTCCTCCTCGAGGTCCGGCAGCGCTTTCCGTACGACGTCGACGGCGGCACGGAACGGGTCGTCCAGGTGGTGCTGGACGCCCTGCGCCGGCACGTCACCACGCCGGGGCAGTGGGATGACGTGGTCGACACCATGCCCAAGGATCTGGCCCGGATGCTGGCCTGACCCATGGCCCACCCGACGGCCCGCCCCACGCCCGGGGCGGGCCGTCCGCGTACGCCTCAGCCCCGGCACGGCCCGCCGGCGCTGAGGCGCGAACCGGCCGTGCCGGACACTCCGGACGTCTACCGTGTGGTTAGAGAGGATCGGGCGGGATCACCGCCCGCTACCCGGCACGACGGACCCCGGCTCAGCGGCGGGGCGGCACATCCGAGGGAGCACCATGGCACTCAACGACGACGACATGACGACCAGTGGCGGCGGTGGTCTCGAAGGGCCGGCCGACGGCGGTGCGACCCCGGGGAAGCAGGACGGCGGGGCCGACGGTGGCGCCGACCGCGGTGCCGACCGGGGCGCCGACGGTGGCGCGGAGGGCCCGGCCGACGGCGGTGCGACGCCGGGGAAGCAGGACGGCGGCGCCGACGGTGGCGCGGAGGGCCCGGCCGACGGCGGCGCGACGCCGGGGAAGCAGGACGGCGGCGCCGACGGCAGCGCCTCCTGAGCGGCACGCCGTGAGCCACACCGACCCGCCGGCTGGCCAGGGGCGCCCGGCGGATCCGTCCGCCGTCGCCACCATCGCCCTCGCCCGCTGCGTGTCCGTCGAGCCGGCCAAGTTCGCCACCGCCCACTGGGGGCGCACCCCGCTGCTGTCCCGCGCCGACGAGCTGCCCAACCCCTGTGGCTTCACCGACCTACTCAGTCCCGCCGACGCCGACGACCTGCTCAGCCGCCGCGGCCTGCGTACCCCCTTCCTACGGGTCGCCAAGGACGGTGAGCTGGTGCCGGCGGCGCGCTACACCGGCGGTGGTGGCGCCGGCGCCGAGATCGGCGACCAGGTCCTCGACGAGAAGGTCCTCGACCTGTACGCCGGCGGCGCCACCCTGGTGCTCCAGGGGCTGCACCGCACCTGGCCCACCGTGCACGACTTCGCTCGGGACCTCGGCCTGGCCGTGGGGCAGCCGTTGCAGGTCAACGCCTATCTGACCCCCGCCGGCAGTCAGGGCTTCGGCACCCACTACGACACCCACGACGTGTTCGTGCTCCAGGTGGACGGCCGCAAGCACTGGCGGGTCCATCCGCCCGTGCTGCCGGAGCCGCTGGAGCGGCAGCCGTGGGGCGGCCGAGCCGACGAGGTCGCCGCCTCCGCGGAGGGCGTCGCCGCGCTCGACGTGGCGCTCACCCCCGGCGACGCGCTCTACCTGCCGCGCGGCTGGCTGCACAGCGCGCAGGCACAGGAGTCCAGCTCGCTGCACCTGACCGTCGGCGTCCGCGCGCTGACCCGGTACACGCTGGTCGAGGAGTTGCTCGCGCTCGCCGCCGAGGACCAGCGGCTGCGGGCCACCCTTCCGTTCGGGATCGACGTGTCTGACTCGGACGCGATCGAACCAGAGCTGACCGAGACCGTGGAGGCGCTGCGGGACTGGCTGCTGCGGGCCGACCCGGCGGCAGTGGCCGTCCGGCTCCGCCAGCGTGCCTGGCCGGCCGCCCGACCCGCGCCGATCCGCCCCCTCGCCCAAGCCACCGCGCTCACCGGGCTGGGGCCCGACGACCGCGTCACCCCGCGTCCCGGCCTGCGGTGGCGGCTCGATCCCGCGGGCGAGAAGGTGGCGTTTCGGATCTTCGACCGGACGCTGACCCTGCCCGGCACGTGCGAACCGGCGTTGCGGGCCCTGCTCGCCGGAGAGGTCACCCGCGTCGGTGACCTACCCGGACTGGACGACGACGCCGACCGGGTCACCCTGGCCCGCCGGCTGCTCCGCGAGGCGGTGGTCGTCCCCGCCTGAGCGGTCCGCTCGACGCCGCCGGGCGCACCGTGTCGATCACGCCGTTGCCGGCGGTCCGCCGTTGACCTCCTGATCGACCGGTCAGGGGGCCAGGGTGAGCAACAGGACCGTCGTCGCCAGGCCGGCGACCAGGACGATCGCGGCCGGGCGGGGGCCGAGCAGGGCATGCCGGCGGTCGGCCACCACCTTCGCGGGCACCAGACCGACCAGCGGCCCGAGCAGGATCACCACCAGCGCCAGCACCGGCAGCCCGACCGCCAGGTCACCCCCGTACCGGTCGCCCGCCGCCCGGGCCACCGTCCCCAGCGCGTACGCGACCAGTGCGCCGGCCACCCCGCAGAGGGCCAACAGCGGATTCACCGAGCCCGGCAGCTCGCCGGGCTGCCCGGCGCGGGCGAGCAGATCCCGCACCGCGGCCAGCAGCACCGGCGGGTCCCCGACGGCTCCCGCGACCGGTCCGGGTGGTGGGCCGACCCGGCGGCCGACCTGGCCGAGCCGGTTCCGCAGCTCCTGCCACAACGCGGTGGCCTCGGCATCGACCCGGTCCTGAAGCTCACGGGCGGCCGCCAGGTTTCGTTCGGCCCGGTGCACCTGGTCCTCGGCGTCGGCCACCGCCTTCCGCGCGGCGGCGCACTGCTGGTCGTGCCAGGTGTGTGCCTCCGTCCGCTGGGCCTGGACCCGCTCGGTCAGCTCGGCCAGCCGGCGCACCTGCGCCGTGTACGACTCCTCGGTCACCGATTCGTTCACCGCTCCGGCCCGTACGGGATGACCGTCTGCCCGGTGCGGTGCACCGCCCGGTCGAAGAAGAGTCCCCGCCATGGGCGGGGATACCAGTCCGGCCCACCGGTGCCCGGGTACAGCGACGAGCCCAGCTCGCCGCCGTGCGCGTCGAGCGCCACCCAGGCGCCGATCTGATCGGTGCGCGCTGCCGGCCCGCCCAGGTCGGCGCGCATCCGCGCCACGCCCCGCCACCAGGCCAGCACGTGTGTCCGCCGTTCGGGGCCGTCGTGCAGGATCCGGCGCAGCCGCTCCAGCCCGGTCCAGCCGTCGACCCGGGTGGCCAGCGAGCCGGCGGCCGCGTCGACCGCGTACAGCAGCAGGTAGTGTGGGCTGCCGGCGCCCGGAGTGCCCAGCCCCGCGGCGGTCTCGGCCATCAACTCGGTCACGCTCTCCTCGTCGTACCAGGCGGCGTCGTCGGCGGCCAAGCCCTCGTAGAGGGCCCGCGCGGCGGGGTCGGCGTCCGGGTCCAGACAGGCGATGGAGAACCGGGCGGTCCCGGGACGGTGCTGCCGGGCCAGGGACCGGGCGGCGGCGTCGAGCACCGCGCACGCCTCGTCGACCCGGGTGCCGAGCACGGCGAGGTTGCGCCCCGGTGCGCGGGGCAGCCGCAGCGCCGCGGAGCGGGCCTGCACATCGATGATCTCGCCGAGGAGGGCCACCGGCGCCCGCGGTGTGCCGGTCTTCGGGGCGGACAGCGCCCGGAAGTCCGGCGCGTCGGCCAGCCGGGGGACAGCGTCGCCGTCGAACAGCCGGGCCGGCGCGGCCTCGGGCGGACGCATCCGCCACAGCCGGTGTTGCAGGTCGCTCCACGTCTCCCAGTCGCTCGCCGCCGGGATCCGAGCGATCTCGTTCCCCTCGACCAGCCCCGACTCGGCGTTGACGACCGCGTGGTGGCGGGGCAGAGACTGCGCGGCGTCGTTGCGTTCGGCGAGAATCCGGAGCGCCTTCGGCAGGGCGATACGCAGGGTGAACTGGGCGACCAGGGCGGGCCGCCCCCACAGCGCCTCGATGCCCCGCACGTCCTGCGAGGCGAGCACCAGGTGGATGCCCTGGGACCGGCCGCGGCGGGCCAGGTCCTCCAGCAGGTCGGCGGCTTCCCGGGCGACCGCGTCCCGGCCGGCCAACAGCATCTGGAACTCGTCGACCACCGCGACGATCCGTGGCCAGTGCCCGGTCGGGTCCACCGCCCGCAGCTCGGCGAGCTTGGTGACCTCGTGCTTCTTCGCCGCGTCGGCGCGCCGGCGCAGCTCCTCGGCGAGGAAACGCAGCAGCGCCAAACCGAACTCCCGGTCGGTGTTGACGTTGATGCCGACCAGCCGCATGTGCGGCAGCCAACTCGGGTCGCGCCGGCCCTGCGCGAACCGGGCGAAGGACACCCCCTCCTTGAAGTCCAGCAGGTAGAACTCCAGCTCGGCCGGGGAGTACCGGGCGGCGAGCGCGCCGATCCACGCGAAGATCAGGTTGGTCTTGCCGGTGCCGGACGGGCCACCGATGAGGGCGTGCGGCGGGTAGTCACCGAGGGCGAGCCGCACCGGTCGGCCATCCGGGCCCGCACCGATCGGCGCGGTCAGGCCGGTCGCCGAATCCTCCCGCCACATCTGCTCCGGCGCAGGGAGCAGGTCGGTGAACGGGGTGGGCGCCGGTCCGGCGTTGACCCGGGTGGCCACCGCGCGGCAGGTCTCCGTGACCAGGGTGGCTGGGGGCGCCGGGTCGAGGTGGACCGGCGGCGCGCCGGCGACGCGGGCGCCGCCCGGCCCGACCCGGATCCGGGTGACGGTGGGGTCGTCCGGCAGCGTCAGACCCCGGACCACGAGATGGACCCCGCAGGCCGCACCGGTGCGGACGATCCGGTCGAGCTGGCCGCGTTCGCGCCGGGACGGCTCCTCCCCGCCGAGCAGCACCGCCACCCGCCACGGCTCGGGCCGGCGGCCGGTGGCGGCGGCCAGCTCGCGCAGCGAGGCGTGCTCACCGGCGAGCACCGCGGCGTTGATCCGGCGGATGTGCTCCACCAGGTCGTCGAGCAGCCGGCCCAACCCGCCCGGGCCGACCGACGTCAGCAACCCTGCCGTGCCCAGCGGCGCGAAGCCCGCCACCCCGCCGCCCAGGTGTTCCGGGTCGTACCCGGTCAGCCGGACCGTACCCGGGGCGGTGTGGCCGATCGCGCGCAGCAGCAGCGCCGACACGACAGCTTCGCTCGCCACCCGATCCTCACCGACGAGCGCGACGTGACCGGCGTCGAGCAGCGGCACCAGCGCCGGAACGGGATCCGCGCCGGGCACCCCGAGCGTGCCCACCCGCAGCGCCCCCTGCGGCGTCGCCCGGCCGGCGGGGGTGGGTCGCCACCGCTCCCACTCGGCCGACGCGGCACCGGGCGCCTCCCGGTGCGCCGCGTCAGCTGCCCGGCGGGTCAGTTCCGCGATCCGGGTGGCGTGCCGACCGTCGATGTCGGCGAGCCGACGGTCCCGCTGGGCGCCGACCCGCGCGGGCACCGCTGCCGCGGCCCGCCGGACGCGGGTCAGTCGGTCCCGTTCGGCGGCCACCTCCGCCTGCGCCCCGGCCACCCGGGTCCGGGCAGCCCCGAGGGCCTCGCCGAGTGTCCGCCGGACCCGGGCGGCGAGCTGCGCGCGCCGGTCAGCCATCGACGTTCCGTCGGTACGGCGTCCGCCACGCCGGGGTCCCGGCTGGGCCGGGCCGGTCGGTTGTCGGCGCCGTGCGGCGTACCTCGGTCGCCCGCTGCTGGCCGGCGGCTACCCGAGCGCGGGCGGCGTCGGCCTGCTCCCGGGCGGCGGCGCGGCGCTTCCACTCGGCGTCGGCCGCCCGGTCGCGTTCCACGGCGGCCCGCCGTCGGTCCTCGACTCCGGCCTGCCGGCCCCGTACGTCCGTGGCCCGGCGCTCTCGCTCCTCGTCGGTCGGCAGCTCCCGCCCGAGGCGGTCGAGCAGGACACCGGCGAGGACGCCGGCGCTGACCGCCGGATCGGCCGCGTGTGGGCGCTCGTCGTCGGCGCGACGGGGCGGTGGCATCCGGCAGACCCGGGTGAGCAGGGTCTCCAGCACCGGGGCGGGCAAGCCTGGCAGCAAATCCCGGACCCGGCCGTCCAGCGCCCGGTGCAGCCGGGGCAAATCCTCCGCGCGTGGCGGGTGGCCGAGCAGCTCCCCGGCCAGCTCCCGCAGCAGGGGTGGCGCAACCGCCGCCAGGCCCAGGCCGACGTCGGCGTGCGTGCGGCCCAGCTCGGCCCGCAGCCGCTCCCGGTCGCCGGAGCGGACCTCGCGGACGACGCGGCGCAGCAGCTCACCGGGGTCGGTGGCGGCCCCGTCGGGGCGGTCCGCCACAGTGGCGGTGCCGCCGGTCAGCTCTGCCACCCGGACCGCCCACCAGCGCGGCGCGGGCGTGTCAGCCGCCGGCTCGGGCGCGACCACCACCCTCGGCGCCGCGTCGGGCGGGTCGTGCGCGGGCCGTCGCTGCTCGGGCGCCGTTCCCGGCGTGGGCCCGCCGTCGGGTGCGAGTCCGATCGCTGCCAGGTACGCAGACAGTTGCTCCTGTGCCACGCGCAGCGCGTACCCGGCGGTCTCGGCGTGCTCGATCGCGCTGGACAGCTCCGGGACCCCCATCGGGTCGGCGGACTCCTGGCGTACCCAGCGCAGCCGCTCGGCGGCCAGCCCGAACCGCTCCAGGGCGAGGGTCAGCTGGCCGAGCGGCAGGTCATCGGTGGCGGCGCGCACCTGGGCGGCGAAATCCTCGACGATGGACACGGCGGCGGTCAGAGGGTCGCGACGTACAGCTGCGCCTGCTCGACCGCCACCAGGGTCGCGGCGAGGCACTCCTCCAACTCCTGGCCGGCCTGGGTCAGCGACGCCTGGGCGGCGTCCACTGTCTCGTGCCCGCTGCCCTCCAACGCGCCGGCCAGGGTCTGCTGCGCCTCGGCCAACTTCTCACCGGCCGCCTGCACGGCGCTCTGGCCGTCGCCGATCTGTTGGAGCGCGACATCGATGGCTGCCTTGAGCTCGGCGACGCTCGCCACGGCGGAACCTCCTGGGGGCGGGGAGGCCTCCATTAGAGCCTATCGGCCGCGGGGAGAGAACATCCGCCCTGTCAGTGTTCTTCTCTACTGACCGGTTGCCACCCGGACGCGTCGGAAGTCCGATCAATGGGACTCCCGGGGGTGGGTGTCCCGGTCGGTCAACCAGCGTGGCCCGTACACCTCGGCACCCCGCCGCGTCACGCGTTCGCGCAGCGCCCGGTCGGCGGTGACAACCAACCGGCGGCGCTGCGGGGCGGCGGCGACCAGGTCGACGATCGCGTCGTCGCCGGAGCGCTCCGCCGCCACCACCCGGATCCCCGGCGCTGGGTCGATCCCCCGAGCCGCGCCCTCGACCACCAACACCACGTCCACCGGCGGCGGCAGTTCCGGCGGCACACCGGAGGTGGCAAGCGGGAGCAGCGAGTCCCGCAGCCGGCCGGCGGCCCCGGCCCGGTCCCGCCACCATCCGTCCGGCCGGGACCCGACCACGTTGGCGGCATCCACGATCAGCAGCGGCCTGGCGTCCATACCGACAGCCTGCCATCCGGCGGAGCCGCACCGGGGCGTGGCACCGGGCGTGGCGCCGGTGGCGTTTGCCCACGCGACCGCCGGGTAGCCCCTGGCGACCGTGCCGCGCCCGAGCAGCGGAGGACAGAGATGATGGGACCCGGCGACTTCGGCTCCGACCCATGGGACGAGTTCCTGGCCCGGTACTTCGGCCGGAGCGAGGGCGGGCGCAGGCCAGCGCACCGGGTCGACATCACCCGGCTGATGACCGCCGACGCCCGGGAGATGCTCGCCGACGCGGCCCGGCGAGCGGCCCAGAAGCACAGCAACGACCTGGACACCGACCACCTGCTCTGGGCGGCCCTGCAACGCGAACCGCTGCGCGACCTGATCCGCCGGGCCGGTGCCGACCCGGACACGTTGGTCAACGCGCTCGGCGGTCGGGGGGACGGCGCGCCACGCGGCGAGGTCCCACCGAACCTCTCACTCACCCCCGCGGCCAAGCGGGCGCTGCTCGACGCCCACCAGCTCTCCCGCGCCATGGGTGCCAACTACATCGGCCCAGAGCACATCCTGATGGCGTTGCCGCTGAACCCGGAGTCGCCGGCCGGGCGGATGCTCGCCGCCGGTCGGATCCAACCCGAGTCGCTACAGGCGGCCAACGCCGAGCGGGGACCGATGGCCGGGCCGAGGCCGGACCGGGGCACCCCGACCCTCGACCAGTACGGCCAGGACCTCACCGACCTCGCCCACAACGACCAGATCGACCCGGTGATCGGGCGCGCCGAGGAGATCGAACAGGCGGTGGAGATCCTGTCCCGGCGGACCAAGAACAACCCGGTGCTCATCGGCGAGGCCGGGGTCGGCAAGACCGCCATCGTGGAGGGTCTCGCGGAGCGCATCTGCGACGGCGACGTGCCGCAGACGCTGGTCGGCAAGCGGGTGATCCAGCTCGACCTCGCCGGACTGGTCGCCGGTACCCGCTACCGAGGAGATTTCGAGGAGCGGCTGAAGAAGGTCATCGACGAGATCCGGACGCACCGCGAGGAGCTGATCATCTTCCTCGACGAGATCCACACCCTGGTCGGCGCGGGCGGCGCCGGCAGCGAGGGCAGCATGGACGCGTCCAACATGCTCAAACCTGCACTGGCCCGCGGCGAGTTGCGGGTGATCGGTGCGACCACACTGGACGAGTACCGGCGCAGCATCGAAAAGGACGCCGCACTGGCCCGCCGCTTCCAGCCGGTCTTCGTGCCCGAGCCGAGCGTCGAGGACACCGTGGCCATCCTGCGTGGCCTGCGCGACCGCTACGAGGCCCACCACCAGGTCCGCTTCACCGACGAGGCGCTCGTCGCCGCCGCCGAGCTGTCCGACCGGTACCTCACCGACCGCTTCCTACCGGACAAGGCGATCGACCTCATCGACCAGGCGGGCGCCCGAATCCGCCTGCGTACCCGCACCCCGGCCGCCGACGTGCGGGAGTTGGAGCAGCAACTCGACGAGGTGCGCCGGGACAAGGAGCAGGCCGTCACCGACGAGCGGTACGAGAAGGCGTCCGCCCTGCGGGACCGGGTCGCCGAACTCGAGGAGCAGATCCGCCGCGCCCGTGGCGACGAGGGGGCCGCCACGCAGGTGCCGGCGGTCGGACCGCCGGAGATCGCCGAGGTGGTGTCCCGGGCCACCGGCATCCCGGTTCAGCAGCTCACCGAGGAGGAGCGGGACCGGCTCTTGCGGCTGGAGGGCTACCTGCACGAGAAGGTCGTCGGCCAGGACGACGCGGTCAGTGCCGTCGCCGAGGCGGTGCGCCGCTCCCGTACCGGCCTGGCCGACCCCGACCGGCCGATGGGCAGCTTCCTGTTCCTCGGCCCCACCGGCGTCGGCAAGACCGAACTGGCCCGGGTGCTCGCCGAGGCGCTCTTCGGCGAGTCCGACCGGATGGTCCGCGTCGACATGAGCGAGTTCCAGGAACGGCACACCGTCAGCCGGCTCGTCGGTGCGCCGCCCGGGTACGTCGGATACGAGGAGGCCGGGCAGCTCACCGAGGCGGTGCGCCGTCGCCCGTACGCGGTGGTGCTGCTCGACGAGATCGAGAAGGCGCACCCGGACGTGTTCAACATCCTGCTCCAGGTGCTCGACGACGGGCGGCTCACCGACAGCCAGGGCCGCACGGTGAACTTCAAGAACACCGTCCTGATCATGACAAGCAACCTCGGGTCGGAACTGATCACCGGCACCCAGCGCGCGGTCGGCTTCGGCGCCGGTGAGCCAGGCGGCGGGGAGAACGACGATCTACGCGAGCGGCTCATGCGCCGGCTCCAGGAGAACTTCCGGCCGGAGTTCCTCAACCGGATCGACGAGGTCATCGTCTTCCGCCGCCTCGAGGCCGAGCAGCTGCGCCAGATCACCGGGCTGCTGCTGGAGGAGACCCGCCGGCGGATGCACGCGCAGGACATCGAGGTGGACGTCACCACCGCCGGCACCGACTGGCTGGCCGAGCACGGTTACCAGCCGGAGTTCGGGGCCCGCCCGCTGCGCCGGGTGATCCAGCGGGAGGTGGACAACCGGCTTTCCCGGATGCTGCTGGAAGACGAGGTCTCGTCCGGCCAGAAGGTCGTCGTGGACGCCCGGGACGGACAGCTCACCTTCGATGTCGCCGAGGGTGGGCGCGGCCATCGCGCCGCCACGACGTCGCACCCTCGATGAGTCGGGAGGCCCGACGTGACCGAACCCGAGGAGAGCCGGGAGAACACCGAATCGACCGAACCGATCCTGGCGCCACCGACGGCGAACCCCGCCCGGGTGCAGGTGCCGCCGGAGGGTCTGGGCCAGCAGACCGACGAGTCGGACCAGCCACCGTCCGACCGCCGGCGAGAGGAGAGCTGATGGTACGCGAGCAGCGGCTCGACCCCGAGGTGGAGGTGCTCTGGGACGACTTCCACGAGCAGGTCAACGTGCCGTCCGAAAAGCTGCGGCAGTGGCTGCTCACCCGGGGCTCCGGGGAGGAGACGTTCGGCCCCGACCCTGACCTCGGCCTGCCCGAGCCGGGCCGGCGCATTCTGCGGGTCCTGACCAAACGCAAGGTGGACCTGACCCCGGACGACATCCGGACGATGCGCGACACGATCGAGCTGATCCAGGACCTAATGGACGCGAAACCACCCCGGGGAAACGCCGACGACGAGTGGCGGCACTCCCTGCTGGACCTCGGCCACGACGTGCTCGTGGAACGCTGAACCAGCCGACGACGTCACCAGCGCCGGCCCGTCGACCGGGACGGTGTCGTCACGTGCCCGCCGCGGCGGCAACGTCCCGGTCACCCGTGCGGGTCAGCCCTGGCCCGACTCCAGGCTGCCGACTGTCAGGCCGGCGGCGTCCGCCGCGACCTCCCGGTCGGCCCGGGTCTGTTCCTCCCGGGCGAGCAGGTTGGCGTACTCGGTGACGTCGGCCGGGTCGGGCACCTCGGGCAGGCGCCGCAGGAACGACTCCACGTCCCGGGCGGCGGCGGTGTGCGCGGCTGCCGCCTGCCGCAGGATCTCGCGGTCGTCGGCGGCGGGGTACAGGTCAGTCATGCCCGCCTGATACCCGGCGTCACGCCGTTCGCACCCCACCGACCGGTCCGGCGGCCGCCGGACCGCGGGCTCCGAACCCGGGGTTGCGCAGCAGCCAGGCCAGGTACGCCGGGTGCGCCGCCAGCGAGTCGGTGTAGGCGGCCAGCGCCGTCTCCAACACCAGATCGGCGACCCGGGCGGCCGGGGCGTCGGGGTGCCAGCCGAGCATCAGCCGCCACCGCAGCGGGATCCCGGCCAGCCGCCGGGTCACCAGGCCGGCGACCGGACGGAAGGTGGCCTGGCACAGCGCGACCCCCTCGCCCGCGTCCACCAGGTCCAGGCAACCGCGCACGTCCGCCTCGTACACCTTGCGGGGGGTGAAGCCGGCCCGGGCGCAGGCGGCGGCGAAGCAGTCGCCGAAGCAACCGTCGCCGGGCGCGGCCACCCACTGCTCGTGCCGCAGGTCCGCCAGGCGGACCTCCTCCCGGGTGGCCAGTGGGTGGGCCTCCGGCAGCAGCACGTGCACCGGGTCGATCGACACCTCCCGCCAGCACAACCCGTAGTCGCCGGATGGGCTGGAGTCGCCGCAGACGCCGTTGAGGGCGAAGTCCAGCCGGCCGCCGGCGACGAGCTGGGCAAGCTCGTCCACCGACCACGAGGCGTAGGTGGTGATCTGCGGGTGTGGCTGCTCGGCGGCGAGCCGGTGCACCAGGCGGCCGAGGATCGGGCTGTTGACCCCGCCGAACCGGTACCGGCGTGGGGCGTCGCCGGCACCGGCCAGTCGGGCGGCCTCGTCCTGCAGGCCCTTCATCGCCGGCAGCAGCACCCGGGCGCGGGCGAGCACCAGCTCGCCCAGCGCGGTGGGCCGGGCACCGCGCCGGTCGCGCTCGAACAGTGGGCCACCGAGGGTGCGTTCGATGCGTTGGAGCTGGGCGGTGAGCGCCGGCTGGGCCAGACCGAGCGTCGAGGCCGCCTTGGTCACGCTGCCCGTCTCGGCGATCGCGCAGACCACCCGGAGGTGGCGGAGCTCCAGGTTCATAGACAGACGGTAGGGCGGTGCGGCGGCTTGGGGAAGGGCTCGGGGGGATCAACGAGCCCCGATGTGTGAAGTGCCACTCCCTGCCGCCGCGACGGATCCGCCGGATCGGTCAGGTGCGCCGATCGCCCGGTCACCGCGTCGCGGCCCCTGCCGACCACCGCGACCGCCGGCTCGAGCCGGTTGCCCGGTGGGTGGCCGGGCGGGACGGGCCGGCCACCGCACGGGCGGTGTGGCGGGGCGCGGCGACCTGCCGGGGCGTGCGGCTGGTATTAAGAAGCGATGACGAGCGACGCCCCCGCGCACCCCGTGCCCACCGACGAGGTCGTCGACCTCTGCCGGGATCTGCTACGCATCGACACCACCAACACCGGCGACAACGACACCAGCGCCGGTGAGCGCCGCGCGGCCGAGTACGTGGCGGAGAAGCTCGCCGACGTCGGCGTGGAGTCCACGATCCACGAGTCGGCGCCCGGCCGGGCGAACGTGGTCGCCCGCATTCCCGGCGCCGACCCGGGCCGTCCCGCCCTGCTCGTGCACGGCCACCTGGACGTGGTGCCGGCCGACGCCGACGAGTGGTCGGTGCATCCGTTCTCCGGGGAACTGCGCGACGGCTACCTGTGGGGCCGGGGCGCGATCGACATGAAGGACTTCGACGCGATGGTGCTCGCGGTCGTCCGGCGGTGGCAGCGCACCAACGTCCAGCCGTCCCGGGACATCGTGCTCGCGTACACCGCCGACGAGGAGGCCGGCAGCGACTACGGCGCGCATTTCCTGGTGCACCGGCACCCGGAACTCTTCGACGGCTGCACCGAGGCGATCGGTGAGGTGGGCGGCTTCTCGTACACGGTCGACGACAGCCGGCGGCTCTACCTGATCGAGACCGCCCAGAAGGGCATCGACTGGCTGCGCCTGCACGCCAAGGGGCGCCCCGGCCACGGCTCGATGATGCACGACGACAACGCCGTCACCGCGCTCGCCGAGGCGGTCGCCCGGGTCGGCCGGCACCGCTTCCCGGTCGTGGTCACCGACACGGTGCGGGCGTTTCTGGAGGAGGTGTCGGAGGTGCTCGGCATCGAGCTGGACCCGGACGACCCGGAAACCGCGATCGCCAAGCTCGGCCCGATCGCCAGCATCATCGGCGCGACCGTCCGTAACACCGCCAACCCGACCCGGCTCGCGGCCGGGTACAAGGACAACGTCATCCCCGGGCGGGCCACCGCCACCATCGACTGTCGGAGTCTGCCCGGCCAGTCGCAGCTGTTGGAGCAGCAGTTGCGCGAGCTGGTCGGCCCGGAGATCGACATCGAGTATCTCCAGCGCCAGCCGGCGCTGGAGACCACCTTCGATGGTGACCTGGTGGCCGCGATGTCCGCGGCGCTGCGCGCCGAGGACCCGGGCGCCCGGCCGGTGCCGTACATGCTCTCCGGCGGCACCGACGCGAAGGCGTTCTCGCAGCTCGGCATCCGCTGTTTCGGCTTCGCGCCGCTGCGGCTGCCGGCCGACCTGAACTTCGCCGCGCTGTTCCACGGCATCGACGAGCGGGTTCCGGTGGACGGACTACAGTTCGGCGTGCGGGTGCTCGACCGGTTCCTCCGCACCTGCTGACCCGCGTCCGGTCTCCGGCGCGTTATTTCTCGAACATCGAAGGGACGCCGCATATGACCGACCAGCACGGTGAGCTGGACGCCGCACTCGAACGCGTCATCGAAGCGGCCCGCCACCACCTGGCCGCCGTCCGGGCCGCGCAGGGCCGCATCGACGACGACGACGTCTGGCAGGCGTACGTGGCGTTGAACAACGCGTCGTACGCCTATGACGAGCAGCTGATGGACGCCTTCGGTGAAGTCACCCCGTGGGACGTCGATTCGATCGACCCGGACGAGGCGGACCAGCGCTTCGGCGGCCTCGACGGAGCCGAACAGAACGATCCGCATCCGCGGGTCATCTCGGTGCGTCAGCGGCGCGACTACCGGGTGCCCAGTGTGGCGGCGCTGATCCGGGCCGCCGAGGCGGCCCGGCGCGACGGCACTCCCGCCGAGGACGAGGCCGCCCCCGTCGAGGGTGTGGGCGAGGCCGTACTGGAGCTGCTGCAGAGCGGGGATGGCTCGCTCGCCGCGCTGGACGTGCCGGAGTTGGAGCCGCTCGACGGTGTGGTGATGGTCAGCGAGGTCGGCGCCCCCGTCGACCTGGAGTCCTTCGACGACGACGACCCGGTCGGCCCGTTCCACCCGGCTCCCGACGACCGGCTCGTCGGCCGGCTCGACGAGCACCCGTTCCTGGAACTCGACGACGAGGAGCACGACCACGCCCACTGACCGGGGACTGGCCAGTGGGCGGGCCCCGGGGCCCCGACCGAGCGAGCGAGCGGTGCGGGCCCCGGGTGCGGCGGCCCGCCGGGTGCGGTGGGTGGACTCTGGTGGTCCGTCAGTACGACAGGCCCGGCTGCGGCTGGTTGATTCGCCGCCGACGCAGCATCACCTGCCGCGTGCCGTCCCGGAACAGCCGCACCCGGGCCAACTCCCATCCGGAGAACTCCGCCTGGATCGCCAGCTGCGCCGTGGCGGTCAACCGGTCGACATTCGGTGGCAACCGCAGCGGCGCGTATTCGTAGTCCATGGGCCCTATGCTGCCCAGCCCGCAGGACCGGCGCCACCCCCGGCGGGTTTGGCCGCGCCCCGTGTCCGGCGTACCCGACGTCCGCCCGCACGGGCGGCTATCCGGTGCGGGAACGTTCGCCGCCAGCAGCGTGGTCCCTGCCCCGGGCCGCACCCGGTCAGCCGTCGCGTTCCGGGTAGCCGACCTCCACGGCCGAGACGTCGTCGAGCGCGGTGACGATCTCGTCGGGCAGCGTCATCCGCTCGACCTGGAGCGCACCGAGCAACTGCCCGACGGTCCGCGCGCCCAGGATCGGCGCGACCACGCCCGGCCGGTCGCGGATCCAGGTCAGCGCGACCTCCAGCGGAGAGACGCCGAGCCCATCCGCGGCTGTGGCGACCGCCTCCACGATGCTGGAGCAGCGCGGCTCCAGGTAGGTGGCGACGAACCGCTCGAAGTGCGGCGACGCGGCCCGGGAGTCGGCCGGCCGGCCGTGCCGGTACTTGCCGGTGAGCACCCCGCGCCCCAGCGGCGACCAGGGCAGGACCCCCAGCCCGAGGGCCTCGCAGGCGGGGAGCACCTCCCGCTCGATGCCGCGCTCCAGCAGCGAGTATTCCACCTGGGCGGCCACCACCGGGGCTCGGCCTGGCCAGCCGGCCTGCCACGCCGCGGCGCGCGCGGTCTGCCACCCGGAGAAGTTGGACAGGCCCACGTAGCGGACGCGCCCGCTGGCCACCGTGTGGTCCAGCGCGGCGAGGGTCTCCTCCAACGGCGTGTCCGGATCATATCCGTGTACCTGGAACAGATCGACGTGATCGGTGCCGAGCCGGCGCAGCGAGGCGTCCAGCGTCCGCAGCAGGTGCCCGCGGGAGCCGTCGCGGCGTCGACTGCCGCCGGGGCGCAGACCCGCCTTGGTGGCGATGAGCAGATCTTCCCTCGGGACCAGCGTGCCCAGCAGCGAGCCGATCACCGATTCGGCGTCGCCGTCACCGTAGACGTCAGCCGTGTCGATCAGGTTGCCGCCCGCGTCGAGATAGCTCTTCAGCTGGGCGGCCGCATCGTCGGCGTCGGTGTCCCGGCCCCAGGTCATGGTGCCGAGGGCGAGCCGCGAAACCGCCAGCCCGCTTCGGCCGAGCGGTCGCTGTTGCATGCGTGAACCTTATTTCCAACGGGGCCGCACCGATATCCTCGCTCCCGGCAAGTCTGCCGGTTCAGGCGTAAATCCGCTCGTCCTGGCCACCGCACCCCTGCCCCCATCGGTTTTCGTGAGCCGGTGATCGGGTGCGGCGACGGCATTGCGTAACCTGATGCGACCTGTGGTGCGGATGGGGGAGGACCTAGTGCGACTCGGACTCAGCCTCGGATATCAGACGGCGTGGAGCACGCCGGCCGACCACCTGGCTCTGGCCCAGGAGGCGGACCGGCTCGGTTACTCGGTGGTGTGGGCGGCGGAGGCCTACGGCTCCGACTCGCCGAGCATGCTTGCCTGGATGGCCGGCCAGACCCAGCGGATCGACCTGGGCAGCGCGGTGATGCAGATCCCCGCCCGGACGCCGGCGATGACCGCGATGACCGCGGCGACGATCGACGCGCTGTCCGGCGGCCGGTTCCGGCTCGGCCTGGGTGTGTCCGGGCCGCAGGTCTCCGAGGGCTGGCACGGCGTACGGTTCGGTAAGCCCCTGGCCCGGACCCGCGAGTTCGTCGACATCGTGAAGATGGCGGTGGCCCGCAAGGAGGTCAGCTACGACGGCGAGTTCTACACGCTGCCGCTGCCCGACGGGCCCGGCAAGGCGCTGCGTCTGGGCTTCCACCCGCCGCGCGAGCAGGTCCCGATCTACCTCGCCGCCGTCGGCCCGAAGAACCTGGAGCTCGCCGGGGAGATCGCCGACGGCTGGCTGGCCGTCTTCTACGCCCCCGAGTTCGCCGAGGAGCAACTGGCCAGCGTCCGGGCCGGTCGGGCCAAGGCCGGCAAGGAGCTGGCGGGGTTCGACGTGGTGCCGTCGGTGCCGGTCGTCATCGGCGACGACATCTCCTCCTGCGCCGAGCTGGTCCGCTGGTACGCGGCCCTCTACGTCGGCGGCATGGGCAGCCGGCAGCAGAACTTCTACAACCAGCTCGCCACCCGGATGGGGTATGGCGACGCCGCCCGCGAGGTGCAGGACCTCTACCTGGCCAAGCGGCAGCGCGACGCGGCGGCCGCGGTGCCGACGGAGTTCATCGACCGCACCTCCCTGCTCGGCCCGAAGGAGCGCATCGCCGAGCGGATGCGGGAGTACGCCGCCGCCGGAGTCACCACGTTGTCGGTCACCCTGTTCGTCGCCGACCGGGAGAGCGGCGCGCAGACGCTGCGCACCGTCGCCGAAGCCCTGGACCTCTCGGGAGTTGGGGAGTGACCTGGGTCGAGGCCATCGTCCTGGGTATCGTCCAGGGGCTCACCGAGTTCCTGCCGATCAGTTCCTCCGGGCACCTGCGGGTCACCTCAGCGATCTTCTTCGAGCGAGACGCCGGAGCGTCGTTCACCGCCGTGACCCAACTGGGCACCGAGGCGGCCGTGCTGATCTACTTCGCCAAGGACATCTGGCGGATCACCCGCACCTGGGTCGTGGGGATCTGGGACCGTTCGGTGCGGTCCAGCCTTGACTACCGGATGGCCTGGTACGTGATCGTCGGCTCGATCCCGATCGGGCTGTTCGGCTTTCTGTTCAAGGACCAGATCCGCACCGCCGGCCGGAACCTGTGGTTGGTCGCCACCACGCTGATCGTGTTCGCGTTCGTGCTGGCGTTCGCCGAGTACTGGGGGCGGCAGACGCGTACGCTGGCGAGTTTCCGGATGCGCGACGGCGTCGTGATGGGCTTCGCCCAGGCGATGGCGTTGATCCCGGGCGTCTCCCGTTCCGGTGGCACGCTCACCGCCGGTCTGCTGCTCAACCTGACCCGGGAGACGGCCGCCCGGTACTCGTTCCTGCTGGCCATCCCCGCGGTGGTGATGTCCGGGATCTTCAGCCTCGGTGACGTGTTCGCGCCGGCGGCCCCGGGCACCTCGGTCCCGACCGCCGCCCAGATGGTCGTCGCCACGATCCTCGCGTTCGGCGTTGGGTACGCGGCCATCGCCTGGCTGCTGCGCTACGTCGCGCACCACACCCTGTACGTCTTCGTGCTGTATCGGGTGGCCGTGGGCACGCTGGTGCTCGCCCTGCTGATGACCGGCACGATCAGTGCCACCTGACCGGGTACGAGGAAGGCGGGTACGAGGAAGGACTGCCGTCGCTGTGGTCAGTCGGCGAGTTTCGTGACGACCGAGGTACCGAGGACGTTCCGGTCCCGGTCCAGCGCCCTCACCTGGAAGTACGGTCCTCGACGACCGGTTGCGACCGTCGTCTCGAACCCGGTCCGCGGGGCGTGTCCGACCACCACCGACAGGGAACCCGGGTCGGGTCCGGCCAGCACCTGCCAAGCCGCGGTCTGGGTCGAGCCGTTCCACGAGGCGTACACGACCCCCGCCCGCGGCTTGCCCGGACGGCCACGCTCGGGGGGTAGTGCGGCGTGCCGAACCATTCGTGGCGGAACGCTCGATACGAGTTGTTGTTGCCCGCGGCCCGTCAAGTCACCGTCGAGTCCCTCAGCGTGACCGTCGGGCACGCCGACGCGGCCGGACCAACCGGGACCGGGACACGGCCTCTAGGGTGGTCACCGTGGCGACCCTTCTGCTTCTGCGGCACGGCCGGACGACCGCGAACGCCGACGGTGGGCTGGCCGGCCGGCAGCCGGTCGAGTTGGACGTGACCGGGCGGGCGCAGGCCGCCGCGGTCGGGGCGCGGCTCAAGCCGGTTCCGCTCACCGCCGTGGTGACCAGCCCGCTCATCCGCTGCCGGCAGACGCTCGAGCTGGCGTTGCCCGATGCCACGCCGGTCGTGGAGGAGGGGCTGATCGAGTGTGGGTACGGCAGCTGGGAGGGGCAGCCGTTGAAGAAGCTGGCGAAGGAGCCGCTGTGGCCGGTCGTCCAGCAGCATCCCAGTGCGGCGGTCTTTCCCGAGGGGGAGGCGATGGCCGCGATGGCGGCGCGGGCGGTCGCCGTGGTGCGTACCTGGGACGCCCGGGTGACCGCCGAGCACGGTGCCGAGGCGGTGTGGTTGGCCTGTACCCACGGCGACGTGATCAAGGCGATCGTGGCGGACGCGTTGGGCGTGCACCTCGATCTCTTCCAGCGCATCGTCGCGGACCCGGCGTCGGTCACGGCGATCCGCTACACCCCGCTGCGGCCGTTCCTGGTACGGCTCAACGACACCGGCGGCGACCTGGCGGCTTTGGCGCCGCCGCCGCCGCGCAAGCGCCGCCGCCGGTCGCCCCGCGCGACCGACTCCGACGCGGCGGTCGGTGGCGGCGGGGGACCGGCGGCCGGGTGAGGCGGAGCCGGGTCAGCCGGTAATCGGGCGTGCCGCCCGGGTGACGATTCGGGTCGGTGGGGTGCGCGCCCGGTGGACGCGCCGGATAGGGTCGAGGGTATGACCCACCAGGTGCACGCCTTCGAGCCGCCGGAGCGGTTCGTCGCCGGAACCGTCGGGCCGCCGGGGGATCGCACGTTCTTCCTGCAGGCGCGCGGTGGCGGTCGGCTGGTCAGCGTCGCGCTGGAGAAGGTGCAGGTCTCGCTGCTGGCGGAGAAGCTGGAGGAACTGCTCTCCGAGGCCCAGCGCCGGTTCGGGGTGAAGCTGCCGGAGCTGGGTAACGCCGTCGGCGACAACGACCCGCTGGACACGCCGGTCGACGAGGAGTTCCGGGTCGGCACGCTGGGGCTGGCCTTCGATGTCGACACCGAGACGGTGGTGATCGAGGCGATCGCCGTCGGCGAGGCGGAGGTGGAGGCCGAGCTGGGCGAGCCGGATGACGAGGAGTCCGACGACGATGAGCCGGACGAGGACCTGGACCGGCTCCGGGTGCGGCTGACCCCGGAGGCGACCCGCCAGTTCATCGAACGGGCCCGGAGGGTGGTCAACGCCGGCCGCCCGCCCTGCCCCCTCTGCGGCCAGCCGCTCGACCCCGCGGGCCACCTTTGCCCTCGGCACAACGGTTACCACCGGTGACCTTGTCCGACCTGCAACCTCGCCAGGACGGTGACGCCGCGCTCCGGCTGCTCCGAGACGGCGTCCTCGACCTGGAGGGTCGGCTGGTGGACGCCTCGAACACCACTCTGCGCGGGGTGCTGACCCTGGACGGAATGACCGCCAGCTGCGTCTACAAACCGGTGCGGGGCGAGCGGCCGCTGTGGGACTTCCCGGACGGCACGCTCGCCGGACGGGAGGTTGCCGCGTACCTGGTCTCCCGGGCCACCGGGTGGGGCCTGGTGCCGCCGACGGTGCTGCGGGACGGTCCGTTCGGTCCCGGCTCCTGCCAGCTCTGGATCGACGAGCCGGCCGACGGTGAACCGCTGGTCGGGTTCGTGCCGGCTGCCGCGCTGCCGCCGCGCTGGTTCCCGATCGCCGCCGCGCGGGACGACGACGGCACCCCGTACGCCTTGGCGCACGCCGACGACCCGCGGCTGGCCCGCCTCGCCGTCCTCGACGTGGTAATCAACAACGCCGACCGCAAGGGCGGACATGTGCTGGTCGGCCCGAACGACCGGGTGTACGGGGTCGACCACGGCGTGAGCTTCCACGTGGAGGAGAAGCTGCGTACCATCCTGTGGGGGTGGTCCGGCCGTGAACTGCCGCCGGACGCGGTGGAGATGCTCGACGCGCTCACCGGTCAGGTCGCCGGCGACCTCGGCGAGGAACTGGCCGAGCATCTGACCCTCGGCGAGGTGACGGAGCTGGCCGGCCGGATCGAGCGGTTGCGTGCCGCCGGTCGGTTCCCGCAACCGTCGCCGGAGTGGCCCGCGGTGCCCTGGCCGCCCATGTGAACTACTGTCACGTTGATCACCGATGGTGTGGCCCGGAGCCGCCCGGCGGCTGGTTAGGCTGGCGGCCATGGAGTCTTGGGCGGGGCACGAGGTGCCGCGGCTGCCGGGCAACGGCGGGCCGCTGAGGTTGTTCGACTCGGCGCGGCGGAGCACGGCGCCCAGCACGCCGGCCGGTACGGGCACGATGTACGTCTGCGGCATCACCCCCTACGACGCCACGCACCTCGGCCACGCCGCGACAATGATCACCTTCGACCTGGTGCAGCGGGTGTGGCGCGACGCCGGTCTCGACGTGACGTACGTGCAGAATGTCACCGACATCGACGACCCGCTGTTGGAGCGGGCCGCCCGCGACAGCGAGGACTGGAAGGTCCTGGCGATGCGGGAGACCGCCCTGTTCCGGGAGGACATGGAGGCGTTGCGGATGATCCCGCCGGCGCACTACGTGGGCGCGGTGGAGTCGATCCCGGACATCGCCGAGAAGGTTCTGGTGCTGCTCAAGGAGGGCGCCGCATACCGGTTGGACGACGGCACCGGCGATGTCTACTTCGACATCTCTGCCGCGCCCCGCTTCGGGTACGAGTCGAACCTGACCCGGGAGCAGATGCTGGAGATATTCCCGGAGCGCGGTGGCGACCCCGAGCGGGTCGGTAAGCGCGACCCGCTCGACCCGCTGCTGTGGCGGGGCGCCCGGGGGGACGAGCCGTCCTGGCCTGGCGGGGATCTGGGCCCGGGCCGGCCCGGCTGGCACATCGAGTGCGCGGTCATCGCGCTCACCCTGCTCGGCGACCGGATCGACGTGCAGGGCGGCGGCAACGACCTGCTCTTCCCGCACCACGAGTGCTCGGCCGCGCACGCCGAGCGGCTCACCGGTACCGCACCGTTCGCTGAGCACTACGTGCACGCCGGCATGATCGGCCTGGACGGCGAGAAGATGTCGAAGTCCCGGGGCAACCTGGTCTTCGTGTCCCGGTTGCGGGCGGACAAGGTCGATCCGATGGCGGTGCGGCTGGCCCTGTTGAGCGGGCACTACCGTACCGACCGCTCCTGGACCGACGACCTGCTCGGCACCGCGCAGGAGCGGCTGGGCCGCTGGCGACGGGCCGCCGCCGCGCCGTCCGGGCCGTCGGGCGAGGACTTCCTGGCCGGGGTACGCGAGCGCCTCGCCGACGACCTCGACACCCCGGGCGTGCTCGCCCTGGCGGACGTCTGGGCAGATGCGGCGCTCGCCGGAGCCGGCGCCGACTCCGCGGCACCGGCACGGTTCGCGGCCACGGTGGACGCCCTGCTCGGCGTCGGTCTCTGACGCCGGGAGGCATGGTGTTCGCCGCCGCGCCGTCGACGTGAGCGCGTAGCCGAATCATCCGGCGGCCAGCGACCGGTGCTCGAACGGCGCCGGGCGGTCGGGGCGGCGTGTCCAGAGGCCGGGCGGTTGTGGCGTACTGGGCGGCGGGCGGGTCGTCGGGGCGCCACGCGGGGCCGGGACGTCAGCCGAGGACGAGACCAGGATCGGGGTCGGGGTCGGCGGCCGGGGCGGGGATCTGGTACTCCTCGGTCAGTGTGGTGACCGGGCCGGGCCAGGTGGCCTGGGCGACCTCGATCGGCTTGCGGCGCCCGTCGTACGCGACGTGCAGCAGGTGCAGCACGGGGGTGTCGGGGCGGATCTGGAGGATCTCCGCCTCCTCCCGGCTGGGCTGGCGGGCGCTGATCGTGTCGGTGGCGGATACGTAACGCCGGCCGGTCGCCTCTTCGGCTTCCTGGTAGAGCGGGCGGCCGAACGCCTCCGCCCGTTCCAGGGAGGTGCCGGCGGTGTCGGCCGGCAGGAACCAGGAGGCGCCCACCTCGACCGGGGAGTCCTCGGTGTGCACCAGGTGCCGGCGGCGGAGCAGGTCGGTGCCGTCGGGCACGCCGAACACGTCGGCCACCTCGGGCGGGGCGGAGGCGGGCCCGACCGAAACGAGCTGCTGCCGGTACCGGGCGGCGAGGTCGGTGTGGTAGCCGCGGAACCCGCCGTACCGGCCCCGGGAGAGGCGGTTGAGTCGACGTCGGGTGCCGCGGACGTAGGTACCCGAGCCGGGTTTGGTGATCAGAATGCCCTCGACTCGCAGCTGGTCGACGGCGCGTTGCACGGTCTGCTTCGCGACGCCGAACGTCTCGGCGATGGCCGGGATGGACGGCAGTCGCTCGCCCGGTCCCCAGTCGCCGCGGCGGACCTGTGCCTTGAGCTGCGCGGCGATCTGCCGATGCGGGAACTCGGCCGCGCCTGGGTTGATCTGCATACCCATCTCCTCGATCACAGCTAGGTTCCTAGGATGCCATACGCGATGTGATGTTCGCCACCGCGGAACCCGGCCAGCGGGAACGCAACAGAGAAACCGGACTTGGTCAGAACAGGTCAGGTCAGGGGAGCGGTCACCAGGAGCCAGCGGTGGGGCCGGCGGAGCCACCGCGGCGCCGCAGGTACTTCTCGAACTCCTGGGCGATCTCGTCCCCGGTCAGCGGGGTGATACCGGCGTCGCCGACCCGTTCCTCCAGCTCACGGACGTACTCACCGAGCTCCGCGTCCTGCTCGGCGGCACTGCGCACCCGCTGCTCCCACTCGGCGGCCTCCTCCGCGAGATCGGCCATCGGGACCGGCAGGTCAAGCACCTCCTCGACCCGGTGCAGCAGGGCGAGGGTTGCCTTCGGGCAGGGCGGGTTGTTGGCGTAGTGCGGCACGTGTACCCAGAACGACACCGCGTCCACCTCGGCGCGGGCGCACGCGTCGTGCAGCACCCCGACGATGCCGGTCGGGCCGTCGTAGCGGGTGGGAGTGAGCTGGTAGCGCTCGGCCGCGTCCTTGTCGGAGGCGCTGCCGCTGATCGGTAGCGGCCGGGTGTACGGCACGTCCGCCAGCAGTGCGCCGAGCAGGACGACCCGCTCGACCTCCAAGCTGTGGCAGATCTCCAGCACCTGCTCGCAGAAGGTACGCCAGCGCATGCTCGGCTCGATGCCGCGGATCAGCACCACGTCCCGGTCGGTGCCGGCCGGGCTGGCCACCATGAACCGGGTCGTCGGCCACTCCACCCGGCGGGTCTCCCCGTCGGACATGGTGATGGTGGGCCGGCTGACCTGGAAGTCGTAGAAGTCCTCCGGGTCCAGCTCGGTGATCGGCCGGGCCTGCCACACCTGTTCCAGCTGCTCCACCGCGGCGGTCGACGCGTCGGCGGCGTCGTTCCAGCCCTCGAAGGCGGCGATGGCCACGGGAGACCGCAGCACCGGCAGTCCGTCGAACTCGGTCACGCCGTCACCTCGCTCCGGTCGGGGGCGGCGCCGGGCTGGTCCCCGACCGGTCGCCCGCCGTGCACGGCAGTGTCGCTGTAGTCCCTCACATCTGTCAGCCTACGTGCCGGAACGGAACGCGGGCCGGCGGCCGCGCCGGCGATGCCGGCCGGTCAGCCGGTCATACCATGGTGAACCGGACAGCGTGATCCTGCTGACAGAATGTGGGACCGCCGAGATGGCATCGACCAACCGCGACCGGCCGCACTAACCTGAAGCTGTGCGGATCTCTTTACTCGACGTGTTGGCGGACCGGGTCCTCATCGCCGACGGGGCGATGGGAACGATGCTTCAGGCCGCCGACCTCACACTGGAGGACTTCGAGGGTCTCGAAGGCTGTAACGAGATTCTCAACGTCACCCGCCCGGACGTGGTTCGTGGCGTCCACGAGGCGTACCTGACCGCCGGCGCGGACTGCGTCGAGACGAACACCTTCGGCGCCAACCTGCCGAACCTCGGCGAGTACGACATCGCGCACCGGATCCGCGAGCTGTCCGAGGCCGGCGCGCGACTGGCTCGGGAGGCCGCCGACGCGTACGCCACCCCGGAGCGTCCCCGGTTCGTGCTCGGCTCCGTCGGCCCCGGCACGAAGCTGCCGACCCTGGGCCACGCGTCCTACGGCGAGCTGCGCGACGCGTACCGGGAGAACGCGGCCGGCCTGGTCGCCGGCGGTGCGGACGCGCTGATCGTGGAGACCTGCCAGGACCTGCTCCAGGTGAAGGCGGCGGTGGTCGGGGCGCGTCGCGCAATGGCCGAACTCGGCGTCACCGTCCCACTGATCTGCCACGTGACGGTGGAGACCACCGGCACCATGCTGCTCGGTAGCGAGATCGGCGCGGCGCTGACCGCGATCGAGCCCCTCGGCGTCGATCTCATCGGCCTGAACTGCGCCACGGGCCCGGCCGAGATGAGCGAGCACCTGCGCTACCTGTCCCAGCACGCCCAGGTGCCCCTGTCGGTGATGCCCAACGCCGGTCTGCCGCAGCTGACGGCCGACGGGGCGGTCTACCCGCTCACTCCGGTCGAACTGGCCGACGCCCTGGAGCGCTTCGTCGTCGAGTACGGCGTCGCGCTGGTCGGCGGGTGCTGCGGCAGTACCCCCGAGCACATTCGGGTGGTCGCGGAGCGGCTGCACGGGGCCCGCCCCGGGCCGCGGGAGCCACGGCGGGAACCGGGCGTCTCGTCGATCTACCACCACGTGCCGTTCGCGCAGGACGCGAGCGTGCTGATGGTGGGGGAGCGGACCAACGCCAACGGATCCAAGGCGTTCCGTGAGGCGATGCTCGCCGGCGACTGGCAGGCCTGCGTGGAGATCGCCCGTGGCCAGGCCCGGGACGGTTCCCACCTGCTGGACCTCTGCGTCGACTACGTCGGCCGCGACGGCACGCAGGACATGCGCGAGCTGGCCGGGCGGTTCGCGACTGCCTCCACCCTGCCGATCATGCTGGACTCGACCGAGCCTGCGGTTATCGAGGCCGGGCTGGAGATGCTCGGCGGACGGTGCGTGGTCAACTCGGTGAACTTCGAGGACGGCGACGGCCCCGACTCCCGCTACGCGCGGGTGATGCCGGTGGTCAGGGAGCACGGCGCCGCCGTGGTCGCGCTGCTTATCGACGAGGAGGGGCAGGCTCGCACCAGGGACTGGAAGGTACGCGTCGCCGTCCGGCTGATCGACGACCTGACCGGCCGCTGGGGCGTGCCGCGGTCGGACATCCTGATCGACGCCCTGACCTTCCCGATCGCCACCGGCCAGGAGGAGACCCGCCGCGACGGCATCGAGACCATCGAGGCGATCCGGGAGATCACCGCCCGGTATCCGGGGGTGAACTTCACGTTGGGCGTCTCCAACGTGTCGTTCGGGCTCAACCCGGCGGCCCGACAGGTGCTCAACTCGGTGTTCCTGCACGAGTGTGTGCAGGCCGGTCTCACCTCGGCGATCGTGCACGCGAGCAAGATCCTGCCGATGTCGCAGATTCCCGAGGAGCAGCGGGAGGTCGCGCTTGACCTGGTCTACGACCGCCGCCGCGAGGGGTACGACCCGGTGCAGCGCTTCATCGAGCTGTTCGAAGGGGTCGACGCCGCCTCGGCGCGCGCCGGCCGGGCCGAGGAACTGGCGGCGCTGCCGCTGGACGAGCGGCTCAAACGGCGCATCATCGACGGGGAGCGCAACGGCCTGGAGGCCGACCTGGACGCGGCGATGGCCGCCGGCACGACGCCGCTTGTCATCATCAACGACATCCTGCTGAACGGGATGAAGGTCGTCGGCGAGCTGTTCGGCTCCGGCCAGATGCAGCTGCCGTTCGTGCTCCAGTCCGCCGAGGTGATGAAGACCGCGGTGGCGTACCTGGAACCGCACATGGAGAAGGCCGGCGACGACGGCAAGGGTCGCATCGTGCTCGCCACGGTGAAGGGCGACGTTCACGACATCGGCAAGAACCTGGTGGACATCATCCTGTCCAACAACGGCTACGACGTGGTGAACATCGGCATCAAGCAGCCGATCAGCGCCATCCTGGACGCCGCCGAGCAACACCGTGCCGACGCGATCGGCATGTCCGGGCTGCTGGTCAAGAGCACGGTCATCATGAAGGAGAACCTGGCCGAGATGGCCTCGCGCGGGGTCGCCGAGCGTTGGCCGGTCCTGCTGGGTGGCGCGGCGTTGACCCGGGCTTACGTGGAGGACGACCTGCGGTCGACGTTCCCCGGGCAGGTGCACTACGCACGGGACGCCTTCGAGGGACTGTCCCTGATGGATCGGGTGATGTCCACCAAGCGTGGCGGCGCCCCGGTGGTCGACGCGGAGCGGGAGGCGGCTCTGGCCGCCCGCCGGGCGCGCCGGGAGCGGCAGCGGGCGATTGTCAGCGAGTCCCTGCCGGAACTGGATGACGCCTCGGTCCGGTCCGACGTGGCGACCGACGTGGACGTGCCCACGCCGCCGTTCTTCGGCAGTCGGGTGGTCAAGGGCGTTCCCCTTGCGGACTACGCGGCGTTGCTCGACGAGCGGGCCACCTTCCTCGGCCAGTGGGGGCTGCGCGGCACCCGGGGGGCAAGGGTCCGTCCTACGAGGAACTGGTGGAGACCGATGGCCGGCCACGGCTGCGTTACTGGCTGGATCGGCTGATCGCCGACCAGGTGCTGGAGGCAGCCGTCGTGTATGGCTACTTTCCCGCCTACTCCGAGGGCAACGACCTGGTGGTGCTGGACGAGAACGGCCACGCCGAGCGCACCCGGTTCTCCTTTCCGCGGCAGCGCCAGGAACGTCGGCTCTGCCTGGCCGACTTCTTCCGACCGCGCGGCGCGGAGCTGGACGTGGTGGCGTTGCAGCTGGTCACCGTCGGTCAGCCGATCAGTGAGTACACGGCCAAGCTGTTCGCCCGCAACGAGTACCGCGACTACCTGGAGGTGCACGGCCTGTCGGTGCAGCTCACCGAGGCCCTCGCCGAGTACTGGCACCGGCGTGTCCGGGCGGAGCTGACGCTGCCCGGCGGTCGGACGGTGGCTGACGACGACCCGGCCGACCTCGCGGGGCTGCTGAGTACCGACTACCGTGGCTGCCGGTACGCGTTCGGCTACCCGGCCTGCCCCGACCTGGAGGATCGTGCGAAGGTCGTGGACCTGTTGGGGGCGGAGCGCATCGGGGTGCAGCTGTCGGAGGAGTTCCAGCTGGTTCCGGAGCAGGCCACCGACGCGATCGTCGTTCACCACCCAGAAGCGAGCTACTTCAACGCCAAATAGCCGGGGCGAATGCGCTGACCCGCACCTCAGGTCACACCGGAGGCCGCTAGCCATGATCATGCCGTGTCCGGGCCGGCGGGGCGGCGCCAGGCTGTCATCGGCTGGTGATGACGGCCCGGATAGACGCCCGCCGGCGCATGTACTGCAGCACCGCGAGAGCACTGGCTGGTTGCTCCGGGGCCGCTAGCTGATGGCTTGGACGGCACGGAAGAGCTTGATCACTCCGGTGATGTGGTCGTCGCTGTGCCCCTGGTTGATCGCCTGCCGGTAGGTGTCGGCAGCGGTGCGGGTAAGGGGAACGGCGGCGTGGCGCACGGCGGCGTCGGCGGTGGCGTATTCCAGGTCCTTGGCGACCAGCTCGATCGGGAAGGCTGCCGGGAAGGTGTCGCCGAGCATGGCGGTGGCGGCGGTGGCGGCGGCCGGGCTTGCCACCGGGGTGGCGGCCAGTACTTCGACAGCCTGGGCTGGATCCAGGTCGGTGCCGTGTAGCGCCCCGATCAGCTCGGCAACGGCGGCGACCTGGACAGCGAAGAGCGAGTTGGCCAGGAGTTTCATCTGCGTGCCGGTTCCGGCTGGCCCCATGTGGTGTACGCCGCAGCCAACCTGCCGCAGCACTGGTTCGACCCGGCGCAGGACGGCAGGGGCGCCGCCGGCGAGGAAAATCAGGGCACCGGCGTCGGCTTGCGGGCGTGAGCCCAGCACCGGCGCGTCGAGGAAGTCCACGCCGCGTTGCGCGCACCAGGCGGCGAGTTCGCTTGAGAAGGCCGGTGTCACGGTGGAACAGTCGACGGCAAGCGCGCCGGGGACCATCGACGTCAGCGCACCGACATCGGGGTCCAGCCAGACGGTGCGGCCGGCATGGTCGTCGCGCAGCATGCTGATGACGAGATCGCACTGCGCCGCGGCTGCCGCCGGTGTCTCTGCTGCGGTGGCGCCTTCCTTGACCAGCAGCCCCGTCGCCTCGGCCGTGCGGTTCCACACGGTGATCTCATGCTCACCCGTGGCGAGTAGACGGCGGGTCATGCGTGAGCCCATGGCACCGAGTCCGAGTATGGCGATCTTCATCGTGCTCCTTTGTGCGTCTTGTGGTGGTGGCGGTAGGAACGGTCAGGAGCCCATGGCGGCGAACGCCTCGGTGAAGGCTCGTGGGTCGCTGTTCCACAGTTGGCTCATCTGCGCGGACGTCGGGTCCGGGTAGATGTCGGGCTGCCCGGCCGCGACGCCGTCGAGGATGGCGTCGGCGACCACGTGGGCGGTCGCCTTGGGTGTGTCGATGCCGACCACCATGTCGGTGTCGATGCCGCCGGGGTAGACGCCGTGCACGCTGACGCCTGCCAGGGTCAGCGCCGGCCGCAGCGCGAGGGTCAGTGAGTGCGCCGCGGCCTTGGACGCCGAGTAGCCCGCCATCGCCGGGGCCGGCGCATACGACAGCAGAGTGAGCACGTTGACCAGGGCGCCCTTGTTCGTGGCCAGTGTCGGGGTGAACGCCCGGATCATGTCGTACAGGCCGGTGAAGTTGACCGCGAACTCCCGGGCGACGCCATCCGGGTCGGCGTCGAGGGCGGGCGCGAACGCTGCCGCTCCGGCGTTGTTGACCAAAAGATCGAGATCGGACGCGGTAGCGGCGAGTTCGTCGATCGACGTCCGGTCGGTGACGTCGAGGGCGACGGCTGTGATCCGGTTGTCGGCCCGCACCATCCGTGGGTCGCGGGCGGCGGCGTAGACGCGGTCCGCACCGCGTGCCAGCAGAGCGTCGACGAGGGCGCGACCCAGACCGCGGTTGGCCCCGGTAACGAGGGCGGTACTTGCGTTGATCTCCATGCCGACAAGCCTGCCGCTCAGCGATGACGCTATGAATGCCTGAACAACTCGACTTCTTGTCTGCGAGTCGCACCCCGGCCGTGCCGCGCCCCTGTTTCACCGCCTACCCTCTGCGGGTGGATGTTCTCGGCGACGTGCTGGCGCTGGCGCGGGTTGACGCCAGCCTCATGGCCACCTTCGACGCACGAGCTCCCTGGGCCATCGAGCTGCCGGCCCGGCAGGGGGCCTCGTTCCACGCCGTGGTGGCCGGCACCTGCTGGTTGACCGTCGACGGCATGCCGCCGCGCCGACTGGCACCCGGCGACCTCGTGCTCTTGCCCGCCGGAGCGCGCCACGAACTAGCCACCGATCCGGACCTGCCGACGCGACGATTCGACGCTGAGCTCAAGCGCAGCCTCATCCAGCCCGACGGTGAGCTGATGCTCGCCGGGCCGGGAGCACGCACCCGGATCCTCTGCGCGGGCTACAGCTACGAGGCTCACGCCGCCCACCCAGTGCTGAGCCTGCTCCCGCCGGTGCTGCAGGTCGCCACGGCCCAGCCGAAAAGTGGACCATGGCTGCGCACGGTCCTCGATCTGCTGGCCCACGAAACCCGCGGCGGCGCCGCGACCGGCTCCGACACCGCCGCCGTACGCCTACTCGACCTGCTGCTGATCCACGTGATCCGGGCTTGGCTCGACACCGGCGGTGACGCCGTGGGTGTCTCGTGGCTGCGAGGTCTGCGCGACCCGGTCACCGCACGCGCACTGGCCGCGTTGCACCAGCGACCCGGCCACGACTGGACCCTGGACGCCTTGGCCGCGACGGTCAACGTCTCCCGGGCCACCCTCGCCAGGCGGTTCACCCACCACGTGGGCGAACCCCCACTGACGTACCTCAACCGTTGGCGCCTCAACGTCGCCGCGCACAAGCTGCGTAACACCACCCTGCAGGTAGCCGCCATCGCCCACGAGATCGGCTACACATCCGAATTCGCCTTCAACCGCGCCTTTGCTCGCGCCCACGGCCATCCGCCCGGCCGCTACCGCCGACACACCCAACGGGCCGACTGTTAACTCGACACGGCGGAGGCGTGTCGCACATCGGCCGACGGAGGGCAACCGGGACAGCGCCCCCCGCGCCGCGTGGATCCGGGGTAGTTGCGCGGGCGCCATCCCGCACCCTCCTCCACCGTTCGGGGAAAGCCGAGCGGATCACCGCCTGGGTGGCACCTGCGTCCGTGGGGCTGTCGAAGCTTCGCTTGACGTGGCGAACCGGTCGCGGTCCGCTCCCACTGGCCGGGACGGTGGGCGGGTGGGGCGTGTTGTGGGCGTGCCCGACCACCGGGTCGGTTGCTGCCCCGGAGGAGCTGCCAGTGCTCATGGTCGGTGGTCTGCCAGACGAATGCAACCTTTCAGCGCTCTGGTGAGTAGATGGGACACCGATAAAGAAGGGGGACGTGGTGGTCCGAGCCGACTGGGAGCGCCAGTTCGTCGAGTACTTCAGCGTGCGGGCACAGCCGCTGCGCCGACTTGCCTATTCACTGTGCGGCGACTGGCACACCGCTGAGGATCTCGTCCAGCTCACGTTCGTCCGGCTGTACCGTCACTGGCCTCGCATCCAGAACGATTCGGTCGAGGCCTATACCCGGCGGATTCTGGTCAACGCGTTCCTGACGCATCGGCGTGACCGGCGGCGTGAATCACTTGTGGCGGACCCGCCTGAGCGGGCGGCGGGCGACGTTGACCTGACTGCGGGGCTGGCAGTACGTCGCGCCCTGGCCGACCTGGCGCCACGGCAACGGGCCGCTGTGGCGCTGCGGTACTTGGAGGATCTGCCGGTGGCGGAGGTAGCCACCCTGCTCGGGGTTAGCGAGGGCACAGTGAAGAGCCAGACGGCCCGAGCCATCCAATCCATGCGCGAGGCGCTCAATGGCGCCAGGCTGACCAAGGAGTAAGCGATGCAGGAAGCCGAGGTGCACCACGCCCTGGAGGCGTACGTGAGTGACGATGAGCCCCCGATGGGTCTGACCTCCGACGAGATCCTGGCGGCCGGCCGGCGGTCGCGGCGAAACCGGCGGCTGGCAGGCATGGCGGCGGCCGGCCTCGCGGCGATTCTGTTTGGGGTGGGTGTGGTTGCGGTGTCCGGTGGTGGTGGTAGTTCCACAACTCCGGCCTTCACAGCGGCCGGACCGTGCCCGTTCCCGCCCGGATCTCGCCCACCGGGAGTGATCGCTGCCGACCAGCCGCTCTCGCCTGAGCTGCGGGAGTGGGCCAGCGTGAGTGTGACCTGTCACCTCACAGAGGCACTGCCACGGCTGCTGCCGACGGCCCAGTATGGCCAGGTGCGGGGCGCGCCGGCCGGGCCACTCGTGGGACACAGCCTCGGCGGCGAACCGCCCTGGGGCAACCGGGTTGACGCGTTGGCCCTGGTCCGTGACGCCGACGGGACCGGTGATCTGCTTGTCAACGTGGGGGTGGTGGATCGGTTAGCGGCGGCTGACGCCGCAGATGGCTGCTGGCGTGGAACGGACCCCCGCTGTACCGTCCAGAGCGGGCCGAACGGCGAAACCGTGCTGGTGAGCACTGATGCCGACCGCGCCGCTGTAGCTCCGCCGGGACTCCGTACCTCGCTGGCACACCCCGATGCCGTCCACCTGACCGTGACGGTCTACCGAGGTCAGACGGAGATCGTGGTGCAGGCGTCGAACACCGACCGCCAAGTGGTGAACGGCCGCCCTCCCGTCGCGACCCGGCCAGAACCCGTGCTCACCGTCGAGCAAGCCCGCGAATTGGCACTCTCGCCCGAGCTGTACCTCTATCCGTAGCCCCGCTACCCGACGGAAGGGGAGACACCTGGGGGCGCGGTCACCCTCATGGTTGTCGCTCCGCGGCGATACCAGCTGGGAAGCATCTCGCGCGGTCACCGCCGTGCCGGTCTCCAGCGCGGCAGACGGCAGGAGCCCGCCCCAGGTTGGTCATCAGCTCGGCTCGGTGGACCATCACCATCGGGCCGTCGGCACTCCACTTCGGCGGTGCTCGCGGCCGGGCCATTCGGGCGGCATTCCGGGCCCGGCCGCGTTCACGCGTCTACTTGCCGGCGGAAGTCGCCGACGGCGTCGGCGATCTGCTCCGCACCGCGGCTGTTCTGGTGGATGTGGTCGGTGGTGAGTTCGAGGCGGCGGCGCCGTGCGATGTCGTCCCAGGGGCGGCCCAGCACCATGTGCTGGGCAATCGCGCTGTAGACGAACCCGGGGTCGTCGCGGTATTCAGCCTGCCGGCGGGCGGTGAGGTGCTCGACCTGTCGCTCGTGCGGCGGCAGGTAGTTCACGCCGAAGTCGGCGGCGGTCTGTCGGACGACGTCGCTGTAGTCGGCCGTCGCCTGTGCCTGGAGCGAGCCCGGCTGCCCGACGAGCGGCAGGGACAGCAGGCCGATGCGAGCGCCGGTTTCGGTGGTGAGCCGGCGGACAACAGCCTTGAGGCATTCGTGATACCAGGCGATCGTCGGTCGTTCCGGGAGGCGTTTGCGGCGAACGCCGTCCGCCCGCTGTGTCGCGTCGGCGCAACAGGTCGACGTAACCGACGCCGATCTGGCCGCGCGTGATGCTGTCTCCAGCACACCACCCGAACCGCCACCGCGTCCGTCCTTCCCGAAGTTGTAGCGATCGCTTTGACAACCCCAGCCGGATGGTGCACGGCTCACGCAGTGGCGACGATCTTCGTGCGGTGCTCCCACGACCAGTCGGCCAGCGCGGTCGTCCGGTTTGACCGACTACGCCCAGCCCGTGATCGACGCATCGCGAGTTGCTATTCGGCGACGTTCGCTCGGTGCTCCGGGTGGCGCGTCCCAGACTACCCGACAAGGGCTGGTACCTTGCGCCGCCGGCTTCTGATGATCTTCGTTGCCCGCTCCCGTGTCCTGTTTTCGACGTACTCCCGGAGCGCCGCCCTGGCGTGCTCGAGTATCGACAGGTACCTCTCATGACCAGCGTCGATCAGGTGGACGTCGGCAGCATTGAATCCGTCCCAGCTGACGAAGGCCGTGAAGTCGACATCGAGCGCGGGTGTTTCCGGTGCAAGGGTCAGCAGTGGAGCGCCCTCGCCGTCGCACAGCACCAGTTCGCTGCCGAACCTCGCGCTCCACTCGACAACTTCGAGCGTCGGGTTACCAGCGGGGTGAGGGTGTTTCAGTTCGATGATGCTTGTGTGTCTGCTCGCCTCGAAAATCATGTAGCGTTGCCCACCCAGCTTGTCGATGCCTTTTGTCCATTTTGCCCACTTGTCGGCGTAGCTCGGCCCGACTCG
Organism: Micromonospora sp. WMMA1363; assembly: GCF_030345795.1. Lineage (NCBI taxonomy): Bacteria > Bacillati > Actinomycetota > Actinomycetes > Micromonosporales > Micromonosporaceae > Micromonospora > Micromonospora sp. WMMA1363. Next base: position 1,004,212 of record NZ_JAUALB010000001.1, read on the forward strand.
CTCGAACATGCCCCGCGTCACTCGTTTGGGGGATGCCCGGAGTTGTGTCCTCTGCTAATGATCACTGGGCCCGGAGACGCCGAGTCCTGGGATCGGGGTCTCCCGGAGGGGAATATGTCCACTTCGGGCTGACCGAATCTTCCGAAACGTGGGCCCCGCAACCTGTGGTCTGAACCGGGCGGGACGACACCCGCGTAGCAATCGGCGACAGGCGTGACGGACGTACCCTCGGGGTACTTTCACGCGCACACCGTCGGGTGCCGGGGAGGTCCTATGACGACGCGGGTGAGACGACGTGGGCCGGGCGGCTCGCTGGTAGGCCTGGCGATAGCCCTGATGGTGGCGGTGGGCTGTATGGCCGGGGGAGCACCCGACCCAGCGAACGCGCCCGCGCCCGAACAGTCCCGGCGCTCCGCCACGGCCGGCGTGGAGGGGACCCGTGCCGACGGTACGGACACCGTCGAGGAGTTCCAGCAGGACCTCGCCGACGCGCGGAGCGTCGCCGAGCGGTACTGGGCGGCGCAGTTTCGCGCCTCGGGTCAGCGGTTCCAGCCGGTCCGGCGGATCATTCCCTACCAGCGCAGCGGTGAGGTGGCCTGCGGTGGGCAGGAGATCCCCCGCAACAACGCCGTCTACTGCGCGGCTGGCGACTACATCGCGTACGACGTCAACTGGTCGTTCGGCGCGTTCCGGCAGATCGGCGACGCGTTCGTGTTCTACCTGCTCGGCCACGAGTACGCCCACGGAATCCAGACCCGCCTCGGCATCCATTACACCTTCACCATCCAGCAGGAACTCCAGGCCGACTGCATGGCCGGTGCGTTCCTTGGTGACTCCGTCCGGTCGAAGGCGCTTCGCCTCGACGACGGCGACCTGGCGGAGTTCCGCGAGGGCCTACTCGCCGTCGGCGACGATCCGAACCAGCCCTGGTTCGCCGAGGATTCCCACGGCACCGCTCAGCAGCGCACCGCGGCGTTCTTCCGCGGCTACGAGCAGTCGCTGGACGCCTGCGACCTGACGTAGGGCGGCCAGCACGTGTGCTCAGCCGTTCGGGGCGTAGGTCACTCGCGGCTGGGCTCGCCGCTGCGAGGCGGGCGGTGGCTGGAAGGATCTGCGGGTCCGCCGACCGTGAGGAGGCCCCCGCTGAGTAGCCACCATCCCGCTGCCGTGCTCTTCGACATGGACGGCACGCTGGTCGACAGTGAGAAACTCTGGGACGTCGCACTGCACGAGCTGGCGGCCGAGTACGGCGGTGTCCTGTCGGCGGCGGCCCGCCGGACGATGGTCGGCGCCAGCATGGCCGTGTCGATGCTGGCCCTGCACGACGACCTGGGCCAGCCGGAGCGTGACCCGGCGGCCAGCGCGGCGTGGATCAACGCCCGAATCCTGGAGTTGTTCCGCGCCGGGCTGCGCTGGCGGCCCGGCGCGCTGGCACTGCTGGGCGCCGTCCGTGCGGCGGGCATCCCCACCGCACTGGTCACCTCCAGCGGTCGCGCGCTGGTCGAGGTCGCGCTGGACACCCTCGGGCGGGACAGCTTCGACGTCGTGGTGTGCGGGGACGAGGTGGACGCCGCCAAGCCGCACCCGGAGCCGTACCTCACCGCCGCCCGGCTGCTCGGGGTGCCGATCGGTCGCTGCGTGGCAATCGAGGACTCCCCGACCGGGGTGGCCAGCGCACTCGCCGCCGGGGCGGCGGTCCTCGCCGTGCCGGCGGAGGTGCCGTTGGAGCCGCGCGACGGCGTGCACCAACTGGAGAGTCTGACCGCTGCGGACCTGGAGCTGCTCGCGGCGCTGCTCGGCGAGCCGCCGGCCTGACGTCGCCGGCCCGGCGCACGGGGTGTGCCGCGACGCCGCACGGACACCGGCAGGGTCCGCCCCGCCACCCGTGCGGCGGCGGAGCGGACCCTGCGGCACCCCTCAGTCGTGGGCGATGGCGCCCAGGACGTCGATCCGGGCGGCGCGGACCGCCGGCAGGACGGCGGCCAGCACGCCGACGACGGCGCCGAGGCCGAGCATCACGCCCATGTCGGCCCAGGGCAGCACCAGGTTGGTGATCCCCTCGTCCCGCAGCGCCTCGACCACGGCAGCACCCAGTCCGGTGCCGACGGCCATGCCGAGCAGCGCCCCGAACACCGAGATCACCACCGCCTCGACGGTGATCATCCGCATGGTCTGCGCCCGCCGCAGCCCGATCGCCCGCAGCAGCCCCAGCTCCCGGGTGCGCTCCAGCACCGACAGCGCGAGCGTGTTGACGATGCCGAGCACCGCGATCACGATGGCCAGGGCCAGCAGAATCTGGATCATGGTGAGCAGGCCGTCGAGCTGGCCGGTCTGCTGGTCGATGAAGGCGTCCCGATCGGCCACGGACACCTCCGGGCTGTCCGCCAGCAACGCTTCCACCCGGGGCAGCACGTCGGCGGACCGGGTCCCGGGGGCGAGCTGGATGAAGCCCATGATCGGCTGCGGGACGGCGAAGTCCTCGGTGGCCTCGACCGGCAGCGTCACCGGGTCGAGGAACTCGGAATCCTCGTAGATGCCGCTGACCGTGTACGTCCGCGGTTCACCCCGAGCCAGCTGCACCGGCACCGTGGATCCGACGGTGAGGTTGCGGGACTCCGCCACGTCCGAGCTGACCAGCAGCTGGTCCGGCCCGAGCCGGCTGATGTCCCCGGCGGTGGCTTTCGCGCCGAAGACCTGCCCGAGCGTCGTCACGTCGCTGTTGGCGCCGACCCAGGTGCGTTCGTCACCGACCTGCGCCAGGTCGCCGTAGGCGCCGCCGACGACCGCCACCCCGGGGATCTCCTCGATCTTCTCCAGCACTGCCGGGTCGTAGCTCGGCGGTCGGGGGCCACTCTGCACCCCGGCGATCACCAACTCCGCCTGGATGCTGTCCTGGGCCAGCTTGCCGATGCTGCCCTTGGCTGAGTCGAGGATCACCGTGACCCCGGTGACCAGGGCGATACCGACCATCAGGGCGGCGGCCGTGATCGCGGTTCGGCGCGGGTTGCGCCCCGAGTTCAGCCGACCCAGCTTGCCCGGCACCGACCAGGCGAAGATCGCTCCGAGCAGGCTCACCACCGGCCGGCTGATCAGCGGGGTCAGCAGCGCCACACCGATGAAGGCGACCAGCACTCCGCCAAGGATGGTGACGAGCGTCCTGCCGCCCGCGTGCCCGCCCAGCCCGAGGAACAGCAGCGTGGCGCCGACCGCGGTAACCGCCGTGCCGGCGACGGTGACCTTGGTCAGCGGCCGGTCCGGCGTCGCCACGTCCTGCATGGCGGCGATCGGCGGGATCCGCGCGGCTCGCAGCGCCGGCAGCAGCGCCGCCACCACGGTGATGACCAGGCCGACCGCGAACGCACCGATCACGGCCGCCGGCGGCACGGCGATCCCGGCGAGGGCGAGACCGCCGGCGAGGTTGCCGAACAGGTACGCCAGCAGCGCGCCGACGCCGACGCCGGCGGCCAGCCCGAGCACCGAGGCGACCAGGCCGACCGCCACCGCCTCCAGCACCACCGACCCGATGATCTGCCGACGGCCGGCGCCGATGGCCCGCATCAGTGCCAGCTCACGGGTGCGCTGCGCGACGATGATCGAAAACGTGTTGAGGATCAGGAACGTCCCCACCAGCAGCGCCACCGCGGCGAACCCGAGCAGGACCCGGTTGAAGAAGGACAAGCCCTCCTTCAGGCCCGCCGACGCGTCGGCGGAGAGCTGCTCACCGGTCTTCACCTCGAATCCGGCGCCGAGGGCGCCGGCGATGTCGTCCCGCAACTGCTCGTCCGACACGCCGCCGGCGGCGGTGACGGTGACGTTGGTGAAAACGTCCGGCTCGCCGAGGATCAGCTGCTGCGCCACGGGTGTGGTGAACATGACCTCGTTCACGCCGCCGATGGAGTCGCGGCCTCCGCTGTAGCCAAAGATTCCGACCAGGGTGAACTCCTGCTTCGGCTTCAGCGTCAGCACGCCGACCTGCTCGCCGACGGACACCCGGGCGGCCTTGGCCAGGGCCGCGTTGACGACGATCTCGCCGTCCGCGCGCGGTTCCCGGCCCTCGCGCAGCTGCACGAGGTCGCTCTCGCCCACCCAGTTCCCACCGAGCTGCGGCGGCCCGAACGAGGCGACGACCTTGCCGTTGCTGCCGATCATCCGTGCGCCGTCGGCGGCCACGATCCCGGTGGCCTCGGACACTCCGGGGACGGCCCGGACCCGCTCCACCGTCGCGGCCGGCACCGGCGCCGCCACCGGCTCGCCCTCGAACTCGCCCAGCTCCAGTCTTGGCTTCGCGGCGACGTTGACGTCCACCTCCTCGTACGCGTCGGCGAAGACCGCGTCGAAGGACCGGCCGAGGGTGTCGGTGAGCACGAACGCGCCCGAGACGAACATGACGCCGAGCACCACCGCCAACCCGGACAGGATCAGCCGGAGCTTGCGCGCCAGCAGGCTCTTGAGGGTCGCCCGGAACATCAGCCGCTCACCTCGGCCGGGGTGTCCAGCTTCTTCATGGTGTCCAGCACCGTCTCCGCGGTCGGCTCGACCAGCTCGGACACGATCTGGCCGTCGGCGAGGAACACCACCCGGTCGGCGTACGCGGCGGCGGTCGGATCGTGGGTGACCATGACGATGGTCTGCCCGTGCTCCCGGACCGACGACCGAAGGAAGTTCAGCACCTCGGCGCCGGAGCGCGAGTCGAGGTTGCCGGTCGGCTCGTCGGCGAAGATCACATCCGGTCGGCTGACCAGGGCGCGGGCGCACGCCACCCGCTGCTGCTGCCCGCCGGACAACTGCGCCGGGCGGTGTCCCAGCCGATCCTGCAGGCCGACCGTGGCGATCACCGTGTCGTACCAGGCCGGGTCCGGCTTGCGGCCGGCGATCGACAGCGGTAGCAGGACGTTCTCCTTGGCGGTCAGCGTCGGCAGCAGATTGAACTGCTGGAAGATGAACCCGACCTTGTCGCGGCGCAGCTTCGTCAGCCCCGCGTCGCCCAGGCCGGTGACCGTGGTGTCGCCGATCGACACCGCCCCCCGGGTCACCGAGTCCAGTCCCGCCAGGCAGTGCATCAGCGTCGACTTGCCCGACCCGGACGGGCCCATGATCGCGGTGAACCGCCCCCGCTCGAACTCGCAGGTGACCCTACGCAGGGCGATCACCTGCGCCTCACCGCTGCCGTATACCTTCCACACGTCGCTCGCGCGGGCCGCGGCCTGCGCCTGACGGCCTACCGTCGCGGTCACGTCATCTCCCTCTCGTCGTCCGAAAGCACGCACCGCCCCCGTCGGTCCGGCGCGTAGTCCCATCTTCGGCGCTGTCCGGGGCGCCTCCGTCCGACTCCGGGTGGAGCCGGGACGGATTTCGTGCTGCGGGTCCCCCCGACCGGCACTCAGGGTTGCCCCTGATCCACCGATCGGTCGAACCGGTTTCCGGCTGACGGGACCGATCCTGAACGGTGACGCCGCGTGAGGGTCAACCCAGGCGCGCCGTCGATGGTCACGGTAGGTGGCGAACGCAACGGCCCCACCAGGTCGGCGCGTCGCAGCGGGTACGCCGCGGCGACACCCCCGGACGTCCGCTACGTCCGGGGGCGGACCAGGCCCGACTCGTACGCGAGCACGACCGCCTGCACCCGGTCGCGCAGACCGAGTTTGGCCAGCACGTGACCGACGTGCGTCTTGACGGTGGTCTCGCTCACCGACAACGCCCGGGCTATCTCGGCATTGGACAGGCCACGGGCGACCTGCACCAGCACCTCCCGCTCCCGATCGGTCAACGGGTCGAGTAGCCGTGGTGGCGTCGCCGCCGGGTCCGGCAGCAGGTTGGCGAAGCGGTCGAGCAGCCGGTTGAGGATCCGTGGCGCCACCACCGCGTCCCCGGCGGCGACCGACCGGATGGCCGCCACCAGGTCCGCCGACGGCACGTCCTTGGCCAGGAACCCGCGCGCCCCGGCTCGCAGCGCGCCCACCACATACTCGTCGAGGTCGAACGTGGTGAGGATCAGCACCCGCACCGGCAGTCGCGACTCGACGATGGCGCGGGTCGCCGCCACCCCGTCCAGGCGTGGCATCCGCACGTCCATCAGCACCACGTCGGGCAGCAGCCGGCGGGACAGCTCCACCGCCTCCGCGCCATCACCGGCCTCGGCGACCACGTCGAAGTCCTCCTCGGCGCCGAGCACCATCCGAAACCCGGTGCGCAGCAGCGGCTGGTCATCGACGATCAGGATGCGTACCGGCTGCCGCGCCGCCACCACGCTGGCCTGCCGCAGCGATTCCGGGTCACCGGGTCGCGCGCCGTGGGCGGTCACTCGTCCGCGCCGGGCGGCGCCGGAAGCGATCGGGAGTCGGGCAGCGGATCGGCTGCGGCCGGCTGGGCCGGGAACGGTGGCGGTGTGCCACCGAAACTGGGACACAGCGCCTGGTGACTGCACCAGTCGCAGAGTCGGCTCGGCCGCGGGCGGAAATCCTGCGCGGCGGTGGCGGCCTCGATCGCCCGCCACAGCGCCACCACCGTGCGTTCGAAGCGCACCAGCTCGTCGGCGTCCGGCGCGTAGTCACAGATCTCGGCGTCCTTCAGATACAGCAGGCGCAGCACCCGGGGCACCACCCCACGGGTGCGCCACAGCACCAGCGCGTAGAACTTCAGCTGGAACAACGCCCGTGCCTCGAACGCCTCCCGCGGTGCGCCGCCGGTCTTGTAGTCGACCACCCGCAGCGCGCCGTCCGGCGCCACGTCCAGCCGGTCCAGGTAGCCGCGGATCAGCAGCTCCTCGTCCACCACCGCGGAAACCAGGCTCTCCCGCTCGGCCGGCTCCAGCCGGCGCGGATCCTCCACCGTGAAATAGCCCTCCAACAGGCCCGCGGCGGAGCGGAGAAACGCCGACCGGGCCCCATCGTCACCGTCGGTGAACAGCTCGGCCAACTCCGACTGCTCGGTGACCAACCGCTCCCACTGCGGGGCGACGAGGTCACCCGCCGCGGTCGGAGTGCGCCCCGCGGCCGGAAGGTCGAACAGCCGTTCCAGGACCGCGTGAACCAGGGTGCCGCGTGCCTGCTCCACGGTGGGCCGCTCCGGCAGCCGGTCGATGCTGCGGAACCGGTAGAGCAGCGGGCAGGTCTTGAAGTCCGCCGCACGCGACGGGGACAGCGAGGCCCGCACCGTGGCCGGCACCTCCGCCGCGAGCCGGGGCTGCTGGGTCGTCACCGGATCCGCCGTCATGTCCGGAAAGGGTAGGGCACCGGTACGACAGCGGCACCGTCGCCGCTCCGGTGCATGATCCGCGCCGCGTAGCATCGTGGGCGATGGAACAGACGAGGCGAGCCCCGCGCCGGCCCGACCGGCGCCCCGGCCTGACCGTCGGCCGGGTGTTCGGGGTGCCGCTGTACCTCAACGGGTCGATGGTGCTGCTCGCGTTGGTCATCACTGTGCTGTACGCCGAGTTCGCTCGCCAGCAGTTGGCCCTGTCTCAGCTCGGCGGCTACCTCGTCGGCTTCGGCTTCGTCGTCTCGCTGCTCGGCTCGGTGCTGCTGCACGAGCTGGGCCACGCCCTCACCGCCCGCCGGTACGGCATCGGCGTGCGCGGAATCACCCTGGAACTGCTCGGCGGCTACACCGAGATGGAACGCGACGCCCCGTCGCCCCGGGTGGACCTGCTGGTGTCACTCGCCGGGCCGGCGGTCTCCGCCGTCCTCGGCGCGGTGGCCGTCGCCGCCACCCTGGCCCTGCCCGACGGCACCCTGGTCAACCAGCTTGCCTTCCAACTCGCGGTGAGTAATGTCATCGTGGCGGTGTTCAACATCCTGCCCGGGCTGCCGCTCGACGGCGGCCGGGCGCTGCGGGCCGCCGTCTGGTCGGTCACCCACGACCGGCACCGGGGCACCGAAGTCGCCGGCTGGGTCGGGCGGGCCGTCGCCGTCGGCACCGCCGGGCTGGTCACGCTGCTCACCCTGACCCGCCAGGTGGCGCCGCTGGCCCTACCGCTGATGCTGCTGGTGGCGTTCACCCTCTGGCGCGGGGCCGGGCAATCCGTCCGGGTGGCCCGGGTCAGCCGGCGGTTCCCGCTGATCGACCTGTCCAGGCTGGCCCGGCCGGTTTGCACCGTGCCGACCGGCACTCCCCTCGCCGAGGCGCAGCGCCGAGGCGCCGCCGGCGGCGAGCCGGGCGCCGCGCTGCTCGTCACCGACTCCGCCGGCCGGCCGTTCGCCCTGGTCGACCCGGCCGCAGCGGAGGCCGTTCCGGTGGAACGCCGCCCCTGGCTGGCGGTCGACGCGGTGTCCCGATCGCTGGACAACCTGCCGGCCGTGCCGGTCGGCCTCGACGGAGACCAGGTAATGGAGACCGTCCAGCGGCACCCGGCCGCGCAGTACGTGGTGACCGCACGGGAAGATGTCGTCGGCATCCTGCACATCGCGGATCTGGCCCAGCTCCTCGAACCTCACCGGAAGATGAACACGTGACCGCAACTCCCTCCGCCGCACGCGCAGACCAGCACACCCCGGAGCCGCCCCCGGTGCACCGTGGGCCGTTCCGGCCCGGCGACCGGGTGCAGCTGACCGACCCGAAGGGGCGGATGCACACGGTCACCCTGGAGCCGGGCAAGGAGTTCCACACCCACCGCGGCATCCTCAAGCACGACGCCCTGGTCGGTCAGCCGGACGGCAGCGTCGTCACCACCGCCGGCGGCGGCACCGCCTTCCTCGCGTTGCGACCGCTGCTCGCCGACTACGTGCTGTCCATGCCTCGCGGTGCCCAGGTGATCTACCCGAAGGACGCCGCCCAGATCGTCGCAATGGGGGACATCTTCCCCGGAGCCAAGGTCCTGGAGGCCGGCGCCGGCTCGGGCGCGCTCAGCTGCTCGCTGCTGCGCGCCGTCGGGCCCACCGGCGAGCTGCACTCGTGGGAGCTGCGCGACGACTTCGCCCAGATCGCCCGGCGCAACGTCGAGGCGTTCTTCACCGCCCCTCACCCGGCCTGGCGGCTGCACGTCGGGGATGTCGCGACCACCACCGAGACCGGGTTCGACCGGATCATCCTCGACATGCTCACCCCGTGGGAGACCCTCGACATGGTCGAGCGAGCGTTGCTGCCCGGCGGCGTGTTCATCGGGTACGTCGCCACCACGCCGCAGCTGTCCGAGTTGGTGGAGGCGCTGCGCGAGCGCGGCGGCTGGACCGAGCCGCGGGCCTGGGAGTCGCTGGTGCGCGACTGGCATTCCGAGGGGCTGGCCGTCCGGCCCGACCACCGCATGATCGCCCACACCGCGTTCCTGGTGTCCGCGCGTAAGCTCGCCCCCGGGGTCACCGCACCGCCGCGGCGTCGCAAGCCCAGCAAGAGCGCCGAGGCGTACGTCCAGCGCCGCGCCGCGCTGCGTGCGGCGGAAGCCGCCCGGCGGGCAGCCGCCGGGGCGGAGCCCGAGCCGGTCAGGGATGCGGAGCTGCCGTGACGGCGGAGCGGGGCGGCTGGGAATGACGGGACACACGCCGGTCGAGGTGGGCCGGTGGCGCGACTGCGGGGAGGCGGTATGAGCCGGCCGGGCTTCGGCGGCGGCGACCTGCCGGCGGTGTTCCCGGACTGGTCGCCGTACCAGGACCTCGAGTCGGCGGCGCGGGCCTACCTACGCGACCCGGACGTGGCCCTCGAAGCGCTCGGCGGCGTGCTCCGCGGTGCGTCCGTGCTCGGATTCACCCTGGAGCGCTTCGTCAACGAGGTCAACGGCGTCTGGCAGGAGGTCGTCGTCTGCGACGGCAGTCGACTGATCCTCTGGCACGGCGAGGACGTCCCGCCCGGCGAGGGCCCGGCCGGCTCGATGACCTCGTCGCTGCGGGTCGTGCCGGTCTCCACGGTCACCGAGTTGGGCTGCCGGCGTCGGCTCACGCGCACCGACGACGGCGCCGTCCGCGTCGACAGCATCGACGTCTACCTGCTGCTCTCCTCGCTGGACGAGGCTCCGTCCAGCGAGGAGGCGGCGGGTGCGCCGCGGCATGACGCGTTGCGCTTCGGCAAGACCCTCGACGACGGCGGCGCCGGTCAGATCGCCCGGCTGGAGGAGTTCGCCCGGCTGGTCGCGTCGGTCACCGGCCGACCGGTGCTGTGAGGCGGGCCGTCGCGCGGACGGCGGCGGGGCGGACCGCTGGCCCACCGGCCGCGGGACGCCGCCGGCGTCAGGCCTCGGCCTCCGGGCCGGCCACCTCGGCGCCGTCGCTGCCGCGCACCACGTGGATGCACTCGCCCGGGCACTCCTTCGCCGAGTCGATCACCTCGAGCTGGAGGTGATCCGGCACATCCACCCGGCCGCCCGGGGTTTGCACGAGCTCACCGTCGGGGCCCTTGACGTACGCGAGACCGTCGATGTCGAACTCGAAGACCTCCGGCGCGTACTGGACGCACAGCCCGTCGCCCGTGCACAGGTCCTGATCCACCCAGACCTGTAGCTGGTCCGTCGCGACGTCGGCCACCGGTGTACCCCCCATGTTCTCCTGTCCCACGCCTTGACGGTACCCGAACGCCCCGGACCGGCTCGGGTGCCCGCCTTCGCGATCAAGGTTCGGTGACGAGGGCGTTGCGTGGGACCGAATCGGGCTCATAGCGGCTAGTGTTAGGGCAGAACGTTCAAGCCCCCCGGGGAGGTGGGACGTGGCACGCAGCGACGACGCGGACTCGCGCGCCGCACGGTGGGAGAAGGAGGCCCACGATCTCTCCACGCAGGTCGCGTTCCTGCAAGAGGAACTCGCTCTGGTGCGGCGCAAGTTGACCGAAAGCCCCCGACACGTCCGGCAGCTCGAGGAGCGGCTGGCGGCCACCCAGGCTCAGTTGGCGCGGCTGACCGAGAACAACGACCGGCTCGTGAGCACCTTGAAGGAGGCTCGCGCGCAGATTGTGACGCTCAAGGAGGAGATCGACCGCCTCGCTCAGCCGCCGAGTGGCTATGGGATCTTCCTCGCGCGGCACGACGACGGCACGGTGGACGTGTTCACCGGTGGCCGCAAGCTCCGGGTGGCCGTCTCGCCCTCGCTGGACGCGGGTGAGCTCAGTCGCGGGCAGGAGGTACTGCTCAACGACGCGCTCAACATCGTCGACGCGTTCGGTTACGAGCGGGTCGGCGAGGTCGTGATGCTCAAGGAGGTGCTCGCCGGACCCGGCGGCGCCCCGGGTGACCGTGCCCTGGTGGTGTCCCACTCCGACGAGGAGCGCGTCGTGCACCTCGCGGAGGCCCTGATCGGCAGCCCGATAAGAGCCGGCGACTCGCTCATGATCGAGCCCCGGTCGGCGTACGCGTACGAGCGGATTCCCAAGAGCGAGGTCGAGGAGCTGGTTCTCGAGGAGGTGCCCGACGTCGACTACACCGACATCGGTGGCCTCCACACGCAGATCGAGCAGATCCGAGATGCGGTGGAGTTGCCGTTCCTGCACGCCGACCTGTTCCGCGAGCACCAGCTCCGCCCGCCGAAGGGCATCCTGCTGTACGGCCCGCCCGGCTGCGGCAAGACGCTCATCGCCAAGGCGGTGGCGAACTCACTGGCCAAGAAGATCGCCGAGCGGCGCGGCGAGGAGAAGCACACCAGCTACTTCCTCAACATCAAGGGCCCGGAGCTGCTCAACAAGTACGTCGGCGAGACCGAGCGGCACATCCGGCTGGTGTTCCAGCGGGCTCGGGAGAAGGCGGGTGAGGGCACGCCGGTCATCGTGTTCTTCGATGAGATGGACTCGGTCTTCCGTACCCGCGGTTCCGGCGTCTCCTCCGACGTGGAGAACACGATCGTCCCGCAGCTGCTCAGCGAGATCGACGGCGTCGAGGGTCTGGAGAACGTCATCGTCATCGGCGCCTCCAACCGGGAGGACATGATCGATCCGGCGATTCTGCGTCCCGGTCGGCTCGACGTGAAGATAAAGATCGAGCGGCCGGACGCCGAGGCGGCCAAGGACATCTTCTCCAAGTACATCCTCCCCGGGCTTCCCCTGCACCCGGACGACCTGACCGAGCACGGCGGTGACCCGCAGGCCACGGTGGCTGCCATGATCGACGCGGTGGTCCTGCGGATGTACTCGGAGACCGAGGAGAACCGCTTCCTCGAGGTCACGTACGCCAACGGGGACAAGGAAGTCCTCTACTTCAAGGATTTCAACTCCGGCGCGATGATTCAGAACATCGTCGACCGGGGCAAGAAGATGGCCATCAAGGAGTTCCTCACCTCCGGCCGCAAGGGTATGCGCCTGCAGCACCTCCTCGACGCCTGTGTCGACGAGTTCCGGGAGAACGAGGACCTGCCCAACACCACCAATCCCGACGACTGGGCGCGAATCTCCGGCAAGAAGGGCGAGCGGATCGTCTACATCCGCACGCTCGTCTCCGGCGGCAAGGGCGCCGAGGCGGGCCGGTCCATCGAGACCGCCAGCAACACCGGTCAGTACCTCTGACCGTCGGCGGCGGGGCCCGGGCGCGGAGAGCGACCGGGCCCCGCCGCCCTCCGGCGCGCCGGACGGGCGCGTCACCATCGGTCGTCACCCCGACTACGCTCGACAGCGGGACCGGTCGGGCGAGCGAAGCAGGTAGGTCGATGAGCGTTAGACGGATCATGGGCACCGAGGTCGAGTACGGCATCTCCGTGCCCGGCCAGGCTGGTGCCAATCCCATGGTCACCTCCTCCCAGGTGGTCAACGCCTACGGGGCGCGCCCGGAACTCAACCGTGGCGGCCGGGCCCGGTGGGACTACGAGGAGGAGTCACCGCTGCGGGACGCGCGTGGCTTCACCTACTCCGGTGCCGCCTACGACCCCGCGGAGGCCCTCGCCGACGAGGACCTGGGCCTGGCCAATGTGATACTCACCAACGGCGCGCGACTCTACGTCGACCACGCCCACCCGGAGTACTCCACCCCGGAGGTCACCAACCCTCGCGATCTGGTGCGCTGGGACAAGGCCGGTGAGCGGGTGATGGCCGAGGCCGCGCGGCGCGCCGCCACCATCCCCGGCACCCATCCCATCCACCTGTACAAGAACAACACCGACAACAAGGGCGCCAGCTACGGCGCTCACGAGAACTACCTGATGCGGCGGCAGACCCCGTTCGCCGACATCGTCGCGTATCTGACCCCGTTTTTCGTTACCCGGCAGATCGTCTCCGGCGCCGGCCGGGTCGGCATCGGTCAGGACGGCGGGGGAAGTGGCTTCCAGATCTCCCAGCGTGCCGACTTCTTCGAGGTCGAGGTGGGCCTGGAGACCACCCTCAAGCGGCCCATCATCAACACCCGGGACGAGCCGCACGCCGACGCCGACAAGTACCGACGGCTGCACGTGATCATCGGTGACGCCAACCTGTCGGAGATCTCGACGTACTTGAAGGTCGGCACGACCGCGCTGATCCTTACCATGATCGAGGAGAAGGCCCTCGGCCCCGACCTCGGCATCGCCGATCCGGTCAGCGAACTGCGTGCGGTCAGTCACGACCCGTCGCTCACCCACCTGATGCGGCTGCGTGACGGGCGGCGGCTCACCGCCCTCGACGTGCAGTGGGCCTACTACGAGCGGGTGCGTTCCTTCGTGGACGAACGGTTCGGTGCCGACGCCGACGAGCAGACCGCCGATGTGCTGAACCGTTGGGAGAGCGTCCTGGACCGGCTCGGCCGGGACGCCATGCTTTGCGCCGACGAGCTCGACTGGGTGGCCAAGCTGCGGCTGCTGGAGGGCTACCGGGAGCGGGAGAAGCTCGGCTGGGGATCGCACAAACTGCAACTGGTCGACCTTCAGTATTCGGACGTCCGCCCGGAGAAGGGGCTCTACCACCGGTTGGTCTCCCGGGGTGCGATGAAGACGCTCCTACCGCAGGAGCAGACCCAAACCGCGATGACCGAGCCACCGGAGGACACCCGCGCCTACTTCCGGGGCCGCTGCCTCGCCCAGTACGCCTCCGAGGTGGTCGCCGCCAGTTGGGACTCGGTCATCTTCGACGTCGGCCGTGAGTCGCTGGTGCGGGTGCCGATGATGGAGCCGGAACGCGGTACCCGTACGCACGTCGGCGCGCTCTTCGACCGCTGTGAGAGCGCGAAGGATCTGCTGGAGACCCTGACCGGCGGCTGAGCCGTCCACCACCGGGTGAGGCGGAAGGCCTGTCGTGTGCCGCGAGCGGGCGCGCGGCGGGCTTTGGTCGCCTGCGCGAGGTAAGTTCGTCGCAGACGATCGTGGAGGAGGCAGCCATGGCCACTCGTGACACCGGCGGGCAGTCGCAGTCCGGCCGCTCCCGGCAGGATGAGGAGATCGAAGACGTCGCCACCGAGGCGAACCCGGAGGTCGCCGAACGGCAGGCCGAGATCACCGAGGATGTCGACGACCTGCTCGACGAGATCGACTCCGTTCTCGAGGAGAACGCAGAAGAATTCGTGAGGGGCTATGTCCAGAAGGGTGGGGAATAGGCATCACCTCCGGCGTCGCTGCGGCGCCGGGTAGCGGGAGTTCGCCGCCCTGCTCGCGGAGCAGGGCGGGGTCTGCGCCAGCTACGGCGTGGAAGATCCGCAACACCTGGACCACGATCAGCGCGCCGGATGGGTGCGCGGGATAATCTGCTTCAACTGCAACGGTGGTCTTGGCTGGTTCCGTGACGACGTGTCGCGATTGGCCAGGGCGATCACGTACCTGAGAGGAACCACGTGGCAGCGGGTTTTGATCCATCCGGGCGTCTTCCCGATGTGTTCACCAACGCGGGGACGTCCTCCTTCACAACGTTCCTGAGCAAGGCGGCTCCCGAGATGCTGCCCGGTCGCCGGCCGCTGCCACCGGGCATGGCGGCCGACCTGGCACCGCACGCCACCACCATCGTGGCGCTCTCGACGGCCGGCGGCGTCGTGATGGCTGGTGACCGGCGGGCCACGATGGGCAACCTCATCGCCCAGCGGGACATCGAGAAGGTGCACCCGGCTGACGCGTACTCACTGGTGGGCATGGCCGGTACCGCGGGCATCGGCATCGAGCTGATGCGACTGTTCCAGGTGGAGCTGGAGCACTACGAGAAGATCGAGGGCGCGATGCTCTCACTCGACGGCAAGGCCAACCGGCTCGCGTCGATGATCCGGGGCAACCTGGGGGCTGCGATGCAGGGCCTGGCCGTGGTTCCGCTGTTCGCCGGGTTCGACCTGGCCGCGAGCGACCCGGCGCGGGCCGGCCGGATCTTCAGCTTCGACGTGACCGGCGGCCCGTACGAGGAGACCGGGTACGACGCGGTCGGCTCGGGCTCGCTGTTCGCGAAGTCGGCCCTGAAGAAGCGGTTCCGGGTCGGGCTGTCCGTCGACGACGCCGTCCGCCTGGCGGTGGAGGCACTGTACGACGCCGCCGACGAAGACACCGCGACCGGCGGCCCGGACCTTACCCGGCGGATCTTCCCGGTGTTGATGACCGCGACGGCGGAGGGCACGCACCGGCTCACCGACGCCGAGGCCGCGGCGATCGCCGAGAGCGTCGTCGCCGCCCGGATGGAGACCCCGGGCGGCTGACGCCGCCCCATCTGACAGCAGTCCCCGCACAGCGCCGTAAGGAGAACCGCCGCCGTGGCCATGCAGTTCTACGCCTCGCCCGAGCAGATCATGCGCGACCGTTCCGAGTTGGCCCGCAAGGGCATCGCCCGGGGGCGTAGCGCGGTGGTCGTTAGTTACGCCGGCGGGGTGCTCTTCGTCGCGGAGAACCTGTCCAGCGCCCTGCACAAGGTCAGCGAGATCTACGACCGGATCGGCTTCGCCGCCGTCGGGCGGTACAACGAATTCGAGAATCTGCGGCGGGCCGGGGTGCGGATGGCGGACCTGAACGGTCTGAGCTACGACCGTCGGGACGTGACCGGTCGGGCCCTCGCGAACGCGTTCGCCCAGACCCTCGGGGCGATTTTCACCGAGCAGTCGAAGCCGTTCGAGGTGGAGATCTGCGTGGCCCAGGTCGGAGCCACGCCCGGCGACGACGAGCTGTACCGGCTGACCTACGACGGGTCGGTCACGGACGAGCCGGGCCGGATGGCGATGGGTGGCCAGGCCGAGGCGATCGCCGGTGCGCTCAAGTCGAACCACCGCTCGGACATGTCACTTGCCGACGCGGTGAAGGTGGCGGTGCAGGCGTTGGGCAGCGTCGGCGGGGAGGGTGGGGCCTCGCGGACGATCGCCGCGGACCAACTGGAGGTGGCGATCCTGGATCGCTCCCGGTTGGGCCGCACCTTCCGGCGGATCACCGGCGCCGCGCTGACCGCGTTGCTGGACGGCGGAAAGGCCGAGGAGCCGCCGACGCGGCCGGAGACACCGACGGAGGCGGCGCACAAGCCGACCACGTCGGCGGGGTCGGCCGACCTGGAGGGCCAGGAGCCCGAGCACCCCGAGTCCTGAGTCCCGGCCGGGACTGGCGCGACTCGATCCGCGGGACCACGCCCCGCGCCCCGGCATCGGGATCCCACCCGACGCCGGGGCAGCCGGTGCCGGCCCACCTTGACGACGGGTGGGCCCGCGGGCCCTGCTGTCCCCCTATCAGGGGACGGGGACGGTTGCGGCGAGGCCGCGTCCGAAGCCCAGCGGCAGCGGGCCGACCGTCGATGACCTGAGGGGCGGGCTCACACCGTACCGCCGGTGGCCGGGCCGAAGCCGGCGGAGGTGGGCGGGCACCGCGCGGGAACGGGCACGGCGAGCGTTGCCCAACGGGGGCTCCGGGCGGCTAATGTCTCATCATGGAGCGGCGAATCTTCGGCCTCGAAACCGAGTACGGCGTCACCTGCACCTATCGCGGTCAGCGCCGGCTTTCCCCCGACGAGGTCGCACGGTACCTGTTCCGGCGGGTGGTCTCGTGGGGCCGGTCGAGCAACGTGTTCCTGCGCAACGGCGCCCGGCTGTACCTGGACGTCGGGTCCCATCCGGAGTACGCGACGCCGGAGTGTGACTCGGTTGCGGACTTGGTCGCGCACGACCGGGCCGGCGAGCGGATCCTCGAGGGGCTGCTGGTCGACGCGGAGAAGCGGCTGCACGACGAGGGCATCGCGGGCGAGATCTACCTGTTCAAGAACAACACCGACTCGGCCGGGAACTCGTACGGCTGCCACGAGAACTACCTCGTCTCTCGGCACGGCGAGTTCGGCCGGTTGGCCGACGTGCTGATCCCGTTCCTGGTCACCCGGCAGCTGATCTGCGGCGCGGGGAAGGTGCTGCAGACGCCGCGTGGTGCGGTCTACTGCCTGTCGCAGCGGGCGGAGCACATCTGGGAGGGTGTCTCGTCGGCGACCACCCGGAGCCGGCCGATCATCAATACCCGGGACGAGCCGCACGCGGACGCGGAGCGGTACCGCCGGCTGCACGTGATCGTCGGCGACTCGAACATGAACGAGGTCACCACGCTGCTGAAGGTCGGTACGGCGGACATCGTGCTGCGGATGATCGAGGCGGGCGTGGTGATGCGCGACCTGACGCTGGAGAACCCGATCCGAGCGATCCGCGAGGTGTCGCACGACATCACGGGCCGGCGGAAGGTGCGCCTGGCCTCCGGCAAGGAGGTCAGCGCGCTGGAAATCCAGCAGGAGTACCTGGCGAAGGCGACGGAGTTCGTGGAGCGGCGCGGCGGCGACCAGACGGCGAAGCGGGTGGTGGAGCTGTGGGGTCGGGTGCTGCGGGCGGTGGAGACCGGTGACCTGGAGCCGGTGGCCCGGGAGATCGACTGGGTGACGAAGCTGCGGCTGATCGAGCGCTACCAGCGCAAGCACGACCTGCCGCTGTCGCATCCGCGGGTGGCCCAGATGGACCTCGCGTACCACGACCTGCGCCGGGGTCGAGGTCTGTACGGCCTGCTGGAGCGGCGGGGCACGGTGGACCGGGTGGCGACCGACCCGGAGATCTTCGAGGCGAAGGAGACACCGCCGCAGACGACACGCGCACGGCTGCGGGGTGAGTTCATCCGGCATGCCCAGGAGAAGCGGCGGGACTTCACGGTGGACTGGGTGCACCTGAAGCTGAACGATCAGGCGCAGCGCACGGTGTTGTGCAAGGATCCGTTCCGGGCGTACGACGAGCGGGTGGAGCGGCTGATCGCCAGCATGTGAGGGGCGGCGCGGGTGTGCGCGGTCCCCCCTCCGGGCCCGGGTAGGCTGGCGGCGCCATGATGCCTACCGAACCGACCGGCCGGGGCTCCGAGAAGCAGAACTGGGCCGAACGCCGCCGGCAGAAGATCCGCGACGAGATCGAGCGCAACCGTCGCGGCGAGTACACCGTGCCCACCTGGGTGCTCGCGCTCGCGCTCGCGCTGATCGTGGGTGCCTGGGCCGCCTTGGCCATCTTCGCCTGATTCGTTGCGCGACGCGGTCGCGCGTGTCTGGTGCGGGGCGTCGGGTCGATCCGGTCCGCGACCGGCGGATCGGCCTACCCGGCGCGGGACGGTGCCATGCGGGCGTCGCCGGTCAGCTGAGCAGGCGGGCGGCGTGCCGGCCGGCCGCCGCGGCGGCGAGGAAGTAGACGTGGTCGGCGGCCAGACCCCGACCCATCGTCGACAGCGGCACCGGGCTGGCCCGCAGGGCGGCGTCGAGGCCGTCGACCGGCACCCGGACCACGTCGTGCCGGGCCGCGAGCGGCGCGAGCGCCGCGTCGACCGCGTCGGCGAGCGCCGGGTCGAGGCCCTCGGGCACCGCCAGCTCCGCGCGGGCCAGGGCGATCCGGCCGTACGCGGTGAGGCTGTGGTGGGACACGCCGCGGTGCCGGGGGCGGGGGTCGGCGGCGGAGATACGCAGCGACCCGACCGGCCGCCCGCCCAGCACGGCGACCGCGTTGACCGCCTCGCCGACCGCCACCCCGGAGAAGCCCCACCGGGTGCCGGTGCCGAGGTTGCCCGGTCCCTGGGCGACGACCGCGAGGTCCGCGTGCAGCACGTGCCGGGCGGCGAGCAGCCCGCTGTAGAGCGTGCTGGCCTCCAGGTCTCCGCCGAAAGCCTGTCCGACGCTGATCGTGCCGGCCAGGTGGCCGCGCAGCCCGGCGAGGGTACGGGAGAACCAGGCGGGTAGCGCGGCGCCGTCGGTGAGCAGGTAGGCCACCCGGGCGCCGGGGGCGTCCGCGCGGATCCCGGCGAGGATCGCCGGCAGCGCGGAGTGCAGGTCGGCGGTGACCACCGGCAGCCCGGCCAGGTCGTCGGCCCCGGCCAGGGCCGCCCGGTGTGGGGAGGACTCCTCGTCGACACCGAGCAGGATCGGCTGCAACGGGGTGTAGCGGGCCTTGACCAGGTGGCCCGCGTCACGGCTGTCGGCCGGCGCGGGCGGGTCCGGCGGTAGCCGGTCCGGCAGGGCCACGACGAGGGCGTACCCGCCGGTGCCGAGGCCCATCAGCAGGGCGCCGGCATTGAGCAGCACCCGGTCACCGACCTCGGGCCGGCCCACGAGGCCGGGGTAGGCGAGGGCGCGCAGCACCGTACCGTCCGCTAGTGCGACGTCCAACTCGACCGCGCCGGTCCACTCCCGCCGCACCGTCGTCACCGTTCCCGACCGCCATCGCACCATGCGGCGACGCTAGCGGTCGCAGGTGTCGGCGAGCACGTCCGGGTGGCTCCAGGCGTACGGTGAGCGGAGGTTTCCGGGCCGCCGGTGACCACGGCCCGGTGACGGTCGTGACGCGCGGTGCGATGGGTACACATGTTCGGCCGGCCGGCTGCTAGCGTCGTACCGTGTCGCGGACCCGCACCGAACGCCTGGTCAACCTGGTGATCTGCCTGCTGTCCACGCGGCGGTTCCTGACCGCCGCGCAGATCGCCGCGACCGTGCCCGGCTACGAGCACGATCCGCACGACGCGCGTGACCACGAGGCGTTCCAGCGCAAGTTCGAACGGGACAAGGCTGAGCTGCGTGAGCTGGGTGTCCCGCTGGAGACCGGGACGGCCAGTGTGTTCGACGTCGAGCCGGGTTACCGGATCGCCCGGCGGGAGTACGCGCTGCCCGACATCCCGCTCGAGCCGGATGAGGCCGCCGCGGTGGGCATCGCCGCCCGGTTGTGGCAGCATGCCGGCCTGGCTGCCGCCGCCTCCTCGGGGTTGGCGAAGCTGCGGGCCGCCGGCGTGGACGTGGACCCACAGGCCACTCTCGGGTTGGAGCCGATGGTGACGGTCGACCCGGCGTTCGCTCCGCTGACCGCCGCGGCCCGGGACCGCTGCGAGGTGACGTTCGCCTACCGGGTCCCGGACCGGGACGAGCCGTCCCGTCGCCGCCTTCAGCCGTGGGGCGTGGTCTGCTGGCGGGGCCGGTGGTATGTGGTCGGCCACGACCTGGACCGGGCCGCCACCCGCTGCTTCCGGCTCTCCCGGGTGGTGGGCGCGGTCCGGGTGACCGGCCGGCCGGGCGCCTACGATCCACCTCACGGGGTGGATCTGATCAGCCACGTCGCCCGCTGGTCCGGCCCGGTGGAGCGCACCGGCCGGGCCACGGTCCTTGCCGCTCCCGGCCGGGCAGCCGGGTTGCGCCGCTGGGCGGTGGAGACGGCTGCGGGGTTGGACGGTGACCGGCTGGTTTTGCCCTACTCCGATCCGGAGGCCCTCGCCGGCAAGCTCGTCGGCTACGGCCCGGACGTGCGGGTGCTCGACCCGCCGGAGGTGCGGGAGGCGGTCATCCAGCGGCTCAAGGAGATCGCCACCCGCCACGAGGACCTGGCCGGCACCGGGGGTGCCCGGTGACCCGGCCGGCCGCCCGCGGCGGCTCCCGCACCTCCGCCGACCGGCTGGCCCGGCTGCTCAACCTCGTGCCGTACCTGCTGGCCCGGCCCGGTATCGAGATCGCCGAGGCGGCGGCCGACCTGGGTGTCACCGAGCGGCAGCTGCGGGAGGACCTGGAGCTGCTGTGGGTGTGCGGGCTGCCCGGGTACGGCCCGGGCGATCTGATCGACATGGCGTTCGACGGCGACCGGGTGACGATCATCTACGACGCGGGAATCGACCGGCCGCTGCGGCTCACCCAGGATGAGGCGCTCGCCCTGGTGGTGGCGCTGCGGATGCTGGCCGAGACGCCCGGGGTGGCCAACCGGGAGGCCGTGGAGCGGGCCCTCGCCAAGATCGAGCATGCGGCGGGTGACCTGATGGGCGCGCCGGTCGCGGTGCGGTTGCCGGCCGACACCCGCCGGGTGGCGGAGCTGCGGACGGCCGTGGAGAGCGGCCGGGCGCTGCGGATCACCTACTACACGGCCGCCCGGGATGAGACGACCGAGCGGGTGGTCGACCCGCTGCGGATGCTGATGGTCGGCGGCCGGGCGTACGTGGAGGCGTGGTGCCGCCGCGCCGAGGGGGTGCGACTGTTCCGGGCCGACCGGATCGACGCGGTGACGCCGTTGGACGAGCCGGCACGGATACCGCCGCAGGCCCGCCCGCACGACCTCACCGACGGGGTGTTCCGGCCCTCGCCGGACCTGCCGCTGCTCACCCTGAGGATCGGTCGGGGCGAGCGGTGGATCACCGAGTACTACCCGTGCGAGCGGGTCGAGGAGGGCGACGGCGACCAGTGGCTGGTGTCGCTGCGCGTCACCGACCTGGGCTGGGC
Source organism: Micromonospora sp. WMMA1363 (assembly GCF_030345795.1). Classification (NCBI taxonomy): domain Bacteria; kingdom Bacillati; phylum Actinomycetota; class Actinomycetes; order Micromonosporales; family Micromonosporaceae; genus Micromonospora; species Micromonospora sp. WMMA1363. Next base: position 1,025,707 of record NZ_JAUALB010000001.1, read on the forward strand.
CCGCCGGTTCGTGCTGGGGCTCGGGCCCGACGTCACCGTGGTCGCACCGGTGGAACTTGCCGGGCGGGTGCACGCGGCGGCGGCCGCGGCCCTGGACGCCTACGCGACGCCGCTGCCGCCACGCGTCCCGGCTGCGGCCGATCCGACGGTGGCGGCGCCCACGCAGTAGGCTGACCGCCGTGGTGACGTGGATCGTGGTGGCGTTGGTGCTGGTCCCGCTCGGGCTGCTCGGGCTGGCCGGGCGTGCGGTGCTGGTGCGGCTGCCCCAGCTGCGCCGAGCCGCCGTGGCGCTCCAGCGGCGGGCCGTCGAGGCCGAGGCACTCCAGGAGGCCGCCGAGACCCTCCAGGCCCGTGTCGAGGCGCTGCAGCGACGGCTGGACGCCACCCAGCGGCGGCTCGCCGTCATCAAGACGAAGCGTGGCGACTGATCGATCCTCGTCGCACGTCCGCGCGGTCACGCCGCGTTCCGCGTGGGCGCTGACACGACCCCGTGGTTGACGGAACATCGGCGGTTGGTCAAGACTTCACCGGCCGGGCCGATCTGTCTCCCGCCCGGCGGGTGGCAACGACCCACGACGCACGTACGATGGGCTGCGGTACCACCCCTGCCCGACACAGAGCGACTGGAGCTTCCCATGGGTGCCCTCAAGCCGTGGCACATCGCCGTACTCGTGGTCGTGCTGATCCTGCTCTTCGGCGCGAAGCGGCTCCCCGACGCGGCCCGGTCGCTGGGCCGATCGCTGCGGATCATCAAGGCTGAGACGCGGAGCCTGCAGGACGACGATCGTGACCTGGCCGAGAAGGCCGACGCGCAGGCCGGCTACCAGCCGCTGCCGCCGCAGGCCCAGCAGGCCGCGCAGCAGCCGTACGGCCAGCAGTCGCCCCAGCAGGCCCCGCCGCAGCAGCCGGTCGTCGACCCGGTGCAGCGCGTCCGCGACAACTGACCAAGGTCCCGACCACCGTGGCCTTCGCCCTGCGCAAGCGCGGCCCCAGCAAGTTCCAGCAGGCCGTGGACGGCTCGATGACGCTGGTCGAGCACATCCGTGAGCTACGCGACCGGCTGTTCCGCGCGTCGCTGGCCGTCGTCGCCGGCCTGATCGTTGGTTTCGTTCTCGCGCAGCCGGCCTTCGACCTGCTGAAGGAGCCCTACTGCGACCTACCGGGCGCCACCAACGCGCTCGGCGAGTGCCAGCAGTTCCTCCAGCTGTCCCCGGCGGACGGGTTCATCCTCAAGCTCAAACTGGCTTTGTGGATCGGTCTGATCGTCGCGGCCCCGGTCTGGCTCTACCAGCTTTGGGCGTTCATCGCGCCCGGTCTGCACCGGCACGAGCGCAAGTGGGCGTATGTGTTCGTCTCCATCGCCTTCCCACTGTTCGTCGGTGGGGCGGTCCTCGCCTACCTGGTCGTGGACAAGGGCCTGGCGTTCCTCATGGAGTCCGGTGTCACCGGGCTGTCCACGCAACTCGAGGTGACGCGGTACATCTCCTTCGTCACGAACATGATCCTGCTGTTCGGGGTGGCGTTCGAGTTTCCCCTGATCCTGCTGATGTTGAACTTCACCGGGGTGGCCACCGCGCGGCGGCTGCTCAGCTGGTGGCGCGCGGTGATCTTCATATGTTTCGCCTTCGCCGCCGTTGCGACCCCGGATCCTGGACCCTTCGGGATGACGCTGCTCGCCCTGTCGCTGTCGCTGCTGTACTTCATCGCTGTCGGCGTCGCCTTCCTCAACGACAAGCGCCGGGGCCGGGGCCGGGACGTCTACGCCGGCGTCGCCGACGACGAGGCCTCGCCGCTGGAGGTCGACCGGGAACCGGTCGAGGCCGCTGCTCCGGTCGACGTGGTCAAGCCGATCGGGTCGCCGGAGCCGATCGCCAAGCCCGTCCCGATCGAGCGTCGCTACGACGACATGACCTGATCGATCCGCGCCGGGTGGGCACGGCAGCCCGTGATCGGCGTGGCGTGCTGGGCACCGGCACCGGCGGCATCGTGGCCTGGGGAACCCGCCCCAGGGGGCGGCGGGTACGGTGCTCGCCGTGACCGCAGACGATCGACGGCCCACCGGCCCGGTCGCCGTTCTGGCCAATCCGACCGCAGGCCGGGGACGCCAGCGAGGATTGCTGCCCCAGCTGGTGGACCGGCTCGCCGCGGGCGGACGGCCGGTGCGGGTGCTGGAGGCACGGACCGCGGCGCGGGCGCAGGCGGCCTGCCACGAGGCTGTCGCGGAGGGCGCGTCGGCCCTGGTCGCCGTCGGCGGCGACGGCACCGTGCACCTTGCCCTGCAGGCGGTGGCGGGCACGTCGGTGCCGTTCGGACCGGTGCCGGTGGGAACCGGCAACGACTTCGCGGTCGAGACCGGGTTCCCGGCGGACCCCCTCGCGGCCGCGGACGTGATCGCGGCGGCGCTGCGCGACGGACGGTCCCACTCGGTCGACCTGGGGCGGATCACCGCGGGGGACGGCAGCCAGCGGTGGTACGGTGCGGTGCTCGCCGCCGGCTTCGACGCGATCGTCAACGAGCGGGCGAACCGGATGCACTGGCCGCGTGGTCCGCGCCGCTACGACCTGGCGATCCTGGTGGAGCTGGCCCGGCTGCGGCACCGCCGCTACACCCTGCGCCTGGACGGGGAGACGCACGCGGCGGACGCCGTCCTGGTCGCCGTTGGAAACTGTCCCAGCTACGGCGGCGGCATGCGGATCTGCCCGGACGCCGATCCGGGCGACGGGCTGCTCGACGTCGTGGTGGGTGGGCGGTTCGACCGGTGCACGCTGATCCGGGTGAAGCCGCACATCTACCAGGGCACGCACGTCGGGCACCCGTTGGTGCGCAGCTACCGGGCACGGACCGTGGAACTGGCCGCGACGGGCATCACCACGTACGCCGACGGCGAGCGGGCGGCCGACCTACCAGTGACGATCACCGCCGTCCCGGGCGCGGTGCGGCTGCTGCGTTGATCCGGACCGCGCCGACGCTGGCGGCGATCACCAGCCCGATCGCGAGCACCTCGCCGGCGCTGAGCCGCTGCCGCAGCACCAGCCAGCCGGCGAGGGCGGCGATGGCCGGACCGAGGCTCGTCAGGACCGCGAAGGTGGCGGTGGGCAGCCGGCGCAGGGCGAGCAGTTCCATGGTGTAGGGGGCCACCGAGGAGAGGACGGCGACCGCACCGCCCAGCGCCAGCACAGTCGGGTCCAGCAGCGCGGTGCCGGACTCGGCCAAACCCGGTGGCAGGGTGAGCAACGCGGCGGCGGCCATCGCCAGGGCGAGCCCATCGGCACCGGGGAAGCGGCGGCCGACCCGGGCGCTGAACACGATGTAGCCCGCCCACATCACTCCGGCCGCCAGAGCCAGGCCGGTGCCGACCGGGTCCAGCCGGTCGAAGCCGCCCCGGCCGAGCAGCGCCACCCCGGCGAGCGCGAGCAGTGCACAGCACCAACTGGCGGTGCGGTGCGTGGTGATCACCGACAGCGCCAGCGGACCGAGCACCTCCAGGGTCACCGCCGGTCCCAGCGGAACGCGCTCGATGGCCTGGTAGAACAGCGAGTTCATGCCGGCCAGCGCGACACCGAACGCGCCGACGGCCGCCCAGTCGCTGCGGCCGTGCCCACGGAGCCGGGGCCGGCAGACCGCCAGCAGCAGCACGGCGGCCACGGTCAGCCGCAGCGTCACCGCCCCGGCGACTCCGGACCGGGGGAAGAGCAGGGCGGCTATCGCCGACCCGAACTGCACCGACAGCGCCCCGCCGAGCACGAGGCCCACCGGGCCGAGGCCGCCGCGGGGCCGTCGGGTCGGTGCAGAACCGGGTGTCGGTCGGTCGAGCCGGGTGTCGGTCACACCCTCGACGCTAGGAGCTGCCGTCGGCGGGCGGAAATGCCGGTTCCGCCGGTGCCTATGCTTTCCACGTATGACCGTGGAACTACGCCACCTGCGTGCCCTCCTCGCCATCGCCGAGGAGGGCAGCATCACCCGCGCGGCGGTCCGGCTCCGGCTGACTCAGCCCGCGGTGTCCCGAACGCTGCGCCAACTCGAGACGCATCTTGGCCTACGGCTGGTCGACCGGTCCACCCACCACCTGGAACTCACCAGCGTGGGCCGGGCGTACCGGGACCGGGCCGCCGCCGCCGTGGCCGCGGTCGACGACGTGCTCGACCCGGAGCACGCGGGCGGGCGGCCGATCCGGCTCGGGCACGCCTGGTCGGCGCTGGGCGAGCACACCGTCAGCCTGCTGCGCCGCTGGCGTCGGGTGCGCCCGGAGACGCCGCTGGAGCTGCTGCGCATCGACGAGCGTAGCGCCGGGCTGGCCCAGGGCCGGGTCGACGTCGCCGTCCTGCGGCAACCGGTCGACCTGCCCGGGGTGCGGGCGCACCGCCTGCGCACCGAACCGCGGCTCGCCACCGTGCCGGTGGACAGCCCACTGGCCCAGCGAGCCAGCCTGGCACTCGCCGACCTGGCAGACCAGCCGATCGCCGTGAACGCCGGGACCGGTACCACCACGCTGGACCTGTGGCCGGCCGGGTGCGCCCCCGCCGTCGTGGTGCACGTCGCCAACACCGACGATTGGCTGGCGGCGATCAGCGCTGGTCGCGCGGTGGGGGTCACCACCTCGGCGACCGCCGCCATGCATCCGAGTCCGGCGGTGGTCTACCTGCCGCTGACGGACGCCCCCGCGGTGACCGTCCTGCTGGCCTGGCGCCACCCGCCTGGTCATCCGGCACTCGCCGACCTGGTCGCGTTGGCCCGGGAGGTCGTCTCCGGGTGATTACCGCTCAGCCGGGCCGGGTCAGGTCGAGCACCGCGCCGAGGCCGTTCGGGCAGCCGGCGTCGGCGGCGGGCAGCACCAGCACCGCGCAGCCGGCGGCCACCGCGCCCGCGTCGGCGGGGGTGTCCCCGACCATGAGCGCGTGCTCCGGGTCGACCCCCAGCATTCCGCAGGCACGCAGGAAGATGCCCGGGTCGGGCTTGCACCGGCCGACCTCGTACGACAGGACGAACGCGTCCACCAGGTCGGTGAACCCCCAGGCGGCGAAGAGTGGCCGGATGTCGAAGCCGATGTTGCTGACCACGCCGACGCGGATCCCGGCGGCGCGCAGCGCGCCCAGGGTGGGGGCGGTGTCCGGGTAGGGCACCCAGCCCGCGGGCACCAGCAGCCGCTCGTAGAGCGCCTCGGCCAGTCCTTCGATGCCGGCGTCGACGGTCGACGCGAGGCCGGTGTACGCGCCGCGGTGGGCGTGCGGGTACAGGTCCCGGGCCGCCCACAGCTCGGCCAGCGCGGGCGGGACCCGGGCTGGCAGCGGGCCGCCCGCCCGCCCGGCGGTGAGCAGCCGGTCGGCCAGCGCGGTCGCCCGGACCCGGTCGAGCGTGACACCGCAGGACTCGGCCGCCCCGGTTACCCATGCGCCTGCCTCTTCCACCTGGGCGAGCGTGCCGTGGAAGTCGAAAAGCACCCCCGCCACCGGCCGGCGGGGCGCCTCTCGGGCGGCGGTCTCGGCGGGGTTGTCCGGGGCGGGCGGGTGGGTGGGTTCGGTACGGTCCGGCACGTCGTGCACCCTACCGATCGCCCCGGACGGGCCCGGACCGGACGGCCTGGTCGGTGTCGGGGGACAGCACGCACTAACCTTGGTCACATGTCGAGCCCCGCCGAGCGGTACGCCGCGGCGCGCCGCCGGGCCGCGCAGGCCTCCCACTTCCCGGCGCTGGACGAGTTCGCCTTCGATCTTGGGTTCGACCTCGACGACTTCCAGCGGGAGGCGTGCCAGGCGCTGGAGCGGGGTAGCGGCGTTTTGGTGTGCGCCCCCACCGGGGCCGGCAAGACCGTGGTCGGCGAGTTCGCCGTCCACCTGGCGCTGCGCGGCGCATCCGGCGCGCCGGCCGCCGCCGACGCCCCCGCCCGGCGTAAGTGCTTCTACACGACTCCCATCAAGGCGCTGTCGAACCAGAAGTACCACGACCTGGTCGACCGCTACGGCGCAGCGCAGGTCGGGCTGCTCACCGGCGACAACGCCATCAACGGCGACGCCCCCGTGGTGGTGATGACCACCGAGGTGCTGCGCAACATGCTCTACGCCGGCTCGGCCACGCTGGAGGGCCTGGCGTACGTGGTGATGGACGAGGTGCACTACCTCGCCGACCGGTTCCGGGGCGGTGTGTGGGAAGAGGTGATCATCCATCTTCCCGCCTCGGTCACCCTGGTCTCCCTCTCGGCGACGGTGTCCAACGCCGAGGAATTCGCCGACTGGCTGGTGACCGTGCGGGGCGAGACCGCGGTGGTGGTCAGCGAGCACCGACCGGTGCCGCTGTGGCAGCACATGCTCGTCGGCCGGCGGATGTTCGATCTGTTCCACGACGCCGACGCGGCCCGCAAGCACGACGTACACCCGGAACTGCTGCGCTACACCCGGGACACCTTGCGTCGCCTGGAACTGGGCGAGGGGCGCGGCGCGGGGCCGGGCGGCGGCCGGCGCGGACCGCGCTGGCGGGGGCCGCTGCGGCCGGACATCGTCGACCGGCTCGACCGGGAGGGGCTGCTGCCGGCGATCCTGTTCATCTTCAGTCGGGCCGGCTGCGACGCCGCGGTGCAGCAGTGCCTCGCCGCCGGGCTGCGGCTCACCAGCCCGGAGGAGCGGGCGGAGATCCGGCGGGTGGTGGAGAGCCGGGTCACCGCGATTCCCGGCGAGGACCTGTCGGTGCTCGGGTACTGGGAATGGCTCGATGGGCTGGAGCGGGGGCTGGCCGCGCACCACGCGGGCATGCTGCCGGCGTTCAAGGAGGTCGTCGAGGAACTGTTCGTACGGGGCCTGGTGAAGGCGGTGTTCGCCACCGAGACACTGGCGTTGGGAATCAACATGCCGGCCCGTTGCGTGGTCCTGGAACGCCTGGTGAAGTACAACGGCGAGGCTCATGTCGACCTCACGCCAGGGGAGTACACGCAGCTCACCGGCCGGGCCGGCCGGCGGGGTATCGACGTGGAGGGGCACGCCGTCGTGGTGTGGTCGCCGGAGACGGATCCGCGGCACGTGGCCGGCCTGGCGTCGACCCGCACGTACCCGCTGCGGTCCAGCTTCCGGCCGTCGTACAACATGGCCGTCAACCTGGTCGGCACGGTCGGCGCGGAGCCGGCTCGGGCGCTGCTCGAGGCGAGCTTCGCGCAGTTCCAGGCGGACCGGTCGGTGGTCGGCCTGGCCCGGCAGGTCCAGCGCAACACCGAGACGATCGAGGCGTACGGGGCGGAGGCGGCCTGCCAACACGGGGACTTCGACGCGTATTTCGCGCTGCGGGTGGCGATCGCCGACCGGGAGCGGTCCCTCGCCCGGCAGGGGCAGAGCCAGCGCAAGGCGGCGGCGATCGCGTCCCTGGAGCGGTTACGGATCGGCGACGTGATCCGGGTGCCGTCCGGGCGGCGGGCTGGCCTCGCGGTGGTGCTCGATCCCGCCACCGGCGGCTTCGGCGAGCCGCGCCCGCTGGTGCTCACCCAGGATCGGTGGGCCGGTCGGGTCAGCCCGGGTGACTTCACCACACCTGCCGAGGTGCTCGCCCGGATCCGGGTGCCGAAGCACTTCAACCACCGTTCCCCGGCCGCCCGGCGGGACTTGGCCGCCGAGGTCAGCGGCACCGGCCTGGACCGGCACGGCGGTCGCCGGGGCAGCCGGTCCCGGCAGACGACGGGGGAGGACCACCGGCTCTCCCAGCTCCGCACCGAGCTGCGCCGGCACCCGTGCCACGCCTGCCCGGACCGGGACGAGCACGCCCGCTGGGCCGAGCGCCGCCGCCGGCTGGAGAAGGACACCGAGGAGCTCCGGCAGCGGGTGGCCGGCCGGACCGGCTCACTCGCCCGGACGTTCGACCGGATCGTCGCCCTGCTGACCGCCCGCGGCTACCTCGCGCCCGACGGGGCGGTCACCGACGCCGGGCGGACGCTGGGCCGGATCTGGACCGAGGCGGACCTGCTGGTCGCGGAGTGCCTGCGGCGCGGCGTCTGGGACGGGCTCAGCCCGGCCGAGCTGGCAGCGGCGGTGTCGGTGGTGGTTTTCGAGGCCCGCCGCGACGTCGACGAACGGGCGTCGCTGCCGCGGGGTGCTGCGGCGGAGGCGGTCGACGCGACCCTGAAGCTGTGGAGTGAGATCGAGGCCGACGAGGCGGCCCGGGGCCTGGGGGGCACCCGCGAGCCGGATCTCGGCTTCGCCTGGCCGATCTACCGCTGGGCGCGTGGGGAAGCTCTCGCGAAGGTACTTGCCAGCGGTCACGAGATCGACGGGGAGATGCCGGCCGGCGACTTCGTCCGTTGGGCCCGGCAGGTGGTCGACCTACTCGGTCAGCTCGCCGATTCCGGAGGGGCTTCGGCCGAGCTGCGGTCCACCGCCCGGCTGGCCATCGCCGCCGTGAACCGTGGCGTACTGGCGTATCAGGCCGCCGCCTGACATCACTCAGAGTCGCTGTCGGTCCCCGGTCGGTCGCCTCGCTCGGTCACCGCGGCGCCGCCAGATCATCCACCTCGGGTACCGGTCTGGTCGATGCTGGCCGACGGAGCCCGGTACCGCCCACCGGTTTGTGGGGCGAGGACGGCCGGTCGTCCCCGCCCCGTCGGGTCAGGGCAGTGCCTTCAGAAACGGCCCGTGGTGGAGCCGGAACTCCCAGTCGTAGTACCGATCCCAGTTGATCGACCAGGTCATCAGGCCCCGGAGGTTCGGGTTGGTGCCGCTGCGCGGCGTGTACGAGCCGCAGCTGTGGCCGTGTACCAGGCAGGTGACGGCCGTCTGCACCCCGGCCGGCGAAACGTAACCGTTGCCGGCGCTGACGGAGGACGGCGCGCCGACGGCAACCTGGTCCTCCCGCAGGGCGGCAAAGACGCGGTCCGGGTTCCCGGCCACCGGGAAGCCGGCAAGGAGCATGTCGGTCATCGCGATGTGGAAGTCCGCTCCGCCCATCGTGTGGTACTGATTGTCCAGTCCGACGATCGGCCCGGAGTTGTCGTCCTGCACGTGCACGGTGATGTCGTTGCGCAGGGCGTGGATGACCGGCAGGTACGATCCGGCGCGTGGGTCCTGCAAAAGCCCCACGGTCCGGGTCCGTAGAACTGGTAGCCGAGCTGCACGAAGAACGTCTCCGGCGCCATGGTGAGCATGAAGTCGGCCCCGTGCCGCTGCTTGAGACTGCGGATCGCGGAGATCAGGTTGACGATCACCGGCGTGGTGGGGTTGCGGAAATCGGTGTCACCGGCGTTCAGATGGAGTGAATGCCCCTCGAAGTCGATGTCCAGACCGTCGAGGCCGTACCGGTCGATGATCGCCGAAACCGACTGGACGAACGTGTCCCGCGCGCCGGCCGTGGTGAGCTGGACCTGACCGTTCTGCCCGCCGATCGAGAGCAGCACCTTCTTGCCCTGCCGCTGCTTGGCGCGGATCGCGGCGATGAATTCGGCCTCGCTTTCGACGCCCGGGCACTCGGTGGGCGGGCAGAGCTGGAAGCGGATGTCGCCGGAGGTCACGCTCGTCGGCTCGCCGAAGGCAAGGTTGATGACGTCCCAGTCGGCCGGCACGTCGGCCATCCGGAGGTAGCCGGAACCGTTGGCGAAGCTTGCGTGTAGGTAGCCGATCCGGGCGTGCTTCGGCAGTTCGCCCGTCGGCGGCGTGGTCGCTGGCGGTGTGGTGGGTGGTGCGGTCGTGGGCGGGGGCGTGGTGGTCGGCGGACCGGTCGGGGTCGTCCCGCCGCCGCACGGCACGCCGTTCAGGGTGCAGTCGGTGGGGGAGCCGGAGCCGGTGGCGAGGAAGCCGAAGGAGACCGAGGCGCCCTCCCCTCCCATCCGGTGTCCCAGTCGGCGGTCTTGACGAAGGTGGCGGTGGGGCCGGCGGCCCGGGCCGGCACGGCCAGGACGAGCGTGGTGCCGACGACGGTGACAACGGCCGAGATCACGGCCAGTAACAGGTTGCGGGCGGGCTGACGCATCCGGACCTCCCGGCACAAGGAGCCGTCGGATCGACGGATGTTTAATTAGTAAGATTGTTAACTATCGTTGTCCAGTCGCGTGGACGCGACGGTGGTTCACGGTTGTCGTCCCCGCCGGCCGGCTCGGGCACCGCGTGTCCGCCGCCGGGGCGACGGCCGGAGTCACACCGCCGGGTACGCGTGTGTCTCGGCTGCCTCGACCGCGGCCCAGACCGGCTGCCCGGGCACCAGGCGCAGTGCCGCCGCGTCGGTCGGCGTGACGTCGGCGGCGACCGCGATCGGCCCGTCCAGCTGCACGCGCACGTTGTCGCCGTACCGCTGCACGCCCGCGACCGTCGCCAGCCAGGTGTTGCGCGGGCTACCGGTGGGCCGGTCGGGGTGCAGGGCCACCGCCGACGGCCGGAACGCCACGAAGGCGTCTCCGTGGAGCCGGTCGGCGACGGTGAGCACGAGTCCGGCCGCGATCCGGACGCTCTGCCCCTCGGCCTGTCCCCGGTGCAGGTTCAGACCGACCAGCCGGGCTACGTAGTCGGTGCGTGGCCGGGCGGTGACAGTCGCCGCGTCGCCCTCCTGCGCCACTCGGCCACCCTCCACGACGACCAGCCGGTCGGCGAGCACCAGAGCGTCCAACGGGTCGTGCGTGACCAGCACGGTGGCACCCGGGTGGGCGGCCAGGTGCCGGTGCAGTGCGGCGCGGGTGTCCAGCCGGGTCCGGGCGTCCAGGGCGGCGAGCGGCTCGTCCAGAAGCAGCAGCGCCGGCGCGACGGCGAGGGCGCGGGCCAGGGCTACCCGCTGCGCCTGCCCGCCGGAGAGCTGCCGGGGCCGTCGGTGGGTGTGCTCGGCCAGCCCCACCCGGGTCAGCCAGTCCTGCGCCGTCGCCCGTGCGGCGCGTCGGGCGGCACCATGCCGGCGCGGCCCGAACGCCACGTTGTCCAGCGCGCTCAGGTGTGGGAAGAGCAGATAGTCCTGAAAGACGACTCCGACCGAGCGGCGTTCGGTGCGGACGAACGTGCGCCGGCCCGGACGGTCCAGGTCGGCGCCGTCCACGGTGACGTGACCGGCGGTCAACGGATGCAGCCCGGCCAGTGCCCGCAACGCGGTGGTCTTGCCGGCGCCGTTAGGGCCGAGCAGCGCCACCACCTCGCCAGCGGCCACCTCTAACGGCACATCCAGGCGGAACTGGCCCCGGTCCACCACGAGGCGCGCGTCGAGCAGTGGTGCGGCGGTCACGGGCTGGTGATCCACCGGTCGCGCAGGCTGGTCAGGATGGCGACCGAGACCACGAGCAGGATCAGGCTGAGCACCACCGCGGCCTGCACGTCCGTCTCCAACGTCAGGTAGACCGCGAGCGGCATGGTCCGCGTCCGGCCCGGATAGTTGCCGGCGAAGGTGATGGTGGCGCCGAATTCGCCCAACGCCCGTGCCCAGCACAGCACCGCCCCGGCGGCCAGGCCCGGGGCCACCAGAGGCACGGTCACGTGCGTGAACGTCGTCCAACGTCCGGCGCCGAGGGCCGCTGCCGCCTCCTCGTACCGGCGGTCCGCGCCGCGCAACGCTCCCTCCACCGCGATGACCAGGAAGGGCATCGCGACGAACGCCTCGGCGAGCACCACCCCGGCGGTGGTGAACGGCAGGGCGATCCCGAAGGTCGAGTCGAGCCAGCCGCCGAGCAGACCACGCCGACCGAACACGAGCAGCAGCGCGACCCCGCCGACCACCGGCGGCAGCACCAACGGCACGGTGACCAGCGCGCGCACCAGACGTCGGCCGGGGAACTCGACCCGGGCGAGCAGCCAGGCCAGCGGCACCCCGAGCAGCAGGCAGAGCAGGGTCGCCAGGGTGGCGGTGAGCAGCGACAGCCGCAGCGCGGCGAGCACCGCGGGCTCGGTCAGCCGCTGTGGCAGCGTGCTCCACGGCGTCCGGGCCAGCAGGCCGGCCAGGGGCAGAACCAAAAAGGTCAGGCCGAGCACCGCCGGCAGCAGCAGCGCCAGTGGTATCCCGCCCACCCGTCGCCGGGCCGGTCGCCGGGGCGCCGGGTAGGTCGTCGTCATGGCCCCTGGAACCCGGCTTCGATGAGGACCGCCCGCGCCGGGGCGGACCGGACGTACGCGACGAAGGCACGCGCCCCCTCGGGGTTCGGGGCATCGGCGAGGACGGCGATCGGGTAGGCGTTCACGGCCGCGGCGGAATCGGGGAACTCGACGGCCGTCACGTCCGCCCCGGCGGCGTGGACGTCGGTGCGGTAGACGAGTGCGGCGTCCACCTCGCCCAGCGTCAGCTTCGACAACGCGCCCTTCACGTTCTGTTCGAGGGTGACGGGGGTCAGGGTGATCCCCGCCGCGTCCAGAGCCGTGCGGGCGGCCGCCCCACAGGGCACCTGCTGGGCGCAGAGCGCCACCTTCAGGTTCCGCCGGGCCAGGTGGGCCGGACCGCGTACGCCTTGCGGGTTGCCGGACGCGACGGCGATGACGAGCTGATTGCGGGCGAAGACGGCCGGCTCGCCGTCGAGGGCGCCGGCCTCGGCGACGGTGGCCATGTTCTGCGGCGCGGCGGCGGCGAAGACGTCCGCGGGGGCGCCGACGGTGACCTGGGTGGCGAGGGCGGAACTGCCGGCGAAGTTGAACACCACGGTCACACCGGGGTTGGCCGCCTCGAAGTCCCGCCCGATCCGGGTGAACGACTCGGTCAGCGACGCGGCGGCGAAGACCGTGACCGTCCCGTCGTCGCCGGCCGGTCCCGCACCTGATCCGCCGCAGCCGCCCAGGGCAAGCGCGGCGGTGGTGGCCACAGCGACGGCACGCACGGCGTGCGCTCTCACGGCACCTGCCTTGCCCCGGAGCCGGCCGCCGGCCCGGCCCGTTCCACCACCACGGTCGTCGACTTGATCACGGCGACCGCGAGCGAGCCGATCCGCAGGTCCACGTCGTCGACCGCCTCCCGGCTCATCAGCGAGACGATCCGGAACGGGCCGGCCTGGATGTCGACCTGCGCCATCACGGTGTCCTTGACGACGTTCACCACGATGCCGCGCAGCCGGTTGCGGGCCGAGGAGGCGTCCGCCCGGTCATCCGGCTCGGCGGACTGGGCGCGGGCGAACGCGGCCAGGTCCACCCCGTCGACCATCCGGTGCCCGTGCTCGTCCCGGGTGGCGCGGAGTCGGCCCGCGTCGATCCACCGGCGGACGGTGTCGGCACTCACGCCGAGCAGCTCGGCCGCCTCCCCGATCCGGAACATCGCCACAGCCGACACCCTAGCCCCTCGCATCCGCGAGTAAGAAGCACGGTCTGGCTGGTCTCTGCCCCATTATCCCGCCGAATCCACCCGCATTCGCGCGGCGCACCGACAGCGCCCTCGCGGCGTGCCCGACGGGGTACCGGGCGAGGACGAGCGCACCGCGGTGACGGTGCGGATCAGGCCGCGCGGCCCGCGACGGCCGGACACGCATAATGGAGTCGGCCGGCGCGGGGTCGCCGGCCGACGGTTGGAACAGCGGACGGAGTACGGTGACCCAGGCGATGCCGAACGTGACCCGGAACACTCGGCAGCGTGCCGAGGTGCTGGCCCTGCTCCGCCAGGTCGAGGGCTTCCACACCGCGCAGCAGCTGCACCGAATGCTCTGCGACCGCGGTGCCAGGGTCGGCCTGACCACGGTCTACCGGACGCTCCAGCTCCTGGTCGGCGCCGGAGAGATCGACTCCACCCGGCTACCCGGCGGCGAACAGCTGTTCCGTCGGTGCAGCGAGAGCCGCCACCACCATCATCTGGTCTGCCGCCCCTGCGGCCGGACGGTCGAGGTGGCCGGCCCGGCCGTCGAGCGCTGGGCCGACCAGGTGGCGGCCGAGCACGGCTTCACCGATGTCGGTCACACCCTGGAGATCTTCGGCACCTGTGCCGGCTGCGCCGCCTCCTGACGGACCGTCCGCCGTCCGGTGGCCGCGGTCCGCCCCGTCCCACCCGCCGGGGTCAACTCCCACGTCGTGGGCGGCCCTTGAGCCGCCGGCCCAGCTCCCGGGCGATCTCTCGGTCGGCGTCGCGTTCTGCGAGCACCTGCCGCTTGTCGTACGACTTCCGCCCCTGGGCCAACGCCAGCTCGACCTTCGCCCAGCCGTTCGCGAAGTACATCGACAGGGGGACCAGGGTCAGGCCGCCGTCGCGCAGCCTATCCCGGATCCGGTCGATTTCCACCCGGTGCAGCAGCAGCTTCCGGGTGCGCCTGGGCGCGTGGTTGGTCCAGCTTCCGTAGCCGTACTCGGTGATGTGCAGCCCGTGCAGCATCAGCTCGCCGTCGCGTTCCTGCGCGAAAGCGTCCACCAGGGACACCCGTCCCTCGCGCAGCGACTTCACCTCGGTGCCGGCCAGCACGATCCCCGCCTCGTACGCGCGTAATCGTGCCGGGCCCTACGATTCGAGGCGATCAGCGTGCGTGGGTGCTGCCGGGTGGTGCTCACCGGGTGCAGGATACGCCGGCGGGCCGCCAACGGGTGCGGCGCACTGAGCCGTCCGGCTCGGCCCGTCTGCCGCGATGTCGGTAGTCCTGCCGAGGGTGGCGAACTCAGGGGGAGTGCCGGGCGAGGAAATCGGCGAGCACCCGGGTGTGGGTGGAGAACGCCAGCTCGACCGGTTCGGTGAGCACCAGCCACTCGGTGGCCTCCGCGGTGGGCGCGGAGGGCGGAAGCGACGCGGCTCCCCGCGCCGGCAGCTCTCCGAAGATCATCATCGTGCCGGCGGTCGGGGCGCTGTGCACCGCGAACAACGCCGCGTCGGCTGGTTCGGCGAGTAGGCCGGTCTCCTCGCGTAGCTCCCGGACCAGCGCCTCCTGCCACTGCTCGCCGTACTCGATGAAACCGCCGGGTAACGCGAGCAGCCCGCGCGCCGGTTCGATGTCCCGGCGGACGACCACCACGCCCAGGCCGATGTCCGTGCGCACCGGCAGCACCGCCACCGCGACCGGCAGCGGGTTGCGCCAGACGGTCTGGCCGCAGGCCGTGCAGACCCGGGGCCACGCAACCGCCGGTGGGTACGCCATGCCGCAGTAGGAGCAGTGCGAGTACGCCGCGCCGGTCATGCCGCCGCACGTTACCCGCACGCTCGCCGGTGCTGGGATCGGCTCCGGGCTCGCCGGCCGGGCGGCGCCCCGGCGGGCCATCCTGGCCCCCACCGCCAGCCGTTCGAAGTGTTTGGCTTCGCAGGACGCGTTCGGGCTTCCGTCAAATAATCGGCATTCCCCGCGGCATTCTGTGGCCCGGCTCACCCCGGGAGGAGTCGTCTATGTCGGTGCGATTCGTCCTCGTGCCTGAGGGTCCGCACGCCCCAGTGCCGCCGGCCCGGCGTTTCCCGCTCCCCTGGCCGGGAACCCGGAGAACATCCGGCAGTGCGGCGCCCGGCGCGCCGCCCGACGAACGGACGGCACCGCCCATGACATACCGTCCGGTACCGGCCGCCACCCTGCCCGACCTCAGCAGACTCACCCTCGGTGTGGAGGAGGAGTACCTGCTGCTGCACTCCGGGACGGGGGAGAGCCTGCCGGTCGCCGGCCGGGTACTCGACAGTCTGGCACAGACCGCCCGCGGCCAGAGCCGGCGGGAGTTCCGGCACAGCATGGTCGAGATGGTCACGCCGGTCAGCGCAGACCTGACCGAGCTGCGGGAGCAGCTGATCGCACTGCGTGAAGCCGCCGCCGACGCGGCCGAGGCCGCTGGCGCCCGTCTCGTCGCGGTGGGCGCCACACCGGTGCGCGAGCCGCACCGGACCGTGCCCGACGAACCGCGCTACCACGCGATGTCCCGGCGGTTCGGGCCGGTCGCGCACGACCCGGCCGTCTGCGGCTGTCACGTGCACGTCGGGGTGCCGGATCGGGAACTTGCTGTGCAGGTCTGCAACAACCTGCGTCCGTGGCTACCGGTGGTGCAGGCGATCACCGCCAACTCGCCGTTGCACGACGGCCGCGACACCGGGCACGCGAGCTGGCGGTCGATGCAGCTGGAACGCTGGCCGAGCATCGGCCCCACCCCGTACTTCGATTCGCTCGCCGACTACGAGGCGACCGTGGCTGACCTGATCAACGCCGGCATCATGCTGGACGCGGCGATGGTCTACTGGTATGCCCGGCCGTCCGTGGCGTACCCCACCGTGGAGGTCCGGGTCGGCGACGTCTGCCCGACGGTCGACGACACGGTGCTGGTAGCCGGGATGGTCCGGGCGCTCGTGGCGACCGCGGCCGACGACGTCCGCGTCGGCGCCGACACCCCACGGATCCGGGACTGTCTGGTCGCGGCCGCGCACTGGCGCGCCGCCCACGACGGGCTCGACGGTGACCTCATCGACCTGCGCTCCGGCCGCGCCCGGCCCGCCTGGGAACTGGTAGACGACCTGTTCGCCACGGTCGCGCCCGCGCTGGAGCGTCACGGTGACCTGCCGTACGTCCGCGAGCAGCTGAACCGGGTCCGCCGGGACGGCAACGGCGCGGCCCGGCAACGCCGCATCCTCGCCCGTACCGACGGCGACGTACGTGCCGTCCTCGAGCACCTGGCCGCCGAGACCCGTCCCTGCCCGTCGTGATCGCGGCACCCCTTCTCCCACGACACCCGCCGTGGCCAGGAGGCTCCTCCCACTCCTCAGCGGATGTGGTGCGTCTGGAGCCACAGCTCCAGCAGGCCGAGCTGCCACAGCTTGTTGCTGCCGGCCGAGGTCCGCGCCGCCGCGGGATCGGCGAGCAGTTCCTCGACGTACTCGGGCCGGAACAGGCCCCGCTCCCGGGCCGCCGGTGCCCGCAGCGCCGCCACGACCTGTTCCCGCACCTTGCCGTCCACGTTGCGCAACGCCGGCACCGGGAAGTAGCCCTTCGGTCGGTCGATCACCGCGGCTGGTAGCACCTCCCGGGCGATCTCCTTGAGTATTCCCTTGCCGCCCTGCGCCGCCTTGTGCTCCGGCGGACAGGCCGCCGCGAGCGCCACCAGGTCCTGGTCGAGGAACGGGGTACGCACCTCCAGCCCCCACGCCATGCTCATGCTGTCCACCCGTTTCACCGGGTCGTCGGGGAGCATCCGGTGGGTGTCCAGGCGCAGCACCGCGTCCAGCGCGGTCTCCGCGCCAGGCGCGGCCAGCTCGGCAGCGAGTAACTCCCGGCTGGCGTCCCGGTCGCCGGCGTACGCCGGACCGACCACCCGGGTCAGCTCGGCGTGGTCGCGGTCGAAGAAGGCCGCCGCGAACGCCTCCGCCGCGCCGTCGCGGTGCATCGCGACCAGTGGCTGGTGGTAGCCGTACCCGGCGAACACCTCGTCGGCGCCCTGCCCGGACTGGGCCACCTTCACGTGTTTCGCCACCTGCTCGGACAACAGGTGGAAGGCGACCACGTCGTGACTGCCCATCGGCTCGGTCATCGCGGCCACCGTCGCCCGGATCGCCGGCACGAGATCGTCGTTGGCGAGCCGGATCCGGTGGTGGTCGGTGTCGTACGCGCGGGCCACCAGGTCGGAGTAGCGGAACTCGTCGCCGGCCTCGCCGTCCCGGCTGTCGAACCCGATGCTGAACGTCCGGAGGTGCTGTTGGCCGGCTTCGGCGAGCAGCGCCACGATGAGGCTGGAGTCCAGCCCGCCGGAGAGCAACACGCCGACCGGAACGTCGGCGACCAGCCGTCGCCGGACCGCCGTGCGCAACGCGCCCCCGACCGCCGCCCGCCAGTCCCGGTGGTCCATGCCGGCGTAGTCGGGGTCGCGGACGTACTCCGGACGCCAGTAGACGCGTTCCCGGCTGCGTCCGTCCGCCTCGACCACCCGCAGCGTCGCCGGGGGCAGCTTGCGGACACCGCGCAGGACGGTTCGCGGTGCCGGCACGATCGAGTGCCAGGACAGGTAGTGGTGCAGAGCCACCGGATCGATGCCGGTGTCGACATCGCCGCCGCGAAGCAGGGCCGGCAGGGTCGAGGCGAACCGCAGCCGGCCGGGGGACTCGGCGAGGTACAGCGGTTTGATGCCGAGCCGGTCCCGGGCCAGCAGCAGTCGCCGCCGAGCCCGGTCGACCAGCCCGATCGCGAACATGCCGACGAGATGCTCGACGAAGGCCTCTCCCCACTCGGCGTACGCCACCAGGATCACCTCGGTATCGCTGGTGGATCGGAAGGTGTGCCCCGCGGCACTCAGCCGTTCGCGCAGCTCCGGGTAGTTGTAGACACAGCCGTTGAAGACGAGGGCGAGTCCCAGGTCCTCGCGCACCATCGGCTGGGCGCCGGCGTCCGACAGGTCGATGATGGTGAGTCGCCGGTGGCCGAGGGCTACCCAGGCCGCACACCACGAGCCCTGGCCGTCGGGCCCGCGGGAGGACATCGCGTCGGTCATCCGGGCCACCGCGTCCGCGTCCGGCGTCGTCCCGTCGAACCGGGCCTCACCACTGATGCCGCACATGGTCAGCGCTCACCGGCCCGCTGTCGGGCCGCCCGGTCGAGGCGGCCGTCAACCACCGGACCCATCCGCCACCGTCCCGTCGCGCCGGCCGCGGACCACTTCCTGCGGCCCGCTCCCGTCCACCGGACGGGAGCCTCGGCTACCCGCTGTCCGGCCAGCCAAACGAGCGTCTCAAAAGAGTCGCGAAAAATGACCCGCTAGTCCGCGTCGGACCGGTCCAGATGCCGGTAGACCGTCGCTCGGGACACCCCGAGCACGGTGGCGATCTCGTCCACCGAGTGGGTGCCGGCCGCGTGCAGCCGCCGCGCCGTGCGGACCTGCTCCGGACCCATCGACCGGGGGCGCCCCGGCTGCCGCCGGCCGGCCGTGCGCCTGGTGCCCGCGCTCGCGCCGTCCAGCGGTTCGGCACCGGCCGGCGGTCCGGCGTCGCCCGCGCCTCCCGCGCCTCCCAGCAGCCGGTGTACGCCGTCGAGCATGTCAGCGCGCAGGGTCTCCTCGGGGACGTCGTCGATCAAGACGATCGGGTCGCTGCACATCGCGATGGCCTGCACGGCGCGCACCCGCTCCCGGCGTCGGGCGTCCGGGCCGGCGACGATCTCGTTGGCGCGCCTGGCAATCTGCATGATCCGGTGATAGGTCACCCCGCGGGAGAGCATGGCGATGTCGTGGAAGAGCACGCGGAGCGGGCGGCGGTGGCGCAGCAGCGTGTCGATCCAGCCCGCGAGCAGTGCCTCGCGGGCCCGCGGGGGCGGCAGCGCGGCGGTGGCGTCCAGGAGCGACTCCAGGTCCACCAGCAGCGGCTCGGTCAAGGCGGAGAGCAGGTCCTCCTTGGCGGGAAAGTGGTACAAGACGCCTGCCTTGGTCAGCCGCAGCCGCTCGGCGATCTGCCGCAGCGAGGTGCGCTGGTAGCCGTACCGGGCGAACAGGTCCAACGCGACCCGCAGGATCTGGGTGCGGGTGTCGTCGGGCGCCTCGGCGGTCATGTCGCTGAGCGTAGCCGCGGTCCTGATCGGTGGGTTGAAACCACTGACCGTCGGTCAGTAGGCTGGGGTGTCGAACCGGCTGCGGCAGGAGGAGCCATGCCCGTCATCGCGATCGCCGGCCTGGTCAAGAACTTCGGTACGGTCCGCGCTCTCGACGGCCTCGACCTGTTGGTCGAGGCCGGGGAGGTACACGGGTTCCTGGGGCCCAACGGCTCCGGCAAGTCCACCACCATTCGGATCCTGCTCGGCCTGCTGCGCCGCGACGTCGGCGACGTGCGGCTGCTCGACGCGGATCCCTGGCGCGACGCGGTGGCGCTGCACCGCCGACTCGCGTACGTGCCCGGCGACGTGAACCTGTGGCCCAACCTGTCCGGTGGCGAGGCGATCGATCTGTTCGGCGCGCTGCGCGGCGGGCTGGACCGGCGTCGCCGCGACGAACTGCTGAGGCGCTTCGATCTGGACCCGACGAAGAAGTGCCGCTCGTACTCCAAGGGCAACCGGCAGAAGGTCGCGATCGTCGCCGCGTTCGCCTCCGACGTGGAGCTGTATGTGCTCGACGAGCCGACCTCCGGGCTCGACCCGCTGATGGAGGCGGTGTTCCAGGAGGAGGTCCGCCGGCTCACCCGTGACGGTGCCACCGTGCTGCTCTCCAGCCACGTCCTCGCCGAGGTCGAGGCGCTCTGTGACCGGGTCAGCATCATCCGCGCCGGCCGCACCGTGGAATCCGGCACACTGACTCGACTGCGGCACCTGGCCCGGACCACGGTCACCGTCGAGACGGCGCGCCCGCTGGTCGGCGTCGCGGAGCTGCCCGGCGTGCACGAGGTGCGTGCCGTGGACGGCCGCACGCGGCTGGAGGTGGAGCCGGAGCACCTCGACGAGCTGCTGGCGCACCTGGTCCGCTTCGGGGTGCGAGCGCTCACCAGCGCCCCACCGACCCTCGAAGAACTGTTCCTGCGGCACTACGACGGCGCCGCGGGCGACGGCCGGGTCGCCGCCGGCGCGGAGCGGGTCCGATGAGCGCGTTCACCGGCACCGGCCGGCTGGCCCGGCTCGCCCTGCGACGCGACCGGACCAAACTCGGAATCTGGGTGCTCGGCACCCCGCTGCTCGGCGTCGGCCTGGCCGGCAGCGTCACCGGCGTCTACCCGGACGAGCCGGCGCGGATCCAATACGCCGAGACCGCCGCCACCAGCGTCGTCGCGCGCGCGTTCAACGGCCCGATAGTCGGGCCTGACCTCGGCGCGGTGGTGGTCGCCGAAACCCACCTCACGCTTGCCGTGCTCGCTGCGCTGATCAGTACATTCGCCGTCGTCCGGCACACACGGCAGAACGAGGAGACCGGTCGGGCGGAGCTGCTCGGCGCCGTCGCCGTCGGCCGGTACGCGCTGCTCACCGCCGCCCTGCTCGTCGTCGTCGGGGCGAACCTGGTGCTCGGTGTGCTCCTCGGGTCGGCCTTCGCCGTCACCGGTCTGCCGCTCGCCGGGTCGTTCGCCGCCGCCGGAGCGCTCGCCGGGGTCGGTGTCGCCTTCACCGCCGTCGCCGCCGTCGCCGCCCAGCTCTCGGTCACCTCGCGCGGCGCGAACGCGCTCGCCGCAGCCGCCGCCGGCGTGGCGTTCCTGCTCCGCGCCGCCGGGGATGTCCTCGGCGAACGGGACGGCCTGCGGGTGGAGAGTGCCTGGCCGTCCTGGCTGTCGCCGCTCGGCTGGGGCAACCAGGTGCGGGCGTTCGGCGGGGAGCGCTGGTGGGTGCTGCTGCTGCCCGGGGCGCTTCTGGTGGGCGGGGCCGCGCTCGCGTTCCTACTCGCCGGCCGACGCGATCTCGGCGCCGGGCTGCTCGCCACCCGCCGGGGCCCGGCCCACGCCGTCGCCGGGCTGCTCAGCCCCGCCGGTCTGCTCTGGCGGCTGCACCGGGGCGCCCTGGTCGGCTGGGCGGTCGCGGTGGTGATCCTGGGGTTCTCGATGGGAGTCGCCGCCGACGAGGTCAACGACATGATCGCGGAGAATCCCGCGGCGGCCGAGGCGATCGCGGCGCTCGGCGGCGGAACGAACCTGGTCGACGCGTTCCTCGCCGCGATGCTCGGACTGTTCGCGCTGACCATCGGCGCGTACGTCGTGCAGGCGCTGCTGCGCACCCGCTCGGACGAGGCCGACGGGACGCTGGAGTCGGTGCTCGCGACCGCGGTGAGCCGCCACCGCTGGCTCGGGACACAGGTGGCCGGCGCGGTGCTCGGCGCGGCCGTGCTGGTGCTGCTCGCGGGCCTGTCGACGGGCTTCGGGTACGGCGTGGTGGCCGGGAACGCGATGGGACGGACAGCCGAGCTGGGTGTGGCGGCGCTGCTGTGGCTGCCGGCGCTGCTCGTCGTGGCCGGTGTGGTGACCGCGCTGTTCGGGCTGCTGCCCCGTTGGTCGGTGGCGTTGTCCTGGGTGTCGTTGATCGGGTTCCTGCTGCTCGGGCAGCTCGGCGCCGCGCTTGACCTGCCGCAGGCGGCGCTCAACCTGTCTCCGTACACCCATGTTCCGTCGGTGCCGCCGGTCGACCCGACGGCGCTGCCCCTGCTGGTGCTCACCGGTGTGGGGATGCTGCTGCTGGCCGCCGGCCTGGCCGGCTTCCGCCGCCGCGATGTGCCGAGCTGAGGCGGGCAAGGGCGCCTTGCCGCTGGCCAAGCGTAGCGGAGGGAACCCTGGTTAGCGTGCGGCGTGCGGACCGAACCGGCCAGCCGGGTCAGCCTCCCCGGTCGGGTCGGGGGTGCAGGCGGCGAGGGCGGCGGCCAGGTCGCGGCCGAGACGGTCGTCGAGGCGACGGGCCTCGCCCCGCAGCGTGTACCAGGACTCGGCGGCGGCCAGCCAGACCAGCTGCGGCAGCAAGTCGGTGCACCGGTCCCGCACCCACCGGGTGCCCTTGACCGCCAGCCAGGTCAGCTGGGCGGCCCTGGTCGGCGGCGGGTTTCCCGGCCGCGGGTCGGGGTGGTGGTGCACCGGGACGCCACGCTCGCGCAGCAGGTCGGCGTACGCGCTGGCGAGCAGCCGGTGCCCCCGCTCACTCGGGTGCAGGCGGTCGACGCTCCACATGTCCCGGCGGTAGGTGTCCGGATGGTTGGCGATGTCGAAGTGGACGGTGCCGTGCAGCGCTGCCGCATGATCGGTGACCGCGTTCACCGCGGCGATCCGCCGGGCGAGTGGCCGGGCCAGCCCGGACGGCAGCCCGAGCATCCGGCCCGGTTCCGGCAGCCGCGCGGTGAGCACCAGCGCCCCGGTGCGGCGCAGCGCGCCGATCGTGCCCAGCAGCGCCGCGCCGATCGCGGACACGTCGAAGCGGGCGCGCAGCGTGTCGTTGACCCCGACTATCACGGCGGCCACCGTCGGCCGCAGGTCGAGGGCGGCGGGGAGCTGGTCGCGGAGCACGTCGGCGGTGAGCGCGCCGGTGTGGGCGAGATTGTGGAACTCCACACCGGACGGCCCCGCCGGGTCCGGCGGGGCCAGTCCGTCCGCGAGTAGCGCGGCCCATCCGCGCCACGTCCCGTCGGGCATCGGATCGCCGAGACCGACCGTGATCGAGTCACCGAGCGCCGCGAATCGCACCGGTGTCGGAGCGTCCGGAGTAGGCACGATCGTACGGTGGGGATCCGTCGTACCCGGCAGGCCACATCCAGCCGACAGGAGAGCGAACTCCGGCGGAAGATCCAGGCGGCGTCGCCGTCCGTCTCGCCGGGAGTCGTAGCGTGAGGACGTGGAAACGACCACGAGCGGCGCTTCCGGGGAGCGACCGGCCGACGGTGGGACTGTCGGCGTGGGCCCACCCGCCCGCCGCGCGGCGGACGGGCCTGCCGCCGACGGCGCCCGGCGGGGCCCCGCGCGGCGTCGACCCGGCTGGCTCGGAGGCGCCCATGGTAGGCGGCGTCCGTCGACGGCGGCGACGGGCACCTCACCGACGCCGCCCGGCGCCGGGCGGGCACGCCGGGTGTGGTTGGCCGTCGAGCACGTGGCGCTGTTCTACGGCGCGGTCGCCGCGTACACGACTGTGGATCTCCCGGGCGGCCCATTCCCCCGTTGGTGCTCCTCGGGCTGCTCACCGGGTGGTGGCTGCGCCGGCAGCCGGGATTCGACCGCGGCGACCTGGGCAGACCGGCGGCGCTGTGGGCCGCGGTGCCGAGCATCGCGCGGCTCTGGGCCGGCATGGCGGTGGTCGCCGTCACCGGGATCGCCGTGCTCGCCCCGGACCGCCTGTTCGACCTGCCCCGCCAGACCCCGCTGATCTGGGTCGCCGTGGTCGTGCTGTACCCGCTGCTCTCCGTCTATCCGCAGGAGCTGGTCTTCCGCGCCTTCCTGTTTCACCGGTACGCGCCCCTGTTCGGCACCGGCACGGTGCTCGTGGCGGCGAGCGCGACGGCGTTCGGCGTCGCGCACGTGATCTTCGGCAGCATCTGGTCGGTGTTGCTCACCCTCGCCGGCGGCGCGCTGTTCGCCTGGCGGTACCGGCGAACCCGGTCCCTGCTGGCCGCTTCGGTCGAGCACGCCCTCTACGGGATCCTGGCCTTCACCGTCGGCCTGGGTGACCTCTTCTACCACGGCGTGACGCGGTGAGCCGATGTCGCCGACTCCTCCGCCGGGTGCGCACCCGGCGCCGCTCGATGGTGCCGGCATCGAGATGGGCAGGGCCGGACGACCGAGCGCTGAGCGGACACTCAGGGGTCGCCTGCTGATCGACAGGCGGCCGTCTGGCGGTCAGGTCGTCCCGGCATCCTGCCCGCGTGCTGTCACCGCCGAGCGTCTCCGCCTACCGCCTTCTCGGCGCGGTGGGCGCCACCCTGCTGGCGGTCGCGGGCTGCGGCGCCGGTGCGTTGCCAGAACGGGGCGCACTCTGGTGGACGAGCCTGCGCCACCTCGACCGGCCGGCACTGCTCTGCGGATACGCGGGGTTGACCCTGCTCACGGTCGCCTGGTGGTGGGCCGGGAGCGATCTGCGGCGGCCCGCGGCCGGGACGGCCGTGGGCCATCCGAGGTTCCCGGGCGTCCCCTCCGCGCAGCTGGGAAATCCCTGGTCCGGGCGAACCGACCGCAGGGGCGCCGCGATCACCCTGGCCTGCTGGGCGGGGCCGCTGCTGCTCGCGCCGCCGCTGTTCTCCCGGGACGCCTACAGCTACCTGGCGCAGGGCGCGATGGTCCTGGCCGACCTGGATGTCTACCAGTTCGGGGTGGCCCACCTCGGCGGGCGGCTTGCCGCTGAGGTACCGCAGATGTGGCAGCACACGCCGGCGCCGTACGGTCCGGTCTTCCTGGTCCTGGCCGCCGGGGTGTCCGCGCTCACCGGTGGGCACCTGGCGCTGGGCGTGCTCGCGCTGCGCGTCGTGGCCCTCGCCGGAGTGGCGCTGCTCGTAGCGAATCTGCCCCGGCTGGCCCGGCACGGCGGCGTCGATCCGGCCGCCGCGCTCTGGCTGGGCGTGCTCAACCCACTCGTACCGCTGCACCTGGTCGCCGGCGCACACAACGAGGCGGTGATGCTCGGGCTGCTCGTGGTGGGACTGCGGCTGGCGGTGGCGCGTCGGTTCGCCGCGGCCACCGTGCTGGTCACCCTCGCCGCGCTGGTGAAGGTGCCGGCACTGCTGGGACTGTTGGTGGTGGGCGCGCTCGCCGTCCGGCGGGTCGGCGTCCGCGTCGCGGTGGCGCGTGTCGCCGGCGTCGCGGTCGCCACCGGCACCGCTGTCACCTGGGCCACCGGCATCGGGTACGGCTGGATCGGTGCCCTCGGCGCACCGGCCTACCGGCACAGCTGGTCGATCTCCACGGCGCTCGGCCGGGTGGCACGGCGTTCGACCGAGGCGCTTGGGCTGGACCTCGGCGCCGCGCCGATGCGGGCTGGTGTCGCACTCGGGTTGCTCGGCGTGCTCGCCGCCGCCGGGGCCGTCTGGCGGTACCGGCACCGGCTCGGCCCGGCCTACGCGGTGAGCCTGGTCCTGCTGGCGGTTGCGCTGCTCGGCCCGGCGACCCGGCCCTGGTACGCCCTGTGGGGCCTGGTCCTGCTCGCGGCGGCGGCACCACCCGGGCGGGCCCGGCACGTGGCCGCGCTCGGCGCGGCGGTGTTGGCGTTCGTGACGCTGCCCAGCGGCTTCGGTCCCGACGCCGGGCAACTGTTGCTGGCGACGGCCGGTGTGCTCGCCGGGCTGGTGGCGGTGGCCGTGCTACGTCTGCTCACCCCGCCGCCCCGGCTCGCCCTGGCGGTTCCCCGATGACGGCGGCTGCCCCGGGTGCCCGGCTCGACGCCGGTGGCGCTGCCGGCGGGTCGGAGCACCCGAGCCGGGGGCAGCTCCTCCGGCGGGTGCTGCTGGTGTCCGGCCTGGCCACCACGATCGGGGTGGCGATAGCGTTGCTGCCCGGGCACCGGGGCTGGTTCGACATCGGGGTGTATCACGGCGCGGTGCGGCACTGGGTGGCCGGCGGCGCGCTCTACGAGTGGACGACCTGGAACGGCTATGGCTTCACGTATCCGCCGTTCGCTGCGATCGTCATGTTGCCGATGGCGGCCGTGTCGTGGTATCCGACGATCGCCATGAACCTGGCGCTCACCGTGCTGGCCGCCGGGTTGCTGCTGCACCTGCTGGTGGCCCCGCTTGCCCGCCGTGCGAACTGGTCCCGGTGGTACGCGTTCGCGTTGGCCGCCTGCCTGCTTGCCGGGCTCAACCCGGTGCGCGACACGGTCAGTTTCGGCCAGGTGAACCTGCTGCTGATGGCGCTGGTCTACGCCGACCTGTGGCAGCTGGAACGGGGACGCCGGCTGGCCGGAATCGGGATCGGGCTGGCGGCGGCGATCAAGCTGACCCCGGCGGTGTTCGTCGGGTATCTGCTGGTGACCCGCCGCTGGCGGGCCGCCGGCGCGGCCGTCGGAACCGCGGTGGCGGCGACCCTGCTCGCGTTGGCCGTGGCTCCGCACGCCACCCGCACCTTTTTCACCGAGGCGCTGTGGGACACCGGGCGGGTCGGAAAGCTCGAGTACGTGTCCAACCAGTCGCTGCTCGGGCTCGTCGCCCGGCTCGATCCGGCACACCCCGACCGGCTGCTCTGGCTCGCCCTGGTCGCCGTGGCCCTGACGGCGTGGTGGGTTCGCGTCGGGCGGGCCGCCCGCGCCGGCGACGAGCGGGCCGGGTTCGCCCTGACCGGGGTGCTGGCCTGTCTGGTCAGCCCGGTCACCTGGGTGCACCACCTGGTCTGGTTGGTGCCCGGCCTGGTGGTGGTCGCCGCGGCGACGCTGCCGTGGCCACCGGCCATTCCGGCCGCCCGGCGTCGACTGCGCGCCGGCATCGGGGCGTACGCGGTGCTGTGCAGCGGCGTGGTCTGGGTCTTCGCCAACGGATCCGCCGGCCCGCATGGGTTCCTCGGCGGCAACGCGTACCTGCTGGTCGCGGTCGGGATGCTGGCCCTGATTCCGATCAGCCCGCGGCCCGGGGCGGCACCGCCCGACGCACCCCGGTCCGGGGGCACGCAGACCGTCGGTGGCCCCGGGCTGGCCAGCGGGGACGAGGCCACCGGGGTCAGCTCGGGAACGCCGGGGCCTCGGGGATCGCGCTGAAGCGTTCCGTGGCGCGGCGAGCGACCAGAGCGGCAAAGCGGGCATAAGTTACAGTTCGCTCGTGTCCGCTCGCCCGCCTCGCATCGGCGCATCCACCCCCGCCGCAGCTGCTTCGGGCCGGTCGACGCTACTAGCGGCCTCGGCGTGCATCTCCATCATCCAGCTCGACGTCTATGCGCTGAACCTCGCTCTGCCGACGATGGCATCGGAACTGGACACGTCCGTAACGAACCTGCATTGGGTGATCAGCGGCTTCCTTCTCGCGGAGGCGGCGTTTCTCGTGCCCGGCGGGCGGCTCGGCGACCTGGTCGGTCGCAAACGCATGCTCGTCGCCGGACTGGCGGTCATCGGCCTGGGCTCCCTGGGTGCTGGACTGGCGCCCACCGCCGCCAGCCTGATCGCTTTCCGTATTGTCGGGGGGATCGGCGCCGGCATCGTGTTTCCCCTCGCCTTCGCGGTCATCACCCACGCGTTCCCTGGGGGGCGGGCGAAACGCGCCATCGGCAGCGCCTACGGCGTCGGAGCCATCGCGCTGGCGCTCGGGCCCCTGTTCGGCGGTGGGATCACCGAGCTGGTGAGTTGGCGGACGGTGCTTCTGGTGGACGCTGCTCTGTGCGTCGCCGCCACAGCGGTCGTCGCAACGGGGTTGCGGGAGTCGCGGGATCCCACCGCCCCTCCTGCGATCGACCTGCCTGGTCTGTTCACGGTGGTGCTCGCGGTCGCCGCGGTCACCCTCGCGGTCGATCGAACGAATGCCGGGTCGCCTGTCGCGACCGTGGGCCTCGTCGTGGTCGGACTTCTGGCGATGGCGGCGTTCGTGCTACGCGAGCGGGTGGCGAGATACCCGCTGGTCGAACTCGATCTGTTCCACAACAGCCGCTACGTGATTATGACGCTGATGGGGATGGTTGCTCACGTCGCGTTCACGGTCGCGGTGTTCGCGGCCACGATCTACACCCAGCAGGTCAGGGGCTACTCGCCGTTCGTCGCGGGCATGATCGTCCTCGCTCTCTGCGTTAGCGGGGGAATCGCCGGCCCAATCGCGGGACGCCTCAGTGAACGCTGTGACCCGCCACGGGCCATCGCCCTCGTCACGATCGTCGGCGCGATCGGCCTGCTGACGGCTTCCGCCGGCGGTCACCTCGCGTGGTATTTGCTGGGCCTGGCGGTGACCGGGCTCGGATACCGGACCGCATACGCGATGACGAATCTGGGAACGCAGGCCATCACTCGGGCCGAGCGAGTGGGACAGGCCTCCGGCGTCACCCAGGCGGCGCTTCTCGGGGCTGCCGGCATAGCGGTCGCGGCCACCGGCAGCCTGATCGAGACCGGGGAGCTGCAGGCGAACCTCGCCCAAGCCCTCAGCCAAGCCCTGCGGTGGCTGGCCGCCGGCAGCGTCGCGGCCGCGGCACTGCTCGCCTGGCGATCCGGTGTCACCGCTGACACCAGTGCGGATTCCGCGCAAGCGCGGCTCCGTCGACGCGGAACATGGGCCGGGTAGTCGGCGTGGCAGGATGGCTGCCACCGGCGCGCGCCGCAATCACCTTCACGTTCGACATCGCCGGACCGGCACTGTGGGTGGCATGGGAGGTGCGCTGCCCGGACGAACCTACGAACGGTAGGAGTCGCGCCGATGGCGGATCGAGTGGATCTCCACGACCCGCTTGGCCTCGTTGATCCGGTAGATGATCCGGCACGTGCCGCGGCGGGCGGAGTGGAAGCCGTCAAGGGGTTCGTCGAGTGGCCTGCCAACTTCGCCAATATGATCGATTGCCGACGGGCGGTGGCTTCTCCACCACCGGCTGGTCAGCACGAAGGGCGGGGAACTCAGGTGTCACCGGTCGACGTCGATGCGGGCTCCAGACCGAGACGAGCGGGCAGGCTGGTGACGGTTGCCACCAATTCGATCGGTGTCGGGCGGCGGGTCACCATGAACAGGGTGAGCCGGCCCGGAATCGCCACGGTCGAGACTCGCTCCTGCGGCTCTGCGTAGGAGGTGGCCAGGCCGCGTGGTAGGACGATCGGCCACCCGAGCAGGCGACCCATCCGTACGGCCGTTTCGGCCGTGGCCGCCGCCCGGGGCCGCGCACCCAGCTCGGACAGCCGCCGGTGTAGCGTCGCGGCGGACATGTCGTAGGTGTACGTGATCACGTCGAGTCCCGCGAACGGCTTGCGCCGGGAGCCGAGCGGTACGTCGGGCGCGCTGAGGACGGCAAGTCGGTCGCGTGCCACAGCCATCGCCGTCGCCGTGCTTGGCAGCCGCATCTGGTTGGCGATCGCGACGAAGGCCACGTCCAACGAGCCCTCACCGACCCACTCCACAAGCCGGTCGCCATGGTCGGTGACCTGGTGCACCGCAACGCCGCCCAGCAACTCTTCCAAGGCGGGAAACAGCCATGGGGCGAGGCTGCCGAAGGTGCCGACGGTGAGGATCGTCGCACGCGCCGCCGCCCGGGTCCGATCGTAGATCGCCGCCAGGTGTTCAAGGACGTGCGCCGCCTCCACGGCGAGCGCCCGCCCGGCCGGCGTCGGTCGGGCTCCGGTCGTGTCCCTCTCGAAGAGCCGTTCGCCGATCCGCCGCTCCAGCGCGGCCAGCCGGTTACTCGCGGCCGGCTGACTGATCAGCAGCTCCCGACCGGCCGCGCCGAGTGAGCCGTGTCGGGCGAGCGCCTCGACGAGCCGCAGATCCTCGACCGTGGGCAGTGAGCTCATAAGCCAACGTTATGACGTGCCGGGGCGATCCACGAGCTACCGAGGATGCCCACCCGGTTCCAGGATCGGTTCGTGACCACTCGCCGTGCCATCGCCGCCATGCTGACCACGACGTTTCTCACCTGGATGGGGCAGCGTACGACCGCGGTTGCGCTTCCCCTCGTCGCACTCGCCGAGAGCGGATCCGCCTGGACCACCGGGCTGGTCGGCGGAGCGGCGGGGCTGCCCGTGCTCACCTCGGCCTGGTGGGCCCGGGGGCTACGGCAGGGACTGACGACCGGCCGCGCACTCGCCGGCGTGCTCGCCGTCCAGGTGGTGGGGTTGCTCGTCGTCCCGATCGGCGCCGCCCTTGGGACCGTCGGCCCGGTCCACCTGGCCGCCGCCGGGCTGATCACCGGCTGCGCCACCGCTGTGAGCGCACCGGCCCAGCGGGCGCTGCTCGCCGACATCTGCGACAGGCTGGGCTCGGGCATCTCCGCCCGGATGCTCGCCTGGCAGGACTTCGCGCAGCGGAGCACGATGATACTAGCGCCACCGCTGGCCGGTTGGGCGGTGACAGTCGGTGGCCCGTTCCATCTGCTGTGGGCGGAGGCGACGGGCGTCGGCCTCGGCGCGGCGGTGCTGCTGACGGTGAGCGGGAGTGCCGCGGGCGCCGCGACCGACGGCGGGACGGCGGGCGCGCCGAAACTCCGACACGTCCTTGCGAGCCACCCGGAGGTACGCCGCGCCGTGGCCATGGCCGGCGTCGGTGGCCTCACCTGGTTCGCCTTCACCCTCGGGCTCGCGATCCTCGGCGCCCAGACCGGTCGGCCCGGGTTGCTCATCTCGGCCGGCATGACCGGCTACGGCGCGGGTTCCGTCCTCGGCGCACTCACGGCGCCGGTGCTCGTACCCAGACTGCCGTCACTGGGCACCGCGGCCGTCGGATGGATCATCCTCGGTCTGGCCTTCGTCACTCTGCCCGCAGTCACCTCGTCGCTCGCATCGATCGCCTGCCTGGCCGCGGTCGGCGGATTCGCGATGCCGCTTGGTATCGGGGCGGCGAACCGGTTGATCAGCGTTCGCACCCAGGGTGCGGAACGGCGCGCCGCCTTCGCCGCCGCGAGCCTGGTGCACGACGGCGCCGTGTCCCTCGGCCTGCTCGCCGGCGGGGCAGTCATCGGCGTGGCCGGCGCGGGGCCGACGCTGGTCGTCGCCGGTACCGTGCAGGTGGTCGCGGCCCTCCTCGCCGGGCCCTGGCTGATCCCGGTGCCCACGGCGCGGGACGGATCCGCCCGTCAGCCGTTGGACCGAGAAGGCGTGCACGCCTGATCGATGCAACCGCATCCGGTCACCCCTCCTCGCCGACCACGGCACCGCCCACATCGCCCGCGACAACCCACTGCCGCTGTCACGATAGGGCGGCCAGCCTCGACCCGCTCGACCCCGGCACAGTTTGAAAGAATGTCCTGCACAAGGCCGCGATCGGCTCAGGCCCACGCGTCCGGTAAGCGTCACCACCGCGAACGAGTCACCGTTCGCCGGTCCTACCGGGATGTCGAGGAACGTCGAGTACCCAACCCACCATTCGGGTCTGCTGGTGACGGCGAGTCCGGGTTTCAGTTCCAGGCTTCGCCCATCGTGGTGAGTTCGTCAACGTACTCGATTCGATCACGCCATGACGCCGGCCAGGCGGGCATACCCAGCGCGGCGCCGAGGAATGCGCCGGTCAGGCAGGCGATGGAATCGGAGTCGCCGGAGGTGGTGGCGGCGCGGGCAAGGGCGGATACCGGATCGTCGGCATGCCTGATCGCGCACAGCAGTCCGGTGGCCAGGGCCTCCTCGGCGATCCAACCCGCGCCGGTGATCCGGCAGGCGTCCTCGCCGTCGTCGATCAGAGTGAGGGCGAGATCGAGTCGGTCCAGTGCGTGCAGGCACTCGTCCCAGCCTCGGGCGATGTAGTCGGCGGGGCTGGGGATGCCGGGCTGCTGCCACAGCACGCCCAGCCACTCGTCGCGGTAGCTGGTGCGTTGGCCGTGGCATCGGGTACGCAGCAGGGTGGGCAAGGATGCCAACTCTGCGCCGCCGCGCAGGAGCCGTACGGCGTACGCGGTCAGTTCGCTGGCCGCGAGCGCGGTCGGGTGTCCGTGGGTCATCGCCGCCTGTAGCTGCGCCGCGCCGGCAAGGGTGTCCAGGTCGTAGCCGGCGACCAGCCCGACCGGGGCGACGCGCATGTTCGCGCCGCAGCCCTTGGAACCGATCACCGTGGCTTGTGTCCACGGTAGCCCGAGTGCGAGGTCGCCACAGGCCCGCAGACAGGTCATGCCGGGTGCCCGGTTGTTGTCGGGGCTGGCGGCCCACCGCGAGAACCGCTGGCGGAACAGCGGCTCCAGCACCTCGGGGGTCGGTGTGGGCGCGTCCAACAGTGCCATGCCGACCGCCAGGGTCATCTGGGTGTCGTCGGTAACCAGGGCGGGATCGCCCTCCAACTCGTGCGGACCGTCGGGCCCGTACCGCCCGTGGATGTCGGCGACCGACATGAACTCGGTCGGTCCGCCCAGCGCGTCGCCGTATGCCAGTCCGAACAGACACCCCGCTGCCGCAGTCGACACAGTCACCTCTCGCACACCAGGGGGATGGTGGTCCGACCGAGCAGCCACGCCAGCAGAATACCGTGGACGGCCACGAGACCAGTCGCCCACAGCCCTCGCGACAGGGAGCACGGCCGGCTGACCACGGTGGCGATGCGCAGGCGTGCGGATGACGGTGAACTGCGGCCATGGTGTTTCGTGCTGCCAACGGCAGACCGCGCGACGGTACCTCAGCAGTACACGGTGGCGAAGGCGTCGAAAAGTTCGCCGAGGCGCTGCCGTACCGCAGCGCGGATACGCTCTTGGTGACTGACCGGAGATCGCGCAGCGTCTCGGGACCGAACTCGACGAGGCGGCGCCGCGTACGGCAGTTCGACGGGGCGTCGGTGTCCAACGCGGCGGTTAGGCTTCCTGGCATGATCCCGATCTCCTGTGTGCTGTTGGTCGATCCGCGCGGCCGGCTGCTGATGCAGCTGCGCGACGGCAGGGCGTCGTTCTATCCGCACACGTGGGGCCTGCCCGGTGGGCACGGTGAGCCGGGGGAGAGTCCGGAGGAGACCGCTCGGCGGGAGCTGTACGAGGAGACCGGGCTGGCCCCGACCGGGCCGCTCGCCCTCTTCGCCCGGCAGGACCTGCCCGCGCAGGGCCTGGCCAAGCACTACTTCTGCGCCGCCACCCGTGCCCGGCAGGAGGACGTGGTGCTCGGTGAGGGTGCCGCCATCGTCTTCCTCACCGCCGAAGAGGTGCGGGACGGTCGCCCCTACACGCCGGGCACCGTCGAGACGCTGACCCGGTTCCTGGCCTCACCTGAGTATGCCGAGCTGACCGCCCGCGCCGCCGGCAGCAGTGCCGGGAGCGTCCGCTGAACCCGACCCACCGGGCGTCCTTGGTGCCCTGGACCGGCGCGCCGCCCGCCTTCGGGGTGCCGCTCACGGTCCTGTTGGGCTGGCCGGCTCGACGCCGATCCCTGCCGGACCTCGTACCCGCCGGTGGACTCGTGGTAGGTCATGTCGTGGCCGAGCCTGTGGCCCGGATCGACGGCGGTTCGGGCGGCGCGGTGGTCGCCCATGCCGGGGGTGCTTCTCCGGCGCCCGGTGCGGCGACGTGGGTTCGGCCACGGGCTCGTGGTTCCTTCGTCGGCGGGCGAATGGCCGGCGCTTTCCCGCCAGCGGCGGCTACTCCGGCGGGTCTGGCGATCATCTGGGGCCAGCCGGGACGGGGAAGGTGGTCGGTGGGCGTAGGGTCACGCAACAGGGGTGAATCCGGCTGGTGGGAGCGATCTCAGATGTGCGATCGTGCAGCGGTCCCCGGCACCCGAGGAGAGGTTCCCGCCCGTGAGCAGCGTTGCCGCCCCGGCCGCCCCGGCCGTCGTACCCCGGTCGGTGCTGGTCGCCCGCAACGGGGTCGCGGTGGTCTTCGCCCTCAACGGCCTGGCCGTCGCGACGTGGTTCGGCCGGGTTCCGGCGGCCCGCGAGGCGCTCGACCTCAGCGCCGGACGCCTCGGCCTGCTCCTGCTCGCCATGTCGGCGGGGGCAATCCTGGCGATGCCCACCGCCGGCCTGGTCGGCCAGCGCCTCGGCACCGCGCGCACCTCAGCCCTGGCCACCCTGCTTCTCACGCTCGGCCTGACGATGGTCGGCGTCAGCGCCGGCGTGGTCAGCTCACAGGCCGGCGTGGCGGTCGGCCTGCTTGCCGTCGGCTACGGTGCGGGCACCTGCGACGTCGCGATGAACATCGAGGGTGCTGCCGTCGAGCGACGCCTCGGTCGCACGATCATGCCCCGGTTCCACGCCGCGTGGAGCCTCGGCTCGGTGGCCGGGGCGGGCCTCGGCGCCGGAGCCGCCCGGGTCGGCCTGCCGGTCACCCTCCACCTCCCACTGATCGCGGCGGTGGTGGTGGCCGGGACGCTGCTCGGCACCCGGATGTTCCTGCCGGCCGGCGACACGACACCGGCCGGCGACACCACCTCCCCGGCGACCCGCCGCCGCGCGCTGCTGGCCGCGTGGCGCGAGCCGCGGACCCTGCTCATCGGCCTGTTCGTGCTGGTGATGGCGTTCGCGGAGGGCAGTGCCAACGACTGGGTCGCGGTCGCGTTCGTCGACGGTTACGACCTGAGCGAGGCGGCCGGCGCCGCCGTGTTCGGGGTGTTCGTGGTGGGTATGACCCTCGGCCGTACCGTCGGCACGGTGGCCCTGGATCGGTGGGGACGGGTGTGGGCGCTTGCCGGCACGATCCTGCTTGCCGTGCTCGGCGCGGGCGTGGCGGTCCTGGCCGGCTCCGGGCCGGTGGCCGTCGCCGGGGTGGCCCTGTGGGGACTCGGCGCCTCCCTCGGCTTCCCGGTCGGGATGAGTGCGGCAGCTGACGAGGAGGATCGTGCTCCCGCCCGGGTGAGCGTGGTCGCCGTGATCGGTTACACCGCGTTCCTGGGCGGCCCCCCGTTGCTCGGCCTGCTCGGTGACCGGGTCGGCACCCTGCACGCCCTGCTCGTCGTGCCGATCCTGCTGCTGCCGACCCTCGCGCTGGTCCCCGCCACCCGCCCGCCGACCGGCGGGACGCCTCGTCAACCGCATGGCCGGACTGGGAGCGGGCCGGCGGGGCGGAAAGCGGACATCCGCTCCGCCGCCATCAGGCCGTCGCCGGACTCGTGACCGACCACCGGGATGGTCGCCGGTAGTGCGGACCAGATCCTGCCTGACGGAACGGCCCGGGGTCGAGCCAAGGGGTCCGCACATCCCGGCCATCCCGGGCGCCGGTGACGTCCGGCATCGGACGGAGAACACGCCGCCTGGGGCAACCGGCCGACCGCCGCCGCCGGGCCGCGCTGGGATGATCCGTACAGGTCGCGATCATCCTCCTCACAGCATCCTGTCAGGTGACGGTGCTGCACTGGAGGTCAGGCCGAGGAGAGGAGGCGGGAATGGGCTGGTTCAGCCGGCGGTCCCGGAGCCGGGAATGGGACGGGATCCCGACCAAGCTCGACCGTGAGGCCACCCGGGAGGACCTGGCGGCGCTGGAGGCGTTCGTCGCCAGTCGGGCCGGGGTGGAGTTCTACCTGGAGCCGGAGACCACGGCGACCGATACGACGGTGGTGGCGATCGCCCACGACGGCGAGTGGATCCGTCGCCGCACCGGGTCGCCCCGGGCCGCGGCGGCGCTGGCGCACCGGCATGCCCTGCCGCTGTACGAGGCGGCGAAGACCGGCTACCCGGAGCGCATGCGGGCCTGGAACCGGGCCCACCCGGAGCGCCGCGCCCGTTAGCGGGGCAGCCGCCGAGAGTCCCGGAAGCCGTCGGCATCGGGCTGCCCGGTGCCCCGGGAACCGCGATGCCGGCGGCAGCGGGTCCGCCCCTGCGCCCCCGGACTCATTCCGTGTCCCGGATCCGTCCGGCAGGGAGCGCAACTCGATGCCGCCGATGGCTACTTCGTCGATGTCGCCATCAGGCCGATGCCGGCTGGACCTGACCAGGCAGTGTGGGCGCGTTGACCGGGGCGCCGGAAGTGTGGCAGCATTCGCGGCCGGACGGCAGTGAAGGAAGCCGGTGCGATTCCGGCGCGGTCCCGCCACTGTCACCGGGGAGCGATCCCCCCTTGTGAGTCACGGCTGCGGTGTGCGCGGTTGGAAGGCCGGGGGTGAGCGTCGATCCGGGAGCCAGGATACTTCGGCCGTCGGTGCACCCCAGGGCGTGGACACCCGAGGAGGACCCGATGACACATAGCGTCTCCCCCATCGACGGCGATCGTCGAACCTGGTCCGTGTGGGCCGGCACGCGCACGACCGGCCACCGGACCGGGGCTTGCGCTGACCGCACCGCCGGCCGGGCCGGCGTGGCCGCAGCCCCCGCCGCCGCACCGGCCGCTCGCCTCGTCGACCGCTGACGTCTTCGCCTGCGTCGTCCCGCCTGCCGGACGACCGTCGGCTGCGGTGACGCGCCGCCGTAGCGCGCCCGCTGACCACTTGCTCTTCGGCCCGGCCGGTTGCTCTTCGCCCGGCCGGCTCGCCGACCGGGCCGCTACCCTCCGGAGCCTCTAGTGCGCATCCTGTTGCTGTCCACCGCCGACACCGACCTGCTCGCCGCGCGGGCGAGCGGCGCCGACTATCGCCTCGCCAACCCCACCCGGGTCGCCGTCGATGCCGTACCCGGCCTGCTCGACGGCGTCGACCTGGCCGTGGTACGCCTGCTCGGCGGGCGGCAGGCGTGGCCCGACGGGCTGGCCGCGGTGCTCGCCTCCGGGGTGCCGACGGTCGCCCTGGGCGGTGAGAGCGTGCCGGACGCGGAGTTGACGGCGGCCTCCACGGTGCCCTCCGGGGTGGCCACCCAGGCCTTGTCGTACCTGGTCGAAGGAGGCCCGGCGAACCTGGCCCAGCTGGCCCGCTTCCTCTCCGACACGGTACTGCTGACCGGCGAGGGGTTCGCCCCACCCGCGTCGACCCCGGCGTACGGGATCCACGGTGACCGGCCGGCCGACCCGGACCGGCCCACGGTGGGCATCGTCTTCTACCGGGCACACGCACTGGCCGGCAACACCGCGTTCGTCGACACCCTCGCCGCCGCTGTCGAGGCGGCCGGCGGCAACGCGTCGCCGATCTTCTGCGGCTCGCTGCGCGGGCTGGCCGCCGGCACCGGCCCGCTGGGACTGTTCGCCCGTTGCGACGCGCTGCTGGTCACCGTGCTCGCCGCCGGCGGCACGGTGGCGGCCGACGCCGCCGGCGGTGGCGACGAGGACGCCTGGGACGTGGGTGCGCTCGCCGTCCTCGACGTGCCGGTGATCCAGGCGCTCTGCCTCACCAGCACCCGCGAGCAGTGGGCCGGCAGCGACGCCGGACTGTCCCCACTGGACGCGGCGATGCAGGTGGCCATCCCTGAGTTCGACGGGCGAATCGTCACCGTTCCGTTCTCGTTCAAGCAGATCGACGCCGACGGGCTGTCGGGATACGAGCCGGACCTGGAACGGGCCGCCCGGGTGGCTGGCATCGCGGTGCGGCACGCCCGGCTGCGGCGGCTGCCGAACGCCGGCAAGCGGGTCGCCGTCGTGCTCAGCTCGTACCCGACGAAACACTCCCGGGTCGGCAACGCCGTCGGCCTGGACACGCCGGCGAGCGCGGTACGGCTGCTCGCCGCGCTCTCCGCCGCCGGGTACGACCTGGGGGAGGCACCGGCACCCGACGACGGGGACGAGCTCATCCACGCACTCATCGCCGCCGGGGGACACGACGTCGAGTGGCTCACCCCGGAGCAGCTCACCACCGCGTCCGCGCGGGTGCCGGGGGAGACGTACCGGCGCTGGTTCGACGACGTGCCGGCGGAGCTGCGCGAGGCGATGCGGGACCATTGGGGTGAACCGCCCGGCGAGTTGTACACCGACGGCGGTGACCTCGTGCTGGCCGGTCTGCGCTTCGGCAACGTGGCCCTGCTGATCCAGCCGCCGCGTGGCTTCGGGGAGAACCCGGTCGCCATCTACCACGACCCGGACCTGCCGCCGAGCCACCACTACCTGGCCGCGTACCGGTGGCTGGCGGCACCGGCGGCGGACGGTGGCTTCGGCGCGGACGCCGTGCTGCACCTGGGCAAGCACGGCACCCTGGAGTGGCTGCCCGGTAAGGGCCTCGGACTGGCCGCCGACTGCGCCCCGGACGCGGTGCTGGGCGACCTGCCCCTGGTCTATCCGTTCATCGTCAACGACCCTGGGGAGGGGACGCAGGCCAAGCGCCGCGCCCACGCCATCGTCGTCGATCACCTCGTGCCACCGATGGCGCGCGCCGAGACGTACGGCGACCTGGCCAAGGTGGAACAGCTCCTGGACGAGTACGCGACCGTGCAGGCCCTCGACCCGACCAAGGTTCCCACCGTGCAGCGCCAGATCTGGCAGCTGGTCCGGGCCGCCGAGCTGCACCACGACCTGCACCAGGCCGAGATGCCGGCCGCCGACGACTTCGACGACTTCGTGCTGCACCTCGACGGCTACCTGTGCGAGGTCAAGGACGTGCAGATTCGCGACGGCCTGCACGTGTTGGCCGCCGCGCCCACTGGGGAGGCGCGGGTCAACCTCGTGCTCGCCGTGCTGCGCGCCCCACAGGTGTGGGGTGGCGTCCGTGCCCTGCCCGGCCTGCGCCAGGCGCTCGCCGCGAGCCACGGTCTGGACGAGGCCGCGTTACTCGCCGCGCCGGGGCGGCGGGTGACCGTGCCGGAGGCGTTGACCGACATCGTCGACGGACCGGCCGCCACCGCCGCCGACGCTGTCGACCTCATCGAGGCGCTGGCTCGGCGGCTCGTCCTCGGGATGGAGACGCTCGGCTGGGACCCGGCCGCGGCCGAGGCGGTCGTCGCCGAGGTTACCGGCGGGTCGGTGCCGGACGCGACCGCCGTGCTGCGGTTCGCCGCCACCGAAGTCGTGCCGCGGCTGGACCGCACCACCGACGAGATCGATCGGGTGCTCGCCGCGCTCGACGGGCGGTTCGTGCCGCCCGGTCCGTCCGGCTCGCCGACCCGTGGTCTGGTCAACGTGCTCCCCACCGGGCGCAACTTCTACTCCGTCGACCCGAAAGCGATCCCCAGTCGCAACGCCTGGGAGGTGGGGGTGGCGTTGGCCGACTCGCTGCTCGCCCGGTACCTCGCGGACACTGGCGGATACCCAGAATCGGTGGGCCTCACGGTCTGGGGCACCAGCGCCATGCGGACCCAGGGTGACGACATCGCCGAGGTGCTCGCGTTGCTCGGCTGCCGACCGGTCTGGGACGACCGCTCCCGTCGGGTCACCGGTGTCGAGGTGGTGCCCCTCGCCGAGCTCGGCCGGCCCCGCATCGACGTCAGCGTGCGGATCTCCGGGTTCTTCCGGGACGCCTTCCCACACGTCGTGGCGCTCATCGACGACGCGGTGCGGCAGGTGGCCGCGCTGGAGGAGCCCGCCACCGACAACTTCGTCCGCGCTCACGTGACGGAGGACGTCGCCGAGCACGGTGACGAGCGCCGGGCCACTGCCCGCATCTTCGGCTCCAAGCCGGGGGCGTACGGGGCCGGGCTGCTGCCGCTCATCGACGCCCGGAACTGGCGCAGCGACGCCGACCTCGCCGAGGTGTACGCGGTCTGGGGCGGCTACGCGTACGGGCGGGGGCTGAACGGGCGGGAGGCACGGGTCGACATGGAACGTTCCTTCGGGCGTATCGCCGTCGCGGTGAAGAACCAGGACACCCGCGAGCACGACATCGTGGACTCCGACGACTACTTCCAGTACCACGGCGGGATGGTGGCGATGGTCCGCCACCTCACCGGCGCCTCACCGGCCGCGTACGTGGGTGACTCGGCGATGCCGCACGACGTGCGTACCCGCACGCTCGGCGAGGAGACCCGGCGGGTGTTCCGGGCCCGGGTGGTCAACCCGCGCTGGATCGCCGCGATGCGCCGCCACGGCTACAAGGGCGCCTTCGAGCTGGCGGCCACCGTGGACTACCTGTTCGGCTACGACGCCACCGCCGGCGTGGTCGACGACTGGATGTACGAGCGCCTCGCCGAGGCGTACCTGTTCGACCGCGGGACGCGGGACTTCCTCGGTGAGTCGAACCCGTGGGCCCTGCGCGGCATCACCGAGCGGCTCCTGGAGGCCGCCGACCGCGGTCTGTGGGCCGAGCCGAACCCGGACACCCTGGACCGGCTCCGCGAGATGTACCTGGCCAGCGAGGGCGACCTGGAGGACCGGCGGTGAGCGCGAGGAGTGAGCGGGGTTTGCGAGCCCCGCAGTCGCGATCGGTGGGTGGTGCGGTGAGCGCGAGGAGTGAGCGGGGTTTGCGAGCCCCGCAGTCGCGATCGGAGACGACGCAGTGACCGTGTTCCCGTTCTCCGCTGTCCTCGGGATGGCCGACATGGGCCTCGCGCTGCTGCTCAACGCGGTCAGCCCGGCGATCGGCGGGGTGCTCGTCCGGGGCGAGAAGGGCACCGCGAAGTCCACCGCCGTCCGCGCCCTTGCTGCCCTGCTGCCGCCGGTGGACCGGGTTGTCGGCTGCCGATTCGGCTGCGATCCGGCCCTGCCGGACCTCCGTTGCCCGGATGGTCCGCACCCGGACGGGCCGGCGGCGGAGCGTCGCCCGGCCGCGTTGGTCGAGTTGCCCGTCGGCGCCGCCGAGGACCGGGTGGTCGGCGCGCTCGATCTGGAGCGGGTCCTCGCCGAGGGGGTACGCGCGTACGAGCCCGGCCTGCTCGCCGCCGCCCACCGTGGAGTGCTCTACGTTGACGAGGTCAACCTGCTCCACGACCACCTGGTCGACCTGTTGCTGGACGCCGCGGCCATGGGCCGCTGCCACGTCGAGCGGGAGGGCGTCTCGGTCAGCCACGCCGCCCGGTTCCTGCTCGTCGGCACGATGAACCCGGAGGAGGGGGAGCTGCGGCCGCAACTGCTCGACCGGTTCGGGCTCACCGTCGAGGTGACGGCCAGCCGGGACCCGGCCGTGCGGGTGGAGGTGGTCCGCCGCCGGCTCGCCGCTGACGCCGATCCCGCCGGCTTCGCCGCCCGGTGGGCCGAGCCGGATGCGGCCGTCGCCCGCCGGGTGGCCGACGCCCGGGCCCGGCTCGACCGGGTAGCGCTGACCGATGCCGCGCTGCGGCAGATCGCCGAGGTCTGCGCGGCGTTCGACGTGGACGGGATGCGCGCCGACATCGTCACCGCCCGCACCGCCGTCGCCCACGCCGCCTGGCAGGGCCGCGACCGGGTCGGTGTGGAGGACGTCCGGGTGGCGGCCCGGCTCGCCCTGCCACACCGCCGCCGCCGTGACCCGTTCGACACCCCGGGCCTGGACGAGAAGCGCCTCGACGAGACGTTGCGCCGGGCCGCGGAGGAGTACCCCGATGACCCGGAGGACGGTGGGTCGAGCTCCGGCGGGCCGGACGGCGACCCCGGGCCGGACGGTGGTCCCCCCGACGGTGTGGGCCCGACCGGTGGCTCCGGCGGGGACGGTCCCCGTCCCGACGGTGATGTCGGCGCCGGCGGGTGGTCCGGCGTCGGCGGGTCGAGTGTCCACGACCAGCCCGGTACCGGTGGGTCCGCTCGGGGTGAAGGCCGTGCCGAGGACGGCGGTCGGCCACAGCTTGACCGGGGCGGCCGGTGGGAACCGCCGCTCTCCCGTGCGGGCTGGCCCGGCGGGTCGGCCGGGAGCGTACCGGCTGACCATGCCGACGGGGACGCCGACGGCGGGGGGATCGGCGACGACCGCGTCGACGGTGGACCGTCCGGCGGGATCGGGCGCCGGCGCGGGCCGGCCGGGGAGCGCCGGTCGGGGCGGTCCGACGGCCAGTGCCCGGACGAGAGCAGCGCAGCGGTGGCCGTACCGCAGGGTGGGCTGCGGGCCCGGTTGTTCACCGCGTCCGGAGTGGGCGAGGGGGTGCCCGGCCGGCGGTCGCGGGCGCGGACCGGGCAGGGGCGCACGACCGGTGCGCGGGTGCCGGCCGGCCGGTCTTCGGGGCTGCACCTGCCGGCCACGGTTCGGGCCGCCGCACCGCAGCAGGCCGCCCGGGGACGGCTCGGTGGGCCGCTGCGGCTGCGCCCGGCGGACGTGCGGGAGGCGGTCCGCGAGGGGCGCGAGGGAAACCTGGTGCTGTTCGTCGTGGACGCCAGCGGCTCGATGGGCGCGCGGCAGCGGATGAGCGCGGTCAAGGGCGCGGTGCTCGCCTTGCTCACCGACGCGTACCAGCGCCGGGACAAGGTCGCCGTGATCGCCTTCCGGGGTACCGGCGCGCAGGTCCTGCTGCCGGCCACGTCGTCGGTGCTCGCGGCGTCGACCCGGCTGGCCGAGTTACCCACCGGCGGGCGAACGCCGCTCGCGGAGGGCCTGCTCGCCGCCGCCGATCTGCTCCGCGTGCAGCGCCTGCGGGACCCGCGGCGCCGTCCCCTGGTCCTCGTCGTCACCGACGGCCGCGCCACCGCCGGCGCCGACCCGTTGCACCGGGCCGAGCGGGCGGCGACCGTGCTGCGCGCCACGGGCGCCCCGTGCGTCGTCGTCGACTGCGAGTCGGGCCCTGTCCGCCTGAACCTGGCGGCCCGCCTCGCCACCCACCTGGCCGCCTCGCACCACCCCCTACCCCAGGTCACCACCACCCCGCTCACCACCATCGCCACCGCCCCGTCGCCACGATCACGCGCGTTCCGCCCCGGGGCGTCGGACGACGGCGGAGAACGGTGGGACCAAGACCACAGGATCGCCGCGACGGCGGCGGCGGGAAGGAGCGCCGTCTGATGCCGCAGGGGAAGCCCTCGCACGTGCCCGCGGACGGGTTGACCACCCGGCAGCGGCGGAACCGGCCGCTACTGATCGTCCACACCGGGCAGATGAAGGGGAAGTCGACCGCCGCGTTCGGGCTGGCGTTGCGGGCGTGGACCGCAGGGCTCCCGATCGGGGTGTTCCAGTTCGTCAAGAGCGCCAAGTGGCGGGTGGGGGAGGAGAACGCCTTCCGCGCGCTCGGCGAGGTCCACACGCGTACCGGCCAGGGCGCCCCGGTCAGCTGGCACAAGATGGGTGAGGGCTGGTCGTGGATCCAACGTGGCGGCGAGGCCGACCATGCGGCCGACGCCCGCGAGGGGTGGCGGCAGATCCAGCGTGACCTGGCCGCCGAGCGGTACGGCCTGTACGTGCTCGACGAGTTCACCTACCCCATGGCGTGGGGTTGGGTGGACGTGGCCGAGGTGGTCGCCACCCTCGCCACCCGTCCCGGTTTCCAGCACGTCGTCATCACCGGCCGCGATGCCGACCCGCGCCTGGTCGCCGCCGCCGACCTGGTTGCCGAGCTGACGAAGGTCAAGCATCCGATGGACACCGGCCAGAAGGGCCAGAAAGGCATCGAGTGGTGAGCATCGCGGGCTTTGCTCCGAGCCCCGGAGTCGCCGGCGGGTCGGGCGGGACCACGCCGGACCAGGCCCGTGCGGGAGCGGATCCGGCCGCGCCGGCTTCCGCGGTGACCGGCGCTCCGGCTACGCCGTGGGCGTTGCCCCGGGTGGTGGTCGCCGCGCCGGCCAGTGGGCACGGCAAGACCACGGTCGCCACCGGGCTGCTCGCCGCGCTGCGCCGCCGAGGCCTCGCGGTCAGTCCGCACAAGGTCGGCCCGGACTACATCGACCCCGGCTACCACGCGCTCGCCGCCGGCCGGCCCGGTCGTAACCTCGACCCCTGGCTGGTCGGCCCGGAACGGATCGCCCCGCTGCTGCGGCACGCCGCGAGCGCGCCCACGCCGGCCGACATCGCGGTGATCGAGGGGGTCATGGGACTGCACGACGGTGCCGTCGGCCGTCGCGGCTTCGCCTCCACCGCCCACGTCGCCCGGTTGGTCGGTGCGCCCGTACTGCTGGTGCTGGATACCACCGCGCAGGGGCGCAGCGCCGCCGCCCTGGTACTCGGGATGCGGGCGTTCGATCCGGGCGTGCGGACCGGCGGGGTGATCCTCAACCGGGTCGGCTCGCCCCGGCACGAGTCGCTGCTGCGCGATGCGCTCGCCGAGGTCGGCGTACCGGTGCTGGGCGCGATCAGCCGGGTCGCCGAGGTGGCCGCCCCGTCCCGGCACCTCGGACTGGTGCCGGTCGCCGAGCGGGCCCCCGAGGCAATCGCCATGGTCGACGCGTTGGCCGCGCTGGTCGAGTCCGCCGTGGACCTTGACGGTGTGTTCGACCTGGCCCGCAGCGCTCCGCCGCTGACCACCCCGGAGTGGGATCCGGCCGTGGCCGTTGGG
This sequence comes from Micromonospora sp. WMMA1363, assembly GCF_030345795.1. Lineage (NCBI taxonomy): Bacteria > Bacillati > Actinomycetota > Actinomycetes > Micromonosporales > Micromonosporaceae > Micromonospora > Micromonospora sp. WMMA1363. Next base: position 1,069,569 of record NZ_JAUALB010000001.1, read on the forward strand.
GGCCCCGCGGGGGCCGTGCGTCCAGTGGTCGCGGTCGCCGCCGGCCCGGCCTTCACCTTCGGGTACGCCGAGACGAGCGAGTTGCTCGCCGCCGCCGGCGCGGTTGTCGTCCCGTTCGACCCGCTGCGCGACCCGGCGCTGCCGACCGGCACCCGTGCGATCGTGATCGGCGGCGGTTTCCCCGAGTTGCACGTCGAAGCCCTCGCCGCCAACACCGGGCTGCGCGCCGACCTCGCCGCGTTCGACGGGCCGGTGGTGGCCGAGTGCGCCGGCCTGCTTTATCTGGGGCGCGAGTTGGACGGCGTGCCGATGTGCGGCCGGCTCGCGCTGACCGCCCGGATGACCGGCCGGCTCACCGTCGGCTATCGGGACGCCGTCGCCGCCGCCGACTCCCCGGTGCACACCGAGGGCGAACCGGTACGCGGCCACGAGTTCCATCGCACGGTCACCGACCCCGGCCACGGCGACCGGCCGGCGTGGCGCTGGACCGGCGCCGAGCACGGCTTCGTCTCCGGCCCGGTGCACGCCTCCTATCTGCACACCCACTGGGCGGGGCGACCCCAGGTGGCCCGGCGGCTGGTCGAGGCGGCCGGGTGACCGCCACGCTGATCGGGATCGGGGTGGGCCCCGGCGACCCGGAACTACTCACCCTGCGCGCGGTACGGGTGCTGCGCGAGGCGGAGCTGGTGTTCGTCCCGGTGCTGGACCGGTACGGCGCCGACGGCGCCGCCGCTCCCGGCCGGGCCGAGTCCACCGTCACCCCGCACGTCCCGCCGGATCGACTGCGCCGGCTGCCGTTCGCCCTCGACGATCGGGGCGGGGTGACCGCCCGCCGGGAACGAGCCTGGGACGGCGCCGCCCGGGCGGTGGTCGCCGCCGTCGACGGCGGCGCCCAGACGATGGCCTTCGCCACGATCGGCGACCCCAACGTGTACTCCACCTTCGGATACCTGGCGCAGACCATTCAGGCCTGGCGGGCCGACATCACCGTCCGGACCGTCCCGGGCATCACCGCGATGCAGGAACTCGCGGCCCGCAGCGGCGTGCCGCTCTGCGAGGGGCGGGAACCGCTCACGCTGCTGCCGGCCACCGCCGGCCTGGCGCTCTTCGCCGACGCGGTGTCCGGTCCGGGCACCGTTGTCGCCTACAAGGGCTGGCGCCGTCACCCCGAGCTGCTCGCCGAGCTGCGCCGACAGGGCCGGCTCGGCGACGCGGTGCTCGGCCGGGGGCTCGGCCTGCCCGGCGAGCACGTCGGGCCGGCCGCCGAGGCCGCCGACGACCTGCCGTACCTGTCGACGCTGTTGGTCCCGGCCCGCCGGGACCAGCGGGGAGGGAAGCTGTGACCAGCGGAACCGTGTGGTTCGTCGGCGCCGGACCCGGCGCGGCCGACCTGCTGACCCTGCGCGCCGCCCGGGTGATCGCCGCCGCCGACGTGGTGGTGTGGGCGGCCAGCCTGGTACACGCCGACGTGCTTGCCCACGCCCGGCCGGACGCCGAGATCGTCGACTCCTCGCAGTTGCCGATCGAGGGGGTGTTGCCGCTGTACCGGCGGGCCGCCGACGCGGGGCTGACCGTGGCCCGGATCCACTCCGGGGACCCGGCCCTGTGGGGGGCGATGCAGGAACAGCTCGACCTGTGCCGGGCGCTCGGCCTGGCGGTGGAGGTGGTACCCGGCGTCTCCGCGTTCACCGCAGTCGCCGCGCTTGTCGGCCGGGAGCTGACCATCCCTGAGGTCGCCCAGTCGGTGATCCTCACCCGACTGGAGGGTGGGCGGACGCCGATGCCGCCGGGTGAGCGGGTCCGCGAGTTCGCCCGGCACGGCACCACGATGGCGCTGTTCCTCTCCGCCGCCCGCTCCTCGCAGGTGCAGGCCGAGCTGCTGGCTGGAGGGTATCCGGCGGACACCCCGGCGGTCGTCGCGTATCAGGCGACCTGGCCGGACGAGGTGGTGGTGCGCTGCACCGTCGGCACGCTGGCCGCCACGGTCAAGGAACGCCGCCTGTGGAAGCACACGCTCTTCTTGGTCGGGCCGGCCCTGGCCGCGTCCGGTACCCGCTCGCATCTGTACCACCCCGGGCACTTCCACACCTACCGCCGGGCCGAGCCGGCTGCCCGGGCCGCACTGCGTCGGTCCCGCGCCGGGGGCGTCGCGCCGCCGGCCGCCGCCGACGCGTTCGATGCGGACGGCGAGGTGCGCGGCGGGGGCGGGGCGACGTGATGGCTGACCACCTGCCACCGTTGCGGGAACCGGACCTTCCGCGCACCGCGAAGGTCCGGCCGACCGCGCTGCGCACCGGCTGGACCACCGGCGCCTGCGCGGCGGCGGCGGCGAAGGCCGCGCTGACCGCGCTGGTCACCGGTGTGCCGGCGGTGGAGGTGGAGATCGGGCTGCCGGCCGGCCGGCGGGTGCGCTTCCCGGTGGCCCGCTGCGACCTGGACGCGGTTGTCCGGCCGGCACAGGCCGAGGCGGTGGTGGTCAAGGACGCCGGTGACGACCCGGACGTCACGCACGGTGCGGAACTGACCGCCACCGTGGCCTGGTGTGAGGTCCCCGGTCTGGCGCTGGAGGGCGGGCCCGGGGTCGGCACCGTGACGAAGCCGGGGCTGGGACTGCCGGTCGGCGGCCCGGCGATCAACGACACTCCGCGCCGGATGATCGGAGAGGCGGTCGGCGAGGTGGTCGATGTGGCAACGGTCGGCGTCCGTGTGGTGATCAGCGTGCCCGGCGGCGAGATCATGGCGCGCCGGACCACCAATCGCCGGCTCGGCATCCTCGGCGGCATCTCCATCCTCGGCACGACCGGGATCGTCCGCCCCTTCTCCACCGCTTCCTGGCGGGCGAGCGTCGTGCAGGCGGTGCGGGTGACGGCGGCCCAGGGCGAGCGGACGGTGGTGCTGTGCACGGGGGGTCGGACCGAGCGGGCCGCACGGACGCTGCTGCCGACGTTGCCCGAGGTGTGCTTCGTGGAGGTCGGCGACTTCACGGGCGCGGCGGTCACCGCGGCGGTGGCGGACGGCCTGACCGGGGTGGTCTTCGTGGGCATGGCCGGCAAGCTGGCCAAGCTCGCCGCGGGGGTGCTGATGACCCACTACACCCGCTCGAAGGTGGACCTGTCGCTGCTCGGGGCGGTCACCGCCGAGGCCGGTGGGAACGAGCGCCTGGTCGCCGCGGTCAGTACGGCCAACACCGGCCGGCACGCGTACGAGCTGTGGGAGGCCGCCGGTCTGCTCGGTGCCGCCGGTGACCTGCTCTGTCACCGGGTCCGGGCGGTGCTGCGGCGGTTCGCCGGGGACGCGGTCGCCGTCGACGTGGCCCTGGTGGACTTCGCCGGATCCCGGGTCGTCGCCTCCTCCGGGCGGTGGGTGGCGTGACCGCCGCCGGTGGACGTCACGGCGTGCCCGCCGCCGGCGCTGACCGGAGCGTGCCGGTCGCTGACAGCGGCCCGGTGGTGCGCGGGGTCGAACCGGAGCCGCACCCCGTCGGATCGGCCGCGACGCCCGCACCGGAACGTGCCGTGGCCTCCGACGCGGCCGTGACCGTGGTCGGGGTGGACGCCGCTGGCAACCCGCCGCATCCTGGGCTCGCCGCCGCCCTGTCGCGCGCGGGACTCGTGGTCGGCGCGGCTCGGCACCTGGCCGCGACGCCGGTGCCGCCCGGAGTGGAGACGCTGCTCCTCGGTGCAGTGGCCCCCGCCCTCGACCGGCTCGGGACCGCGGTTGCGGCGGGCACCCCGGCCGTGGTGCTGGCCAGTGCCGATCCGGGGTTCTTCGGGATCGTGCGGCGGCTGCGGGTGGCTGGCCTTCCGGTGCGGGTGCTGCCAGCGGTGTCCAGCGTGGCGGCCGCGTTCGGCCGAGTCGGCCTGCCCTGGGACGGCGCGGCTGTGGTCACCGCCCACGGGCGGGATCCGCGGGCGGCGCTCAACGCCTGTCGGGCGCTACCACTCGTCGCCGTGTTGACCGCTCCGGGTGCGGGCGCCGCCGAACTCGCCGCCGGTCTGGTCGGCTGGCCGCGCACGCTGGTGGTGGCCGAGCACCTGGGCACCGACGCCGAACGGATCACCTGGACGACGCCGGAGGAGGGCGGCGCCCGCGCCTGGGCCGACCCGCACGTCCTGCTCAGCATCGCCGCCGGCGGGCCGCACGCGAGGGTGGACGCGGCGCGGGCCGACAACCAGCCGGCCGCCGCGCCGACCGGCGGGTGGGCGTTGCCCGAGAGCGCGTACGCGCACCGCGATTCCATGGTCACGAAGGCGGAGGCGCGCGCTCTCGTGGTGGCCCGGTTGCGTCCCCGGCTGGGCCGACTGGTCTGGGATGTTGGCGCGGGCAGCGGTTCGGTCGGCGTCGAGTGCGCGCTGCTCGGTGCCGCGGTCGTGGCGATCGAGCGGGATCCGGCGGCGGTGGCGCTGGTCCGGGCCAACGCCGCCCGACACGGCGTCGAGGTGCGGCTGGTGCCCGGCTCCGCCCCGGACGCCCTGGCCGGGCTGCCCGAACCGGACGCGGTCTTCGTCGGCGGCGGCGGCAGCGAGGTGCTCGCGGCTGTCGCGGCGCTTCGCCCGCCGCGGATCGTCGTCGCGCTCGCCGCGCTGGACCGGATAGTCCCGGCCCGGAACCTGCTGCGGGAGTCCGGCTACGTCGTGCACGGTGTGCAACTGTCCGCCGCTCGCCTCGCCGATCTGCCGGGCGGGTCGGTCCGCCTCGCGGCCGCCAACCCGGTGGTCGTGCTCACCGGGGAGCGGCCGTGAACCAGAGCAACCACACCGTGACCGGATCCCGTCGGATCGGGCTCGTCGCCGCCACCGCGGCCGGGTGGCGCCACGCCAGGATGCTCGCCGACGCCTGGCCGGACGCCCGGCCGGTCGAGGCGGACACCGTCGCCGACGCGCTGCGGGCCGCCTGGGCCGAATGCGAAGCGATCGTGACATTCCTGGCCACCGGTGCGGTGGTGCGGATCCTCGCCCCGCTGCTCGGCGACAAGCGCACCGACCCGGCGGTGGTGGTGGTCGACGAGGCGACCCGGCACGCGGTAGCCCTGCTGGGCGGTCACGCGGGTGGCGCCAACGCGCTCGCCGCTGAGGTCGGCGCGGTGCTCGGCGCCGTGCCCGTGGTCACCACCGCCACCGACGCGGTCGGCCTGCCCGGACTGGACACGCTCGGTTGGCCGGTCGAAGGCGCGGTCGCCGCGGTGAGTCGCGCCATCCTCGACGGCGAACCGGTGACGCTGGTCACCGACGCCGTTTGGCCGCTGCCCGCCCTGCCGGAGAACGTTCACGCCGTCGTGGCGCCGGCGCACCGCCCCGACGCCGGACCGGCCCGGGCGTCCACCGCCGCGGCCCCTGCCGTCGCTCCGGACCGTGTCCCTGGCCGGGGCGGCTCCCCCGCGCCGGCCGGCGGCTACCGGCTGCTGGTCACCGACCGGACGGTGCCGTTGGACGGCCGAACGGCCGTACTGCGGCCGCCGTCACTGGTGGCGGGGGTCGGCGCGAGCCGGGGTGTGCCGGCCGGCGAGGTGCGCGGTCTGCTGGACCGGGTGCTCACCGAGGCGGGGCTGAGCGCGGCGAGCCTGCGCTGCCTGGCCAGCGCCGACGTCAAGGCCGACGAGGCGGGCATCCGGGCGACCGCCGACGCGCTCGGCGTGCCGCTGGTGACCTGGCCGGCGGCGGACCTGGCAGCGGTCGACGTGCCCAACCCCAGCGAGGTGGTCCGCGCGGCGGTCGGCACGCCGAGCGTCGCGGAGGCCGCTGCGCTGCTCGGCGGCGACGCGGAGCTTCTGGTGCCCAAGACCGCGACCGCTATGGCCACCGTCGCGGTGGCCCGGCACGCACCGCGCGGCCGGCTCGCCGTCGTGGGTCTCGGCCCCGGCGCGCCGGACCTGCGCACTCCCCGGGCCGTGGCCGAGCTGCGACGGGCCGCCGTCGTGGTGGGCCTGGACCAGTACGTCGACCAGGTCCGCGGGCTGCTGCGCCCCGGCACCCGGCTGCTCGTCAGCGGGCTCGGCGCGGAGGAGGAGCGGTCCCGAGCCGCCGTCGCGGAGGCCAGCGCCGGCCACGCGGTCGCCTTGGTCGGCTCCGGTGACGCCGGGGTGTACGCGATGGCGAGTCCCGCTCTGGAGCACGCCGACGAGCGGGTCGACGTGGTCGGGGTGCCCGGGGTGACCGCCGCGCTCGCCGCCGGCACCCTGCTCGGGGCGCCGCTCGGCCACGACCACGCCTACCTGAGCCTGTCCGACCTGCACACCCCGTGGGAGGTCATCGCGCGGCGGGTGGTTGCCGCGGCCGAGGGAGACTTCGTGGCGCTGCTGTACAACCCGCGCAGCCGCGCCCGGAACTGGCAGCTGCCGGAGGCGCTGCGGATCCTCGCGGCGCACCGGCCGCCCGACACGCCGGTCGGGGTGGTGCGCAACGCCAGCCGCGAGGGTCAGTGGGTGCACCTGGCCACTCTGGCCACCCTCGACCCGGCAGTGGTCGACATGTACAGCGTCGTGGTGGTGGGCAGCAGCCAGACTCGGCTGATCGCCGGCCGGATGGTCACCCCGCGCGGCTACCGGTGGCGCCGATGAACCGTCCCGCGCCGGTGGTGATCGGCGCCTGCCAGGGCTGTGGCGCCTGTCTGCTGACCTGCCCCACCCACGCCATCCGGCCCGTCGCCGGTGGCCTCGCCGTCCGTGTCGACCGCTGCACCGGCTGCCTGGAATGCCTGGAGATCTGCCCGGTGGACGCCATTCGCCCCACCGGCACCGACCACGGTGGAGGACACAGATGAGTACGACCATGCCGCTGCTGTGGACGCTACGCGGGGGCGAGCGTCCCGACGACACGGCGGTGGATCCGGACGCCTGCTCGGCGACGGCCGGCGCGGGTGAGAACCGGTGAGCCGGCTCGTACACCCGATCGAGGTCGAGTCTTACCGGATCCTGCGGGAGCGGGTCGACCTCGGTCACCTGCCGCCGCTGACCCGCACCGTCACCGAGCGGGTGGTGCACGCCAGCGCGGACCTGGACTATGTCACCGACCTCGTCTGCGACGAGGCTGCCCTGACCGAGGGGTTGGCGGCGCTGCGCGCCGGCGCCCCGGTGGTGGCCGACGTGGCGATGGTCGCCGCGGGGATCACCGGCCGGGATGCCGTCTGCCCGGTCGCCGAGCCGGGCACGGCCGAACGTGCCCGCCGGGCCGGGGTCACCCGCTCCGCCGCGGCGGTGCGGGTCGCCCTGGACCGGGTCGGGTCCGGCGCGGTGTGGGTGGTCGGCTGCGCGCCGACCGCGCTGGTGGAGCTGATCAGCCTCGACGCGCGACCGGCGCTGGTGATCGGTCTGCCGGTCGGCTTCGTCGGTGCCGCCGAGTCCAAGGCCGCGTTGCGGGCCAGCGGCCTGCCGGGGGTCTCCAACCAGGGGGAGAAGGGCGGGTCGGCGGTCGCCGCCGCCGCCCTCAACGCCCTGCTGTACACGGAGGAGGGGAACCAATGAGCGCACGGCACAGCGCGCTGGTCGTCGTCGGGCACGGCACCCGCAGCTCCGCTGGCGTCGCGCAGTTCGCCGCGCTGCTGGACCGGATCCGCCTTCGCGCGGCCGGTCGGGTCGGCGACGTCGGGGGCGGCTTCATCGAGCTGTCCCGCCCGCCGCTCACCGACGCGGTCGGCGCGCTCGTCGCCCGGGGGCACCGGTCGCTGGTGGCGCTGCCGCTCGTCCTCGCCGCCGCCGGGCACGGCAAGGGTGACATCCCGGCCGCACTGGCCCGGGAGCGGCAGCGTCACCCCGGCCTCAGCTACGCGTACGGGCGGCCGCTCGGCCCCCATCCGCTGCTGCACGACGCGCTGGAGCAGCGGATCGACTCCGCGCTGGCCGGCGCGGGGCGGGCCGGCAGCTGGGTCGCCCTGATCGGGCGGGGCTCCACCGATCCGGACGCGAACGCCGAGGTCGCCAAGGTGGGCCGGCTGTTGTGGGAGGGGCGCGGCTACGCCGGCGTCGAACCGGCTTTCATCTCGCTCGCCGAGCCGTCGGTGCCGGCGGTGCTGGAGCGGTTGCGTCGGCTCGGCGCCCGGCGGATCGTCGTCGCCCCGTACTTCCTGTTCGCCGGAGTGCTGCCGGACCGCATCACCACGCAGGCGCGGGCGTACGCCGCCGTCCATCCGGAGCTGGACGTGCGGGTGGCCGACGTGATCGGCGACTGCGACGCCCTCGCCGACCTGGTGCTCGAACGGCACGTCGAGGCGGTGCGCGGCGACATCCGGATGAACTGCGACACCTGCGCCTACCGGGTGCTGATGCCCGGCTCCGCCGACAAGGTGGGCCGGCCGCAGACGCCGCACGACCACCCCGACGACCCGGTCGGCGGGCACGGTCACCAGCACCACGGTCACCAGCACCACGGTCACCAGCACGAGCCGACGCTGCGCGCGGGCGAGGCGGCGATCGTCGGCGCCGGACCCGGGCCGGATGACCTCGGCACGGCACACGGGAGGGCACCGCGCGACGGCGTCGGCGTGGTGGTCGAGCGGCTCGCCCCGTAGGAACTGCTCGCCGGGGTGACCGTGGTGGACGCGGTGCGGGTTCTCCGGGGACCGTGGGTCGGGCCGGCGTGGTCAGGTCAGCGCACCGGCCGCCGCGTAGCCCAGGCTTGCCGCCGCGACGGTGGCCGCCACACCGAGCAGGGCGTTGGTCAGCGCGTCGCGGTGGCGGCCGACGTGAGCCAGGCGCAGGGTCTCGTAGCTGAACGTCGAGTATGTGGTCAGTGCGCCGCACAGACCGGTGCCGAACAGCGCACCGGCCGCCGGAGAGACCGGGAGACCCACCAGAAACCCGAGCAGCAGCGAGCCGACCACGTTGACGGTCAGCGTCCCCCAGGGAAACGCCGTACCGAGTCGGGTCTGCACCGCCCGGTCGGTGAGGTAGCGCAGCGGCGCCCCCACGGCGGCGCCGAGCGCGACCAGCAGCGCGGTCATCCGCCACCGCCGGTCGGGCCGGCGCCGTGGCGCGAGCTCGCGCTCGGGTTCCGCCCGGTCCTGGCCAGCCGGTCGGTGGCGGCGTGGCCGGCCCAGACCGCCAGCACCGCGCCGGCCAGGGTGGCCGCCAGATAGGCCAGGGCGGTTGCCGGTGCGCCGGCGACGACGAGTTGCTGCGCCTCGACCGCGTAGGTGGAGAACGTGGTGTAGCCGCCGAGCACCCCAACGCCGAGGAACGGACGGGTCAGGGCCGGCCCACCGCGTCGGGTGAGCACCGCCATCAGGACGCCGATCAGCAGGCACCCGCTCAGGTTCACCGTGAGGGTCGGCCAGGGAAAACCGGCCGGGTCGTGCGGCAGCGCGGCCGACAGGCCCGCCCGGCCCAGCGCGCCGAGCGCACCCCCGGCGGCGACGGCCCCGAGCACCGTGACCGGGTGGGCGGTCAGCTCGGCCCGGTCGGCGGGTACACGCAGGTCGACGTCGGCGTCGACGCGTCGCTGCTCCGGACCGGACACCCGCCCCTCCACCCCGCTCCGGTGTTGGACCGGGCCACCCTACCCCGATTATCCGCCGGCCCCGGGGCGGTGCGAGGCCTCGGCCGGGATCAGCGGACGCGGCGTCGGCCCCGCCGGCCACACCGCGCCGACCTCGGTGAGCCTCGTCGTGGCCGGGCCTTCTCGACCTCCGCACCCGTTCGCCGCGGCGCGGTCCGCCAGCACCCCGGGCCTCGCCGAGTCACCCCAGTCCAACGGACTCCCGACGCCGCCCGGTGCGCCGTGGTGGTGGTGCCCGGTCGGGAGCGGGCGTACGGTACCAAGATCGGCGGAGCGTGCCGGGTGGCGCCGAGCCTCCGTCGCCGTCCGAACCAGGCGTGAGGAAGGGCAGCGATGGAGGACCGTACGCCCCGTCCCGAGGAACTGGAACCGATCGAACGGGCGGGAGTCGACGAGCTGCGGACCCTGCAGCTGGAACGGCTGCGCCGGTCGCTGCGGCACGCGTACGACACGGTGCCGCACCACCGACGGGCCTTCGCAACGGCCGACGTCCACCCCGACGACTGCCGCGACCTTGCCGACCTGGCCCGGTTTCCCTTCACCACCAAGGCGGACCTGCGTGACAACTACCCGTACGGGATGTTCGCCGTGCCGCGCGAGCGGATCGCCCGGCTGCACGCCTCGTCCGGCACCACCGGCCGACCCACGGTGGTCGGGTACACGGCCGGGGACGTGCGGACCTGGGCGCGGCTGATGGCCCGCTCGATCCGGGCGGCCGGGGGACGTCCCGGCGATCGGGTGCACGTCGCGTACGGCTACGGGCTCTTCACCGGCGGTCTCGGCGCGCATTACGGCGCCGAGGAACTGGGCTGCACCGTCATCCCGGTCTCCGGCGGGATGACCGAGCGGCAGGTGCTGCTGATCCGTGATCTCGAGCCGGAGATCATCATGGTCACCCCCAGCTACATGCTCGCCATCGTCGACGAGATGGAGCGCCAGGGTGTCGATCCGCGGACCACGTCGCTGCGGGTCGGCATCTTCGGTGCCGAACCGTGGACCGAGGACATGCGTCGCGAGATGGAGCGCCGCCTGGATCTGCACGCCGTGGACATCTACGGACTGTCGGAGGTGATGGGCCCCGGTGTCGCCGTGGAGTGCGTGGACACCAAGGACGGCCCGCACCTGTGGGAGGACCACTTCTACCCGGAGATCATCGATCCGGTCACCGGCGCGGTGCTGCCCGACGGGGAGCGCGGGGAACTGGTCCTCACCTCCCTTACCCGGGAGGCGATGCCTGTCGTCCGCTACCGCACCCGCGACCTCACCCGGCTACTGCCCGGCACCGCCCGGCCGATGCGGCGGATCGAGAAGATCACCGGTCGGACCGACGACATGATGATCGTGCGGGGCGTGAACGTCTTCCCGACGCAGATCGAGGAGCTGATCCTGCGGACGCCCCAGCTGTCCCCGCACTTCCAGTGCGTCCTGGCTCGGCAGGCGCGGATGGACACCCTCACCGTCCGGGTGGAGCGGCGGCCCGGAGCCGACCGGGAGGCCGCCGGGCAGGCCGGCGCGGCGTTGGTCGGGCTGGTCAAGGAGATGATCGGAGTCAGCGTGGCGGTCGAGGTGCTCGACCCGGACTCAGTGGAGCGGTCCATGGGCAAGATGCGCCGGATCGTCGACCAGCGGCGGGGCGGGTGACGTGGGGGAGCGCAACGCCGCGTACGACATGTTCGCCGCCGACGTCGCCTCGCGCGGGCTCGGCATCGAGCTGGTCGAGGCCGCGGACGGGGCGGCGGTGGCCCGGATGCGGGTGACCGCCGCGATGGTCAACGGGCATGCCATCGCCCACGGCGGCTTCGTGTTCCTGCTGGCCGACACCGCGTTCGCGCTGGCCTGCAACAGCCACGGCCCGGTGGCCGTCGCCGCCGGAGGTGAGATCACCTTCGTCCGGCCGGCCCGTGCGGGAGATCTGCTCGTCGCCCGTGCCACCGAGCGCACCCGGTACGGCCGCAGCGGCATCTACGACGTCACCGTCACCCGCGACGAGGGCGAGGTGATCGCCGAGTTCCGGGGCCGCAGCCGCACCCTGAACGGGGCGTGAGGCTCAGGCCGCCGCCGGCACGGACACCAGGCCGGATCGGCGGGGGACAGCCTCCGTAGCCGCGCCGGGTTCCCCAGGCCGTCGGCTTCCCACCGGCCGCCGCCGGGCCGGTTCGGACGGTGCGGCGGACAGGCGCGGTCGCGGTGGCACGTTCCCGGCGAGGGTCCCGGTCGCGGGCCGGGGCTGCGCGACCTCGGGTCCGGTCGCGCCCGGCCGGCGCCGCACGTGCCCGACGGGCGGTGATCCGGATGTGGCGGGACCGGCATCGCCGGCCGCCGCGGCGGTGGCGGGGCGCCGCGGCGTGGGGTCGCCGGGCCTGACGGCCGACGATGCCGCCGGAGCGCGCTCGACCCGCCGCGCGGTCGCGAGCACCGGCCGGGGCGCCGCGAGGGTCGACCCGCGTGTCTCGGGCCCGCGTTGGCCCGAGGCCGCCGCAGCACCGGGCCGGCCGACCACCGTGCCGGTCATCCGACGCACCCGCTCCTGGCCAATTGGCCAGGACGGCGCGACCGCCGGAGCCGGTCCGGGCATGCCGTCCTCGGTGGCGACCGGCCGGGTGAACGCGCCGGGCCTCCCGTTGGACGCGCGCTCCGGCGCACCGGCGGCACGGCGGACGCCGGGACCGTCCGGCCGGGCGATCCGCCGGGCGTCGGGCGTCGGGTCCGGGCCGTCGTCGACGGGCGAGCGGGTCGGGGGCACCGGCCGGGGCGCGGACGGCCCCGACCGGTGGCCTGCGCGGGTGAGCAGTTCGGCGCGGACCGTCCGGGTCAGCCGCGCGGCGGCGACCGTGGCGACCAGTGGGTCGCCCACGGCGTATCCGCCGGGCCGGGCGGCCAGCAGGTCCCGCTCGACCAGCTGACGCAGCGCTGCGACGGCCCGGCCCGGGGACCACCCGATCAGGTGGTCCACGGTGTCGGCGTCGACCGGAGCGCCGACCGCCGCGGCCGCCATCAGCACCGCCCGCTGCTGGCCGTCGAGGCGGTCCAGGCGGGCGTCGACACTCCGGCGTACCGGATCGGGCAGCGGCGGCCGGGCGGGGACGGCCCCGCCGTCGGGCAGCGCCGCCACGTAGGCCGCGGCCCGCCCCGGGTTCCCGCCAACCAGCGGCAGCAGGGCCGTCACCAGGGCCGCCGGCTTGCCGGCCCGGTGCAGCAGGTGACGCAGCAGCCGTCCGGCCTCCACCGAGGACAGCCGGCGTAGTGACAGCCGGCACCGGTGGTTTCGATCGCCGGTCCGAGCGTCGGCCCACTCCGGGACGTGCAGCGCCACCACGGCTAGCGGCAGGGCACGGGTGCGGGCGCCGGCGAGGAGCCGGTGCAGGAAGTGACCCAGTTCTGGAGCGCCTCGGTCGAGGTCGTCGACGGCCACCGCCACCGGCTGCCGCTCGGCGAGGGCGAGCAGGCACTCCTGCCAGACTGCCGCGCCCCGCAGGGCGTGGGTGCCCGCGTCCGGCCGGGCCAGCAGCCCCTCCAGCGCGTACACCGCCTCGGTTCGGCGGGCCGCCGGAACCAGCTCGGAAACGGCGGCGGTGAGCCGCCCGCGTACCACCGGGGACGGGTCACCGGCGCGGACTCCGGCGAACGCGCGGACCTGGTCCGCGACGGGTGCCAGCGCCTCCTCCGGATACGGCGGGCAGCTCACCCGACACCAGCGGACCGGCGTCCCGTCGACCGCCTGTACAGCCCGGATCACCTCGTGCAGCAGCCGGCTGCGTCCGCTGCCGGCCGGGCCGGCCACCGACACCCACCGGGGCTGGCGCTCCCGCACCGCCCGCACGAGCTGGTCCCGTACGGTCGCCAGTTCCCGCCGCCGCCCGATCAACGGTCCGCCGTGGCGGGCGGGCGTCGGGCGGGTCGCGGCGGTGGCGTGCCACACCTCCAGTGGCAGTGCCTTGCCCGCGACGGCCACCGGCGGCACCGGGCGTTGCTCGATCAACCCGTTCGTGGCCTGGTGGGTGGCCGCGCAGAGCGCCACCCCGCCCGCCGGGGCGTACTCCTGTAGCCGCGCGGCCAGGGTGATCACCGCGCCGCTCGCCGTGCCGTGCGCCCCGTCCCGGGTGGCGGCGAGGTCCACCACCGCCTCGCCGGTGGCCACCCCGACCCGGATCCGCAGCGCCGGCCCGCCGAGCAGCGACCGCCGGTCCAGCGAGCGCTGGATCTCCAGCCCGGCCCGCACCGCGCGGTACGCGTCGAACCCGTCGGATTCCCGGGCACCGAAGAGCGCCATCACCGCGTCGCCGACGTACTTCTCCACCACGCCGCGCCAGTGCTCCAGAACTCCCGCCACGGTGTCGAAGTAGGCCCGCTGCAACGCCCGGACGTCCTCCGGGTCCAACCGGTCGATCAGCGCGGTCGACCCCACGATGTCGGCGAAGAGGACGGTCACCGTCCGCCTCTCCTCCGGCAGCGGCCAGTGTGCGGGTGGCTCGGCGACGCGGCCCGTGGGAGGCGGCGGGACCACGGCCAGGAGCCGGCCGTCGGCGTGCCGCGGACTAGCGGTGGTGGTGTACATGGGCTCGCACCCGCCCTCTCCCTCGATCGTGGCTGACGATCGGAGACTGTCACCCGTGGGCCGGCCGGGGATCTGCAGAACGACGTATGTCCGCCGCCCGCAACCTTTGGTCATAATGTCGACGGGATGAGTACGAGAGGGCCGAAAGGCCTGTAGAACGGTCCACCGACCTGTGACTAGGCTTCGTGTCATGGCCAGCGATGTGGACGGTGTACCGCTCGTCGGCCGGGCCGACCTAGTCCAGGTGGTACGGTCCGCGCTGCTCGGAACCGTCGCCCAGGGGCAACCCGCGGCGGTCTTCCTCACCGGTGAGAGCGGGGTGGGCAAGACCCGGCTGTTGCGCGAGGTGGGCGCGGGGCTGCGTGACGCGGGTGCCCTCGTGCTCACCGGTGCCTGCCTGGACATCGGCGACGCCTCGCCGCTGCACCCGTTGTTGCAGGCGCTGCGCCGTTTCGACGCCGAGCTGACCGCCTCGCACGCCCGCACGTCGTCGGCGGTTCGCGGCCTGCTCGGGATGTTCGCCGAGGAGACCGCCAGCCCGGACGGCGCCGGGGCGTTGTTGGAACGCGTGTCGCGCGGGCTGCACCTGATCGCCGAGGGACGGCCGTTGGTGCTCGTCCTCGACGACCTGCAGTGGGTCGACCGCAGCACCCGTCAACTCTTGCTCTACCTGCTCGCGGGCCTGGGCGACCTGCAACTGTCGGTGCTGGCCGCGGTCCGGGCCGAGTCGTTGCAGGGGGCGCACCCGCTGCGCCGGGTGCTGACCGAGCTGCGTCGGCTCCGCTCGGTACGGGTGGTCGACCTGGCTCCGTTGGACCGTTCCGGCACCGAGCAGCTCGCTGCCGCGGTCGTCGGCGGACCGCTGTCTCCGGACGCCGCGGACCAGGTGTGGCAGCGCAGCGGCGGCAATCCGTTCGTGGTGGAAGAGTTGGCCCGCGACCTGCGGGACGGCCGCGACGGGCTCTCCGACACGCTGCGCGAGATCTTCCTGGCCCGGGTGGACGCGTTGCCTCAGCACGCACACGCCGTGGTGCACGCGGTTGCCGCCGGGGTGGAGCCGGTGGAGCACTGGCTGCTGGCCAAGGTGGTGCGGCTGCCGGAGGACGAGCTGATCGAGGCGGTCCGGGCGGCGGTCGCGCACCGGCTACTGGTCGGCGCCGACGACGGCTACCGACTGCGGCATCGGCTGGTCGCCGAGGTGCTGGAGCACGAGCTGTTGCCCGCGGAGCGGGCCGCCCTGCACCGGCGGTTCGCCGAGGCGTTGACGGCCGCGCCGGCCGAGCTGCACCAGGCCCGGTTGGCACACCACTGGCGGCTCGCCGGTGAACCGGCGCGTGCCCTGCCCGCCGCGGTGGCGGCGGCCGAGGAGGCGGAGCGGCTGCACGGGTTCGCCGAGGCGCACCGGCACTGGACGGCCGCGCTGCACCTGGCTGGCGAGCCCGCTGCCGGGCCGGACGCCGACCGGATCGCCCTGCTGGAACGGGCGGCCGAGGCGGCGCACCACTGCGGCGAGCACGCCCGGGCGCTGGCCCTGCTGGAGGAACTGGCCGCCGCGGACGCCGGCGGGTCCGCCTGTGCGCTGCACATCCGCCGGGCCCGTTACCTCGCCGCCGCCGGTCGGTCGGCGCTGGCCGAGGCGGAGTACCAGCGTGCGCTCGACGCCGTCGACTGCACGCCCCGCGAGCGGGCCACCGCCGCGGCCCACGTCGCCGAGCTGCTGCTGCACCTGGGCCGGTACGCCGACGCCGGTCGGCGGGCCCGGGAGGCGCTCGAGCTGTCCGCGGTGGTGGAGGGGTCCACCTCGGAGGTGGTGCTGGCGAGCGCCGCGCTCGGGTTTTCCGAGGCGTACCTGGAGGACCCGGACGCCGGCTTGGCGGTCGTGCGCCAGGCGCTGGAGACCGCCGAGCGGGCCGGCCGGCCGGAGGATGTGGCCTGCGCGTACCTGCACCTCGCCGAACTGCTCACCGGCCCGCTGAACATCCTCGAGGAGGGCGTGGTGGTCGCCCGCCGGGGTGCCGAACGGGTCGCGGAGTTGGGGCTGGGCCGCACGTACGAGACGCGGCTGCTGGCCATCGCCACCAACGGGCTGTTCCGGGTCGGCCAGTGGGCCGAGGCGGAGAAGGTGGTGGCGGCGGCGCTGCGCCACCGGCCATCCGGTGCGGACGCCGTCGAGCTGCTGCTGGCCCGCTGCCGGCTCTCCGTCGGGTACGGCGACATCGAGGCCGCTGACCGGGACCTCGACGCGGTGGCCACCCTGTGCGCGGGCGGCGGGGCGCGGCACGTGATCCCGCTGCTCACCCTGCGAGCCGGCCTGGCGATGTGGCAGGGGCGGCACGACCTGGCCCGGCAGGCCGTGCAGCGCGGCCTCATCGAGAGCCGCTCCGACGACTTGGTGATCCTCGCCGCGTTGATCTGGCACGGTCTGCGGGCCGAGGCCGAGGCGCGCGCCAGCCGCACGATCGACGTCGACCAGACGGCGGTACGGCGGCTGCGGGAGGCCGCCGACCGGGTGGCCCGCAAGACCGAGTCGGCGGCCCGTCCGGTACGTAGCGTGGTCGACGCGTTCCTGGCGCTGTGCGCGGGCGAGGTGGGCCGGCTTGACGGGAATGCCCCGGAGCTGTGGGCCCGGTCCGTGCTCGAGTGGGACCGGCGTAACCACCCGTACCCGGCGGCGTACTCGCGGCTGCGCCAGGCCGAGGCGCTGCTTGCCCGGCGCAGCCGTAGCGCCACGGCCGCGAAGCTGCTGCGGCAGGCGTACCAGGCGGCGCAGGGGCTCGGGGCGGTGCCGCTGACCTCGGAGATCCGCACCCTGGCCGGGCGGGCGCGGGTGCCGCTGGACGAACGGGGCGCCGCCGCGGCGGGCGTCACGTCGTCCGAGGGGGACGAGTTGGCCGCGCTCACGGCCCGGGAGCGGGAGGTGCTCGCGGCCGTGGCGGAAGGGCTGACCAACAAGGAGATCGGCCAGCGCCTGTTCATCAGCGAACGGACCATCGGCGTGCACGTGTCGCACATCTTCGACAAGCTGCATGTGCGTACCCGGGTCCAGGCCAGCGCCATCTTCTTACGCAGCCGCCCCGCGTGACGCGCGTACGCATACGTCGTTCTACTGATCCGGCCGGCCAGCTCCGGCTGCAAGGCTGTGCAGCGTCGCCGGGACGGTGACGGGAGACAGGTGGAGGAGAGATGACCGAAGCGGTTTGGGGGCCCGTGCACCGGGACATCGTCGACCTGCTCGCCGACCGTCCCGCGGACGTGCCGGCAGTGGTGGACCACCTCACGAAGTTGCAGGACATGCTGGTCCGGTTTCCTCCGCTGGAGGAGAGTTGCCCGCTGGCCGACTTCAACAAGCTCTACCTGACCATCACCGAGAGCGTGCTGAACGGCCTCTACGACGACTGGTTCGCCGACCCGGTCTTTCTGTCCCGGCTGGACGTCGAGTTCGCCGCGCGGTACTTCGACGCGCTGCGGCTGTGGACCGATTCCAGCCCGAGCTGCCCCAGGGCGTGGTCGTGCCTGTTCCAGCGGATGCGGGGCCCGGACGCCCGGCCCCTACCGTCGGCGGCCGCCGGGGTCAACGCGCACATCAACTTCGACCTGCCGTTCGCTCTGGTGACGACATTCGACAGCCTGGAGTCGGAGCCGGTGGACGGCACCGACCAGCACCGCGACTATCTCAAGATCAACGATATCTTCGCGGACCGGATCCCGGGGCTGCGCCGTGGGTACCTGGACCGGTGGCAGCTGCTCATCGACATGCTCAACGGGGACATCGACGACTGGTACCAGGGGGAACTGGTCGAGTACACGCGCGACGTCGCCTGGCGTAACGCGCAGAAGATCTGGCGGTGCCGGCACGACCCGACCGCCCACGAGTGCGAGCGGGCGCGACTGGACGACAACGCCGCCCGGCTCGGCCGGCTGCTGCTGTCCCCTCTCGGGGCGTTCCTGCAGTAGCCGGGGACGGGGGGTCCCCGCGCTGCGCCACGGCGCGGAGCGCGGGGACACGTCCATCGGCCCACGGGGGTGGGCGGCCGCTGTGGGCAGCGCCCAGGCGGGCGTGACACGTGGGTACCCCCGTCCCGACGGGGAAAGCGGGTTCGTCGCGACAGGGGAACGGGTCGGCCCGGCCCGGGGGGTGTCGGCCGGCCCACCCGGGGTATGCCTGAGCCGTGACCTGTCCGGCCCGGCGGCCCGCCGCCCGACCCCGTCCCGCCGTACGATCCGGTCCGGCCCGACCCGGACAGCGCCGCACCGGCCGGGGCGGTGGGTGACGTGCCGCACCGATTCCCGTTCCGTTTCGACCGGCACTTCCGTCCGGCGCTGGCGGTGCTCGGTGTCCGGCCGGCGACCGCCTGGGTACGGGTCGACGACGACGAACTGGCCGTGCGGTTCGGTCCTTGGCGCCTGCACACCGGCCGACGCAACGTGGCCGGTGTCGAGTGCGGTGGACCGTACCGCTGGTGGCGAGCGGTCGGGCCGCGCCTGTCGCTCGCCGACGCGGGGGTCACCTTCGGCAGCAGCGCGGCTGCCGGCGTGTGCGTACGGTTCGCCGAGCCGGTACCCGCTCTGCTGCCGGGCGGTTGGCTACGACATCCGGGCCTGACCGTGACGGTGGCCGACCCCGGGGCGCTCGTCCGGCTGCTCGCCGGATCCTGACGGCGAACCAGGTCCGTCCGTTCCACCCGAACCGGGGTGTTCGCCGGCCTACCGTCGGACCGGGAGGGTGACGGAACATGGGTGACGGACGCGGGGCGCGGCCGCGCCGGTCGCATGGGCGCCGGCGTTCGCCCACCGGTCCGTCCGGGGCGGTTCGGGCGGCCCGGAGTCCGCGCCGCCCGGATCCGGGCGGGCGCCAGGTTACCCTGCCGGAGCGGGTGGCCAGCCCTTCCCGGAGCTCGGTGCCGGCGAGCCGGCTACGCCGGTGGTTGTTCCGCCACCGTGTGCAGCCGGTCGGTCCGGAGGCCGCGGAGGGGCAGGCGCGGACCCATCCCTGGTGGCAGGTGATGTGCCTGACCGGGGTGGACTACTTCTCGACGCTGGCCTATCTCCCCGGCATCGCGGTGGTCGCGGCCGGGGTCCTCTCTCCGCTGGCCACCCTTCTGATCGTCGCGTTGACCCTGTTCGGAATGCTGCCGATGTACCGGCGGGTGGCCGGGGAGAGCCCGCACGGGCAGGGCTCCGTGGCGATGCTGGAACGCCTGCTGCCGTTCTGGCGTGGAAAGGTCTTCGTGCTCGTGCTGCTGGGCTTCGTCGCCACTTCCTGGATCATCACGATCACGCTCTCGTCGGCTGACGCCACGGTTCACCTGCTGGAGAACCCGCTGCTGCCCGCGGGGGTGGGTGGGACCGCGGCGGCCGTCGGGGTCACCGTCGTGCTGCTGCTGATCCTCGGCGGGGTCTTCCTGCTCGGCTTCCGTGAGGCGGTGGCGGTGGCCATCCCGCTGGTCGTGGTGTTCCTCGCCCTCAATGCGGTGATCGTCGCAGTCGCGCTGGTCGAGATCGTGGCGGACGCCGACACCGTCGGCGACTGGACCGGCGCGCTGACCCGGGCCGGCTCCCCGGGTGGGGTGGCGCTGACCGCGGTGCTGGCCTTCCCGCTGCTGGTGCTGGGCCTCTCCGGCTTCGAGACCGGCGTGAGCATGATGCCGCTGGTCGCCGGGGCGGGTCCGGACCGCAGGACCCGACTCGCCGCCCGGATCCGAAACACCCGCCGGCTGCTCACCGCGGCGGCGGTGATCATGTCGGTCTACCTGGTCACGACCACTTTCGTGACCACTGTGCTCATCCCAGAGGGTGAGTTCGGACCCGGGGGGTCGGCGTCCGGCCGGGCGCTGGCGTACCTGGCCCACGAGCACGTCGGGGAGGCCTTCGGCACGGTGTACGACCTCAGCGGCGTGCTGATCCTGTGGTTCGCCGGGGCCTCGGCGATGGCTGGCCTGATCAACATCGTGCCCCGGTACCTGCCGGCATACGGGATGGCTCCCGAGTGGGGGCGTGCGGTCCGTCCCGTGGTGATCGTCTATACCCTGGTCAGCGTGGCGATCACGGTCGTCTTCCGGGCTGACGTCAACGCCCAGGCCGGGGCGTACGCCACCGGCATCCTCGCGATGATGGTGTCCGCCGCGGTCGCCGTGGCGATCTCCGCGGCGCGTCGCCGGCGGCGTCGCCTCGCCATCGGCTTCGCGGTGCTCACCCTTGTGCTGTTGTACGCGCTCGCCGAGAACGTCGTCACCAAACCGGACGGGATCACGATCTCCGCCCTGTTCATCGTCGGTATCGTCGTGGTCTCGCTGATCTCCCGGGTGACCCGGACGACCGAACTGCGCACGGAGCGGATCGAGTTCGACCGACCGGCGCGGCGGTTCATCGCGGAGTCGATCGCGCATGACGGCAGGTTGCACCTGATCGCCCACAAGCCCGCGCACGGAGCGATCAAGGAGTACACGCTCAAGGAGCGGGCCCAGCGTGGGATGAATCCGGTGCCGGGGGAGGGGGACGTCCTCTTCTGGAGATCGACGTGGTGGATCCATCGAAGTTCAGCGACGTGCTGCGGGTCCGTGGCGTGCAGGTGGGCGGGTTCCGGGTGCTCCGGGTCGACAGCTCGGCGGTCCCGAACGCGATCGCCGCGATCCTCTTGGCGCTGAGGGACGCGACCGGCGTCCGTCCGCACGCCCACTTCGAGTGGTCCGAGGGTAGTCCGATTGCGCACCTGCTGCGTTACCTCATCCTCGGTAGGGGTGACACTCCGCCGGTGGTCCGGGAGATCCTCCGCAAGAGCGAACCGGATCCGACCCGACGCCCCGGCATCCACGTGGGCGGTTGACGCGTCGTACCGCGCCGAAAGCGGCAATGTGAAGGCGATTGGGTGATTCATTTATATGAGCCCCACTCGGATCCCTTTATCCCCGTACGGTGACGTTCGGTGTCGGTCGCGAGGTCGGTGCCTCGCCGCCCGGACCGGTGCGGCCAGTCATGCACGAGGGAGAGGCAGGAGCTCGATGTCCACAGATCACGAAATCCGGCGACCTCCGCGAACCCGACGGCGGTCCCGAGGACTTCTCGCCAGCGGCCTGGTGGCGGGCAGCCTCGTCGCCGGCGCCGCGGGCCTGGTCGGCCCGACCAGCGCCGCCGCGGCGCCGCACGGCGACGAGAGCAGGATCGCCACCCGAAACGACCGGGGCCACGGGAAGCCCGGTCTGAACGAGTCGGGCCGCGACGTGCTCGGCCGGGAGACGGGGAAGCGGCTCGGCCAAGACCGCGCGGCGGTGTCCGTCCCGTGCGACACCTCCAGGCTGATCGCCGCACTGGTCCGGGTCAACGCCGAGGGCGGCGGGGCGCTGCGGCTCGCGCCGAAGTGCACTTACACCCTCACCGACGCGTTTCACCAGCCCGACATCTACGGCGGCGGCATCCGTGACGCGCGGGAGACCCCGGGCAGCGCCGAGAACCAGGGCAATGCGGAGGCCGCGGGTGGTGCGGAGGCCGCGGGTGGTGCGGAGGCCGCCGACCGTCCGGCACCTGCGGGTGGTGCGGAGGCCGCCGACCGTCCGGCACCTGCGGGTGGTGCGGAGGCCGCCGACCGTCCGGCACCTGCGGGTGGTGCGGAGGCCGCCGACCGTCCGGCACCTGCGGGTGGTGCGGAGGCCGCCGACCGTCCGGCGCCCGCGGCCGACGAAGAGGCGCCGGAACTGCCCGGCGGCGGCACGGTCAACCTACACCCCGCCGACGACAAGGCGGGCCTGCCGGCGATCTACCACCGGGTACGGGTCGACGGACGGGGCGCGACGATCGAGCGGGCCGCCGACGCCAAGGACTACTTCCGGTTCCTCACCGTCCGCGACGGCGGCGAGTTCCACCTGAGCGACGTGACGCTCGTCAACGGCCGCTCCGCCGCCGAGGGCGGCGCGCTGCACGTGGTGCACGGCGCGTCCGCGGTGATCGAACGGGTCACGGTGGTGCGCAGCAGCTCGCTGTCGGAGGAAGGCGGCGGTGGCGGCATGTTCAACGACGGCAACATGGTCGTCCGGGACAGCACCTTCATCGACAACCATGCGACGGGCGCGGCGGGCAAGGGCGGGGGCCTGCTCAACGGCGGGGTCCTGACCGTTCACTCATCGACCTTCAAGGGCAACAGCGCGGTGGCGTACGGCGGCGGAATGGCCAACTTCCGCGCGGCGGCGGAGGTACACACGAGCACCTTCGCGCACAACACCGCGGAGCAGGGCGGCGGACTGGCGAGCTTCTCGGCCCGGACCCGGACGGTCGACACGACGCTCTACCGCAACCGTGCTCGCACCGGCGGCGGAATCGCCAACTCCGACGCCCTGATCTTCCTGCGCGGCATGGAGATCCGGGACAACACCGCCACCGGCAACGGCGGTGGCATCCACGCCCACCAGGGCCTGGTGCCGCTGGACGACAGCGTGGTGGCGGGTAACATCGCCCACGGCCACGGCGGTGGCATCCACGCCGAGAAGTCGAACCTGCTGGTGCGGGACAGCACGGTGCGGCACAACAGGGCCGTCGAGGCGGCGTCGAACGGCGGGGGCCTCTCGGTCACCATGGGCCGGGTCGCGGTCTACCGCAGCACGGTCGTCGACAACGGGTCCACCCGCCCGGCGGGCGGCCTCTTCGTGGACAGGGCCGAGGCCACGGTCGACGAGGAGACGACGATCGTGGACAACAGGGTCACCAACTGCGCGGGGAGCATCCCACCGGTCGCCAACTGCTTCCGGTAGGGCACGCAAGGTCCGCGCTGGGACGGGTTGGCCGCTCCCGGCGCGGACCCGCGTCCGTCCAGGGCACGGACTCCCACGGGGCCGCGGGGGTTGACACCACCGCGGCCCTCGCGGCCGGGTGGCGAGGCTAACGACGGTTGACCCGGGCGCCGGCCACGGCGGCGGTCGCGGCCAGCGCCACGCAGACGCCGGCGGTGCCGAGCATCGGCAGCCAGGGGACCGTGACCGGGACTGGGACGCCTGTGCCGGCAAGGTCGGCGGTGGTGGCCCGCCACACCAGCCAACCGAGGAACGCCGTGGTGACCGTCCCGAGGACCAGGCCCGCGCCGGTGACCAAGGCGGCCTGCCACAGCGCCGCGCGGCGGACCTGGCGCGGGGTGGCGCCGAGCAGCCGTACGAGCTGGTTCGGCCGGCGTCGTTGCGCGGCGCCGATCAGGGTGACGTTGACGATGGCCAGTGCCGAGTACAGGCCGGCCGGGCCGAGCAGGATGAGCAGGCCGAGGTTGTTGGCCCGTCGGGTGGTGGCTGCGGCCCGCTCGATCCAGTCGCCGGCGGTGAGGACCTCGGTGTCTGGGCCGGCGAGGCTTTGGACGAGTGTGTGGGCGAGGTCGTCGGCGGAGACGCCGGGATGCGGCCGGACGAAGACGGTCGCGGGCCCCGAGTCGAGGTGGGGCACCAGGTCGGCCGGGATCAGCACCTCGGCGTAGAGGTCTGGGGTGTCCGCGACGACCGCGACCACGCGGAGGTCGACGGGGCGGTCGTCGATGCGAGCGTGGAGGGTGGCGCCGAGCCCGGTCTCGGCGTTGACCGCGAAGCTCCGCGTGACTGCGGCGGTCGGTCCGTGCAGTTCCGCCAGGTCGCCCTGCACGGCGCTGAGGCCGCGTGCCTGGATCGCCGCGTTGACATCGATGACATCGACGTTCTGGTGGTCGTTGTGGCCGATCGGAAGTTCGATCGACCGGCGAACATCGGCCACGGCCACCGCCGGGTCGACGGCGAGCGCGGCCGCTGCGGACGGGTCGGTGGTCGACACGACGACAGACGCCGAGAGGTGGGCTCGGTCTTGGGCGCTCGTCCAGTCGACGCCGAAGCTGAGTGCGATCAGCATCGATCCGGCGATGGCTGAGATGGCGACGACCGGGGCGGCGACGGCCGAGGTCGTCCGGTTGTCGGCGCGTAGCTCGTCGCGGGCGAGACGCGCGGCGACGTCGCGGTCGACGAACGGGCGCGCGAGCAGCCCGGCCAGGCGCGGGATCACCAGCGGCCCGGTCGCCATGAGACCGACCACGATGACCTCGGGCAACAGAACCGCGAGGATCAGCGTGAACAGCGGGGGGACGCGCGTGGCAAGGACCGCCGCGGCGACCACGACGGCAAGGCTGAGCGTGGCGACCAGCGCTTGGCCGACCGTGAGGCGGCGGCGTTCAAGGGCGGCCTCGCGCAAGGCGGCGGTGGGCGGGATCCGGGCGGCCCGCCGCGACGAGCGCCACGCGCCCAGCAACGCGACAGCCATGCCGAAGCCACCAGACACGAGCCACGCGGTCAAGGGGGAGGGGGCGGTGAGGCGCAAGTCGGTGATCCCGAACGTACGCACGAGCCGCAGCGCCGCCGGGGTGACGAGGGTGGTCAGCCCGCAGCCGACGACGGTCGCGGTGACGGCCACGACCGTCGACTCGCCGAGGATCAGCCGGCGGATCTGCCGGGGCGTGGCCCCGACGAGGCGGAGCAGGCCGATCGCGCGGCGGCGGGTGACGACCGCGAAGCCGAAGGTGCTGCCGACCACGAAGAGCGCGAGAAAAAGCGAGACGGCCGACATGATGCCGAACATCGAGGTCAGGTCATCCAGTTGCCGGCGTTGTTCCGGTGTCACCCCACGGGCCAGGGTCGCGTCGACCGCGGCGATCAGGGTCACGGTGACACCGATCAGGACGATGCCAACGGCCAGCGCGACGAAGGCCCCCAGATAGGCGGGCCAGGTGGTCCGGACGGTCTGACGGCTGAGGAAGCCGGCGCTCATCGCCGTACCCCATCCAGCTCCGCCGACTGCTCGAGGTCGTTCATCCGCTGGGCGACCTGCGTGGCGTCGGCACCCTGCAGACGGCCCACGAGCTGTCCGTCGGCCATGAACAGCACCTCGTCGGCGTACGACGCGGCGAGCGGGTCATGGGTGACCATCACCACGGTCTGCCCGCCGTCGGCCACCTCGCGCAGCAGGTCCAGGACGGCCCGGCCCGTACCGCGGTCCAGCGCGCCGGTGGGCTCGTCGGCGAACAGGACGTCCGGTCGGCCGTAGAAGGCGCGGGCGATCGCCACCCGCTGCTGTTGACCCCCGGACAGCTCCGGTGGCCTGCGGTGGGCCAGGTCGAGCACCCCCACCCGATCCAATGAGTCGACAACAACCGACCTGTCGATCGGTAGCCCGGCGAGCCGCGCCGGCAGAGCCACGTTGTCGTACGCCGTGAGCGCGTCCAGCAGGTTGTACGACTGGAACACGAAGGCCATGGCCGTGCGGCGGAAACGGGTCAGCGCCGTTTCGTCGAGCTGGCCGAGATCGGTCTCGCCGATCGTGACGTGACCCCGCGACGGGCGGTCGAGGCCGGCGGCTACCTGCAGCAGGGTCGACTTGCCGGACCCGGAGGGCCCCATGATGGCGGTGAACGTGCCGCGGTGGAACAGGTGGGTGACGCCGCGCAGCGCCGGGACCTGGCCGGCGCGGGAGCGGTAGGTTCGGGTCACCCCGTCGAGGGCGATCGCGATGGTGTTGGTTGGCATGGCCTCCATGTCACCCGCGACCGGCGGCCGGCGCAGTGGCCCGCACGCCCCGACGAGGTAGCGCGGGCGCTACCTCGAGACGGCCGCCGTTACCGTACAGTCGAAAGATGATCTCGAGCCCGGATGCCTGGAGCGCGGTCGGCGGGCGGCCGGACCGCTTCCTGGCCTCGCCGTGGCCGTGGCGGTCACTCGGCTACCTTGCCTCGACCGTCCCGCTCGGGATCGGCGCGCTCGTGGTGCTGACCAGCCTCGTGAGCCTCGGCGTGCTGACCACGGTGATCGTGGCGGGCTTCGTCATTCTGGCCGGCGTGCCCAGACTCACCGGGACCATCGCGCGACTGGAGCGGCAGCGGCTGCGGCTCGTGTTTCCCGCGCCGGCGGGCGGCCCGTCCGGCCGCTGGCCTGAGATCGGCCACGCCGCGCTGCTCGCCACCGTACTGTGGGTGGTCGACGCAGTCGTGCTGCTCCTGCTGTCGATTCCGGCGCTGCTCCTGCTCTCGCCCTGGTTGGTCAGGTATGAGCGCGTCGAGGTGACCGGGTGGCGTATCGAGACCCGGGGCGAAGCCTACCTCGCCGTCGCGGTCGGCGTCTTGGGTCTCGTCGCCGTCGCGTACGTCGTGACCTGGGTCGCATGCGGACAGGCGGCCCTGGTCCGGGTGCTGCTCGCCGCACCCGACGCCCACCTGACCGCGGCCGTGGCCGATTTGCGCCGTTCACGCCGCGGGCTTGTCGACGCATTCGAGGTCGAACGCCGTCGCATCGAGCGCGATCTGCACGACGGCGTGCAGCAGCGCCTCGTCGCGCTCACCATGACCCTGGGCAGCGCCGAACTCGAGGTCTCCGACGGTCCAGGCGCGGTGCTGCTGCGTGAGGCGCAGCGGCAGGCCGAGACGGCGTTGGGCGAGCTGCGCGCAACCGTACGCGGCATCCATCCCCAGGTGCTCAGCGACCACGGTCTCACGGCCGCAGTGCACGAGATCGCCGATGCCTCCCCAGTGCCGGTCGCAGTCGACCTTCAAGTTGCGCGACTATCCGGACCCGTCGAGACCGCCGCCTACTTCTTCGTCAGCGAGGCGCTGACCAACATCGCCCGCCACTCCGGGGCGCGCTCGGCGGCGGTGCACGGCTGGCTGCACCGGGACGACCTGATCGTCACCGTCGTCGACGACGGCGTCGGCGGCGCGGATCCGGCTCGGGGCACCGGGCTGGCGGGGCTGGCGGCCCGGCTTGCCGCGTTCGACGGCACGGTGACGGTGGCCAGCCCCGCCGGCGGTCCGACGGAGGTGAGAATGCAGTGTCCGATCAACCAGCCGGAGGCCTGAGGATCGTCCTCGCCGAGGACGCAGCGCTGCTGCGGGAGGGCCTCGTCGGCATTCTGGAACGAGCTGGCCACCACGTCGTCGCCGCGGTCAACGACGCGTCGGCGCTGCGGGCGTACGTTGACGGGACCGCGCCTGACGTCATCATCACCGACATCCGCATGCCGCCCACCCACACCGACGAAGGACTGCGCGCCGCCGCGGCGATCCGCGCCGACCATCCTCGCCTGGGCATCCTGCTGCTGTCGGCCTACATTGCCGACGCCTACGTCGCGCAACTCCTCGAGGCCACCGGCGGTGGCGGGATCGGCTACCTGCTCAAGGACCGGGTCGGCCACCTCAGGGCGTTCTTCGAGAGCCTCAACCGGGTCGCTGAGGGCGGTACCGTGATCGATCCCGAGGTGGTCCGTCACCTGCTCGCCCGCCGCCGCGACGACGGACCGCTCGCGACCCTGACCGACCGCGAACGGAAGGTGCTCGCCCTCATGGCCGAGGGCCACACCAATCAATCCATCGCCGCCCGACTCTTTGTCAGCGAGGCCGCCGTACGCAAGCACATCGGTGGCATCTTCGCCAAGCTACCCCTCGACCCCAACCACGACCGTCGCGTCTCCGCCGTGCTCACCTACCTGCGCGGGTAGCCCGGGCCAGCCCCGCCCTCCGGCGGACCCGCCACGTCGGTGCTTGCCCGATCAGCCGCGGAACCGGTGCGGCGTCCGGCGAGAGCACAAGCCCGAGCCGGCGCTCGTTGCCGGCCAGATCGCGCTTCCCGAACGCCTGGTGGTCGGCCCGCCGCTGTGATGGTCGGGTGGCCGTTGCCGGCGACAGGCCGCCTGCGGAGGAACTGTTCCAGCGTGGGCATGTGTGGGTGGCTGAAGGAATGCCCGGCGGCGCCCTTCGCGGGGTCGCCGGGCATCGGCGTCGGTCAGGCTTTCCCGTCGGCGGGGAGGACCGTCGCCGCCGGCTGGTTGTCCGCCAGGACCTGGGCCTGCTGCGGCCAGGTCGCCAGGCCCGGCGCGGCCCGTAGGCCGGCGGCACGGATCGTGCCCCGCAGCGACGACTCGTCCAACTCGGCGAGCTGCCGGTAGGTCCGGATGCCGGCCGCGTGCAACGCCGCCGCCATCTTCGGCCCGATGCCCTGGATTCGGCGGAAGTCGTCGCCGACCCCCGCGTCGGACGTCGACCGCCCCGGCGGGATGACGACCGGCCTGCGAGGCGCCGGCACCGCCACCGGCTCGGTGGCTGCCGGCTCGGTAGCGGCGGGCTCGGTAGCGGCGGGCTCGGCGGCTGCTGGTTCGGTACCCGCTGGTTCGGTACCCGCTGGTTCGGTAACCGCTGGTTCGGACACGGTGCGCTCGGGTGTCGCCGCCGGCTCGGGCTCGGCCCCGACCGGTCCCCGGGTCTGCTCGGAGCCGGCCGCCTCAGCGATCGGCGTCCCCGCCTCGGTGGCCGGCACCTCTGCCTCCCGGCGGATCGGGTCGCCGTCGTCGCTGGTCCCGGTGTCGGGTGCCGGGCGCGGGGCGCCGACCTTGACGTCCGCGTCGGCGACCACTCCGGTGGTCGGCGTGACCCGGTCGAGCACCGGCGCCACGTCGACGGGGTCGACCGGCTCCGTGGACGCGGCGGTGACCGGGGTCGGCCCGTCGTCGTCCGTGTGGCCATGCGGCGTCCCGGCGACGGCCCGATCGGCGACCGTGGCGGGTGCGGGGACGACGGTCGCCTCCGGACGTCCGGTCTCGGTGGTGGCGGGGGCGGGTTCGTGCCCGCCGGCCGCCGGCACGGTGGCCCGCGCGCCATCCACTGTGGTTGCGGTCGGCGCGGCGTTCCGTCGCCGGCGGATCGCCCACCCGGCGGCGATGCCCACCAGCAGAGCCACGACAAGTATCAGCCAGTCCGTCCACGCCACGGCAGATCTCCCTGTTGATTACGCGAGACAGTCGAGAAAGACTCGCCGCAGCTTGCCACACGCGTCGGCCGGTACGACAGCACGGATCCGGCGGCTGGCTCCGCGGGTGGGGTGGGATGTACCCGGGGTGCCGGCGGGGCGACGGACGGTCGCCGGATCGCCGCGTACGCCCGCGGACGGACCCCGGGGCTGTCCACCGAGGTCCGCGCCGGACGGTTACTCCTCTTCGCCGCGATAGGTGTAGAAATCCTCGACGAACCGGCGGGCCAACCTCGGTACCCGGCTGGTGACGCCGAAGTAGCCCCGGGCTCCGAGCAGCGCCAGTCGGCCCACGACCGGCCGGTACATCCGGTCGTCGCCGCTGGTGCCGCTACGGTTCAACGAGTCGGCCACCCGGGCGAATCCGTACGGCACCATCGCCGACTCGTAGTCGGCGACCGCCTCCACCAGAGCCTTCTGCCCGGCAGCCGCGAGACGCAGCTGCCGGCAGAGCAGCGCGGCATCGCGCAGGGCGGTGATCGCGCCGACGCCACGGCCGGGTGTCATGGTGTGGATGGCGTCGCCGAGCAGGGTGACGGTACTGCTTTTCCACGGTGGCACCGGCTCGCTGGTTGCCACCCTGATCGGCAGGGCGCTGTCGGGGTCGGCGCGGGCCAGCAGCTCCCGCAGCTGCGGGTGCCAGTTGCGGGTGAGGTCCAGGGCGACCCGGACCAGCTCCTCGCCCCGGCGCGTCAGGACGTCCGACGGGAACCGCCGGGCGGTGCTCCAGACGACCAGATTCACGTTGTCCCGGGTGCTGTCGTGGGTCCGTCCCGGCCAGCCTTCGAGCAGTGCCACGTCAGCCGGGTCGAGGCCTGGCTTGAGCGCGCCGGAGCGGTCCCACGGGAACTCCATGACGTGCAGGACGCCCATCATGCCGCCGGTGCCGAAGATGAGGGAGATGCCTTGCTCGACACGTTCGGGCAGCAGCGCCCGGACCTCGTCGGTCAGGGGGATCCGGGTGGCGATGTTGATGGTTCCCGCGTCCCGGGTGACGGCGTGCGGCAGGTACTGCCGGCGGACCGCCGATCCGGTGCCGTCGGCGGCCACCAGCAGGTCACCGCTGGCGCTGCTGCCGTCGGCGAAGTGCGCGGTGACGGTGCCGTCGTCGCGTTGTTCGTACCTGGTGAGGGTCCGGTCGAAGTGCACCACGTCCTCCAAGCCGGTGAGCAGGACCTGGCGCAGTGTCATCCGGGCGACGGACCGTTCGGTGTTGACCGGGTCGGTGTCCGGCCGCAGCGGGAAGGAGGCGGTCTGCCGCATCCGCTGCGTGATGACGTTGAAGTAGCGCGGAGAACGGGCACAGGTGGCCAGATAGGTGCGGAACAGCTCCGGGGGAAGGCACTCGCGCAGCGCCCGACTGCCGGTCGGCCCGATGCCGACCCGGTAGCCCAGCAGGCCTTCACCGCGGGTCCGGTACCGCTCGTAGACGGCCACGCTGATTCCTGCCCGGCGAAGCCCCTGGGCCAGGCAGAGCCCGCCGGTGCCGGCGCCGATCACCAGCACGTGTGGTCCGTTGCGGGACATGATCGCAGCCCCCTCAACCGGCCGGGTAGGGCGCGGCGGCGTCAGCGGCGTCCCAGCGGTAGAAACAGCCGGCGATCGCGTCGCGGGGCGAGCGCCAGGTTGGCAGGTACGGGGTGGTGTGCGCGGACAGTCGTTCGTTGACCTGTCGGTAGAGCGGGTGGTTCCGGGCGGTGGCGAGGGTGTCCGGGTCGACGTCCGCGGTCTCCATCAGGTGGACGCACAGGTCGTGCAGGCAGTACAGGGAGCGGTGCGTCACCCCGGTGAGGCTTGGCAACTCGGTGGCGTCGGACTCGGTGAAGATCTGCGCCACCCGTCCCTCCGCGCCCGGGATGATTCTGCTGACGATCAGTAGACGGCTCATGCGACTCCTTCCGCCGGTGGCGCCCGGGCCGCTGGGGCCGGGCCCTGTGGGTGCGCTCCACGCTGGCTGTGCGGCTGTCACCTGCCCGTCACGCACGTCCTGGTGGTGGTGACGCACGTCAGTGGGTGTGGCCGGCGGCCCGTTCGGCTGGGGGGCGGCGTGTCACGGTGTCCCGGCTGGCCTGCCGGATCGGTCCGAGCGTCTCGTGGAGCAGGGCGGTCATCGCGGTGGACGGTTCCAGCCGAAGTTCCCGTCGCAGCAGGTCCCGGTAGACGTAGAACGCGTGCATCGCCTCGAACGCGTTGCCCTCGGCGAGGTGGATGCGCACGACCAGACGGTGGGGGGTCTCACGCAGCGGCTCGGCGGCCATCGCCTCCAGCGCCGCTTCGAGCGCCTCGCCGTGCCGGCCGGTCGCCAGGTAGCGGTTGGCCAGCCCTTCGAGCATGTGCAGGCGCAGCTGCCGTAGCCGCTCCCGCTCGGCCAGCACCCAGTCGTCGTACCAACCGGGGAGCAGGTCGTGGCGTCCGGCGGCGAGGGCGGCGGTGCTGCACGGGTCGCCGTCGCGAACCCGGGCGGCGGTCCCGACAAGCGCGTCGACGTCGATCCGGACCGCCGAGCCGAGTCGTACCGTGTCGCTGTTGGTGCTCAGCGGGCAGCAGGGGTCCTGCCGCAGCCGCCAGAGGGCCGTGCGCAGCGAGGACAGTGCGCGCTCTTCGGGCGTGTCCGGCCACAGCAGCCCGGCGAGGTGGCTGCGGGTGGCTCCGGGGCGTAGGGCGACCAGCGCCAGGACGCGTTGCAGGCCGCGTGGCACCACCACCGGGGTGTCGCCGTGTAGCAGCCGGAACCCGCCCAGCAGGTGCAGCCGGATCGGGCTGCCGGTGCGGTCCCCGGTGGTCGGCCTGGACGGCTCAACGGCCACGGCTGCACCCCCTGCGGAAACGCTCGTTGGAGAGCCATCGACTGGTGTCCCGGCGCGCCCGCCCGTGAACCCGCTGGCGGGTCTGCGCGCTACGTCGCGCGCACGGTCGCCGAGCTGACCGTGGTGAAGATTAACAATCGTGTTCACTCTGAGTCAATGTCTGGATCGGGATGTCGACAGCCACGAAACCCGTTCTGAACTGCCAATATTCTGGTTCGTCGCGGATCGGCTCCACAGCGGATGCACAGCAAGCGTCAACGCAACGTCACCGAACCGTCGGGTTTGGTTCTGGCTGGTGACGCGGCGGTGACGCCGGTGCGGACATGGTGTTCACCAGTCGTCCGGCGCGGGTGGTGTCCGGCGTAACCGGTACCCGACGCCGTGGGGGGAGGCCCGATTCATGGATCGTTCGTTGATCGTCGCGAAGGTCGATCCGAGCGCCGAGGTGCGCGTCGCGGAGATCTTCGCCGACTCTGACGCGACCGAGCTGCCCCATCTCGCCGGGGTCCGGCACCGGTCGCTCTACCGGCTGCACGACCTGTACGTACACCTGTTGGAGACCGAGCTGCCGGGGGAGAGCGCGGTGGCGGCGGCTCGTGGGCACCCGGAGTTCGCCCGGGTCAGCGCGCGGCTGCGTCCGTACGTGTCGCCGTATCTGCCGACCTGGCGGGAGCCCCGCGACGCGATGGCGCGCTGCTTCTACCGGTTCGACGCCCCCGGGGCGGGGTCATGACCGCCACGGCTCCCCGGGACGAGCAGCTCTGGACCCGCTGCGCCGGCTGCGCCACCCTGCTGTACCGCAAGCGGCTGCGCCGCAACCTTGACGTCTGCCCGGAGTGCGGCACGCACGCCCGGCTCGACGCGCCCGCGCGGCTGGCCCAGCTGGTCGACCCCGGGTCGTTCGCCGCCCTGCCGGACCGAGCCGCCGAAGTGGACCCGATCGGCTTCGTCGATGTGCTGCCGTACCCGCACCGCCTCGCCGCGGCGCGGGGCGACACCGGCCTGGCCGAGGCCGTCATCTGTGGCACCGCCAGGATCGCCGGGCATACCTGCGCCCTGGCGGTGATGGACTTCCGGTTCCTCGGTGGCAGCCTGGGCTGCGCGGTCGGGGAACTGATTACCCGCACCGCCGAGCGGGCGCTCGCCGAACGGGTTCCCCTGGTCCTGGTCACCGCCTCCGGCGGCGCACGGATGCAGGAGGGCGTCCTGTCGCTGATGCAGATGGCCACGGTCAGCCAGGCGATCGCCGCCCTGCGCGGAGCCGGCGTGCCGAGCGTCAGCATCCTGACCGACCCGACCTACGGTGGCGTGGCCGCGTCTTTCGCCACCAACACCGACGTGGTGCTCGCCGAGAGCGGCGCCCGGATGGGCTTCGCCGGACCCCGGGTGATCCGCCAGGTCACCGGACGGGACCTGCCCGACGGCTTCCAAACCGCCGAGTTCCTGCTGCGGCACGGCCAGGTGGACATGGTGGTGCCGCGGCACGCGTTGCGGGGCCGGCTCGCGGCGCTGCTCGCCGTAGCCGGGCGGCGTTCCGGAGGGCCCCGGCCGGCGCAGCCGTCGGCGGATGTCGGGGCGGCCGGTGGCACCGGTCTGCCCCGAGGCGGTGCACGGGACGCCTGGGACACGGTCCGGCTGGCCCGGCACCCGGGTCGGCCAACCTCCCTTGACTACCTGGAGTCGGCGTTCGACGGCTTCGTCGAACTGCACGGCGACCGGCTCGGCGGGGACTGCGCGGCGGTCGTCGGTGGTCTCGCCGAGCTGGGCGGCCGGCCGGTCATGGTGATCGGGCATCAGAAGGGGCACACCACGGCCGAGCTGATGGCCCGCAACTTCGGGATGGCCAGCCCGGCCGGGCACCGCAAGGCGCTGCGTCTGATGAGGCTCGCGGCGCGGTGGGGCCTGCCCGTGGTCACGCTCGTCGACACGCCGGGCGCCGACCCGGCGGTGGACGCGGAGGAGCACGGCCAGGCGGCGGCGATCGCGGAGAACATTCTCGCCCTGGCCACGCTCCCCACACCCGTGGTCGCGGTCATCACCGGCGAGGGTGGCAGCGGCGGTGCCCTCGCCCTCGCGGTCGCCGACCGGGTGCTGATGCTGGAACACGCCGTCTACTCGGTGATCAGTCCTGAGGGGTGCGCGGCGATCCTCTGGCCGGACCGCTCCGCGGCCCCGCAGGCGGCTCGCGCGTTGCGGCTGACCAGCGTGGACCTGCACCGCCTCGGGGTCGTCGACGCGTTGGTGCCCGAGCCGACCCCGGCCGCGCACCACGATCCGGCGGAGGCTGTGCGGGCGCTGCGGGAGGCGGTGCTGGCGCACCTGATACCGCTGCTTGACCTGCCCACCGGGACCCTGGTCCGGCAACGCCGGAACCGCTTCCGTCGCTACGGGGCCGCCCGTCTCGGCGTTCGGGCGGGCGCCCGGTGACCGCCGGGGCGGTGCCGGCCAGGGCGCCGGCGACGAATGGCGACCCGGGCGGTGCGTCCGCCGCCAGCCGGCCGGCCGACACCGGGGGGTCGGCCGACACCGGGACGATGGCGTCCGGCACCGCCGGTGCGGTCCGGCCTGGCGGTCCGCAAGAGTGCGGGACGCCGACGGCCGGCCACCCGGGGGTAGGAGACGAGTCGGACGCGGTCCAGGTTGGCGTTCGGGAAGCGGTCGACGACGCCGTGGTTCATCCGGCACCCGACGTGGTGGCCGGGTTGTGCCGGCAGGCGCGTGCTCTCGTCGCCGACCTGGACGGGCCGGTGCGGCGAGTCCTGCTGCGCAGCGGCGACGCGGTGCTGGAGGTGCAGTGGCATCCGCCGGTGGAGAGCGCCTGGTCGACCATGCCGCCGGCCGGGCCGCCACCACCGGTCCGGCCACCGGCCGAGGCTGCGGCGACCACCGCGCCGGTCGTTGCGCCGCCCCGGCACTCGGTGCGGTCGCCGATCGTCGGCACCTTCTACCGGGCGCCGGAGCCTGGCGCGGCGCCGTTCGTCGAGGTCGGGGACCGGGTCCACCCGGGCCAGGTCGTCGGCATCGTCGAGGCGATGAAGCTGATGAACGAGGTGACCGTGGACCGGCCCGGGCGGGTGACCGAGATCCTCGCCGACGACGGTCGACCGGTCGAGTACGACCAGCCGTTGCTCGCGCTGGACCCGGCCTGAAACGGAGGGGCGATGTTCAAGACCGTCCTCATCGCCAACCGCGGTGAGATCGCCCTGCGGGTCCTGCGGGCCTGCCGGGAGCTGGGGGTCCGCACCGCGGTGGTCTATTCCACCGCCGACGTCGACTCGACCGCGGTGCGTCTCGCCGACGAGGCGGTCCTGATCGGACCGGCGGCGAGTCGGCGCAGCTACCTCAACGCCGCCGCGATCGTGGAGGCCGCCCGCCTGGTCGGGGCGCAGGCGGTACACCCCGGCTACGGTTTCCTCTCCGAGGATGCCGACTTCGCCGAGATCTGCGCCGACAACGGGCTGACCTTCGTCGGACCGCCGCCGCACGTGATGGCGGCGATGGCCGACAAGTCGTCCGCGCGGGCGTTGATGCGCCGCGTCGGGCTGCCGCTGCCGCCGGGCAGCGTCGCGCCGGTGCCGACCGCCGCCGACGCCGCCCGGGTAGCCGCCGAGATCGGTTACCCGGTGATCGTCAAGGCGGCGTTCGGTGGCGGAGGGCGGGGGATGACCGTCGTGCACACCCCGGCCGAGCTGCCCCGGGCGTACGCGCGTACCCGGGCCGCCGCGCAGCTGGTCTTCGGCGACGACCGGGTGTACGTCGAGCGGTACCTCACCGGTGCCCGGCACGTGGAGGTGCAACTGCTCTGCGACGCCCACGGCAAGGGGGTACACCTGGGCACCCGGGACTGCTCGGTGCAGCGGCGCCACCAGAAGATCGTCGAGGAGGCACCCGCGCCGGCCCTGTCCGCGGGCACGCTGGCGGCCATCGCCGACTGCGCTCTGCGCGGTGCGCTGGACGTCGGTTTCACCGGCGCCGGCACGGTGGAGTTTCTCGTCGACGCGGAGGAGCGCTTCCACTTCCTGGAGATCAACTGTCGGATCCAGGTCGAGCACCCGGTGACCGAGATGATCACCGGAATCGATCTGGTGCACGAGCAGCTGCACGTGGCCGCCGGTGCCCCGCTGCGCTGGCGGCAGGAGGAGATCCAGCCGCGCGGCGTGGCGATCGAGTGTCGGGTCAACGTCGAGGACCCGGACCGGGACTTCGCGCCGACCCCCGGCCGGCTGGAGCGATTCTTCCCGCCGGGCGGGCCGTTCACCCGGGTCGACACCCACGGGTATCCCGGCTACCTGGTCGGGCCGCACTACGACTCGCTGCTGGCCAAGGTGGCCGTCTGGGCGCCGGACCGGGACCTCGCCCTGAACCGGTTGGAACGCGCCCTCGACGAGTTCGACGTCGCCGGGCCAGGAGTCCGCACCACCATCCCGTTCGTCCGCCGCGTGCTCGATGACGACGGCTTCCGCACGGGGCGCTTCGGCACCGGCCTGGTCAACCAGTTGCTCGCCGTTTCGCCCGAGGCACCGAGGAGGAACCCATGACCGTCACCCACGGCCGTCCGCTGACCGCCGAGATAACCGACATCCTGGTGGCGCACTGCGGGCTCGACGCCGACGCCGCCGCCCGCGCCCCGGCCGCTTCCCTGGCGGAACTGGGCATGGACTCGCTTGCCCAGCTCGAACTGGCCGCCGTCGTCGCGGACCGCTGGCAGGTGCGAATTCCCGAGCAGACCGGCCAGCTGAGCATCGCCGCCGTGGCGGACCTCGTGGCGCGGCGCGCCGAACCGTCCGGGCACACGGAGAACAGTGTCCTCATCGCCGCGCCGCTGTCGCTGGTGTGGGAGGTCACCAACGACGTCGCCGGCTGGCCGCGGCTGTTCACCGAGTACGCGGTTGCGGAGATCCTGCACCGCGACGGGGACACCGTGCGGTTCCGGCTCACCATGCACCCCGACGAGAACGGCGTCGCGTGGAGTTGGGTCAGCGAACGCACCGCTGACCCGGTCACCCGCGAGGTGCGGGCGAACCGGGTCGAACCGGGCCCGTTCGAGTACATGCGGATCCACTGGCGGTACGCCGAGGAGCCGGGCGGCACCCGGATGACCTGGGTGCAGGACTTCGCGATGAGGCCCACCGCGCCGGTCGACAACGCCGGGATGACCGAGCGGATCAACGCCAACAGTGCGGTGCAGCTCGCCATCATCAAGGAGAAGATCGAGCGGCTGGCCGCGGGGATGGTGACCGGCGATGAGTGAGCCGACGAGGCGGCTGGTCGCCGTCGCCGACGTGGCCGCCGACACCCGCCGCGGCGGCGAGCTGCGGGTGCTGCTCGGACCCCGCACCGTCGGCAGCACCTCCGGCTTCCTGGGCGTGGCCACGCTGCGACCGGGCGAGCGCATCGCCGAGCACTACCATCCGTACAGCGAGGAGTTCCTGTACGTGGCGCGCGGGGCCATCACCGTCGACCTCGACGACGAGCCCATCCCCCTGGCCGTCGGCGTGGCGCTGTTCGTGCCGGTGAACGTCCGGCACCGGCTGCGCAACACCGGCACGGAAGACGCCGAGGTCGTCTTCCACCTGGGCCCCCTCGCCCCCCGCCCGGAGCTCGGCCACGTCGACACCGAGCTGGTCGCACAGCGGGGCGGGTCGTGACCGGGCGCCGTTCGGTGGTGACCGGCGTCGGGGTGGTCGCCCCGGGTGGCGCCAGCCGGGACCGGTTCTGGAAGGCGATCACCGAGGGGCGCACCGCGACCAGGCGGATCACCTTCTTCGACCCATCGCCGTTCCGTTCCCAGATCGCTGCCGAGTGCGACTTCGACCCGGTGGCCGCCGGCCTCACCGAGGCGCAGTGCCGCCGCGCCGACCGGTACGTGCAGTTCGCGCTCGCCTGTGCCGCCGAGGCCGTCGGCGACGCCGGCCTCGACCTCACCGACGCCGAGCGGGACCGCGCCGGCGTGGTGCTCGGCACCGCCGTGGGCGGGACGATGGCCCTGGAACGGGAGTACGTCACGGTCAGCGACGCCGGCCGCCACTGGCTGGTCGACCCTGCCCGCAGCAGCCGGTACCTCTACCAGGCGCTGGTGCCCAGCAGCCTCGCCGCCGACGTGGCCTGCCGGTACGGGCTGCACGGGCCGGCGCAGGTGGTGCCCACCGGTTGCACCTCCGGGATCGACGCCATCGGGTACGCCCACCAGCTCATCGTCGACGGTGAGGCCGACGTGGTGCTCGCCGGTGCCGCCGACTCGCCCATCTCCCCGGTCACCGTCGCCTCCTTCGACGCGATCAAGGCGACCACGCCGGACAACGACGACCCGGCGCACGCCTCCCGGCCGTTCGACGCCGACCGGCACGGGTTCGTCCTCGCCGAGGGCGCCGCCGTGCTGGTGTTGGAGGAGGCCGGGCACGCCCGGCGGCGCGGCGCGCACGTCTACTGCGAGGTCGCCGGGTACACCAGCCGCAGCAACGGCTACCACATGACCGGCCTGCGCCCCGACGGGCTGGAGATGGGGCTCGCCATCACCGCCGCCCTCAAGCAGAGCCGAATCCGCCCCGAGCAGGTTTCCTACATCAGCGCGCACGGCTCCGGCACGCGGCAGAACGACCGGCACGAGACGGCCGCCTTCAAGCGTGCGCTCGGCGAGGCCGCCTACCGGGTGCCGGTCAGCTCGATCAAGTCGATGGTCGGGCACTCGCTCGGCGCGATCGGGTCGATCGAGATGGCCGCCTGCGCGCTCGCCGTCGAGTTCGGTGTGGTGCCGCCGACCGCCAACTGGACCAGCCGCGACCCGGAATGCGACCTGGACTACGTGCCCAACGAGGCGCGCGAACTGCCGGTCGACGTGGCGCTGTCGGTGGGCAGCGGGTTCGGCGGTTTCCAGTCCGCCATGGTGTTCCGCCGGCTGTCGGCGGCGACCCCGTGACCGGCCCGGTCCGGCGCGACCGTCGCGCCGTCGCCGGTCCGGCCGACTGCCTGCCGGTGCCGCGGTGACCGGGCGGGCGGTGGTCACCGGGATCGGAGTGGTCGCGCCGAGCGGCGTCGGTACGGACGCACACTGGCGGACAGTCCTCGCCGGTACCCGTCGCATCGGCCCGATCACCCTGTTCGACCCGACCGGCTATCCGACCCGCCTCGGCGGTGAGGTAACCGGGTTCGACGCCGCGGCGCACGCCGACAACCGCCGGTTGGTGCAGACCGACCGATGGACCCACCTCGGGTTCGCCGCCACCCGGCTCGCCCTGGCCGACGCGGGACTGCCCGAGCGTGCTACCGACCCGTACGGCTACGCGGTTACCCTGGCCAGTTCCTCCGGTGGGAACCTGTTCGGACAGCGGGAGCTGCAACGACTGTGGGGCGGGCCCACCCGCACCGTCGGGGCGTACCAGTCGATCGCGTGGTTCTACGCGGCCAGCGTCGGCCAGCTCTCCATCCACCATCAGTTCAAGGGACCGTGCGGGGTGCTCGCCGCCGAGACCGCGGGTGGGCTGGACAGTCTGGCGCACGCCGCGCGGGCGATCCGTCGAGGCACCCCGGTGGTGATCGCCGGGGCGACCGAATGCCCGCTGAGTCCGTACGCCCTCGTCTGTCAGCTGGCTTCCGGAATGCTCAGCGACGTCGCGGACCCGGAGCTGGCCTACCGCCCGTTCGACGTCGCCGCCAGTGGCTATCTGCCGGCTGAGGGCGGCGCGGTCTTCGTGGTGGAGGAACTGGGGCACGCGCTGGCCCGCGGGGCCCGCGTCTACGGCGAGGTGATCGGGTGGGGCGCCACCCACGACGCCGTCCACACCGGACCGGACAGTACCGGCGACGCGGTGCAGTACGCCCGTGCGATGCGGCTGGCCCTGGACCGGGCGGGCGTCGGCGCCGACGCCGTGGACGTGGTGCTGCCCGACGCGCTCGGCGTCGCGGGGTACGACCGCAGCGAAGCCGTCGCCCTGCGCTCCGCCTTCGGTGAACGGCCACCTCCGGTGACCACGCAGAAGCCGCTGACCGGCCGGGCCCACCAGGGTGGGGCGGCGTTGGACGTGGCGACCGCGCTGCTCGCCTTCGCGCACGACACGCTGCCGGCGTCCGCCGGCCCGCGGGACGTGGCGCCCGATTGTGAGCTGGACTTCCTGCGGGAGCAACGGCGGCCGGCCAACCGTGTCGCGTTGGTCTGCGCACGTGGCTTCGACGGTTTCAACAGCGCGCTGGTCCTGCGCGGGGCCGCGCCGGCGGCATGAGCGGGCGACACAACGACGGCGGATCTGCGGGTGGCGCCGGGCGGAGGGAGGCGGCGTGAGTGAGCGACACGGCGACGGCGCAGGGCCCCGGGGCGGCGCGGGCGGAGGGAGGACCAGTGAGCGAGCGAGTTGCCGAGCGCGGCGCGGGGGAGCCGTGCGCTAGTGCGGGCGGGTGGCGGGCGCGGGTGGTCTTCCTGGTCCGGGTGCCACACGACCGGACGGCGGCCTTCCTGGCCGCGTACGAGGCGGTGCGGCACCTGGTCGCCGACGGGGTGCCGGGGCACCTGGTCGACCAGGTCTGCCGTTCGGCGACCGACCCGGAGCAGTGGCTGATCACCAGCGAGTGGGCGAGCCTCGCCGACTTCGAGGCGTGGGAGCGCAGCCCGGAGCACCGGGACCTGGTCCGGCCGATGCGCGACTGTTTCACCGACGCCCGCTCGCTCCGTTTCCACATCCACACCCAAACCCCTACCCCGGCCTGACCCATCCCCATCCTCGCGATCGTGCACCTCCTTCCCGGTGAATGAACGCCGCATTTGCCGCTGATCGGGGCCGAAAGTGCACGATCGTGGAGTGTGGTGGGTGGGTATGGACGCGGCGCCATCGGCTGTCCGGGTGGCCGGGAACGCCGTACGCACGAGGCGTCATCCGGCGGTTACCCAGTGCTGGCGTACGCGCCTGACTCTGCCCCTCGAAGTGGCTGTCGGCAATCCGGCCAACCGCCTTTTCTGATCTAGCCATTTGCACCTGGCAATGGCGTGGAGGGCTGTCGTAGGGTCAGCCGCAACACCCCGACGGTTGCCTCCTATGGGCTTGTATGCCCTGTTTCGTGCTGGGCGGTGAATGGCAGTGAGTGCGGCCCCCTCGACCGAATGTCCTAAAGCGATGGACCCTGGCTGGGTTGACGGTCTGCTGTTTGTCGGCCGACCGACCGATGTCTGTCTCCGCTTGCCCGACCCGGTCGACCGGGCCACACTGCACCGGTTGGTCACCGAGGCGCAGGCCCGCCTCGCCACCGCCGGGCTTCGTCCCGGTGGCGCCGCCGCGCTGCGGATGCCGCCGTCACTGGCGTACGTGGTGAACCTGCTCGCCACCTGGCGCAGCGGAGCGCAGGCGATCCTGCTCGACCACCGCCTCACCGACCATGAGGTGGATCGCGCGCTGAACCGGCTCACCCCGCAGGTGGTCGTCGCGCCGGTCCGCACCGGCGGTGGGGCGCTGCGGATCTTCGTCGACGTCACCGAGGGCGTCACCGGGTACGCCGACCGCCCGGCGGTCAGCGGCCACGCCGTGATCCAGCTCAGCTCCGGCTCCACCGGCCCGTCCAAGGTGATCGGTAGGACCGCCGCCGACCTGGTCGCCGAGGTGCACCGCTACACCCACATCGACGGGGTGGCGCTGCCCGGTGAACGGATCATCCTGCTCCCGTCGATGGTGCACGTACTCGGTCTCGTCGGCGGTCTGCTCTATGGCCTGCACGCCGGCGTCGAACTGGTCCCGCCGGAGCGGCTCGGCGGCGACGCGGTGCTCGCGGCGATCGCCGCCGGCGACACCCCGGCCACGGTGCTGGGTGTGCCATTCCACATCGGACTCCTCGCCGCCACCCATCCCCAGCGCCCACTTCCGCAGTTCAAACGGATGACCACCGGCGGTGAACTGGTGTCCGAAGCCACCGCCCGGGCCTTCACCGACCGGTTCGGTGTCCCGCTCGGCAACATGTACGGGATGACCGAGGTCGGCGTCATCGGCACCGACCTGTACGGGCGGCACCGGCCGGCGATCGTTCCCGCCCCCGGCACCGAGGTCCGCGAGGTCGGCGGTGAACTCCGGGTGAACTGCCCCGCCTCACCGTATGTCGGCCTCAGCGACCCGACCCGATGGTCCGACGGTTGGCTGCACACCCGCGACGCCGGCACGGTCGACCCGGACACCGGCCTGGTCACGGTGCGCGGCCGGCTCGACTCGCAGGTCTCAGTGGGCGGCATGAAGGTCGACCTGACCGAGGTCGAGACCGCTGTCGCCGAACTGCCGGGCGTGGCCGCCGCCGTGGTGGTCTGGGACGGCGGCATCACCGCCTACGTGCAGCCGGCCGGGCCGCTGTCGGAGGAGACGCTGGACAAGCTGCTCGCCGAGCGGCTGGCCGGTTACAAACGCCCGCGCACCCTGCGCCTGCTCGATCAGCTGCCCCGCACCACCACCGGCAAGCTGGTCCGCTCGATC
Organism: Micromonospora sp. WMMA1363; assembly: GCF_030345795.1. NCBI lineage: Bacteria > Bacillati > Actinomycetota > Actinomycetes > Micromonosporales > Micromonosporaceae > Micromonospora > Micromonospora sp. WMMA1363. The sequence goes on from NZ_JAUALB010000001.1 coordinate 1,111,629, forward strand.
GACGCGCTGCGGACGGCGGGCACGCCGTGACCGGTCCGCTGCACATCCTCGCCGACGACCACCGCCACCTCGCCGCCGACCACCGCCACCGCCAGGACCAGGTCGCCGTCGCACACCGGATGGCCGACCAGCACCCCGGCGGCACCGGGCACCGGGCGCGGCGGACCATCGACGGGCACCGGCATCCGCCGGCGCAGGCCACCGTCGCGCAGCCCGACGCCAAGCGCCTTGCCGACGGCCTCCTTCGCGGTCCACAGCCGCAGGAAGTCCCGGTTCCGGCCGGCCGCGGGTCGACCGGCGAGCCAGGCCGCCTCGGTCGGGGCGTACCAGCGCCGGGCCAGGTCCAGCGCGGGCAACGGGCGGCACCGCTCGACGTCCACGCCGACCGGTCCGCCGGCGCGGACCGCGACCACCACCAGCCCACCGGTGCGGCTGACGCTCACCGGCAGCTCGACCGGCCCGGCGGAACGGCCCACATCGGACGGCTCGCCGATGCGGACCAGCGGGACCCCGCCGGGCCGGTGCGCCGGAACGAGTTCCGCCTCGGGGCGACCCAGCAGCGCGGCGGCGGCCCGCCGCAGCAGCCGGCCGGCCGAGGCCGGCCGATCGCCGGTGCCCCCGCCGACCCACACGTACACGGTGTCCCGATCGGGCACCGGTAGCTGGCTCACGGAAAGAGGTTAACGATGAGAGCCGAGGTCCGCACCTACGTCATCGAGCAGCTGGTCGACATGAACTACGACGTGGAGGAGATCGACGACGACACGACCCTGGGCCCGTCCGGGGTGGACCTGGAATCCCTCGCCCTCGCCGACCTGGCCGTCCGGATCGAGGACCGGTACGGGCTGACGTTCGCCGACGACGAGTCGGAGAAGCTGGCCCTGATGACCGTGGGCGAGTTCACCGCGATGGTCGCCGACCGGGTCGCCGGGGCGACGAGCGACCACTCCTGATGGCCGATCAGCCCGACCTGGGGCGAGCCGACCTGGTGACCATGCTCGCCGAACTGACCGACAGACCCGCCACCGACGTGCCCGAGCGGCTCGGCTCGATGGAGCTGGCCTGGCTCGTGCACCTGGTCGAGCAGCGCTACGACCGGCGGCTCGACCTCACCGACGACCAACTCGCCGGGATCCGCACCGTAGACGATGCCCTGGCGGTCTTCCGGACCTCGCTGACCGTCGCCGCCGATGGCTGACCGGAGCGGCGTCCAACTCACCGGTGTCCACGCGAGCAGCGCCCTCGGCCGCGGCGCCGAAGCGCAGCTCGCCGGGGTGCTCGCGGGGATCCCCACGTTCCGGCCGGTACGCCGGTTCGACACCTCCTCCCGCCGAGTCGACGCCGCCGCCACGTTGCCGGAGGTCGGCGACCTCGCCGACGAACTGGCCGAGGCGGTGGAGGCGGCCTGCCGGGCCGCCGCGCTCGACGCGGGACGCCGCGCCGAGTCGGTCCTGCTGCTCGCGGTGCACGGCGGGGCGAGGGTCCCGGCGCTGGGCGCCGGCCTCGCCGCCGCCACCGGGTTCCCGGGCGTCCGGACGTACACCACGGCGTGCGTCTCGGCGACCAGCGCGGTCGCCGACGCGGCGGCGCTGATCGGCCGTGGCGACGTCGAGCGGGCCGTGGTCGCCGCCGGCTACCTGGTCGAACCGGACCAGTACGCGCTCTTCGACGTCGGCCGGGCCCTCGCCACCGACGCGGCCGTCCGCCCGTTCAGCACCGGCCGTACCGGGCTGCTGCTCGGCGACGCGGTGGCGGCGGTGGTACTGGAGCGGGCCGGCCGCGCCCGACGGCCGGGCGCGGACCTGCTCGGCTGGGGCCGCGCCGGGGACGCCTTCCACCCGTGTCAACCGGATCCGACCGGGCGCGGGCTGGCCCGCGCGGTCACCGCCGCGCTGCGCCGGGCCGGGCTGGCGCCGGATGAGGTCGGATATCTCAACGCCAACGCCACCGGTACCGGGTACAGCGACGCAGCCGAGGCCGCGGCGCTGCGGGCCGCGCTCGGACCGGCGGCGGCGCGGACCCCGGTCAGTTCCACCAAGGCGCTGCACGGGCACGCCCTGGAGGCATCCGGCCTGCTGGAACTCGTGGTCACCGTGCTGGCGCTGCAACACGGCGACCTACCGGTCAACGCCGGTTGGCTCGGCGCCGACCCGGACTGCCCTCTGGACGTCATCCGGGACACGCCCCGCAAGCCGGCCACCCGCTACGCGCTCACCCTCAACTCCGCGTTCGGCGGCGCCAACACCGCCCTGCTGGTGGGTGCCGGATGACCGGCGACGGCAGGGTGACCGTGCTCGCCGAGGCGGCCTGGCCGGAGCCGGGGGACGGCGCGCCACCGCCGCTGCCGGGCTTCGTCCACTCGGCCTTCAACCCGCTGGTCGCGGCAGCCGCCGACCGGTGCCTGACCCGGGCGTACGGGCGGGCACCGGCCCCGGACGGGGCGCGGACGGCGGTCGTGCTGGTCAGCGTGAGCGGTGACGAGGCCAGCGCGGCGCACGTGCGCGCCACAGTCGCCGGCGGCGGGCGTCCCGGACCGCTGTTCTTCTTCCAGTCGGTGCCGAACGCCGTGGCCGGCCACGTTGCCGCCCGCTGGGGGCTCGGCGGGCCGGTGGTCTGTGTCGCACCGACCGGCGACCCGCGCGCGGCGGGGTTCGCCGAGGCCGACCTGCTGTTGCACGACGGCGACGCCGACGCGGCGTTGCTGGTCCTGATCGATGAGGCACCGGACGACGGCGGTGCGGTCGCGGCCGTCGCGGTGCTGCTGGGGGGAGGAGACCGACCATGAGGACCAGGGGACTGCGCGGCGCGCTAGCCGCCGACGACCGGATCGGCGCCGGCAACGTGCTGGCCCGGGTGCTGGCGCACGGCGCCGACCCGGACGGGCCCGGACTGACGTTCGACACCGCCGTCGACGGGCACCCGGCGGAGACGCCGCTGACGTTGGGACAGCTCGACGAGCGGGTAGCGGCCCGGGCCGCCTGGCTGCACCAGCGCGGCATCGCCCCCCGCGACCCGGTGGCGGTCTGGGCCACCGCCGCGGCCGACATGATGCTGACGTTCCTGGCGTTGACCCGGCTCGGCGCGATCCCGGCGTTGCTCAACGGCAAGCTGCGTCCGGAGATCGCCGCCGAGTACATCCGCCGGCTGCGTGGCGTCGCGGTGCTCGCCGACGACGCCCACACGGCGCTGCTCGCCGAGCACGACCTCGGTGTGCCGCTGCTCGGTACGCCCGCCGAGGCGGGCACCGGCGACCCGGCCGCCGCCCCCGCCCACTACCGGCACCACCCGGACGATCCGATCGTCATCACCCACACCTCGGGCACGACCGGGGTGCCGAAGGCGGTGCTGCACTCGCACGCCAGCCTGTTCGCCGCGACGCGGCACCTGCTGAGCATGCCGCAGGCCCAGGGCACCAGCCGGATCCTCAACGCGTTGCCCGCCCCGCACACCGCCACCGTGCTCATGGTCAACCAGGCCCTCGGTAACCGGGCGGAGATGTTCCTCCTGTCCGACCAGGGCGGTGAGCGGGTGCTCGACGCGATCCAGCGGTGGCGCCCGGACGGGGTGTTCGGCTTCTCCGTCACCTGGGCGGAACTGGCCCGGTTCGATCTGTCCGGGTACGACCTGGACTCGGTGCGGCTGTGGTTCAACACGGGCGACTCGTCGCATGAGCCGCACATCCGGCGCCTCGTGGCGGTCGGATCCAGGGACGTGGTCACCCACGAGGGGATCACGCGGGTTCCCGGGTCGGTGTTCATCGACGGGCTCGGTTCCTCCGAGATGGGGCACTCGATATTCCACGTCACACACACCCGCGACACCGACCGGTACGGGCGGTGCATCGGCCGCCCGTACCGGTTCGCGAAGGTCGCGGTGCTGGACGCGGGCGGCGAACCGGTGCCCATCGGCGAGGTGGGGTGGCTGGGTGTCGACTCACCGTCGTTGTTCCGGGCCTACTGGAACGACTCGGCGACGACGTACCGGTTCCGGCAGCGTGGCTGGTACCTGACCGGAGACCTGGTGTACGCCGACGCCGACGGGCGCTACTACCACGTGGACCGGTCGGTCGACTCGGTCGACGCCGGCGGTGGGAAGCGGTTCTACACGGCGTTGTCCGAGGAGCGGATCCTCGCCGCGTGCCCCGACGTCACCGACTGCACCGTGGTGATCCTCAAGGAGCCTGCCGGGATCGTCACCGACGTCCTGCTGGAGTTGGCGGCCGGCGCGGACGAGACCGAGGACCGCACCGCGCGGGTACGGGCGGCGCTCGGCGTCGACGTCGGGGTGACCCTGCGCCGGGTGGTACCGGTCCGCGCCGACGACATGCCGGTCACCGTCACCGGCAAGGTCCGCAAGGTCGCTTTGCGCGAGCGCTACCTGACCGAGGTGGCCCCGTGAGCGCGAGGAGTGAGCCGGGGTTGCGAGCCCCGCAGTCGCGAACCGGGGAGCTGCCGTGAGCGCGAGGAGTGAGCCGGGGTTGCGAGCCCCGCAGTCGCGAACCGGGGAGCTGCCGTGAGCGCGAGGAGTGAGCCGGGGTTGCGAGCCCCGCAGTCGCGAACCGGGGAGCTGCCGTGAGCGCGAGGAGTGAGCCGGGGTTGCGAGCCCCGCAGTCGCGAACCGAGGAACTGCCGTGAGCGCCGTCATCACCGGGATGGGCCTGTTCACCCCGGTGGGACGCGGCGTCGAGGCCACCTTCGACGCGTTGTGTCGCGGACGTTCGGGCCTGGTCCGCCCGCCCGGGGCCACCCCGCCGCGGGTTCGTTGGAGGTGGCCGGGGTGCTGCCGGAGGTCGACCCGCGGACGGTGGCGTCCGGGCCGGACACCCGGGTGCTCGACCGGATCGTGGTGCTGGCGCTGCTCACCGCCGCCGACGCGCTCGCCGACGCCGGCATCGAGGTGGGCCGGAACGTGTCCGCCGAGCGGACGGCGGTGATCGTCGGAGGGGTCGGCGGGATGGCCACGCTGGAGACCCAGGTGCTGGCCCGGGCCGCCCGGGGCCGGGCCGCCGTCAGCCCGTACCTGCTGACCGGGATCCTGCCGAACATGCCGTCGGCGCGGATCGCGATCCGCCACGGCATCCGGGGCTACAGTTCATCGGTCGGCACCGCCTGCGCCTCCGGCGCGCAGGCCGTCGCCGACGCGGTGCGGCTGATCCGGGCGGGCGAGGCCGACGTGGTGCTCTGCGGAGCCAGCGAGGCACCACTGTTCCCCACCTTCGCCGACACCTTCGGCAACGCGCGGGCCCTCGCCCGGGGTTGGGACGACCCGACGGCGGCGAGCCGCCCGTTCGACGCCCGCCGCAACGGGTTCGTGCTCGCCGAGGGGGCGGCGCTGCTGGTGCTGGAGCGGGCCGAGCACGCCGCGGCGCGCGGCGCCAGCGGGTACGCCGAGGTCGTCGGCTACGGCGTGACGACGGACGCGTACCATCCGACCACCCCGCGGCCGGACGGCGCAGGCGCAGCCGAGTGCATGCGGCGGGCCCTGGCCAACGGCGGGGTGCCGGCGGCGCGGATCGGCTACGTCAACGCGCACGGCACCGGCACCAAGCTCGGCGACACCGCCGAGACCACCGCGCTGGCGGAGGTGTTCGGCGAGCACGGCGTTCCGGTCAGCTCCACCAAGGCGCTCACCGGTCACCTGCTCGGGGCCTCCGGCGCGCTGGAGACGGCGGCCACCGCGCTGGCGCTCGGGCGGGGCCTGCTCCCGCCCACCTGGAACCTCGACGACCCCGATCCGGCCTGCCCGGCCGACCACATCCGCAAGGAATCCCGGGCGACCGAGACCGGGTACGCGCTGACCAACTCCTTTGGCTTCGGTGGCCAGAACGTGAGCCTGCTGCTCGCGCGGGGCGCCCGGCCGAGGGGGTGACGCGGCGCACGACCCGCGGGCGCGAAACGACCGTACGGCAGTCACGGAAGGAACCGGGAAGGGCTGGCACATGGACATCCGTGGGATAGACCACATCGAACTCTACGTGGGGGACGCCCGACAGGCGGCTTTCTACTTCGGCCGGGCGGTGGGCCTGCACCTGTGCGGTCAGGGCGGCCCGGAGACCGGGTTGGCCGGGCAGCGTTCGCTGCTGTTGCGACACGCCGACATTCGCCTGGTGCTCACCTCCGGGCTGGCCGCCGACCACCCGGCGACGCGGTACGTGCTGCGGCACGGCGACGGTGTCGCCGTGGTCGCGCTGGAGGTCGGCGACGCCGCCGGGGCGTACGCCGAGCTGGTGGCCCGGGGGGCGACCGGGGCGCTGCCGCCGACCACCGTGGGCGACGCGGACGCCGAGGTCGTCGTCGCCGAGGTGGGCGGGTTCGGCGACGTGCGGCACCGGCTGGTCGAACGGCGGGGGGACCGGGAGGCGTTCCTGCCGGGTCTGGTGGAGATGCTGCCACCGGAGGACGATTCCGACGAGAAGCTGCTCACCGAGATCGACCACCTGGCGGTGTGCGTGCCGGCCGGGCAGCTCGCCGGGGCGGTCCGGCTGTACCGGGAGGTGTTCGGCTTCGCGGAGATCTTCCACGAGCGCGTCGAGATCGGCGGCCAAGCGATGAACTCCACCGTCGTGCAGAGCCCATCCGGGCGGGTGACACTGGTGCTGCTGGAGCCCGACAGCAGCGGGCAGGCGGGGCAGATCGACGCCTTCCTCGACCAGCACTCCGGGGCTGGGGTACAGCACCTCGGGCTGCGCACCGACGACATTGTCGGCGCGGTGGAGACGCTGCACCGGCGCGGGGTGCGCTTCGCCGGCACCCCCACCAGCTACTACGACGCGCTGGAGGCCCGGGTCGGCCGGGTCGACGCGCCGCTGGAGCGGCTACGCGAGCTGGGGGTGCTGGTCGACCGCGATCACGCGGGCCAGCTACTGCAGATCTTCACCGAGTCCATGCACGTGCGCCGGACGCTCTTCCTGGAGCTGATCGAGCGGCGCGGGGCGCGGACCTTCGGCAGCGGCAACATCAAGGCGCTCTACGAGGCCAAGGAACGGGAGCTGGCCGCGGCGGGGGCGACCCCCGCCGCCGCGGCCACCACCGGACAGGGGGTGACGGCGTGACCAGCACCGAGTGCGAACCGACGCTGACCGCCGAGGAGGAGGCGCTGCTCCCGTCCGACGAGGACGTGGCGTTCTACGCCGAACACGGCTGGTACCTGTCGAAGAAGCTGCTCCCGGACGCCGAGGTGGACGCCCTGGCGGCGGCCGCCGACCGGTACTACACCGGCGAGCGGGACCGCCGCCTGCCGGTCCGCCCGCCGAAGCTCGCCTACTGGGAGCCGGCGAAGGGGGAGGTGCAGCGGCACAACGACTACGTCCACTACGAACACGACGGCATCGGCGCGATCCTGCGCAAGCCACTGATCGGGGCGGTCGCCGCCCGGCTGGCGCAGGCCGACGAGATCCGTGTCTTCCAGTCCACGCTCATCCACAAGCCGCCGATCGACGCGGAGCCATCCAACATCGTGCCCTGGCACTTCGACAAGCACTACTGGGCGTCGTCGTCGTCGGAGCGGATGCTCACCGCGTTCATCCCCTTCCACGACTGCGGTGCGGAGATGGGCACCATCACGATGGTGGACGGCTCGCACCGCTGGCGTGAGGTCGGGGCCGACGACACCGTGGTGCGGCACTTCGCCGAACGTGACCGTGAGCAGCTGGAGGAGATGTTGGTCCGCAACGCCGCGTACAACGGCGCCGCGGTCCGCAAGGTTCCGATGGTGATCCCCAAGGGACACCTGAGTTTCCACCACTGCCGCACCTACCACGGCAGCGGCGCGAACGTCAGCGGACGCCCCCGCCGGGCGATCTCGCTGCACCTGCAGGACGGCGGCAACGCCTGGCGGGCCTACCCGCTCTCCGACGGCACACTCGCCGCCTACAACCACGACGTGCTGGTCCGCCGCACCCGAGACGGGCGGCCGGACTACGCGGACCCCGAATACTGCCCGGTCATCTGGCGCCACCACGCCCAGCAGGGAGGCTGAATCATGTCACGGTACGACTGGGGGACGACACACCCGGGGATCGAGCGGCTGGAGAAGGCGGTGACCGACCGCCGGGACGCGGTCGTCAAACATCCGCTGTACGCCAACCTCGACACCCACGAGGCACTGGTCACCTTCATGGAACACCACGTCTTCGCGGTTTGGGACTTCATGTCCCTGCTCAAGTCGTTGCAGCGGCAGCTCACCTGTGTGACCGTGCCGTGGATCCCGACCGGGCCCACCGGCAGCCGCCGACTGATCAACGACATCGTGATGGTGGAGGAGAGCGACGAGCTGGGCGACGGCTACATCAGTCACTTCGAGCTGTACGTGCAGGGCATGCGGGAGGCCGGCGCCGACACCGGTCCGGTGGACACGCTGATCGAGCTGCTGCGCGCCGGCCGGCCGGTCACCGGGTCGCTGGCCGACGCCGGCGTGCCCGCGCCCTCGGCCGCGTTCGCCGGCACCACCTGGCGGATCATCGAGACCGCTCCGGTGCACTGCCAGGCGGCCGCGTTCGCCTTCGGCCGGGAGGACCTGATCCCGGACATGTTCGCCCAGGTCGTCGCCGTCAACGAGCGCAGCCGGCGGCTCCACAAGTTCGTCGACTACCTCGAGCGGCACATCGAGGTCGACGGTGAGCAGCACACCCCGATGGCGATGCAGATGCTCGCCGACCTGTGCGGCGACGACGACACGAAGTGGCAGGAGTGCGCGGACACCGTCAACACCGCGCTCGCCGCCCGGGCCCGGCTCTGGGACGACATCCTCGCCGCCGTCAAGGGGCGCGGGTGACCGAGGCCGACCCGGTCCGGCTCTACCGGACCGTACGGCTGATCCGTCGGTTCGAGGAGCGGGCGATCGAGCTCGTCCGCTCCGGCCACGTCGTCGGGGGCATCCATCCCTACCTCGGTCAGGAGGGCGTCGCGGCCGGGGTGTGCGCGGCGCTGCGCCCCGCCGACGTGGTCGCCGGCACCCACCGTGGGCACGGGCACGTGCTGGCCAAGGGCGCTGACCCCGCCCGGATGATGGCCGAGCTGTGCGGCCGGGTCACCGGTCTGAACCGAGGCCGGGGCGGGTCGATGCACGCCGCCGACTTCGCCGTCGGGGTGCTCGGGGCCAACGCCATCGTCGGCGCGGGCGGCGCGATCGTCACCGGGGCGGTGTGGGCGCGCCGCCGGCGCGGCGAGGACCTGGTCGGGGTCAGCTTCCTCGGCGACGGTGCGGTCAACGAGGGGATGTTGCTGGAGGCGTTCAACCTGGCCTCGCTGTGGCGGGTGCCGGTGCTGTTCGTGTGCGAGAACAACGGCTGGGCCACCACCATGCCGGTGGCGGGCGCGGTGGCCGGCAGCATTCCCGCCCGAGCTGAGGCGTTCGGAATCCGGGCGTCCGTCGTGGACGGTCAGGACCCGGTGGTCGTCTGGGATGCCACGGTGGCCGCCGTCGACCGGATGCGGGCCGGGGGTGGCCCCGAGTTCCTCGAGGCCCGGACCCACCGCTTCGACGCCCACCACACCTTCGAGCACGCGGTACGGCTGGACTACCGGCCGCCGGAGGAGGTGGCCCGGGGCCGATCCCGGGACCCGGTGGACATCGCCGGTTCCCGGCTGGCCGCCGACCTGCGGGAAGAGGTGGACGCCTCGGTGGAGGCGGAACTCGACGCGGCGGTGGCGTTCGCGCTGGCCGGTCCTGAGCCGGATCCGGCCGCTGCGCTGGAGCACCTGTACGCCAGCGGGCTCACCGCCCGCCCGGGAGGTGGGTAGATGCCGAGGCTGTCCTACCGCAAGGCGCTCAACCGGGCGCTGGCCGACGAGTTGGCCCGCGACGAGGAGGTGTTCCTGCTCGGGGAGGACATCCGGGTCGCGGCGTCGGCGGTCACCGCCGGGCTGCTGAAGCGTTTCGGCCCCGAGCGGGTCCGCGACACCCCGCTGTCGGAGCAGGCCTTCACCAGTTTCGCCACCGGCGCGGCGCTCGCCGGGGCACGGCCGGTGGTGGAGTTCCAGATTCCGTCGCTGCTGTTCCTCGTCTTCGAACAGATCGTCAACCACGCGCACAAGTTCCCGCTGATGACCGGTGGGCAGTGCGCCGTGCCGGTCACCTACCTGGTGCCCGGCTCCGGCTCCCGTACCGGCTGGGCGGGGCAGCACTCCGACCACCCGTACAGCCTCTTCGCCCATGTGGGGGTTACCACCGCGGTGCCGGCCACTCCGGCGGACGCCTACGGGTTGCTGGTGTCGGCGATCCGCTGCGACGACCCGGTGGTGGTCTTCGCCCCGGCCGGCGCGATGGAGGTCCGGGCGGACGTCGACGGGTTCGCGCCGGAGCCGCTCGGCCGGGGGCGGGTGCACCGGGCTGGCGACGACGTCACCGTCGTCGCGGTGGGGCACCTGGTGCACGACGCGCTCGCCGTCGCCGAGGAACTGGCCGACCAGGTGTCGGTGGAGGTGTTCGACCCACGCACGTTGTACCCGTTCGATTGGGACGGACTGCTGGAGTCGGTGGGTCGGACCGGGCGGCTCGTGGTGGCCGACGACTCCAACCGGTCCTGCGGTATCGCCGGGGAGGTCATCGCCACCGTGGCCGAGCGGGCCCGGTTGCACGCCCCGCCGCGTCGGGTCACCCGCCCCGACGGAGCGGTGCTGCCCTTCGCGCCGGCGCTGGACCGGGCCGTGCAGCCAGGTCGTGAGCAGCTCCGGTCCGCCATCCAACACGTTGCGAAGGACGGATGAGACATGATGGAAGCCGACCATCGCTGGCCGTCCGCCGCGCAGGCGTGGCTGGACCTGCCCGCCGACCTCCGTGCCGACCTGGTGGCGGCCGGCGCGGCGGCCTGGCGGGAGATCTTCGACGGCCGGGCCACGTACAACAAGCATTGGCGGCTGGCCCGGCCGCCGGTGATGGACGAGACGTCGCTGCGCGTCCTCAACACCGTGTGCGACCGGCTTGCCCAGCTCGTCTTCGAGGCGTGCCGGCGGCGGGCCGGCACGGCGGGGGAGCTGCGTCGGCTTCTCGGCGTGCCGGACGGCGAGACCCGGCTGCTCGAGGACGACGAGCCGCTGAGCGCGGCGCTGCTCGCCGCGTTCCGCCCGGACGTCCTGCTCAGTGACGGGGTGCCGCGTGTCGTGGAGTACAACATCGACAGCAGCCTCGGTGGGGCCTTCGACGCCGACACCACCGTCCGGCGGTTCGTCGACGTCTATCGGCGGCGGGGCCTCGCCGGGCGGGCCCGGCTGGAACCGGCGCCTTCGGCGGTGGACCTCCGGTTCGCGGCGATCCGCTTCGGCCTGGCGCTGCCCGACGGGGCCCGGGTGGCGATGCTTGTCGACTTCGACGCCGAGTACCCGGGGCTGGACGATCCGGAGCGTTTCGTCCGGCTGCTGTCGCCGGTTGTCGACCGGGCCGCCGCGTTCGGGTTGGACCTGGTCGTCGCGCCGGTCTCGCAGCTGACGGTGGACGGCTCGGGCCGGCTGGTCGTGCGGGGCGAGCCGGTCGACGGGGTGTTCCGGCTCTTCGTGCCCAACCGGGTGACCCCGAGCGCCGGGGTGGATGCCCTGGAGGTGGCGGTGCGGGCGCGGAGCGTACCGATGTGGGTGTCGGCGGCGGCCTGGCTGATCGCCAACAAGCAAACGTTCGCGTGGCTCTGGGACGACGCCGACGCCCTGCCGGCGGCCGACCGGGACCTCGTCCACCGTTACGTGCCGCGGACCTGGATTCTCACCCCGGAGCTGGTCGACCGGGCGGTGACCGACCGGCACGACCTGGTGGCCAAGCCCGCCGACGGCTCCGCCGGTGTGGACGTGCTGATCGGTCGGGAGACCACGGCGGAACGCTGGCGTGCCGGGGTGAGCCGGTTCGCCGCGCGGGGCGGCTTCATCCTCCAGCGGTACGTCCGGGCCGACGACGTCCCGCTGGACTTCGTGCACATCGAGACCGGCGAGACGGTCGCGGCGGACGTCCCGTACAGCATCGCGCCGTACCTGTTCGGCCGCCAGCCGGCGGGCGCCTGCATCCGGACCGGCTTTCCGGGCTGTGACGGGGTTCTCAACCTGGCCCGCGGCGTCCTTCTCTCCGGCCTCCTGGTGACCGACTGACCGCCAGCCGGCCTGGCGCACGGCGACATCGGGTGGCGCTCCGCCGTGTCGTGTAGCCGGTCGGGGGGTGGAGGGCGACGTTCCCTTGCGAACCGTGGTGTCGGCGGCCCGTCCGGGGGTCGGCGGCCGGCCCGGCGGGCGGCCGAGTCCACCGAGGACGAGGGGTTTTCCGAGGTCGAGCGCGCTGCCATCAAGGGCCGCGCGGCGGAGTTGACGTCGGAGGCTCGCCGTAGCAAGAGCGCGGACAAGGCGGCGGCCGACGAGCGGGACGTGCTCGCGAAGATCGGCGACATGGCGCCGCCGGACCGTGCGGTGGCGGAACGCCTACACGCCATCGTCACGGAGACCGCCCCGGACCTGGCGCCGAAGCTGTGGTACGGCCAGCCCGCCTACGCGCGGGGCGGAAAGGTGGTGTGCTTCTTCCGCAGCGGCCAGGTGGACAAGGAGCGGTACTCGACGTTCGGGTTCACGCCGGCGGCGAAGCTCGACGAGGACCACGGCATGTGGGCGACGTCGTTCGCCCTGACGGAGTTGAGCGACAAGGCCGAGACGGCGATCAGGAAGCTCCTCACGAACGCCGTGAGTTGACCCGCGCGGCGTCAGGTCGTCGTCACCAGGACGCGAGGGTCACCGTCGTACGGCTGCCGGTGGTGCGCCCTCGGTCAGGAATCAAGAAGCGCCGGCGGTACGGCGGCCGTTAGCGTGAGCGCCATGAACATCACGATTCAGTCGAGCTTTCTGCCGCACGAGAACGCGGATGCGTCGGTCACCTTCTACCGGGATGTCCTGGGCTTCGAGGTGCGCAATGACGTGGGTTACGCCGGGCTGCGGTGGGTCACGGTGGGCCCGGTCGGCCAGCCGCGGACGTCGATCGTGCTCGAGCCACCGGCGGCCGATCCCGGAATCACCGACGAGGAGCGGCGCACGATCGAGCAGATGATGGCGAAGGGTACGTATGCCGGCGTGCTGCTGGCGGCCCCCGACCTCGACGAGGTGTTCGGGCGGGTGCAGGCCAGCGGAGCCGAGGTGGTGCAGGAACCGATCGAGCAGGACTACGGGGTCCGGGACTGCGCCTTTCGCGACCAGGCAGGCAATCTGGTCCGGATCCAGCAGACGCGCTGAGCTCGCCTGCGAGTGACGAACCCTGGCCGCACAGCGCATCTCTCGCGCCCGGCACCTCGTCGGTCGACCTCGGCTCATCCCGGCGGGTGGAACGGGCGATGGCGTTGCTGCGCCGCGGCGACGTCACCATCACGGAGGTCTGCTTCGCGGTCGGGTGTTCGTCGCTGGGGACGTTCAGCAGCCGGTTCACGGAGCTGGTGGGTGTGCCGCCGAGCACGTACCGGCGGATGGCGTCGCGGGCGACGGCGGGTATGCCGTCGTGCGTGTCGAAACAGGTGACCCGGCCGGTCCGGCGCCGGCAGGCGCGGGCGGTGGAGCGGCAACCGGCCTGACCCGCCGACGGCCCAGGCCCGGCTTGGTCGGCCTCAACATCCACAACAGGTGGGCTCTGCTGCGGGCACCCCCTCGCCTGGCTCGCCCCCTCCCCGCCGCTGGCGTAAGCCCCAGAGCGTGTGCAGTTCTGTGGATCTACCGCCGGGGCCTCATGGCTGTCGCCGGCCCTGGCCCCTCAGACAAGACTCGAACCTCGACCACGCGTGCGGCAGCGTCCCGGCGTGGAGCCAGGGTTCATCTTCCGGTCAGTCCCTGCGTCGTCAACAAGGGATCTTCCGTTCCACCCGGGGGAGCGGGTCGCAGGGCGGCGGCGAGGGGGACCGCGGTGACGACGAGCGTGCACAGGGCCGCCGTCACCAGCGCCGGAGCGAGACCGAGGGCGGTGACCGACCAGCCGCCGAGCAGGGCGCCCAGCGGCAGCCCGGCGAAGGCCAGCGAACCGGCCAGGCCGATCACCCGGGTCTGTAGGTCGGCCGGGACGCGCTCGTACAGCGCCACACCCAGCAGCGGGTTGACCACGGCTATGCCGATGCCGGACACGAACGTCACAGCGAGCACCACCGGCAGGTCCTCGCTGAGCGCCAGCACCAGCAGCCGGGGCGGACCGCTCACCGCCGCGCCGACGGCGAATGTCAGGTCCCGACGCAACCGGGGCCGAGCACCGTGAACAGCACGTTTCCCAGCAACGCCCCGGCCGAGAACGCCCCGAGCAGGAGCCCGAGCCCGGCCGGGCTGCCCAGGACGTCGGCCACCCAGAGTGGGATGTAGACGGCGATGCTGGCGTTCACCACCATGTTCAGCGCCGAGATCACCAGTAGCATGCCGAGCAACGTCGTGTCCCGCCCCAGATAGCGGAGCCCGCCGCCGAGTGCCCGCAGATAGCCCTCGGCCGCCGGACGCGGCGCGTCACCCGCCGGGAGGCGCACCAGCGTGCCGATCACCAGCGCGCAGACCGCGAAGGTCGCCGCGTCGATGAGGATCGCCCAGGTGACCCCGAACCACCAGATGAGCAGGCCGCCGAGGCCAGCCCCGAGCAGGGTGACCACCCGGCCCAACCCGTCGTAGACCGACGTCAGCCGGATCAGCTTCACCCCGGCCGCCTCGGCGACCGGCCGGAACATCACGTGCTTGACCCGGTCGCCGACACCGCGTAGCGCACCCACCACGGCGACCAGCGCGACCAGGGCGCCGAAGCCGATCCACGGGGTGAGGGCCACCGCCACCATCAGGCCCGCGCTTCCCACATCAGCGACGATCGAGGTGCGGCGCAACCCGATCCGGTCCGCCAGCGGCGGACCGAGGCCGCTGGACAGCAGGTACGGCAGCGTTTCGGCGGCGGCCACCACGCCCATCCGCGCCGGGCTGCCGGTCGTCTCCAGCACCAGCCACGGGATGGCGACGATCGAGATCCGGCTGCCCAGGTTGGACAGCAGATCAGCGCCGACCAGCGCGGCCAGCGTCCGCCGGCCGGTCACCTGCGGCTGCCGATCGACGCCTCCGGATGCTCGACGGGGGACGGGTGCGCTGCCGCGTACCGGGCGCGCAGCGCCCGTTTGTCCACCTTGTTCGCCCGGTTCAGCGGCAGCGCGTCGAGGAACTCCACGCCGCCGGGCGCCCAGGTGTCGCTGAGCGTCGTGGTGACCAGGTCGATCAGCTCGGCTCCGGTGACCGTGGCGCCGGGAGCCGGCACGACGTAGGCGTAGGGTAACTCGCCGGCCACCTCGTCCGGCACCCCGATCACCGTGGCGGCGCGGACCGCCGGGTGCCCGGCCAAGATGTCCTCGATGGGCCGGGAGTAGATCGGCCAACTTCGCTGGCGGGTGAGGATCCGGTCCTGGAGGCGGTCGACCAGGTACAGATATCCGTCGTCGTCGAGGTGGCCGATGTCGCGGGTGCGCACCCACCCGCCGACCAGTGTGTCGGCGGTCAGTTCCGGCTGCCCGTGGTACCCGGCGAAGCGCAGCGCGGTGTGCACCCACACCTCGCCGTCGACGCCTGGCGGCAGCACCGCGCCGTCCTCGGCTCGGATCTCGATCCGCACGTCGCCGTACGCCTTCCCGCAGGAGCACAGCCGCTGTGGGTGCGCCGGATCCTCGGTCAACCCCGGCTGGGCGGCGACGACGACCGCTTCGCTGAGGCCGTAGACGATGCGCAGCACCGGGCCGAAGCGGGCGATCGCCTCGCGCAGCCGGGTGGGTGCGGCGGGCCCGGCGCCCACGTTGAACATGAACATCGCCGAGAAGTCCGCGCCGGGCAGGTCGGGGTGGTCGAGCACCTCGTACAGCATCGGCGGGGTGACGAAGGTGGAGTTGATCCGCTCGGCCGGGACGGTGCGGAGGAACGCCGCCGCGTCCCAGCCGTCGCGGGGAAAGAGCACGCCGCCGGTGAACAGATTGAACAGCGTGGTGATCTGGCCGCTGGCCAGCCACATCGGGGAATACGAGAGGTGCCGCAGCAACGGGAACCCGGCGGCCCGGAAATCCGCGGCGAGGGCGAGGATCTGGGTGTAGAAGCTCTCCCGGTGGTGCACCAGCTTGGGGCGGCCGGTGGTGCCGGAGGTCTGCAGGAACGACTCCGCCGCGGGTACGTCGACGGGAAGGGCGGTCGCGTCGGCGGGATCGGCCGGCAGATCCAACTCGGCACCGACCCGTAGCGCGGGTACGCCCGCCAACTCGGCGGCCAGCTCCGCGCCGATGCCCGGATCCCGAGCGTGGTAGACGAGAGCGTCGGGGCGGGCCAGCCGCACGAACTCGTCGATTTCCCGGCGGGAGGTGACCGGCGCGATCCACATCGTCCGGCAGCCCAGCAGATGCAGGGCGAGCTGGACCAGTGGTGCCTCGACCGGGTTGCCGAGCGACACCAGCACCGCGGCGCCCGGGCGGACGCCGTGCCGGAGCAGGGTCGCGGCGAATCCGCGCACCGCGTCTGCCACGTCGGTGTAGGTCAGCCGGCGTCCACCGTCGACCAGCGCCGCACGATCGCCGTAGGCGGCGAACAGGTCCAGCGCGCGGTGCACGTAGCCCGGCTGCGGTCGATCGGTCATCCGGACGTCCCCCATCCTTCGCACGACTGCCGGGTCGGGCCCGGACGGCGTGCGCGGCTTGCGGTGACCGCGCCGCCACGTGCGAGCCTAGGCCGGTCGAAGCGTGGGGACAGGAGCCGAAGGGATCTCCTGGCAGGGCCAGCGGGCCATTTGATCACGTCGATCAGTTGATTGACGTCCGTCAGCCGTGACAGCTAGGTTCCGGACCATCGCCCAGCTGAGCGCCGTCGACGGACGGGGTCCTGGGGTGCCAACTGATGGAGGTTCAATGTCGACCCCGAAGAGATGGCATGTCGTCACGGCGGCGGCGGCGCTGCTGGTTGCGGGTGCTCCCGCCGTGGTGGCGAGCGCCGGGCCGTCGTCCGGAACGGCGGAGCGCGGCCGCGCGACGTGGGCCGCCAGTTGGGCGACCGCGGTCACCCGTGGCAACGCGACCGGCCTGACCAACACCGGCCTGAACAACCACAGCGTCCGCATGGTCGTGCACACCACCGTGGGTGGGCCGGTGCTGCGGGTCCGGATGAGCAACATGTACGGCGAGCAGTCTGTGCGGATCGGCCGCGCGACCATCGCCCGGCCCGACGCCACGACCCCCGACGACCTGTCCGACATCGATCCGGCGACGTTGCGTGAGCTGACCTTCGGCGGCGCCACCTCGGCGACCATGAACCGAGGCGCCGAACTCATCAGCGATCCGGTCGCCTTCCCGATCGGGGACCAGCAGGACCTGGTGCTCACCGTTCACTTCCCGACCCCGACCGGGCCGGTGACCTTCCACGGCCAGTCCCGGCAGACGAACTTCATCGGCGCCAGCGACCTCACCTCCGCCGCCGACGGTGCCGGTTTCACCATCCGGCCCAACTGCTGTTGGTTCTTCCTGTCCGGCATCGACGTCCAGCGTCGGCACAGCCCCGGCTCGGTGGTGGTGTTCGGTGACTCGATCGCCGACGGCAACGGCAGCACGGTCAACGCCAACATGCGCTGGCCGGACCTGCTCGCCGACCGGCTCATCGACGCCCGCCCCGACGTCCGCACACCGGGCGTGCTCAATGCCAGCCTCGCCGGCAACCGGCTCAACCACGAGGGCCCGGAACCGGGCGCCGGCGGCTTCCCCGGCTACCACGAGCTGGGGCCGAACGCCCTCGCCCGGCTGGACGAGGACGTCTTCTCCCAGACCGACGCCCGGACTGTGATCACCCATCTGGGCATCAACGACATCTGGATGTCGGACGACTCCGCGGAGGCGATCATCGCCTCCCTGCGGCAGATCAACGAGCAGGTCAAGGCACGCGGGCTGCGCAGCCTGGTGGCCACGCTCACGCCGTACGAGGGGCACGGCAACCCGGGTGTGTGGACGCCGGAGAAGGAGGCGACCCGGCAGGCGGTGAACGTGTACCTGCGCGGCAGCGGCGAGTTCGACGGGCTGCTCGACTTCGACCGGGTGCTGCGTGATCCGGCGCAGCCCAGTCGGCTGTTGCCGGCCTACGACTCGGGGGACCACATCCACCCGAACGACGCCGGCAACCAGGCGATGGCGGACGCCGTGCCGTTGCGCCTGCTCGGCCGCTGACAGCCTGGTACGGGCGGCGGGTATTCCCGCCGCCCGTACCGCCGATCTCCGGGAGGCTCATCCAGCATGGACGCAGAGCAGCTGCTGACCCGCCTCTACAGTGACGAGGGCCGGCAGGACCCGTACCCCTGCTATGCCGGGCTGCACGCGCTGGGCCCGATCACGGCGTTGCCGTCCCGCCCGGAGCACCGGGCGGTCGCCGCCGTGGCGGTCGGCTACGACCTCGTCGACGAGGTGCTGCGCGACCCGGAGTGGTACAAGCAGCCCCCGCCGGACTGGGCGGAACAGGAGATCCTGCGGACCCTCCAGACCTCGATGATGTTCGTCAACCCGCCGGATCACGGCCGGATGCGGCGCGTGTTCGCCGGCGCCTTCACGCCGCGTCGGCTCGGCACCCTGGAGCCGGTGATCCTCCGGGTGGCGGGGGAGCTGCTGGACCGGATGGCAGAAGCCGGGAGCAGTGCCGTCGACTTCGTGACGGACTTCGCGTACCCGCTGCCGGCCCGGGTGATGGCCGAGTTCATCGGCATTCCCGAGACCGACCTGTCCTGGTACCGGGAGCGGGTGGACCGGATCGACGAGTACCTCGACGTGGCCGGCAAGACCCCGCAGCGGCTCACCGCCGCCAACACCGCCGCGGCCGAGCTGCGGGCCTTCTACGCGGACCTGCTGGCGCACCGCCGCCGCACCCCCGGTGAGGACCTGATCAGCGGGCTGGTCGGGGCCGTGGACACGGGCGGCGTCGAGCTGACGGACGACGAGCTGATCAGCAACCTGATCGTGTTGTTCAACGCGAGCTTCGTGACCACCGTCTACATGTTCAGCAACGGCCTGCCACTGTTGCTGGCGCACCCGCAGGTGGCCGCGGCGCTGCCCGGTGACCCGGGGCTGACCGGCCGGTCGGTCGACGAGATCCTGCGGCTGGAGGCGCCGGTTCACTTCCTGGCCCGGGCGGCGCCGCGGGATTCGGTGCTCGGCGGGATCCAGATCGCCCGCGACCAGAACGTCCTGCTGGTCATCGCCGCGGCCAACCGCGACCCGAGCCGCTTTCCCGACCCGGACCGGTTCGACCCGCACCGCTCCGGACCGCCGTCGCTGGCGTTCGGCATCGGCCCGCACTACTGTCTCGGCGCCGCCGTGTCCCGCCTGGAGGGTCGGCTGGCGCTACCCCGGCTGCTGTCGCGCTTCCCCCGGATGCGCATCGATGAGCCCCCGACCTACAGCGGCAGCCTGTTCCTGCGCGGCATCGACAAGCTCCTGGTGAGCACCGGGAGAGAGGAGCAGCGGTGAGCAACTGTGGCGAGCCAACGATCGGACCCGCGGCCGGGACGCCCCGGGTGGCCGCCGCGCGGGGCGTGGTGGCGGAGTGAGCCTGCATCCCCAGGCTGAGGCGTACCGCGCCGCCCGGAAGGCGGCCGGCATCCCGCCGCTGTACAGCCAGACCCTCGCCGAGGCCCGTGCCGCCGACCTCGCCGCGATCCGCGCCGGATCCGGTGCGGTCGAGCCGGTGTACCAGGTACGCGACACGCACGTTCCCGGCCCCGTCGGTGACCTACCGGTCCGGATCCACCGGCCGGCCGGCGTCGGGCCGCTGCCCACGCTGCTGTACTTCTTCGGCGGAGGGTGGACGCTGGGTAGCGCCGACACCGCCGACGGGATCTGCCGGCGGCTGGCCAACGCGGTGCCCTGCCAGGTGGTCACGGTCGGCTACCGGCTCGCTCCCGAGCATCCTTTCCCGGCGGCGGTGCACGACTGCCACGCGACCCTGCGCTTCGTCGCCACGCACTCGCAGGAGTTCGGCGCCGACCCTGCGCGCCTCGCCGTGGGCGGCGACAGCGCGGGCGGCAACCTGGCCGCCGCGGTCACCCTACTGGCCCGCGGTGACGGCCCCGGGCTGGTCGCGCAGCTGCTGGTCTACCCGAACACCGACCAGACCGCCGAGCCGGGCGGCGACGACGACCCGCTGCTGTTCAACCGCCGCTCGGTCGCCTGGTACCGAGACCACTACCTGGCCACTCCGGCGGACGCGCGCCACCCGCTCGCCTCACCACTGCTCGCCGAGGACCTGACCGGCCTGCCGCCGGCGCTGGTGGTCACCGCGGAGTACGACCCGCTGCGCGACGAGGGCGAGCGGTACGCCCACCGGCTCCGCGACGCGGGCGTCCCGACCACTCTCACCCGGTACGCCGGGATGGTGCACGGCTTCTTCGCCATGCCCGGGACGTTCGACGATGGCCGCCGCGCCCAGGAACAGGCCGCCGCGTTCCTCCGGGACCACTTCGGCCGCAGCCCCGGCGCGGCGGTCGCCGCGCCGGGGGACGCGGTTGCGACCGGGGCGGGCGACGCGGACGGCGCCGGTCGGACCGCGACGGTCGACGGCGTCGGAGGGGCGCTGGGCACGGTGGTCGGCGATGGCTGACAGCGCGCTGCCGAAGCCGGACGTGCCGCCCGCCCCCGCCGGGCTGGCCGACTTCGCCGACCTCGCCCGTGCCGTGCTGCCGCCGGAGGTGTGGGACTTCGTCGACGGCGGCAGCGGCGCCGAGACCACCCTCGCCGCGAACCGCCGCGCCCTGGATCGGGTCGGCGTGCTGCCCCGGGTGCTGCGCGGCGTGCACACCCCGTGCACCGAGGCCCGGTTGCTCGGCGCCAGCCACTCGCTGCCGGTGGCGGTCGCACCGATGGCGTACCAGCGGCTGCTGCACCCCGACGGCGAGGTCGCGCTGGCCGGGGCGGCCGGAGCGGCCGGTGTCCCCTATGTGGCCAGCACGCTGAGCAGCGTCTCGATCGAGGAGATCGCCGCGGTCGGCGGGACGGTCTGGTTTCAGCTCTACTGGCTGCGCGACCGGGGGCTCGTCACTGACCTGCTGGACCGGGCACAGGCGGCCGGGTGCACCGCGCTGGTGTTCACCGTGGACGTCCCGATCCTCGGCCGGCGGCTGCGCGACGTGCGCAACTCCTTCACCATCCCGCCGCACATGGTCGCGAACCGGTCCGTCGGCCCGGACCACCGCGCGCCCGCCGCCACCCTCGGCGTGTCCGCGGTGGCCGCGCACACGGCGGAGTTCTTCGCGCCGGCGGTGACCTGGTCCGATCTGGACTGGCTGCGGGAGCGTACGGCTGTGCCGCTGGTGGTCAAGGGTGTCCTCGACCCGCGCGATGCCGTCCGCGCAGCGGAGGCCGGGGTGGACGCGGTGGTGGTCTCCAACCACGGCGGGCGGCAGCTCGACGGCGCGCCGGCCACCGCCGCCGCGCTGCCCGAGGTGGTGGCGGCGGTCGCCGACCGGTGCGAGGTGCTGCTCGACAGTGGCGTCCGGGGCGGCGCCGACGTGTTGCGGGCCCTCGCTCTCGGCGCGCACGGCGTGCTGGTGGGGCGCCCGATGCTCTGGGCGCTCGCGGCCGGGGGCCGCGCCGGCGCGGAGATCGCGCTGTCGCTGCTGACCGGCGAGTTCCGCGACGCGCTGGCGCTGGCCGGGTGCGCCGATCCGGTCGCCGCCCGCGACCTGCGAACGACGACGGTGGAGTGAGTCGTGACGGTGGACCTTCGCCTGTCCGACCTGCACCCGGCGCTCGACGATCCCGCGCTGAACTCGATGAGCTTCCTCAACGAGATCGCGCAGCGTTACCCGGACGCCGTGTCGCTGGCCGCCGGCCGGCCGTACGAGGAGTTCTTCGACGTCGCCGCGCCGAACCGGTATCTGGACACGTTTCGCCGGCATCTCACCGAGGACCTCGGGCAGAGCCCGGAGCAGGCGCGCCGCACGCTGTTCCAGTACGGGCGGACCAAGGGGATCATCCACCACCTGGTCGCCCGCAACCTCGCCGTCGACGAGGGGATGACGGTCGACCCGGAGGCGATCGTGGTGACGGTCGGCTGCCAGGAGGCGATGGTCCTCGTGCTGCGGGCGCTGCGGGCCGGCCCCGAGGACGTGCTGCTCGCCGTCGCGCCGACGTACGCCGGGCTCACCGGCGCGGCGCGCCTGCTGGACCTGCCGGTGCGCCCGGTGGCCGCCGGCACGTCCGGGCTGGACGCGGTGGACCTGCGCGCCCAGCTGCGCCGCGTCCGCGCCGACGGGTTGCGCCCGCGTGCCTGCTACCTGACGCCGGACTTCGCCAACCCCTCGGGGCTGAGCGTCGCGGAGGACAGCCGGCGGGCGCTGCTGGAGCTGGTCGCCGAGGAGGGACTGCTGCTGATCGAGGACAACCCGTACGGCCTGTTCCCGGCCGGGGACGATCGGCGGCCGCCCACGCTCAAGTCGCTGGATACCGCCCGCCAGGTGGTCTACCTGGGGTCGTTCGCCAAGACGGTGCTGCCGGGCGCCCGGATCGGCTATGTCGTGGCCGACCAGCGGGTGGCCGGGCTGGACGGCACGGTCGGTCTTCTCGCCGACCAGCTCGCCAAGATCAAGAGCATGGTCACGGTGAACACCTCACCGATCGCCCAGGCGGTGGTCGGGGGCGCGCTGCTCGAACACGGCTGCAGCCTGGTCGCCGCCACCGCCCGTGAGCGGGCCGTGTACGCCCGGAATCTCCGTCACCTGGTCGATGGCCTGCACCGGCGCTTCCCGGCCGGGTCGCCGGTGCGCTGGACCGTACCCGCCGGGGGCTTCTTCGTTGTCGTCACCGTGCCGTTCCCGGTCGATGACGCGTTGCTGCATCGCTCGGCCCGCGAGTACGGGGTGCTGTGGACGCCGATGGCGCACTTCTACGCCGGCAGCCCGTCCGTGCCCGCGCTGCGGTTGTCGGTCAGCGCGGTCACCCCGGCCGACATCGACCTCGGACTGGACCGGCTGGCCGCGCTGGTCGCCGACGAGCTGGCCGGTAGGGCAGCGACGGCGGAGCTCGGTTGACACACCGCGTTCATCGCATGGCAAACCGCGACGGCCGTGTTCCGCCGTCCTCGGTGGACAACCATAATGGGTGCATGGTCGCCTGGGAGTACGCTCTGCTGGTCCGCCGCTATCAGGGGCAGGGTCGGAGTTTCCACGTCAGCTTCACCTGGTACGGCCCGGACGGGTCGCGTCGGGACGTCACCGCGTATGGCGACACCGCGGTCGCGCACCTCAACCGTGTCGGGCGCGAGGGGTGGGAGCTGGTCTCCGCGGCCGAGGACGTGAACAATGTCCAGGGCAGCACCGAGGTGCACCGCTATCATCTGAAGCGTCCCATGCCGTGACCGCCGGCGATGGCGCACGGCCCGCACCCGGCGAGTGACAGCCGGTTTCCCTCGGTGCGGCGGGTCCGCTTCCACCCGGCCGATCTTGTTGACTAGGGTCGGGGAATGCGAGTTCGGCTGCTGGTGGCTACCGCGTGCGCCCTCCTCGTGCCGGTGGCCGTTCCCGCGCCGGCCACGGCGGCGCCGGCGCGTACCGGTGCCGCCGAGACACCCTGTCCACGCGTCGCGGTGTCGACGTCCGCGCCGTCTCGACCGCCCCGGCCGTCCCCGCCCCCGGCGGTGGCGGAGGACCGGGTCGTCGGCGGACCGGCGCTGGCCGCCTCCGGTCTGGTGATCCCGGCCGGCGCGCGGTCCGCGCCGGCGGTGACCGCGACCTCGTGGCTCGTGGCCGACCTGGACACCGGCCAGGTGCTCGGGGCCTGCGGCCCGCACGAGTACGCCACCCCGGCGAGCGTGCAGAAGCTGCTGCTGGCCGCCGCCGTGCTGCCCCGCCTCGACCCGGAGCGGGTTGTCACGGTGACCGGCGAGGACCTGGACATCGAACCCGGCTCGTCGGCCGTCGGTCTCGTCCCCGGTGGGCGATATCGGGTGGAGACGGTCTGGCTCGGTCTGCTGCTCCAGTCGGGCAACGAGGCGGCGAACGTGCTCGCCCGCCTCGGTGGCGGCCAAGCGGGCCGGGCCGGTGGTGTCCGGGCGATGAACCAGCTGGCGCAGCGTCTCGGTGCCCGGCAGACGCACGCGGTCACCCCGTCCGGGTTGGACGGGCCGGGGCAGTTCACCAGCGCGTACGATCTCGCGTTGATCGCCCGGGTCTGCTTCGCCGACCCCGCGTTCCGCCGGTACGCCCTGACCGAGACGCACCAGATCCCGGCCCAGCGCCAGCCGCGCGCCAACGGCTTCCAGATCCAGAACGAGAACCAGCTGATCTACCGCTACCCGGGTGCTCTGGGCGGCAAGACCGGCTTCACCGACCTGGCCCGGCACACGTACGTCGGCGCGGCCGAGCGGGACGGCCGACGCCTGGTCGTGACGCTGCTGGGCGCCGAGTCCCGGCCCGCGCGAGGTTGGGAGCAGGGGACCGCCCTGCTCGACTGGGGCTTCGCGCTGCCCCGGGACGCCGCGGTCGGCCGGCTGGTCGAGCCAGGCGAGCTGGACGAGTCCACCTCCGACCCGCCGCCGAGGCCGGTACCGCCCGTGGCCGACGCCCGCCCCGCCGCGGCGTCGGGCTCGGCCCGCAACGGTCTGGCCGGGGCGCTGCCCGCGGCGGCGGCGGTGGCCGGCGTGGGTGTCCTGCTGGCGCTCGCGATGCGCCGCGCCCGCGCATCCCGGCGACGCCGAGGTCGCGCCTGACCGCAGCTGGCCAGAGCCGCCGGCAGGGCGACCGGTACCGGGAGACCGGGCCAGGGGAGCGGGCTTGGAGCACGCGGGTGAGCGGCGTCGACGACGGCGTGGCCACGCCGCGCTTCCTCGGCAAACCACGTCGGCCGCCGGCGGTCGCCGCTCGTCGGCGGTGGGTAGCCGGATTCAGCCGCGCAGGTCGCGCCGCCGGAGGCCGACGGCGCCCAGGCCGGTGGCGACCAGCGCCAGCCCGACCATGGCGAGGGCCGCCAACCAGTTCGGCTCGCTGGCCGGCACGGCCGCGAGGTGCGCGAACGGCGACAGGTCACCCACCCAGGCGGGTGCGTCGACGCTGTCGGCGAGGACCTGGAGCAGGAAACCACCAGCCGCCGGCAGGGCACCGAGACCGGCCACCACCCGGGGCGCCCAGCCGAGGCCCAGCACCGCGGCGCCCAGGCAGAGCAGCACGACCGGCAGGACGTTCAGCGTTCCGGCCAGCGCCGCGCCCGGTGGCAGGGCCGCGTCGACGGTCGCAGCGCCGGCCCAGGTGGCCATCGCCGCCACGGTGAGCAGCACGACCGACCCGGCCAGGACGGTCAACACCTCGGCACCGAGCAGACGCGTCCGGGTGACCGGGAGGGCGTACAGCGGGGTGAGTCGCCGTTCGACCTCGGCCGTGGCGAACGCGGCCAGGCGGACCGCGGCGAACCCGCCCACCGGTACGGCGAGCAGGGCGAACAGGGTGGCCGCGTATCCGCGGACGCTGCCCAGGTCAGCAAAACCGGCCTGGGCAGCCAGGTCGGCGAAACGCGGGTTGTCGGCGAGGAAACGCGTCATCGACGTCGCCAGGACCCCGATCAGCAGGAAGTACGCGCCGACGCCGGCCGCCCAACCGGCGAGCGGGCGCAGCAGCCGCCGCACCGCGAACCCCGACACCGAGCCGAGGAGGCGACGACGGGGCGGTCGGCCGGTGACACCGGCCACCAACCCACCGCCGACGTCCCGGCGGCCGGCGAGCAGCACCGCGGCGACCGCGACGGTGGCCGTGGCGGCGGACAGCACCACCAGCGGCAGTGTCCGGTCGTCCAGGTACGGCCGGGTGAGCGCCAGCAGCCCGAACGGGGACAGCCACCGCAGCCAGGCCAGCGTGGTGACCCCGTCGCCGACCATCCGCGCCACCAGCCCGACGCCGAGCACCGCCACCGTGGCGCCGGTCGCGCCGGCCCGGGTGGGGAACACCTGGGCAGCGAGAGCGGCCAGCGCGACCGCGAACATCCCGGCCAGCGCGAGACCCGCGCCGTGCCGGACCGCTCCGGGGGCCGGGGTGCCGACGGCGGCGAGCGCCCCGGTGACGGCCACGCCGACGGCCACCATCACGGCGGCCAGCACGAGCAGGTGCCGGCGCAGCACGGTGGGCGGCGTCAGCCGCCCGGCGAGCAGCAGGCTCCACCGGCCGGACTCCTCCTCACCGCGGGTGATCCGGGTGGTCGCCAGCAGCCCCCACACCGACAGCAGGACGGCGAGCACCGTCCCCGTACGCCAGACGGTGAACCCGCCGGCGGTGTCCAGCGCGACGGGCTCGCCGAACAGCGTCCGGATCGCGGGGTTCTCGGCCAGTGCGGCCAGTGCGGCGGCGTCGGCTTCGGTGCCCATCGTGCTCTCGTAGGTCGTGGCGACCAGGGCGGACATGCCGGCGGTGACGGCGAGGAGCAGCAGCCCGCCGCGTCGGACCTGGTGCGCCGCGAGGCGGGTGACGGGCCAGCCGCCCGTCATGGTGCTCATCGTTCCTCCCCGTAGTAGTCGAGGAAGATCTCCTCCAGGGTGGGCTCGCGCATGCTGATGGCCGTGACGTCGGCCGTCGCGATCTGCCGCAGCGCCGGGCCGGGCGGCCCGGTCAGCGTGAACCGCAGGGCGGCGTCATCGCGTTCCACCGCCCCGACGCCCGGGACGTCGGCGAGCTCCGGCGCCCGGCCGGCGAACCGGACCAGGACCTCGGTGCGGTGCAGCGCCCGCAAGTCGGGCACCGACGCGACGTCGACCAGCCGGCCGGCCCGGAGGATCCCGACCCGATGGCAGACCGCCTCCACCTCGGCCAGCTGGTGGGAACAGAGGAAGACCGTGCGGCCGTCGGCCCGGGCCTCGGCGACGGCCCGCCGGAACTCCCGTTCCATCAACGGGTCCAGCCCGCTGGTCGGTTCGTCCAGAACCAGCAGCGGCGCTCGGGTCGCGAACGCGGCGACCAGGGCCACCTTCTGCCGGTTGCCCGTCGAGTACGTGCCAGCCGGCTTCGACAGGTCGAGCGCGAACCGTTCCACCAACTCGTCCCGGTAACCGCGGTCGACGCCCGGCCCGACGGCACCGAGCAGTTCCAGCACCTCGGCCCCGGTCAGCCGCGGCCAGAGCGCCACGTCGGCCGGCACGTACGCGAGCTGCTGGTGCGCGGCGGCGACGTCGGTGGCGTCGACACCGAAGATCCAGGCCCGCCCCGACGTGGGTCGGGCCAGGCCGAGCAGCAGCCGGATGGTGGTGGACTTCCCGGCGCCGTTCGGGCCGAGGAAGCCGAAGACCTCACCGGCGGCGACGGTCAGGTCCAGCCCGTCGAGGGCGGCCACCGGACCGTACCGTTTGGTCAGGCGTTCGGTGCGGATGGCGGGCTCGCTCACTGCGGCCTCCCGGGGCGGTCGGGGCTATGACTGCCGACCAGACTTCCCGGCGCACCGACGTCAGCGTAGTGCCGGTCGGCAACCCCGGCCGGGGCGGCAGCCGGGAATGGTAGACAGGGTCGGTGCGGGGACGACGGCAAGCCCTGCGGGGATGCGCGGCCCTGCTCGCGTCAACACCAAGACCAAACGAATCGCACGTCAAATGCACGGACGAGCAGGCTTCACCCTGCTCCGCCACCGCATCCTCCTCGGATAACAGCACCCTCCGTCACCACCGAAAGTGAGACAGGGCCGTTAACTTGACACTCCCTTCGCTGGGGTTGACCCGGTTTGACGGACAGGGTCGGTAAGTTGATCTCACGCTACCTTGCTCGTTGGCCTGCGGGAATAGGCCGTCGCCTCATACTCGGCCGGGCTCATGTAGTCCAGGGTGGAATGGCGGCGGCGGGTGTTGTACCACCCCTCGATCCACTCGAAGATCGCCGCACGGGCGGCGGCCCGGGTCGGCCACGCCCTCCGGTCGAGCAGTTCGGCCTTGTAGAGGGAGTTGAACGCCTCGGCCATCGCGTTGTCGTAGGACTGACCCCGCCCACCGACCGACAACCGCACCCCGTTGCGGTCGGCCAGCCGGGCGTACTGCGCACTCGTGTACTGGCAACCCCGGTCGCTGTGGAAGATCACCGGCCCGGTCGGGCGTCGGACGGCGATCGCGTTGGACAACGCCTGAGCGGGCAGATCGGTCCGTAGGTGGTCGGCGGTCGCCCAGCCCACAACCCGGCGTGAGGCGATGTCGATGACGGTGGCGAGGTACAGCCAGCCCTCCCACGTGTGGATGTAGGTGATGTCGCCGCACCAGCGGGTGTCGACCCGGCCGGCGGCGACGTCGAAGTCCCGGCGGATCAGGTCCGCCGACAACGCCGCCCCCCGGGTCGGGCACGGTCGTGGTGCGCCACCGCTTCGGCGTGCGGCCGCACAACCCGGCGCCCCGCATCAGCCGGGCGACCCGCTTGCCGGAGTGCCGCCGCCCCTGGGCGGCGAGTTCGGCGCGGACCCGGGGTGCGCCGTAGGTGCCGGCCGAGTCGGCGTGGATCTGCGCGATGCGGGCGGCGAGGTCTGCGTCGTCGCGTTCCCGCCGCGACGGCCCGGCACGGTGCTGGTAGTAGGCGGACCGGGAGACCTCCAGCAGCTCACAGGAACACTTCACGTTCCCGTCGGGCCGCGCCTTCTCCGCCTTGATGAACGGGTACACGTTCACCGGGTCTCCCTCACGAAGAAAGCCGTGGCCCGTTTCAGGATGTCGACGTCCTCGCGGAGCCGGCGGTTCTCCCGCCGCAGCCGCGCCAGCTCGTCGCGCTCGTCGCTGGTCAACCCGTCGCTGCGGGTGCCGGCGTCGATGTCGGCCTGCCTGACCCACTCACGGACCGCGGTCTCGGTCAGGTCGAAGTCCCTCACGACCTGCGCCACCGATCGGTCACCCCGCCGGCACACCTCGACGATCTCCGCCTTGAACTCCGGCGTGAACGCTCTGCGCGGCCGGCGTGGTTTCTTGCCCATGCCTTCCATGATGAACATCCTCCCGAGGAGCACACAGCCCCTCTGACCTGGGATGTCCGTCAAACCGGGTCAGGCCCACGCATGCTGCCCCGAGGTATAGGTTGGGCTATAGTTTGCTCATGCCTCACGGCCCTGCCCGCCGCTGGGCGATCAGGACAACCAGCGATGTCCGTGACTGGTTGCGGTCGCTCCGCCAGACCGATCCGGCGACATACCGAGCGGTCAACGTAGCGATTGACATGCTCGCGGAGACCGGTCCGGGGCTAGGGCGTCCGCTGGTCGACACGCTCAGAGGTTCGACCATCAGCAATCTCAAGGAGCTGCGGCCGAGGTCCGGGCGGGACGTCGCCATCCGGGTTCTGTTCGTCTTTGATCCCTGGTCGCAGGCGGTGCTGCTGGTGGCTGGCAACAAGGCCGGAGCCTGGTCCCGATGGTACGAGGAAGCGATTCCGGTCGCCGAGGTCGCGTACGAAGGCTGGCTCGCCTTCGAGAGGAAGCGGAGGGAGAGCTGATGAGCGACTTCCATGACTGGGACGACATCCGTGCCGAGTTGCACGATGGGGACGACAACGCGCTCGATGTGGAGCGTGCTCGCACCGAAGCGTGGATCAGCGCGTTCCACCTGGCCGAGGAGCGTAAGCGTCTCGGGCTCACCCAGCGGCAGGTGGCCGAGCTGATGGGTGTCACGCCCGGCCGGGTCGGCCAGATCGAGAACGGCGATCTGGAGGCCAACGAGGTCGCGACCCTGAGCCGGTACGCGCGAGCGCTGGGCGCCCGGATGCGGATCATCTTCGACTACGGCAGCGACCTCCGGCAGATTGCCTAACCCTGCGCCGGAACGGTGAGCCGGGCTCCTGGCTCGGGCAAGGGCAGCGGCAGTGGTGCGCCGGCGATGGTCGCGGTGTGGTTCGCATGGTGGTGCCTCCGGCCCACCGAAACGGATACCCAAACGGAGGGGTCCGAGAGCCGCAAAGGCGCAGTTCAAGGCCGATTTTCTGGCGTCCTGCCACGCCCCGCGCCCGACTCCCCTCACGCCGGGGCGGTCCGGCGAGCGGGTCCCGCAGCGCCGCCATGCGGCTCCACCATGTGCGGCCAAGCGTCGTGGACGTCGTGCGCTTGGCGGCGAAGGTGTTCGAGTGCTTCGGCGAGGCGGGTTTCGACCTCGTCGGGCGGGAACCCGACGCGCCGAGCGATCTCGTGGACGTCAGCGTCGTGCAGGTATCGGAGCTCAATCAACCGACGTTGCTCGGGACGGAGCGGACCGAGTAGTTCGTGGACAAGGTCGGCGCTTTCGATCTCGAACGATTCGCTCTGCGATGGTGCGGGCAGGATCGCTTGGATCGGCTGGGTGTCTCGTTGATGTGGGATGTTGATCGAGATGGGCGTGGAGGCCCGCCATGCCTGGAGGCTTTTCTCCAGGGTGCTTGCCGGTACGCCCAGGCGCGCGGCGAGTTCCGTGTTCGTGGGATCCCGCGCAAGTTCCTGGGTCAACGCGTCGCGTGCGGTGGTGACCGCTGTTCGGCCCAGGGGTGTGCGGAGTGTCCCGGAGAGGGACAAGGAGCGGGCGTGTGCGCGGATAGACCCGGCAATCCATTTGCCAAGATAAGGGATGAAGTCGCCATACTTGGGGTCGCAGCGGTCAACGGCACGGATGAGCGCCTCGCACGCGACCTGCTCGGCGTCATCGCAGGTTACCCGGTAGTGCTGGTACCGGCGGGCCAACATGCGGGCGAGATCGAGATGCTCGACGATGAGTTGATTACGGAGGGCCTCGTGCTCGGCCAGTCCAGGCTGGAGGTTGCGGAGGGTCGCGAACATGTCCCGGAGCCGGCGGTCCCGCAAGGTCGGCCGCAGCGTGCGGAACTGCGCGGCGACGTCCTGGTACCGGACCCACGGTGTGGTGTGCCGGCGGACAAGGGTGCGAAGGACGTCACCGTCGGGCTTCACGCGGTGCTCATACGCGCGGACGGCGCTCGCCGTGCACCCGACGGTGGCGGCGAACCCCGCCCGGGTGTAGCCGAAGAAGACGCGCACAGCCGTCACATACTCGTGGACGGAACGGTGCGCCGCTGGGTCGATCGTCGTGATCGGCCGATACTCGTACCACGTGGCCACATCGTTGAAGTTGACGCCGTCGACGGGCATGGCGTCCAGGAGATCGAGCAACAACGGCCTCGGTGGCCTCCGCAAGCCCTGCTCGTACGAAGCAACACTCGCGACGCTCCGGCCGACGATCGTGCTCAGCTCGGCTTGGCTGAAACCGTGTTCGCGTCGAATCCAAGCGATGAACGCACCGACGTTCGGCCACGGCGACCCAGAGTCGGGGATCCCGGACGATAAGGGGTGGCGGGGGTGGCGCCGGACAGCCATAGGAGGGTCCTCCGAGGCATCGATTCGTGATCCGGACGTTCAACGAGCGGGCAGGGGCCGGGTCGCGATGCGAAGTCAGATTGGTCATAATTAGGACCGGTCGCTAGAATGGCCGTCATGGAGACCATTCCCATCACGGAAGCCAAGGCCCGAATCGCCGAACTCGCCGACCGGGTCGCCCGGGAGCATGACCACTTCACGATCACCCGCAACGGCCGCGCCGACGTGATGCTGATCTCGGTGGCCGAGTACGAGTCGATGCGGGAGACGCTCGACCTGCTGTCCGACGACGAAGCCCTCGCAGACCTGCGCCAGTCACGGGAGGACTTCGCAGCCGGCGACACGTTCTCGGTGGACGAGGTTCGTGCCGAGTTGGAGCGGCGTCGAAGCAGGGCGGCCTGATGCCTCCGGCGCACGAGCGCACCGACGAGCCGCTCAGCCCGTACACGGTGATGTTCTCCCGGCAGGCTCGCCGCAACCTGCACGAGGACCTGCCGTTGGAAGTGGCGGTCGCGGCGACGGAAACCATCCAGCGGGCGATCGCGATCAACCCGTATCGGGTGGGTAAGCCTCTCGACCAACCCTTCGACGGCTTCCACTCCGCCCGGCGTGGCACCTACCGGATCGTCTACCGGATCAACGAGGCAAAACGAGTCGTGGAGATCCACTCGATCCGCCACCGGCGCGACGCCTACCGTTCGTAGCACCCATGGTCAGCTCCGGCGACGCCGCCGCTGTGGCCGCGACGGCACGACACTCCTGAGCTGGGCTCTCAGCGCTGTAAGCTGGGCGGATTCAGTGGCAGGGACTCATCGGCGATGGTGGCGGTGTGGTGCAGGGTCCCTCTGGAATGTGGACGACGGCGGTAGTGTCGCCGTGTCGTCCTGGGTAGGGTGTGCTGCCGTGCCCGTTTCTCGTAAGCGAAAGAAGAAGTCTCAGTCCGGTCGCCGGTCCCAGCGTCAGCCGGTGACCCTGATGCCTGACAGGGTTGCCCAAGTCGACGCAGTCACCGAACTGTTCGGCTTCCGTCGGAGCGTCACCGAGCATCGTGCAGCGCTGGCCGCGGACACGGCCCGCCTGATGGTGGACGCTCTGATCGCGGGCGCCCCAGGGTTGTCCGATGACGGCCTTGAGGATGACTTCTGCATTCGCTACGGCGCGGCGATGGGGCAGTTCGACGGTGGTCGACTGGAAGACCTGGTCAACCCGGAAGACCTCGCCGGGGCGCTGCTATCAGCGATCGATGAGCGGCTGCACGAGGCGGTGGAGTCCGGCGCTGACGTCGCTGTTCTGCAGCGACTGCTGACCGTCGTCGCCGGCGTGGTGCCGCCGCCGCTGTGTGCGTTCGCTCGCGATCTGGTCGCCGGACATGTCGACGGCCGGGCGGCAGGAAAGGTGGCACGGGGGCGGGCCCTGACCGGTGAGGTGCTGTGGGGGCATGATGCCTACGGCAGCCGCTGGGCGGTGGTGGCACCGTTCGCCTCGGTAGGCGGCCGGGACCGGTGGTATCTGTGGGACGTGGACACCTGCGGGTACGAGATCGCCACCGTGTACAGCGGCTTCTATCCCTCGGCCGAGTCCGCGTTGGCCGCTTGGTCGGAGTCAGTTGGTCACGCGGCAGCTGAGGCGACCCTGACGGCGGTGGACGACGCGGAAACGCTCGGTGCCCTTCTGGGCGGCGAGGTCGAGCAATTCCGGATCGGCGGTGAGAGCCAGGAGCAGTACTCCGAGTTCCTGCGCAGTCGGCGGCTCGGCCGAGCCGCCCGGGAGGCGGCGCGCGGGGTGCGCGGGCGGGCTTGCGGAGGGCTGACGGTGCAGGAGGCGAGTGAAGGGTTCGCCCAACGGCTGCGGCGGATCGGCTACCACGACCGGCCGGCCGGCGACGGCTCGGGCGAAGGTCCGGCGGGGGCTGACGATCTCGCTGCGGAGTTGGCCGATTCCTGGTTCCAGCGTGATCACCCCAGGCTGTATCCGCTCTGCTCGCCGCACAAGGTCGCGGCAACGGTGCTGCACCTTTGCGATTACTACCAGGACGACTTCGCCGCCGAACTCGTCGCAGTGCTACCCGAATGGATCCGCTTCCTGGCCGAGCAGACCGGGATGGCGGAGGAGTTGACCGATCGCTGCCTTGCGTACGCCTCGGGCGAGCTCAAGTTCCCCGGGAACCTCGACGATCGAGAACGGCCGAATCTCATGGCACGAGTAGCCGAGTAGCTCCGCCAAGCGCCCACCGCACTGATCTCCCCGAGCGACCGCGCGGTCGCAGGGTGCCGGGAGCTGGAACGACCCGAGTCTCGCGTCAGCGGGCCGCACCGGCGGTCCGAGCGCCGCGGCGCAGTCATCGGCCGCCACCCGATCCCTGTGAGCTGGGCAAACTCAGCGGTAGCGGGTCACCGGCGATGGTGACGGTGTGGTTCGCATGGTGGTACCTCCGGCCTGCCTGTCGACGCCGGCGGCGGGGCGCGTACGCGGTTGTAGCGCGCCCCAGGGTGGCGGGCAGCCACCACGAGGCTGGCCGGGGTGAACCCGGCCAGCCGCTCCGCCGTCCGGCCCGGCAGGGGCCCGACCACCACCGACACGAGGAGACAACGATGGGTTTCACCCCGCTCGCGGGCACCCGGGCCCCGGTCCGGGTCTGGACCGACCCCTACGGCATCGAACCGCAGGCGGCCCGGCAGCTGCGCAACATTGGCGCGCTGCGGTGGGTCGAGGGGGTTGCCGTGATGCCCGACGTCCACTTCGGCAAGGGTGCCACGGTCGGCTCGGTCATCGCCATGCGGCAGGCGGTGTCGCCGGCCGCGGTCGGCGTCGACATTGGCTGCGGCATGTCCGCTGTCCGTACCTCGCTCACCGCCGACGACCTGCCGGACGATCTGGCCGGCCTGCGGTCCGCCGTCGAGTCGGCGATCCCGGTGGGTTTCGCCCAGCGGGACACGCCGGTTGACCCGCGGCGCGTCCGCGGGCTGGAGCAGCGCGGCTGGGACGACTTCTGGCGGCGGTTCGGTGAGCTGGACCGGCGGGTGGCCCCGTTGGAGACCCGGGCCCGGCGGCAGCTGGGCACCCTCGGCGGCGGCAACCACTTCATCGAGGTCTGCCTGGAGCAGGGCGGCACCGACGCCGGCCGGGTGTGGCTGATGCTGCACTCGGGGTCCCGCAACATCGGCAAGGAACTGGCCGAGCGGGCATGTCGCGGTGGCGCGGCACCTGCCGCACAACGCCGACCTGCCCGACCGGGACCTGGCGGTGTTCCTCGTCGGCACCCCGGAGATGGACGCCTACCGCCGGGATCTGTGGTGGGCGCAGGAGTACGCGCGGCGCAACCGCGCGGTCATGCTCGCCGTGCTCTGCGAGGTCGTCCGGGAACGCTTCGCGCACGTACGGTTCGACGAGCCGGTGAGCTGCCACCACAACTACGTGGCGGAGGAGACGTACGACGGCGTCGACCTGCTGGTCACCCGGAAGGGGGCGATCCGGGCGGGCCGGGGAGAGCTGGGCATCATCCCGGGGTCGATGGGGACCGGCTCGTACATCGTGCGCGGCCGGGGGAACCCGGACGCCTACCACTCGGCGTCGCACGGTGCGGGGCGGCGGATGTCGCGGGCGCAGGCGAAGCGGACGTACGGCACGGCGGATCTGGCCGCGCAGACCGCCGGTGTGGAGTGTCGCAAGGACGCCGGGGTGGTGGACGAGATCCCGGCCGCGTACAAGGACATCACCGAGGTGCTGGCGCAGCAGGAGGACCTGGTCGAGGTGGTGGCGCACCTCAGGCAGGTGGTCTGTGTGAAGGGCTGACCCGCCGTCCGGGACGCCGGCCGGTGACGAACCGGTCGGCGGCGGCGCGTGGCCGACTACGTTCGCGGTGAACGGTCGCTGCCCTCGATCTGCGTGTCCCGGTGAGTGTGCCGGGAGGCCGGTTCAGCGGCTCGGGGTGAGCAGCACCGGCACGGCGACGGTGTGGGTGCGCGAGCCGTCCTTCGCGGACACCTCGTACACCTCGACGGTGCCGGCCTGCTCGCGGTCCACCCGGTAGTTCACCGCGACCCGGTAGTCACCCCGGCAGCCGGAGCCGCAGGCGGCGGTGGTGAACGTGGTGGCGATCTCGCGGCGTGCGCCGTCGAGGACGCGGACGCTGACCGTCGCCTCGTACGCGTCGGCAGTGCCGGTGACCGTCACCGGGCTGGTGACCGGCGTGCCGATGACGGGGGTGGTCACCACGATCGGCGGCAGCAGGTCGACGTAGTCGGCACGGTCGACCGGGTCGGCGGTGCCGAGGCGGACCCGCCGCACGGTGGGGAACTGGGTGAGCGTCCAGACCACCTGCGCCTCGCGCAGCCGTACCGCGGCTGACCCGTCGGTCGCCGGCACCGCCGGAAGCACCGCCGTCCCGTCGGCGATTCGGGTGACCTCGACGCCCGCCGGCACCAGCGTCGTCAGTCCGGTGCCGGCCTCCGCCGCCGTTGGTCCGGTGGCCAGTTCGGTCAGTGCCAGGCGGGACGTCGCGACTGTCGCCGGACGGGTCCGCCGGGTCGGGGCGATCCGGCCGTCCCGGGCGTACCACAGCTCGATGGTGACGGTGCCTGTCGGGGCGGCCCGGCCGATCGGTGCCGACGCCGTGGCGACCGGATCGGGTTCGGTGGGCGGCGGCTGGCTCGGGCTCGTGCGCGACGGCGTGGTGGCGCCGGGCGCGGTCGGCGGCGCGGTAGGCGCCGGCCCGAGCGAGCCCGACCGGGACTCGGCGCACCCGCCCACCGCGAGCAGGACGGCGACGATCACCGTGCGTGTGCCTCGTCTCATCGCGCACCGTCCGGCGGTCGGGCACCCGGTTCGTGGCTGATGGCATCGGTCGGTGCGTCTCGGCTCAGCGGCAGGGTGTGTGGCTCGGCCGCCGGGCCGGTGTCGCGTGGTGGTTCGGCGGTGTGGCGCGGCGTCGCCGGGCGGGTGGTGAGCGGTGACTCCGGGCCGGCGGGAAGGGTGAGCCGGAAGCGGGTTCCGTCGCCAGGTGTGCTCCGCACATCGAGCCGACCGCCGAGCAGGCGGGCGTTCTCCCCCGCGATCGCCAGGCCGAGCCCGCTGCCCCGGACGGACCGGGACGGATCTACCTTGTAGAAGCGGTCGAAGAGCCGGGACAGATGCTCGGCGGGGATGCCCGGGCCCTCGTCGGTGACGTCGAAGACGACCTCCGAGTCGGTCGGTCGGGCGGTTACCCGCACTTGGCCGCCACCGTGTTCGACCGCGTTGGCGACGAGGTTCGCGAGGACCCGTTCCAGGCGGCGGGGGTCGGTACGCAGGTCGACCGGTGCCGCGTCGACGACCACCCGCTCCGACCATCCCCGCGCCCGCAGGATGGACCGCAGCAGCGCGGCCGGGTCGACCATGGACACGGTGAGCGACTCCCGTCCCGCGTCCAGGCGGGAGATCTCGATCAGGTCCTCCACCAGCCGGCGTAGCCGGACCACGTCGGTGACCAGCAGCTCCCCGGCGCGTCGGGCGTCGCCCGGTAGCTGTTCCAGATGCTGGCGCAGCAGCGAGGCCGCGGCCACCAGCGCGGTCACGGGGGTACGCAGTTCGTGCGTGACGTCGGCGGTGAACCGCCGCTCCCGGTCCTGCGCCCGGGACAACGCCTCGATCTTGGTCTGCAACGCTTCGGCCATCTCGTTGAACGAGGCCGCCCACACGCTGAACTCGTCCCGGCCGTGTACCGGCAGCCGGGTGGCGAGCAGCCCCTCGGTGAGCGCGCGGGCGGCCCGGCTGGCCCGGCCCACCGGGTCGAGGGTGCGGCGGGCGAGGACGTGTCCCACCGCGGCGGCGAGCATTACGACCAGCGCCCAGCCGACCAGCAGCGCCGTGCGGAGTTGGTCGAGGTCGGCCGCGATCTCGT
The DNA here is from genome assembly GCF_030345795.1 of Micromonospora sp. WMMA1363. Taxonomy (NCBI): domain Bacteria; kingdom Bacillati; phylum Actinomycetota; class Actinomycetes; order Micromonosporales; family Micromonosporaceae; genus Micromonospora; species Micromonospora sp. WMMA1363. Next base: position 1,148,741 of record NZ_JAUALB010000001.1, read on the forward strand.
CCTCGACGGTGACCACGTACAGCTCGGCGGTGGAGCCGGGGACGCGACCACCGACCAGCAGCAGCCGGGGCCGGGCTTGTGGTGTCGACCGCTCGTAGCCGAGCTGCCCGGCGGCCACGGTCGCGCGCAGCTGCGCGCTCAGCGGTGGCGCGTACGCCGGGTTCGACGGGTACGTCCCGCCGTCGACGAGCAGCACGTGCCGGCCGCTGCCCTCGAAGCTGGTCAGCAGCTCACCGCGGCGCTGCCCGGTCAGCGGCACGAACTGTCCCGCGAGCACCAACTGGTAGCGGGCGTCGGCTGCGGCCTGCTGGACCGAGGCGTCGAAGCGAACCTGCCGCAGCAGCGCGTACGACCCGCCGGCGAGGAGCCCGGCGGAGACCCCGGCGACGAGGACGAACGCCACCGTCAGCCGTCGGCGCAGGCGACCGGGAACGAGCGGGTCCGCTGTCCGCACCGTGCACCTCCCTCATGCCGGTGACAGCTTGTAGCCGACGCCGCGGACTGTCCGGATCAGTCCGGGATCGGCCGGGTCGTCTTCGACCTTGGCCCGCAGCCGCTGCACCGCCACGTCGACCAGCCGGGAGTCACCGAGGAAGTCGTGGTTCCACACCCGCTCCAGCAGCAGTTCCCGGGAGAAGACCTGACCGGGTCGACGGGCGAGTTCCAGCAGCAGCCGGAACTCGGTGGCCGTCAACGCGATCTCCCGCCCCTGTTTGCGGGCCACGAAGCTGGCTGGGTCGATCTCCAGCCCGCCGACCGTGATCGTGGTCGGCGCGGGCAGGGCGGCGGCCCGGCGCAGCACCGAGCGCACCCGGGCGACCAACTCTGGCAGGTCGAACGGCTTGCGCAGGTAGTCGTCGGCGCCGCATTCGAGCCCGACGACCACGTCGATGGTGTCCGTGCGCGCGGTGAGCATCAGGATCGGCACCTGGCTGGTCCGCCGGATCTCCCGACACACCTCGAAGCCGTCCAGGACCGGCAGCATCACGTCGAGGACGATCAGGTCGACCGGCCGGGCCCGCCACGTGGCGAGCCCCGACCGGCCGTCCTGGGCGGTGTCTACCCGGAAGCCTGCGCGCCGCAGACCGAGGGCGGTGACCTCACGGATGGCGGTATCGTCCTCGACGACCAGCACCCGGCCTTCCATGTGGTGAGCGTAGCCCCCACCCGGGTGCCAGCCGGCCTGACGAAACGGTCGATGTCCAGCACCCGTCCGGCGCCGGACCCGCCGCCGTGGTCACTCCTGCCACTGGTGCGCGACGTCGAGCACGATCCGGCTGTGGGTACCGGGGCCGGCCAGGGTGAACACCCGGAACGGCAGCCGCGCGCGCACCCCGACCGCGAAGGTGGTGTAACCCTCGTAGCTGCCACCGAACACGACGTCCCGCAGCGTCTGGTAGCGCAGCACGTTGGCAGTGTGCTCGCCGACCCGGTAGGGAACGGTGGCGACGTAGCCGTCGTCGTGCGCCGGTGCCTGCAGCGAGACCCGCAGCAGCTCGCCCCCGGCGGTGTACGGCGACAGCGCCAGCCCCTCGCCTCCGGTCCACGTCTCGCCGTAGGTGACCGTGTAGCCGGTCACCGGGCCGGTGAACTCGAAGACCACCCGATCGAAGCAGCTGTGTCGGCCGGTCCGCACGTCGACCAGCGGGGCGGTGCTCAGTGATTCGGCGGCCTTCGTCCCGCTGCCCCAGGTGATCCCGCAGTAGGGCGACCCGGTGGCCATCGCGCTGGTCGGCGCACCGGTGGTCGCGGCGGCGCCCGCGCCGGCGACGACTATCGCCAGCACCATGAGTCCTCTTCCGATCCGCATCTGTCTCCTCCTGCCGTTCGTGGCTTTCCCCCTGGCGGGTCCGCCGGGAGCCGACGGTCCGGTGTCGCCGGTGGACGGGGTGTGCACGGTCCGGTGTCGCCCGGGCCCGGATCCACGGTGGAGCGCGTCCGCCACAGCAGCTTCACCGTGCCGTAACGCCCGGGTAACGGCTGCCCGTGGTGACGCGGCATGGGTGGGACGCTGGGCCGACCGTCTTTGGACATAGACAGCAGACGATATGACGCTTCCGGTATGTCGGACATCTGTGGTGGTCGATCTAATATTCACATATATCGATGGATGGCGGCGATGCCGCCGATGACCAGGGGAGAGAGATGTTCAGACGACAACTCTTGCGTACGGCCGGAGCCGTGCTGGCGGCGGCGCTCGCGGCGGCCGGGGTGCAGGTCGCCACCGGTGCTCCGGCCGCCGCACGTACCGTCTTCGACGACGCGAGCCGGGCCGGCGAGTTCCGCGCCAACCTCGACCAGACCGCCCAGGACTGGAACAGCTCGGTCACGCCGTTCGTGGTCGGTGGCCGGCCGGCCACCGAGAACTACCCGTGGCTGGTCTACACCTCCGGCTGCACGGGCACGTTGATCAAAGCGAACTGGGTGGTCACCGCCCGGCACTGCCCGACGCCTTGGGCGGTCCGCGTCGGCAGTGTCAACCGCACCAGCGGCGGCACGGTGGTCGGGGTGAGTCGGTCGGTCAGCCACCCCACGATCGACGTCAAACTGCTGCAACTGTCCAGCTCGGTTGGGTACGCCCCGGCACCGATCCCGACCACCTCCGGCGCGGTCGGCACCGCCACCCGAATCATCGGCTGGGGTCTGACCTGCCCGTTCCGGGGCTGCGGCTCCGCGCCGACCACCGCGCACGAACTGGACACCTCGATCGTGTCGGACGGCAGTTGCATCGGCATCAACGGCCCGTACGAGATCTGCACCAACAACACGGGCGGTAACTCCGGTGCCTGCTACGGCGACTCCGGCGGCCCGCAGGTGCGCATGATCGACGGGGTGTGGAACCTGATCGGCGCCACCAGCCGCTCGGGCAACAACAACGCGATCTGCGCCACCGGCCCGTCCATCTACGGCGACCTGTCGTCGATCCGATCCTGGATCAACACCCAGGTTGGCGGCCTACCCGCCTGACGCGTTAGGAAGGAAGGGTCCCTCGTCGACACCCAGCGTGGCGCGCGGGACCCTTCCCTGGCCGATCCGGCATGGTGTCACCCCGCCCGGGCGTCGGGGTGAGTCTCCCAGAGCTAGCAACCGGGCACGTTGCGGCAGTTGGTGGGCCGGTTGTCGGCGACCCGCGTGCGGTCGAGGGTCACCTCGCCCGCGTCGTTGAGAATGCCGCCGGGGCGCAGCGTGGACACGTTGCGCGTCACCCTGCTCTTGACCAGGGTGACGTCTCCGTCGCCGGTGTTGTAGACGCCGCCGGCCCGGGAGTCCGCACCGACCGCCCGGTTGGCTTTGACGAAGGTTCGGCGGGCCGTGACGGTGCCGCTGTCGTTGTGGAATCCGCCGCCGTCGCCCTCGGCGGTGTTGTCCGCGATCACGCTGTCGTCGATCAGGATCTCACTGTCGTCGATCAGGTAGAGCCCGCCACCGTGGATGTTGGCGTGGTTGCGCGCGACGACCACGTGACGCAGGGTGACCCGGGATCCGATGGTGAATAGTCCGCCGCCCTCTTCGGCGGCGGTGTTGTCGGTGATGCGCGAGTGGGTGACGGTGGCGGCGGAGCCGGGGCCGATACCGATCCCGGCGGCGCCGGTGAGTGCCGTGCTGTTGCCGGAGATGGTGCTGTCGTGCACCAGCAGTTCCCCGGCGATGCTGGCGATCCCGGCGCCGCCGTCCGTGGTGGTGGTGTTGTCGGCGATGCGCGACGTGGTCACCGTCGCGGAGTTGGTGTTGTGGAGACCGCCGCCGAGACGCTCGGCGTCGTTGCGCGCGATGGCCGAGTTCTTGATGGTGACCTTGCCGAGATTGGCGATGCCGCCGCCGTCTCGCCCGCCGGTGTTGTCGACGATGGCGCTGTGGGTGACGGTGGCGGTGCCACCGGGCCTGACGAGGAGTGCCCCGCCATCGGTGTCGGGCGCGGAGTGGCCGCCGCGCAGGGTGAGGCCGTCGAGGGTGAGTCGGCCGCCGGCGGCGACCGTGGCGATGCGGAACGGTTCGGTGCCTGGTGCCCGGGCGACCGTCGTCCGGTCACCGACGACGGTGACCGACTGGGTGATCGGCGGAAGCCCGCTGCCGCGCCGGTGGTCGGTGAGGGCGTAGGCACAGTTCGAGGCCAGTCTGAGGAGGCCGCCGCCGGTACGGTTGGCGCGGTCGATCGCCGCGACCAGACGGTCCGCGTCGCAAGGCACCGTCGTGGTCCTGGGTTCGGTTCTCGTGCCGGCCGGTCCGTCGGTCCCGTCGCGTGGCTGACCGGAGTCCCATGCCGGTGCGCGGCCGCTGTCGTCGGCGGCGAGCGTGCCCGCGCTGACCTGGGTCTGAGTCCTCAAGTCGGTGCCCCGCCCGCCGGCCGTCGCCGGTCCGGCTCCCACCGCGATCAGGGTGACCACCCCGGTCAGCCCGAACACGCCAGTGGCGAACCGCCGTCTGGGACGGGCGGGCGCGGATCCGAGGTGCGGGCAGCGGGTTGCCGCGCCGTGGTGCGGTCAGACATCTCGGCCGGATCCTCTCTCCAGCGAGCCCGTCGCGGTACGACCGGACGGGCAGGTAGGTGTGTTGTCCCGTGGGTCCATCCGACACATCGTATGAGAGGAATTCACAGCCTGTAGGCGGTAAGACACGATTGCACGATAAGTATGAAGAACAGCTGCTATATCAGGTAGCTCCCTATGCCCGCGGACGGTCCGTGACGGGTCCGACCGGCGCCGCCGTCCCGCCGTCTCGACCGGTGGTGGCGCGTCGCTCCGGCAGGCGGGCCGGCCGGACCCCGGGGACACCGGCGGCGTACTGGTGGTCCCGGCGCGGGATGTCGTGGAGAAGGCGTCGCCAGCCTTACGGCCGGAACCACGGACGCCGGCCGGATCGCCCTCCGTGGGTGCTCGTATTCTTTCGGCGAACGACTTTGTGGGCGGCACGGACGAAAGGACACGGTGTGAGCACCGAGACGTTGGAGTTTCAGGCCGAGGCGCGTCAGCTACTCCAGCTGATGGTCCACTCGATCTACTCGAACAAGGATGTCTTCCTGCGGGAGCTGATCTCGAACGCCTCGGACGCGCTGGACAAGCTGCGCCTGGCGTCGCTGGTCGACAAGGACCTCCAGGTCGACACCTCCGACCTGCACGTCGCGATCGAGGTCGACCGGACGGCGCGCACCCTGACCGTGCGGGACAACGGCGTCGGCATGTCCCGCGACGAGGTCGTCGAGGTGATCGGCACGATCGCCAAGTCCGGTACCGCCGAGCTGTTGCGCAAGCTGCGCGAGTCGACCGACGCCGGCGTGTCCCAGGAACTGATCGGCCAGTTCGGGGTTGGCTTCTACGCCGCCTTCATGGTCGCCGATCGGGTGGAACTGGTCACCCGCCGGGCGGGGGAGAGTGTCGGTACTCGGTGGGAGTCGACCGGCGAGGGCACCTACACGATCGCGCCGGTATCGGACGCGCCGCAGGGCACGGCCGTCACCCTGCACCTCAAGCCGGCCGACACCGAGGACAACCTGCACGACTACACCGCCGAGTGGACCATCCGGCAGATCGTCAAGCGATACTCCGACTTCATCGCCCACCCCATCCGGATGGCCGTCGAGCGGCCGGGCACCGACGGCGGCGAGCCCACCACCGAGGTGCAGACCCTCAACTCGATGAAGGCACTGTGGGCGCGGTCCCGCGACGAGGTCGAGCCGGCCGAGTACCACGAGTTCTACAAGCACGTCAGCCATGACTGGGCGGACCCGCTCGAGGTCGTGCACATGCGGGGCGAGGGCACCTTCGAGTACGAGGCGCTGCTCTTCCTACCGTCGCATGCCCCGCTGGACCTCTTCTCCCCGCAGGGCCGCCGCGGGGTGCAGCTCTTCGTCAAGCGCGTCTTCATCATGGACGACTGCGAGGCGTTGATGCCGCCCTACCTGCGTTTCGTCAAGGGCGTGGTGGACGCACACGACCTGTCACTGAACATCTCCCGGGAGATCCTCCAGCAGGACCGGCAGATCCAGGTCGTCCGCCGCCGCCTGGTGAAGAAGGTTCTCGCCACGGTGAAGGACCTCAAGGCCAACCAGCCGGAGCGGTACCGCACCTTCTGGACCGAGTTCGGCGCCGCGGTCAAGGAGGGCCTGGTCGACGACACGGAGAACCGGGACACCCTGCTGGAGATCGTGTCCGTGGCCTCCACCCACGACGCGGCCGAGCCGACCGACCTCGCTGGCTACGTCAGCCGGATGAAGGACGGGCAGGCGGACATCTACTACGCCACCGGCGAGAACCGCGCCACCATCGAGAACTCCCCACACATGGAGGCGTTCCGCGCCAAGGGCTACGAGGTGCTGCTGTTCACCGACCCGGTCGACGAGGTCTGGGTGGAGCGGGTCGGCCAGTACGACGGCAAGACCCTGCGCTCGATCGCCAAGGGCCAGGTCGACCTCGACACCGAGGAGGAGAAGGAGGCGGCCGAGGCCGAGCGGGAGCGGCAGCGCACCGAATACGCCGACCTGCTCACCTGGCTGGGGGGCGCGCTCGCCGACCAGGTCAAGGAGGTCCGCCTGTCGTCCCGGCTCACCACCTCCCCGGCCTGTGTCGTCGGCGACGCCCACGACCTCACGCCCACCCTGGAGAAGATGTACCGGGCGATGGGCAACGAGGTGCCGCAGGTCAAGCGGATCCTGGAGCTGAACCCGAGCCACCCGCTGGTCAGCGGCCTGCGCAAGGCCCGCGAGCAGGGCGGCACCGAGGAGTCGCTGACAGAGACCGCGGAGCTGTTGTACGGGATGGCGTTACTCGCCGAGGGCGGTGACCTGGCGGACCCGTCGCGGTTCACCCGGATCCTGGCCGAACGACTCGCCCGTACCCTCTAGGAACGACTCGTCCGTCTAAAGCGGATCCGCCGGGCCGTCGGCGTCCACGTCGGCGGCCCGATGGATGGTGACCTGGGGTTTCCTCCCGCTCGCCAGGCGCTGACCGGGTGCCCGGCTCGCACCGGCGGCATCGCGACAGCCGGGCGCGCACGACGGGGTGACTTACCATGCGAGAGTGTCGACCGTCGATCCGCAGGCCGCGCTCGAGGCGGTCTGGCAGCAGCAGGGAATCTGGTCCGCGGCGGCAGACACGGTCCGTCGGCGGATCGTCCGGGGCCGGCGCCTGGTCGCCGGCCTGACCGTGGTCGCCGCTGTCGCCGGCACCGCTGCCGCCCAACTCGCGGCGGTGCACCTGGCGGCGAGCCGGGCGCTGGCGATCGTCGCCGGCGCCGCGCTGGGCCTGGTACCGCTGGCGGCCCGGTCCGCCGGCCGCGAGCCGGTGCAGGTGTGGACGCGGCTGCGGGCGGTCGCCGAGTCACTCAAGGCCGAGGTGCACCGCCGGCTGGCCGGCGTGACCCCGTACCGGGGGGCGGACCGCGACGCGGTCCTGCTGAGCCGCGTCGACGCGGTTCTGGACGAGGCCGGTGACCTGGTTGGGCGCACCGTCGATGTCGCGCCGCCGGCCCGACCGCTGCCGGCGGTGTCGGACGTCGAGTCCTACCTTGTGTTGCGGGTGGGGCGTCAGGTCGAACGGTACTACCTGCCGGAGGCCCGGCGGATGGCTGCCGCCATGCGCCGGATCCGGGCGGCGACGACCGGGCTGACCGTCGTCGGCGCGCTGCTCTCCGCCGCGGTCGGTGTGCTCGGCGACGGGCTTAGCTTCGCCGCCTGGGTGGGCGTTGTCGCCACGGTCACGACGGCCGTCGTCGGGTACGGCGCGGCCCAGCAGTACGAGCAGCACCAGATCGAGTATGCCCGCACCGCGGACCAGCTCGCCCGGCTACGCCGGGCCCGGCGGGACCGGGGCGGTTGGACAGACGACGACGCGGTCGTCGCCGAGGCGGAACGGCTGATCGCACTGTCCAATGAGGCATGGACTGCCAGAACGCTTGAAGAAGATGGCATACCGCACCGCTGAGGCTACTCGGCGTGTTGTAGAATCATCGATAGCTGTCAGAGCTGCCGTTCGGGTGGCTCCGCTGACCCACAAGTCCGATGGGGGGACTCACGTGGATCGCAACGCAGGCCGGCCGATGGCCATCGCTCCGCTGGCCGATCTCCGGCATACTCCGCTTGGCAAGATCCCGCTCTCTCGCGCCCGCACCGTGGCGCTGCCTGACACCCGCACCGGGGACCGGCCGGCCCGTGTCGATGTTGCCGCCTTCGGCTCTTCGATCTGACGCCGGTGAGCCCGCGACGAACGCGACGCCTGGGCGGTCCGCGCCGGCCACGACCCTGAGCCAGTACGTTCTGAAGATCGTCAGCCGGTGCGATCTGTCCTGCGACCACTGCTACGTCTACGAGCACCCTGACCAGTCCTGGCGCCGGCAGCCGCGCACGATGGCTTCCGCGACCGTGACAGCCGCCGCCCAGCGCATCGCGGAGCACGCGACGGCGCACCGGCTGGACGCCGTACGGGTGGTGCTGCACGGCGGTGAGCCGCTGCTCGCCGGGGCGGCCGCGCTCGCCGCCACCGCCGCCGAGCTGCGGCGGCGGCTCGACCCGGTGACGCGGCTGGATCTGCGCATGCAGTCCAACGGTGTGCTGCTCACCGAGGAGATCGCCGAGGTGCTCGTCACGCACGGCGTCGCGGTCGGTGTCTCCCTCGACGGCGACCGGGCCGCCAACGACCGGCACCGCCGCTATGCGAGTGGCGTGAGCAGCCACGGCAAGGTGCTGCGGGCGCTTGCGCTGCTGCGCCGCCCGGAGTACCGGCCGAGCTATGCCGGGCTGCTCTGCACGGTCGACATCGACAACGACCCCGGCACCGTCTACCGGGCGCTGCTGGCCGAGGAACCGCCGCACATCGACTTCCTCCTGCCGCATGCCAACTGGGATCGTCCCCCGCCGCGCCCGGCGGGCGCCACCCCGTACGCCGACTGGCTGCTCGCGGTGCACCGGGCCTGGACCGCCGACGGGCGTCCGGTGCCGATCAGACTGCTGGACTCGCTGCTCGCCACCGCCGCCGGTGGCACCACCCGCACCGAGGCGGTCGGGCTCGCGGCCGTCGACCTGGCCGTGATCGAGACCGACGGCAGCTACCAGCAGGTCGACTCGCTCAAGTCCGCGTACGATGGGGCGCCGGCGACCGGGCTGGACGTGTTCACCCACCCGGTCGACGCGGTCGCCGTCCACCCGATGATCGCCGTCCGGCAGGCGGGGCTCGACGGGCTGTGCGCCACGTGCCGGGGATGCCCGGTCGTGCGCCAGTGCGGCGGCGGCCTCTTCGCCCACCGATACCGCACCGGCGCCGGCTTCGACAACCCGTCGGCCTACTGCGTGGACCTGGCCCGACTGATCCGCGGGGTTACCCGCGACCCGCTCCCGGCACCGTCGTCGGCGGCCGGGCCGGATGCCACGCCGGCGGCGACATCGAGTCGAGCATCCGCGCCTCCGGAAACGTCGGCGCTGCCGGGGCCGGCTGGTCCGGACCCCGCCATGCCGCCGGCGTCGGGCCCGTCATCCGCCGACAGGCCGGTCGTCCGGACGGTGGAGAACGGCGCCGGTCCCGACGCGCTGGACCCGGCGGTGCTCGACGATCTCGGTACCGGGCGCGGGACAGATGCCTCGGTGCGCCAGCTCGCCGCCGTCCATCTGGCGAAGACACGGGCGCTGTTGGTCGCCCTGAGCCCGGCGGTGGCCGGGCATCCGGTCGCCGCCGCGGCCTGGGACCGGCTGGTCGAGCTGGACGTCACCGCGCCGGCGGCGGTGCGGGAGGTGCTGGCCCACCCGTTCGTCCGTCGGTGGGCGCACCGGTGCCTCGAGATTCCGGCGCTGGCCGACCTCGGTCACCTCGCCTCGGTGGCCGCCGCGGCGGCGGTGCGCGCCCGCGCCGCCGTCGACCTCGTCGTGCCGGTCCGCGACGGAGTGCTCAGCCTCCCCACCCTCGGCGCCCTGGCCCTGCCGGGGGTGTCCGGCCCGGTCACGCTGTCCCCGGTGGGCGGTGGATTCGTGGCGCGCGTGGACGGGCGGACGGTCCCCGTCCGGCCTGACGACCCCGCGCCGGGCTGGCGCCCGGCGCGCTGGCTCGACGGCCACGGCGTGCTGATCGAGGACACCGACCCGTACCGGGACTGCTACCAGGACCTGGTGGTGGCGCCGCGGCTGCCCGCCGACTCCGCCGCGCGCTTGGGCGGACAGCTCACCGCGGCCCTCCGGCGGGTCGACACCGAGGTGGCGGCGTACGCCCCCGGGGTGCGGGCCCTGCTGCGCGCGGTCGTCCCGTTACGCCGGGACCGGCGCGGCCGACAGCGCAGCGCCGCCGCCGCCTCCGCCTTTGGCGCGGTGGCCGTCACCGCGGTGCCCGACGACACCGCCCTCGTCGTGCTGCTCGTCCACGAGGTGCAGCATGTCAAGCTCGACGGGGTGCTCGACGTCTGCGAACTGGTCGATCGCCGGGACGCCCGGCTGCTGACCGTGCCCTGGCGGGACGACCCGCGCCCGGTGGAGGGCGTGCTGCACGGCACCTACGCCCATCTCGCGGTCGCCGACGTGTGGCGCCGGCGACCGGGCCCGGAGGCCGCAGCCCACCACCGCCGCTACCGCGACTGGACCGACGGCGCGCTTGACGCGCTGCTCGGGCTCGGCGTGCTGACACCGGCGGGAGAGCGGTTCGCCACCCGGATGCGCGCCACGGTTGACCGCTGGAGATGACCGTCGGCCGCGACCTCCTGGCCGCCGACCTGCGGGCGTTGGGCCTGCCGGCCGGCGCGACGGTGTTGGTGCACGCGTCGATACGCCGGATCGGGCCGGTCGCCGGTGGCCCGGCGACCGTCCTCGCCGCCCTGCGCGACGTGCTCGGCGACGGGACGGTGGTGGTGCCGACCCAGACCGCCGGGAATTCGAACACGTCGCCGGCCTTCCGGGCCGCCACCGCCGGTCTGAGCACTGCGGAGGCGACCGGCATGGAGGCACGCATCCCGCCGTTCGACCCCGACCACAGCCCGGCGGAGGGCATGGGCGCGTTGGCCGAGCACGTGCGACGGCTGCCCGGGACGGTGCGCAGCCGGCACCCGCAGACGTCGTTCGCCGCGCTCGGCCCGGCCGCCGCCGCCCTGACCGCCGTGCACGACCTGGAATGCCACCTGGGTGAGCGGTCCCCGCTGGGTGCCCTGTACGCCGCCGACGCCCGGGTGCTGCTGGTCGGCGTCGGCTACGCGAAGTGCACCGCCTTCCACCTCGCCGAGTACCGCCTGGCCCGCCCTGCCGCCGTGCGTCCGTACCGCTGCTACGTCCGGGACACCGAGGGCCGGCCCGTCCGGCGTGACTTTTTTGCGCTCGACCTCGACGACTCCGACTTCCCGCGCATCGGCGCGGCGTTGGACGATCGCCTGTGGGTGCGGCGCGGACCGGTGGGCACCGGAACCGCGCGGCTGTTGCCGGTGCGGGCCGCCGTCGACTTCGCCGGCGGTTGGATGAGCCGGCATCGAACGCGACCGGGGTTTTGTAGCTGTCGATATTGTAGTCGCGTGGTGGTGTCCCCTTCGGACGGGAGCGGCGGGTGACCGAGGAAGAGTTCCGGGTGGACCCGCGTGCCCCCGTGTTCTTTCTCAGTTACGCCCGAGCCAAGCAGCGGCCCGCCGAGCCGCCGCGGGACACCAACCGGAAGGTCTTCCAGCTCTATGTCGACCTGTCCGACCACGTGTCGGAGCTGCTGGGGCTGCCGGCGGGTGGCACCGCCGGCTTCTTCGACCGGGTCCTCGACGGCGGCCAGGTGTGGGCCGACGACCTGGCCTTCGCCGCCGGGCACTGCCAGGTCTTCATCCCGCTGATCTCCCCGCAGTACCTGCGCAGCGTGTGGTGCGCCCGGGAGTGGAACGCTTTCGCGCGCCGTCGGCAGGTGCGGCGCCCCGAAGCGCGGGCCACCGCGGGGGAGCGGCCGATCGTCCCGGTGAACTGGTCGGTGATGGGTCGTCGTCGCCTGCCGGAGGCGATCCGCCGCCGGCAGATGTTCTCGCCGACCGGGCTGCCACCGGACATCGCACCGCAGTACCAGCAGGAAGGCATCTACGGCCTGCTCAGCTTGGGCAGCAACGGCAAGGACGCGTACGACGCGGTGGTGTGGCGGCTGGCGCAGCGGGTGGTGCGCGCGGTGGACACGCACTGGGTCGAGCCGTACGTGTCGGACATCGAGGAGCTCGGCGAGAAATTCGAGGAGGCCGGGGATGAGCTGGATTGACGCCACGCCGTCCCGCACCGGCCGGGAGACGTACTTCTTTCTCAGCTACGCCCACTCGGTGCCGCTGTCGGCGGCGGCCCGGCCGGACACCGACTACTGGGTCACCCGATTCTTCCAGGACCTGCACGCGGCTGTGCAGCGTGGCGCGCGACGCGGCGACGCTCTCGACATCGGGTTCTTCGACGGGCTCGTTGCCCCCGGCGCCGATTTGAAGGAGACGCTGACCGACGCGCTCAGCCGCACCCATGTCTTCGTCCCGCTGTACTCGCCGAACTACTTCAGCAACTCCTGGGCGGTCGGCGAGCGAGCCGCCTTCCGGTCCCGCCTGGGCCGGCTGCGGCCGGGCGAGGCCGACCGGCACATCCTGCCGGTGCTGTGGATTCCCTTCCCGCCGTGGGACGACCGCCGCGAGATGGCCGAGGCGCTGGGACCGGTCGGTGGGCCCGCCGAGTACGCGGAGAACGGGCTGCGGGCGCTGTGCAAGCTCAGCGCCTACCGACGGCAGTACGACCTGGTGCTCAGCGCGATCGCCGAGCGGATCATCGCGGTCACCGAGACCGCACCGCTGCACCGCTCCCGCGCCGCCCCGGTGGGCGCCGTCCCGGTCGAGGACCGGGGGGACCCGGCGCTGGTCGTGACCACGCTCGCCACCGCCGACGGGCGGCGGTGGCGGCCCTTCGCCGGCCGGCACGTGCTGACCATCGCCGACTACGTGGCCGCCACCGCCCAACGGCTGGGACTGCCGACCCGGGTCGTCGAGTTCGCCGGTGCCCGGGATCGCGCCCCGGACAGCCCCACCATTCTGCTGATCGACGCCGGTCTGGGCGTGGCGGCCGTCCGGGACGCGGTGGTCGGACTGCCGCGCTGGGTGGTGCCGCTGGTCGTCGCCGGCCCCGGAACGACCGCCGACGAGATCGGCGCCGTGCTCCGCGACGCACCTTTTCCGGAGGTACGGCCGGTGCGCGGTGTCGACGAGTTCGAACGCGGCGCGCCGTTGCTGGTGATCGAGGCGCGTAAGCAGTTCCTCCGGCACGGCCCGATCTACCCGCAGGACGGCCCGGGCGCCCCCCGGCCGAGTCTGCGCCCGACCCATCTATCCGACCAGTGGCGGCGAGGGGAAGACCGATGACATCTCAGCGCGACGGTCAGGTCGTCACCTTCTACTCGTACAAGGGTGGCACCGGACGCACGATGGCCCTGGCGAACACCGCCTGGATCCTCGCCGCGAACGGCCAGCGGGTCCTTGTCGCCGACTGGGACCTCGAGTCTCCCGGGCTGCACCGGTTCTTCGCGCCGTTCCTCGACCCCGAGCAGGTCGCTTCCACCGGTGGCGTGATGGACCTGATCGTCGAGTACGAGTGGGCGAACCTGGAGCGCCGCCGGAAGGCGAGGGAGGCTGACCAGCCCGAGACGGTGGAGTCCCGACCCAGCGATTGGCACCGCCATCTGGCCAAGGTGCAGAAGTACGCCTTCTCCATCGCCTGGGAGTTTCCCGGCGGGGGTGGCCTCGACCTGTTGCTCGCTGGCCGGCACAACCCCGACTACGCCAGCGCCGTCACCGGCCTGAACTGGGACAACTTCTACAACCGGCTGGGCGGGGCGCTCTTCTTCGACGCGCTGCGTGAGGACATGAAACGCCACTACGACTGGACGTTGGTCGACAGTCGCACCGGTATCAGCGACGTCGCCGAGATCTGCACCATCCACCTGCCGGACGTGCTGGTCGACTGCTTCACCCTGAGCGACCAGGGCATCGACGGGGCCGCCACGGTCGCCGACCGGGTCCGCGGCTACGAGGGGCGCCGGGCGCGGCGGGTGCTGCCGGTGCCGATGCGGGTGGACGAGGGGGAGAAGGGCAAGGCGGACGCCGGCCGGGCGATGGCGATGCAGCGTTTCGCCGGCCTGCCGGGCGGCATGACCGACGCCGAGCGGCGGGAGTACTGGCTCACCGTCGAGGTGCCCTACCGGGCCTACTACGCGTACGAGGAGACCCTCGCCACCTTCGGCGACATTCCGGGCAGCCGCACCACCCTGCTGTCCGCGTACGAGACGCTGACCAGCCATGTCACCGGCCGGCGGATCACTACGTTGCCCCGGATGGACGAGACGCTACGCCGCGGCACGGTCGCTCGCTTCGAACGCAAGCCCGCTGTCGCCGACGAGCTGATCGTGCTTCGGCACGTCCCCGCGGACACCGCGTGGGCGGAGTGGGTGCAGGCTGTCCTCACCGCCGTCGACCTGCGGGTGGTCACGGCGGCGGTGGGAGACCCGCCGCCGCGGCGGCCGGGCACCGTAACCCGCGAGGTCACCCTGGTCTCCCGGGCCGAGCGGGCGGCGCACGGTGAGCAGGCGGACCGGCGCCGGGCCGGCGCGGCGCTGACCGTGTACGTGGACAGCAGCACGCCCTCGCCGGACACGCCGATCGGCAGTTGGGTGTCGCTGCACGAACTGTCCGCCGACGAGGCCGTCGACCGGCTGGTGCAGCTGCTCGGGGCGGCCCCACCGCCCGGCCACGGGCGGCCCTTGGTGCGCACCGCCCGCTACCCGGGTACCCGGGCGGCGGTGTTCAACCCGCCCAGCCGCAACCTTCGCTTCACCGGCCGGGAGGAGCTGCTGGGCCGGCTCCGTGAGGAGCTGAGGGCCGCCGGGAGTACGGGCATCCCGGTGGCGCTGTGCGGTGGGCCGGGCATCGGCAAGACCCAGCTCGCCGTCGAGTACGCGCACCGTTTCCGCGGCGCGTACGACATCGTCTGGTGGATCCACGCCGACCCGCCGCAGTTCGTCGACGAGCGGATCGCCGATCTCGGCGCCGAGCTCGGCCTGCCCCGTCAGCCCACCGTCCCGGAGATGACCCGGGCCGTGCGGCAGCGGCTCGGCCGCCCCGAGCGCCGCCCCGACGGGGGTCCGTCGGAGCAGTGGCTGCTGGTCTTCGACAACGTCGACCAGTACGAGCACGTCCGTGACTATCTTCCGCAGGGCGTCGGGCACGTACTCGTCACCACCCGCAACCCGGACTGGGGTGACCTGGCCCGGGCACTGGACGTGGAGGCGTTCCAACGGGCGGAGAGCGTCGCGCACCTGAGGGCCCGCGTCGGCGAGCGGTCGATTACCGTCGCCGAGGCCGAGCAGGTCGCCGACGCGGTGGAAAACGTGCCGATCTTCGTCGCGATGGCCGGTGCGTGGCTGGCGGACACCGGCACCCCGGTCCCCGACTACCTGGCCGGTCTGGAGCGCACCGGCCCCGCCGAGGACATCTGGGACTTCTCCCTGCAGCGGCTGCGGGAGGGCTCGGCGGGCGCGTACCGCCTGTTGCAACTCGCGTCCGTGCTCGCCCCGGAGATCTCCCTCGAGCTGCTGTACAGCGACCAGGTCGCCAAGGTTGTCGCCGCCCACGACCCGGTGGTCGCCGCCCGGGTCGCCGACCGGGTCTCGGAGCGGGACATCGCCGCCGCGCTGGTGCAGCGCGTCAACCGGCTCGCCCTGGTCAAGGTCGACCTGCACGCGCAGCAGGTGCAGGTGCACCGGCTGCTCCAGGTGGCGCTGCGGGCTCGGATGACCCCCGAGGAACTGGCCGGCGTGAAGCACGACGTGCACCGCATTCTCGCCGGCTCCCGTCCCTCTGGCGAGGTGGAGGATCCGGCCGCCCAGGCGCGCCTCCGCCTGCTCTGGCCGCACCTCGACGGCGCGGACGCGCTCTCCTCGCCCGACGACGAGGTGCGCCAGCTCGTCATCGACCGGATCCGCTACATTTACTTCAACGGTGGTTACGCGCAGGGCTGCCGGTATGCCGAGCAGGTCGACGCCGCCTGGATGCGGCTGCTCGACCAGCTTGCCCCGGACACGGCCGAGCGCCGGGCACTGCAGGTACAGCTGCTGTATCTCCGGTTCAACCGGGCCAATCTGCTGCGCGGCCTCGGTCGGTTCGACGACGCCCGCCGCCTCGACGAGGAGACCCTCAGCGCCCAGGAGAAGCTGATCGGATCCAGCCATCCGTACACGCTGATGACCGCCGGCGGCTACAGCGGCGACCTGCGGGCCATCGGCCGTTACTCCGAGGCGCTGGAACGGGACCTGCGTACGTACGCCGCCTCGGTCGACGTGTTCGGCGAGGATCACCGCCGCACGCTTACCGCCGCGAACAACCTGGCCGCCTCGTACCGGCTGATGGGGGACTTCAAACGGGCGCTCGACAGCGACGAGGCCACCTACCGTCGGCTGCGGGTGGTGCTCGGCCCGGGGCATCCGCGTACCCTGCTCACCGCCAACAACCTGGCCCGCGACCTGCGGGAGGCCGGTGACTACGAGGGGTCGGTGGCGCTGGTGCAGACCGTGGTCGCCGGGTACCGCGACCTCTTCGGCGACCAGTCCCGCGACGTGCTCACCGCCCAGATGAACCTCGCCGCATCGCTGCGCAGCACCGGTGGGACGGCCGAGGCGGCACGGCTGCTCGACGACGTGTACGAGCAACTGCTGGCCGGGTTCGGCCCGTCGAACCCGGACACCGTGTTCAGTCGGTTGTCCCGGGCGGCGAACCTGATGCTGGCGGGGGAGGGGGAGCGGGCCCGGCTCGAACTGACCGAGACCGAGGAGCAGTTGGTGCGGGTCTTCGGGGAGGGCCACCCGTACGTGCTGGCGTGCCGCAACAATCTCACCGTGGCGTTGTGGGACGCCGGGGAGGTGGCAACGGCCCGGGAGATCGCGGCGGCGACGGCGACGGCGGTGACCGCCGCGCTGGGCGAGACCCATCCGTTGACCATGGCGGTCGCCGGTAACCTCGCTGTCTTCACGATCCTGCACGGTGAGCTGGAGGCCGGGCGGGAGCAGCTACGCGTCGTCGTCCGCCGGCTGCGCGAGGCCCTCGGCGAGGATCACCCGGACACCCTGCGCGGCCGCGGTAACCTGGCGCTCGCCGAGCAGACCGGCACCGGTGGCGCCGGCAGCATCGAGCGGATGCGGTTGGCCGACCGGCTGGCCAACCGGATCGGCCAGCATCACCGGAGCGTGGTGAACCTGCGGGAGGGGCGGTACGTGCGCCGGGTGGTCGACCCGCATCCTTACTGACCAGTGCGCGCCCCGATCAGGACATCCTGGCTCGCCGCCGCCGCGTCGTCGACGGTGAGCCAGCGCAGGATGCGCGGCAGCGCCTCCATCGCGTCGAAGTGCGCCGCACCGGCCTGCACCTCCAGCTCCGCCCCGGGATGCGGGAGGCCATCCACCGCGTGTGGCTGACCGGGGCGAAGGTGTCCTCGGCGCCGTGCCAGAGCGTCACCTTTGTCACCGAGGTGTCGATCAGCCCGAGGTCGAATTTCCAGTCCCGGCGCAGCGCGAGCACGTCGTCGATCCACCCGTACGGGCCGGCGCGGAGTGCGTTCTCGAAGGTGTCGGCGAGCATCCGGCGTAGCGCCGGATCACGAATCACCCGTCGGTCGGCCGTGGTCATCTGCGCCGTGATGTCCTCGAGCAGCCGCCGTGGGTCCTCGCTGGCCCGCTGTGCCCGGCGGCGGATCTCCTCCACCAGGGCGGCGGTGTCGGAGCGGCCGGCGCCGAAGCCGTTGACGTTGTCGTCGTTCATCCCACCGAACCAGTCCAGCTCCGGTGCGTCGGAGGGAGCGAACCCGACCAGCGCCGCCACCCGGGTGATCCGGTGCCGCAGCGCGGGGTCCGCGGCGCAGGCCAGGGCGTGCGGCCCACCACCGGAGCGGCCGGCGACCGCGAACCGGGGCAGGTCCAGGGTGTCGGCGATGACCTCGACGTCGCGGGCCGCGTCGGCCACGTCGCGGCCCTCGAACCGGTCCGAGTCGCCGTAGCCGGGGCGGTCGTAGGTGATCAGTTTCACCCCGAGTCGGTACAGGACGATGCCCCGCGGTCTCGGCCCCTTGCGGCTGCCCGGTGTGCCGTGCATGAGGAAGACGGGGTGCCCGTCGGGTGCCCCCGAGACCTCGAACGCGAGTCGCTTGTTGTCCGCGCGATAGGCGATTTCGGTCGCCGGCTCCCCTTCTCGGACCACTCCAGCCTGCCTTCCGGTGCTGCTGACCAGCGAATATCCGTCATGTCGGCCCAGAGCGAAGATGATTGATCGGCGGTGAACGACTCCACTCGGCAGTTGAGCGTATCGGTCGGCCCGGCCACGCCGCTATCCACTGGTTCGACAACCCGCCGGATCTGTCGGAAAGGACACCGCCGGGCCGGTCCGTGGTGGAACTTCCACCGACCCGTTTCCGATCGAATCCGGTCGACGTCGTGCTGCGCATCGTCGCTGTTCGACGCGGGTTTCGGTCAGTCGACGAACGGGCCGGCCGCTGACCGCGGTCGTGGGCCGTCTTTTCGACCACGCCCACACGGGGCGCTGTCACGTCGGTGAGCTGCGCGGCCCGGCCGGTTCGTGGTCGTCGGCGCCGGTCCACGTCCGGCGCACCGCCCTGCGGTCCGTCGACGTGCCGACGCGGCGTGCGGGGACGGAGGTGGCGGTGGGTGATGTCCGCGTTTGTCGGACACACACCGTCGGGTCGAACACAGTGAAAACCTGGGGGTGGCCGGTCCGGGGCCGGACCAGCGAGCACCATGGGAGGTGACATGACCGGGTTGCGTACCGACCTCTACGAGCTGCGGATGGCGGCCAGCTACCTGTGCCGGGGGATGACCGACCGCGCCACCTTCAGCCTCTTCGCCCGTCGGCTGCCGCACCGGCGCGGCTTCCTGGTCGCCGCCGGGCTCGACGAGGCCCTGACGTTCTTGGAGACGTTCTCCTTCGACGACGACGAGCTGGTGTACCTGCGCGACGTCGGCGGTTTCGACCCCCCGACCCTGGCGGCGCTCGCCGTGCTGCGGTTCACCGGCGAGGTCTGGGCCGTGCCGGAGGGCCGGGTGGTGTTCGCCGACGAGCCGCTGCTCGAGGTGACGGCGCCGATCGCCGAGGCGCAGCTGGTCGAGACCGGCCTGCTGAACCTGATCACCTTTCACACCACGGTGGCCAGCAAGGCGGCCCGCTGTCGTATCGCCGCCGGCGGCGCGCAGCTGATCGACTTCGCGTTCCGGCGCACCCACGGGGTGGCGGCCGGCGCCGGCGTGGCGCGGGCGTCCGCGATCGCCGGCTTCGCCGCGACCAGCCACGTGGAGGCCGCCCGCCGGTACGGGCTGCGGCCCTCCGGCACGATGGCCCACTCCTACGTCGAGGCGTTCCCCGACGAGCGGGCGGCGTTCCGCGCGTTCGCCGTCGACTTCCCCAACAATCCGATCTTCCTGGTCGACACCTACGACACGCCTGCCGGGGTGCGCGCCGCCGTCGACGTCATCACTGAGCTGGGCCTGACCGGGCCGCTCGGCGTCCGGCTGGACTCGGGGGATCTTGCCGTCCTGGCCCGACAGACCCGTGCGATCCTCGACGAGGCGGGGCTGACCCAGGTCCAGATCGTGGCCAGCGGCAGCCTCGACGAGGACGTCATCGGGGGACTGGTCGCCGAGGGCGCGCCGATCGACGGGTACGGCGTCGGCACGAAAATGGGGGTCTCCTACGACGCGCCGTCCCTGGACAGTGCCTACAAGCTGGTCGCCTACGGCGACCGGCCGGTGCTGAAACTGTCGCCGGGCAAGGCCACGCTGCCGGGGGCCAAGCAGGTCTTCCGGGATCGCACCCGCACCGCCACGGACATCGTCGGGCTGCGCGACGAACCATCACCCCCGGGCCACGAGGCCCTGCTCGTGCCGGTCATGCGCGGCGGACGCCGGCTCGACGCCGCCGATCCGGGCGGCGCGGTCCGTGCCGCCCGGGAGCGTTTCGACGCCGACCTGGCCTGGCTGCCCGAGGCGGCGCGCCGGTTGGCGGACCCGCTGCCGCCCACGGCCACGGTCAGCCCGGGGCTGGCGGCGCTGCACGAGCGGGTCGCCGGGCAGGTCGGCGTCGGCGGACACTGACCGCCGTGCCGCCCGCGCCGGCCCCGCGACCCACCGTGACGGTCACGGCGCCGCTGGCGTAGCACTCGTCCCGCCCGGCGTGGGCACCGGGTCGGGCGCCGGAACACCGGTCGCCGGTGGCTGCCCGAACATCGCCTCGCCCTTGGCGAACCAGGCGACACCGAAGGCGAGCACCGCGACCGCCTCGCACCAGAACAGCGGCCTGAGTAGCTCGCGGGTGGATTCCGCAAGCGCGTTGCTGGCCACGGCGGCCACGATCGCGGTGAGGATAAGGCCGCCGCAGGCGTAGTACAGGACGTTGCGAACCGGTTCGTGCGTCTCGTGGGGATGCCGCCGGGGGAACAGGACGATGCAGAAGATCGCCAGGATGGCGAACAGCGCCGCGGCCGCGACCTGGTGCACGCGCCCGACGAGGACGTCGTTCGAGGAGATCGTCGCGTCGGGCTGCTGGGTCGCGGCGGGGAAGAGGGCGACCACGATCGCCAGCCCACCGGCGACGGTGCTGAGCAGGTCGTCGAATTTCCGGCGCCGGTAGGAGATCAGGAAGACGCCGATCGCGCACAAACTACCGACGAGGACGTCCCGCAGCGGCGTGTAGTAGTACGCGCTGATGGAATCGAGCAGCGTCAGCCGGCCGGTGACCAGCGCGTGGCCGACGATCAGCACAGCCGGCAGCGCGACGCCGACAATGCCGATGCCGAGGCGCAGGCGGCGTACCGTCTGGGTGTCCTGCGGTCGTCTGGTGGGCGAGGAGTCCACGGTCGCCTCCCGATGTTCGCAGCATCACGGGCGGTACCTGCTCGGCATGCGCCGCTGACACCAGTGCATGTCAATCCGCGGCGCGTGTCAACCGCCGGCGCGTGGTGTTCCACGGTGGTTCTACGGCGTGCAGTACACGTCGCCGGAGTTCGCGGCGTGCGGCAGGGTGTCCAGGACGGCCGCCATCGCGGTCGCGGACATCCAGGCCGGTTCGGCCAGGGCCATGGTATCGCCGAGGGCGAGGTTGAACCGGGTGAAGCCGAGCGCGGTGGCCCGGTCGAGGCCGGCCCGGGCCACCCCCCGGTCGATCGTGGTGAACTCGAAGGACAGCGCCGGCAGCGGGCGGGTGAGCCCGGCCAGCACCGCGTCCTCGAAGCCCTCCACATCGATCTTGACGAACGCCGGTACGCCGTGCTCGGCGATGAGTGCGTCAAGGGTGGTGGTCGGGACGTCGATCCGGGCGTCCCAGGTCTCCTGCCGCCACCCATCGGCGCCGCCCGCCGCCTGGACGAAGCGCGGTGACGCGGTGGAGACGGTGGGGTTGGCGGAGTTGACGTGTAGTTCGAGGGTGCCCGGGGTGGCGCCGCAGGCCGCCTCGACCAGGATCACCCGGTCGTCCCCGCCGTACAGGGCCCGGATCGTCCTGGCGCACAGCGGTTGCGGCTCGACGGCGACCACGCGGGCACCCAGGCGGCGGAAACCGCCGGTGCGGTCGCCGACGTGCGCGCCGACGTCGAAGACGAGGTCCTCGGCGTGGACGAACTGGGCGTAGAAGCGGTCCATCGCCGCCGCTCGCTTCGGATCGCCGTACGCGACGTCCAGCGAGCGGCGGAGTGGGGACGCGGCGGGGTCGGCCTTGACCGACTCGACGACCTCGGCGTTGACGTGCACGGGCGGACCCTAGCGCCCGGCACCCGGGAACGGGTAGCCCCCCGGCCGATGCCGGCACCCACTGTGCCGTCGACGGCGACACCCGGTGATGTGGCGCGACCGCGCCGCACGCCTCCACGGACCGGACGACAGCAGTTGTTCGTGTGGCGGAATCCGGACCTCAACGGCCGCGGCGCGGAACTCAGTCGCCGCTGGCGCGTCGGCTCTGGGAGGACGGCGGTGCGGACGGCGCTCCACACCGCATAGGCTCGGGCACATGGCGAGGTACTACGACGTACACCCGGACAACCCCCAGCCCCGGATCCTGCGGCAGGTCGTCGACCTTGTCCGGGACGGCGGCCTGATCGCCTACCCCACGGACTCGTGTTTCGCGTTCGGCGCGCGTCTGGGCAACCGCGACGGGATCGACCGGATCCGCGGCATCCGGCACCTCGACGATCGGCACCATTTCACGCTGGTGTGTCGGGACTTCGCGCAGCTGGGCCAATTCGTGCACGTGAGCAACTCGGTCTTCCGGCTGGTCAAGGCATCCACCCCGGGCAGCTACACGTTCATCCTGCCGGCCACCAGGGAGGTGCCGCGCCGGATGTTGCATCCCCGCAAGCGCACCGTCGGCGTTCGGGTCCCCGCGCATTCCGTCACCCAGGCGCTGCTGGCCGAACTCGACGAGCCGCTGGTGTCGAGCACCCTGATCCTGCCCGGCGAGGACGAGCCGCTGACCCACGGTTGGGAGATCAAGGAACGGCTGGACCACGCTCTCGACGCGGTGGTCGACGCGGGTGACTGTGGCAAGGAGCCGACGACGGTGGTCGACCTGTCGCAGGACGAGCCGGAGATCCTGCGCCGGGGAGCCGGCGACCCGTCCCGTTTCGAGTAGTCGCGGCACGGCGGGCGTAGGCTGGCTGCCGTGGATCAAGAGGACCGTATCGCCCTGTTCCTCGACTACGAGAACCTCGCCCTGGGGGTACGCGACCACGGCGGCGGTGTCGCCTTCGACTTCCGCCCCATCGCCGACGCCCTCGCCGAGCGTGGCCGGGTCGTGGTGCGCCGGGCGTACGCCGACTGGTCGTACTTCGACGAGGACCGGCGGATGCTGACCCGGTCCCACGTCGAACTCATCGAGATGCCGCAGCGCATGGGCGCCTCCCGGAAGAACGCCGCTGACATCAAGATGGCCGTCGACGCGGTGGAGTTGGCCTTCGAGCGGGACTACATCGCCACGTTCGTGATCTGTACCGGTGACAGCGACTTCACACCGCTGGTGC
Organism: Micromonospora sp. WMMA1363; assembly: GCF_030345795.1. Taxonomy (NCBI): domain Bacteria; kingdom Bacillati; phylum Actinomycetota; class Actinomycetes; order Micromonosporales; family Micromonosporaceae; genus Micromonospora; species Micromonospora sp. WMMA1363. The sequence continues at coordinate 1,171,743 of NZ_JAUALB010000001.1, forward strand.
ACAAGCTCCGTGAGCTCAACAAGCGCGTCATCGGTGTCGGCGTCGAGAAGTCGACGTCGGCGTTGCTTCCGCCGGCCTGCGACGAGTTTCTCTACTACGACCGTCTCGAGGGTGTCGAGATCCCGTCGCCCCGCGGGCGGCGTGGTCGACCCACCCGGGTGCCGACCGTGGAGCCGCCGCGGGTGGTGCAGCAGCCCGAGCCGCAGCCCGAGGACGCGGAGCCGGTTCGGGACGTCGACACGCTCGCCGCCCTCGTGGCCCAGACCGTGGCTGGCCTTCAGGGCAGCGCCGGCGGTGAGGTGACCGCCTCGCGCCTGAAGCGCACGCTGCTGCGCAAGGACCCGACCCTCAGCGAGTCGGACTACGGGTTCCGCACGTTCGGCGAACTGCTGCGGCACCTCGCCGAACACAACGTGGTCGAACTGGCCGAAGGCCCCGCCAAGGGCGACCCGGAAGTGTCCCTGCCGGAGCATGGTGAACGGGAGGTCGCCTTCGGGCTGCTCCGGTCAGTGGTGCTGGACCTGGCCGGTGGAGACGGAGACGGCACTGTCCCCCTGTCCGGCCTGAAGAATCAGCTGCTGCGGGTGCGGCCGGACTTCAGCGAGAAGAAGCTCGGCTACCGCGGCTTCCTCCAGTTCTGCCGGGCGGCCGCCACCGGCGGGGCCGTCGACCTGCGGTGGAGTCCCGAGGCCGACGACTATCTGCTGACAGCCGCGACCGGCTGACCGCCCGTCCGGGTGCCGGGCACCGGATCCGGCCGCGAGCGGGTCGGAGCAGGCCCGGCCGGGGCAGTCCGTTCGGACACGACCAGGGGGCCGGACAGGTGAGCCGCACCGCGCAACGCGATCGCCGCCGAGGCTGCGGCATCCCGTCCGGCGCGTCCTGACCCGGGTTCCCGGGCCTGCTTCCTGGGCCTGCTTCCCGGGTCCGCGACGGGCCGCCAAGGCAGGCAGTCTAGATCAGCTGAGGACACGGGCTAGATCAGCTGAGGACACGGGCAAGCGGCGGACGCTGTGGTGCCCCGGGCCAAGGAACCTGACGAAGTAGTCCCTGTGCGACGCCCGGGGCCCGGACAGCGGGACCCGACCGTTCGCAGCCGGCCCACAGGCGGACCACAGCCGACACCGGAACTCGGCGGGCACGGTGACGACATGACTCCTCCTCAGCACGGTCCCGGTCGACCCACCCGCCGCATCTTCCTGCTCGGTGGACTCGCCGCCGCCCTCGGAGTGTCGGCGTGCGGCCGGACGGTGGTCACCGGCGTCAGCGATCCCTCGGCGCCGGCTTCGGCCGGTTCCATCGACTCGTCCAGCACTGCCGTGTCGACCGGGCTGACCGGCAGCTACTCGATCGCCGACACCGTTACCGGGACGCAGATGGACGTCACGGTCACCGCGGACAGCAGGGTCATCCGCGCCAACGGCCTGCCAAACCACCAGACGGGCAGCTTCCCGAACGTCAACAACCCCAACACCATCTCGGCGCAGACCTACGAGTTCCAGCTTCCGCTGCGCGGCACACGGGCGGATCGCGCCACCCAGCTCGTTTTGCCGCAGCCCTTCGGCATCGCGACCAACGGAGTGTTGTTCGACCCCCTCGCCGCCGAGTGGTACCGGCGCGACCGGACCTCCGGCTGGACGATCGAGGCGATCGGTCCCAAGGCCACCCTTGGTCTGGACGACAACAACGCCCACGTCCAGCCGACCGGGGCCTACCATTACCACGGCCTGCCTACCGCGGTGCTCGGCAACCAGGGCGGAGCTGGCCACTCACCCCTCGTGGGCTGGGCCGGAGACGGATTCCCCATCTACGCGAGATTCGGATACACCGACCCGATGGACCCGACCTCCGGCGTCGCGGAGTTGACCCCCTCGTACCGACTCCGCTCCGGCGTCCGAGCGGACGGCCCGGGCGGAGCGTACGACGGCACCTACACCGAGGACTTCGAGTACGTCGCGGGACACGGCCCACTCGACCTGGCCAACGGACGATACGGAGTGACGCCCGAATACCCCGACGGCACCTACCACTACGTCCTCACCGAGTCCTTTCCGTTCATTCCCAGGTACTTCGTCGGCACCGTCGCGGACGGCTTCGGACCTGCGGGCCGACCGGGTGGACGGCGGTAGCCGCCGGTTTCCCGTAGCGCGGCCCCCGTGGCACCGAGGCGGTCACGTCAATTTGGGGTCGACTGTGGCCGCTGCCGGTTCGGGTCGCCCCCATCCATCCACCGAACCTCTCCGAGGAGCATGATGTCCCCCGACCCTTCCGCCCGAGGACGTGCTGCGCGCCCGGGAGAAACTCGTCCTCGACCACGTCGAGGACGAGGTCCGCCAGGAGTGGGACAACGTGCCGGCCGGATCGGTGGTGCCGCCGCCGGTCGACGGCACCTTCGACTGAAGCGTGGTTTGTCGGCGGCGGGCGGGTCGTCAGTGTCCGCCGCGCGCGCCCCACGAATCTAGGTGATTCGTGGGGCGTGCGTCGGCCAGACCGAGACTGTGTCTGTCGGGATCGTCTGGGTCACCTGGCGGGTGGACCGTCCACGATGGGTCGGGGCCAGGTAACGGTCACCGTGATGACAACCTCTTCACTCGCACCCGCCTCGACGACACCGGACGCGCCCACGAAGCTCTCCGTGCCACCGGTGATCGCGAACAGTCGGACTCCCTCCTCGGGATCCAGGCCCATGGCGGTGATCTGGCCGTGCGGGGTGTCGAAGATGCCGGACACCTGCCTCGTGACGTGCTCTCCCTCGACGGTCACGACGGTTGCCAGCTCGCTCCAGGTCCCGAAGGGCTTGCCCGTCCTCGCCGTGGTTGCCGTTCCGTAGTTGATCCGTACGTCGCCGACCTGTGGGCGGCGCGACTCGGAGCTGTCCAACGTCGAGGTGGCCTCGAGGACGAGCTCGATCACCAACGTTTTGCCGCGCGAGCGGTCCCAGTCGCGCGAGTGCCCCATGTCGCGCGGGCGCGTCCTCTCCGAATCCGCCGATGCGGCTGTCGGCGCGATCGTCGCAATCACGGCGAGTGCTGCCAGGCCAACCCCTGCGACCCGACCAGGACGGCTAGACATGACCATAGTCTCCTCACGATTAATGGACGGAAAGTCCCTCACAACAACTTTATGGAGAACTTTTCACGTCTGTGGTGTGTTGCCGCTAGAAGTGCCCGATCGTGAGGCGAAGCCGTCGTGAGGGTTCGTCCGTGGCCGGTTTCTCGATGCCGATGACCGGTGATCTCACTGTGGGGGCCAGCGGGCCGGTGTCGGCGCGTCGGCCACGAACCGATGGGTGAGCCCGATGACGAGAACGACCACCGGAACATTGACAAAGAAGACCGCCAGCTCACCTCATCGGTGAGAACCCACCGACGGCGGGCCGAGTGCCAGAACCTCGGCGCGGGTGCCGACAAACCGCTGCCGTTCCTCGTGAACGGCGAGGAGCCGAACCCGGCGCTGGGCGTACGCGGCCTGCGGTTGTCCCGGCGGCGGCCGGACGCGCTCCGTACCCAGCTCAAAGGCGACTCCACAGGCGGCCCGGGGACACGGCGGCCGAGGTGTGGGTGATGGCGCCGATGGTGGCGACGGTCGCCGAGGCCGCCTGGCCTCGGGGTGACCAGCCTGTCCATGGCTCCGCGAGCCGTGCCCGAGGTACGGGAGGCGCTCGCCGCGCACACCCTCGCCGACTGCCGACGGCTTGCCGCCGAGGCGTTGTCCGTGGCGGACACGGCGCTGCTCACCGCCACCTGACAGAGATGATGTTCATGAGCACCTCCCGCCCGGGGTCTGACCCACCACCTGACTGACTTCGGGTCCTTAACGGGATTTGTCGGCCTCGGTCGGGAGGTGCTCGTGCACTCACTGGACGTGGCGTTGTGACCTAATAGGAGCCTGGCCAGAGGCCCCATCTCTGTCTTGTCCGCGTTGCCCGGCTGGTGCGTGCCGCCCTGCCCCCAGTCACGAACGACAGGACGACGATGCCTCCCATTACACCCGATGAAGCCGCGATCGAGGTCGTCGGTGGAGTCGACACCCATCAGGACACGCACACCGCGGCGGTGATCGACCTGGTCGGACGGGTGCTGGGCACCCAGCAGTTCCCCGCCACGCGGGCCGGCTACGCCGCCCTGCTGGCCTGGATGCACGGACACGGCCGGCTGAGCCGGGTCGGGGTCGAGGGCACCGGCGCCTACGGAGCGGGGCTCGCCCGCGTGCTGCGCGACGACCACGTCGACGTGATCGAGGTCGACCGCCCGGACCGCAAGACCCGCCGGTTCCAGGGCAAATCCGACCCGATCGACGCCATCCAAGCCGCCAGGGCGGCCCTGGCCGGAGAACGCACCGGCACCCCCAAGCAGCGTGACGGCCGCGTCGAGGCCCTGCGTAACCTGCGGGTGGCCCGGCGCAGTGCGGTCGAGCAGCGCGCTGACACCCAACGCCAGATCAAGTCCCTGATCGTCACCGCCCCCGACGAGCTGCGTGCCCGGCTGCGCGGCCTGACCGTCAAACAGCTGATCGCCACCTGCGCGAACCTGCGCCCCGACCGGGCCGACGCCGCGACCCCGGCCACCGCCGTCAAGATCGCCCTACGCTCCCTCGCTCGCCGCCACCAGCAGCTCGCCACCGAGATCGCCGACCTGGACGAACTACTGCAGCCCCTCGTCGCCGCCATCAACCCCGGCCTACTGGCCGCCAACGGCCTCGGCGCCGACACCGCCGGCCAACTGCTGGTCAGCGCCGGCGAGAACCACGACCGGCTCACCTCCGAGGCCGGGTTCGCCATGCTCTGCGGCGTCGCCCCGATCCCCGCCTCGTCCGGCAAGACCACCCGGCACCGCCTCAACCGCGGCGGCGACCGGCAGGCCAATGCCGCCATCTACCGCGTCGTGCTCTGCCGCCTGCGCTGGGACCCCCGCACCCGCGCCTACACCGAACGACGCACCAAAGAAGGCCTGTCCAAGAAAGAGATCATCCGGTGCTTGAAGCGCTACATCGCCCGCGAGCTCTACCAGATCATCACAGCCAACGATCTTGAACTCGCCGCTTGACATCCATAGGAGCATCCGTCACCGGCGGCGGGCCGTCCGACCGGTCCCGGACGTTCCGCCGTCGGGCGCCCGCCGTGCCCGGACCCGCCGTCCGACCGTCGCCCCCAGCACGACGGTCAACAGGAGAGCGGCGCCCAGACCGAGGGTGGCCGGCAGCGGCAACGAGGACGAGCCGCCGGCCCCACCGTGCTCGCCTCCGGCGGCGATCACGACGCGGTTGTCCTTCTGCTTCCTCTCCTCGGGCGCGACCAGCCGGCCGACGGACGTGTCGGGGGAGAGGGCGAAGCCCCAGTCGAGCAGCGCAGTCGCCTCACCCAGGCTGCCCAGCGGCGCGGTCTCCGCGCCGAGCAGGGTCACGGCGAGCCGCCGGCCGTCGCGTTCGGCCACCCCCACGTACGTCTGCCGGGCCAGGTCGGTGAAGCCTGTCTTTCCCCCGAGCATCCCCGGTAGCTGCCCAGCAGGGCGTTGTCGCTGGTGATGGTGAGCGCCGGTCGTTCCGGCTGGGCTGGCACGTGTGTCACCCGGGTCGCCATGTACCGCCGGAAGTCCTCCCGGGCGAAGGCGACCCGGGCGATCAACGCGAGGTCGTACGCGCTGGTGTACTGACCGGGGCCGTCCAGGCCGGAGGGGGTCGCGGCGTGGGTCTGGTACGCGCGCAGCCGGTGTGCCTCGTCGTTCATCATCTGCACCCCGCCCGCCCGCCCGGCGGTCCCACCGCCGACCCGGGCCAGCACGTTGGCCGCGTCGTTGCCGGACTCGAGGAGCAGCCCCAACCACAACTCCTCGACCGAGTACCGGCCGCCCGCCACCACCCCCATCAGCGAGCTCTCCGGATCGAGGTCGTGTAGATCCGCGCGCCGCACCTCGACGATCTCGGTCGGATCGAGCCGCGGCATCAGGGCCGTGGCCAGCAGCAACTTCTGAACGCTTGCCGGCGTGCGGTGCTCGTGTGGTCCGCAGCCGCCCAACACCAGACCATTGGTGAGGTCGGCCACGACCCACGAGGTGGCGGTGACGGCCGGTGGCTTCGGCGCGCCCGCGGGTGCCGCCAGCCCGGCTGTCGCCAGCGCGTCCCCGCCGACCGCACCGTGCGTGGGGTCGACCGGTGGCGGCGACGGAGTGTTGCTCGGGCGTGCCGGCGGCTGCACAGCCGGGCACGGTCGGTGCGGTGCGGCCGCCGCCCGGCGGGGCGTCACCAGCGCTCCGGCGGGCGAGACGAGGAGGGCACTGAGCGTCACGGCGACAGCACGGCAAAGGTTCACGTCACGCACAGTAGTTGCCTGCCCGGGCCTTCGCTCCGGTTGGGCAAAGCACGTGGTATCGACGCTTCGGCGAGCCCTGAACGGTTCCCGCCGGTGGGGGGCGGTGTGTTCACCATTGCCGGTGTCGTCCGCAACCCCTGCCGATCGTCCGTTCGTCGGGGCACTAGGTCCGAGCCTGGTCCGACGTGGGGAACGGTGGGCAGGTGTCCGGGCGGCGGGGCGGTAGGCGTTCTCGGCGACACCGTGCCACCCGCGCCGCAACGGTGTACTGCGGGGCGCGGCCGGTTGCGGTGAATCGCCGCGGATCGTGATGGCCACCGGGCATCCTACGGACGATGCACATCACACTGGCCGACCGCCGTCCGGGCACTGCGCTGCTGCTGCTGGCCGCGGTGCCGTCGATGCTGGAGATGGCGGTGTTGGCCGGGCTCGGGTTCTTCGCCCCGCAGCCGTTGGCTCCGCAGGTCACCGCGGTGTGGCCGTACGACTCGTACCACGACCTGCGCTGGTTGTTGGTCTACCACGATTCGTGGGTGACGTTCGCGCTCGGCCTGGTGATCGTCATTGCCGTGCGGGGCCTGCTGAGCGCCGGCCTGACCGCGCTGGCATGGCCGCCGGAACTGCCCCGCCCGTCGTGGCGCTGGCTGGTGTCGCGCAACCTGGAGGTCGCCGCCCTCGCCATCGTGATCATTTCGCCGTGGGCGGCGATCTCCGTCGCGTTCTCCGCCGTGGCGCTCTCCTGGTATCTGTTCGCCTCGGTGGTTCCGATCCTGCTCATCGCCCCGTTCCTCCAACGCGCCGGGGTCGTCCGGCGCTGGTGGCGGGGCCTGCCCTCGGTCGCCCTGCTGGGCTGGTCGCTGCTGAACTTCCTGGTGCTCACCCTGGCCGGTGCCGTGATCGTGAGCGTGCCGGCCTGGGCGCGGATCTTCGTGGCGGGCCTGGCCGGTGTGGTGAACGCGCTGCTGTGGCGACGCACGGTGTGGGCCGCCGCCCGCCGGCCGGTCCGGTGGGCGCGGGTGCCGGTGGCGCCGATCGCGATCGTGATCACGATGGTCGCCGCGGTCGGGATGCCGCCGCTGGCCAAAGTAGCCGCCGGTACGGGGACCTGGCGGCCGCCGCTGGTCACTCGGCCGCTCCCGGAGCGGGTGCCGTACGCGGTGATCGTCCTGGCCGGCTTCGAGTCGAGGTGGGACGGACAACCGCCGGTGGACCCCCGGGTGGCGCGCTTCTCGTACGCGGGTACGGACGACTCGGGCCGCCCGTTGCCATACCGGGCCGAGGACACCCACCGGTCGCTGGACTCCAGCGCGGCGCTGCTCGCCACGCAGATCGACGCCCTGCACCAGCGGACCGGCCGGCCGGTGGCCCTCGCCGGAGAGAGCGAGGGGGCGCTGGTGATCCGCACCTTCCTGGACAAGCTGCCCCGCGGGCCGGTGGAGGTGGCGATGCTGTTCAGCCCGCTGATCTGGCCCGGTCGTGCCTTCTATCCCCGCCCGGGGCGCGACGGGTGGGGCGTGGTGACCGGCTGGGAGCTGCGCGCCATCGCCGGGGTGTTGAACATGTTCCGGAACGTCGACGCGGGGCCGGACGAGCCGTTCGTCCGGTCGGTGATCGTGGAGGCGCCCTTCTACCGCAACCGCATCCTGTGTCCCGTGCCCGGCGTCCGCGTGATCGCGTTCCTGCCGCTGGTCGGAGCGGCCGAGGCGCCGCCCGGCGAGTACTCCAGGGTGCCCGTCTACGAGGTTGCCGCCCTGCACGGAGACGTGCTGAGCCGGGAGGACGTGTACCAACAGGTCATCAGGTTTCTCAGCGGCGAGCGGGTCGACCAGCCCCTCAGGGTGTACGAGGTGGTGCAGCGGCTCGGTGCGGCCTGGCAGCCACCGCCCCTCGTCCTCGAGGTCAACCCGCTCTGGTCGGTGGGCCGTGAGGGTGATCCGGCGGTGACCGGTCGGATCTGCGAGGCCTCGTGACGGGCGCGGGCCGGCGCCGCCGCGGATCAGCCGTCGCCGGCGCGTGCCTCGGGTTTGATCCAGCCGAAGGTCCGCTCCACCGCACGTCGCCAGTTCTCCCGCTCCTGCGCGCGAACCGCGTCGTCCATCTTTGGTACCCAGCGGGCGGCCGGGTGCCAGTTGCGGCGCAGGCCCTCCAGGTCGGGCCAGTACCCGACGGCGAGCCCAGCCGCGTACGCGGCCCCGAGGGAGACCGTCTCGGCCACCATCGGGCGTACCACCGGCACCGCGAGCACGTCCGCGACGAACTGCATGAGCAGGTTGTTCGCGGTCATTCCGCCGTCGACCCGCAGGGCGGTCAGGTCCAGCCCGGAGTCGGCGTTCATCGCGTCGACCACCTCCCGGGTCTGCCACCCGGTCGCCTCCAGCACCGCCCGGGCCAGGTGCCCCTTGGTGATGTACGAGGTGAGTCCGACGATCACGCCGCGTGCCTCGCTGCGCCAGTGCGGGGCGAACAGCCCGGAGAAGGCGGGCACGATGTAGCAGCCGCCGTTGTCGTCGACCGTCCGGGCGAGGGTCTCGATCTCCGGTGCGGTGCTGATCAGCTCCAGCCGGTCCCGGAACCACTGCACCAGGGACCCGGTGATCGCGATGGATCCCTCCAGGGCGTACACGGCGGGCTCGGTGCCGATCCGGTAGCCGACGGTGGTGAGCAGGCCGTGCCGCGAGTGCACCGGTTCGGTGCCGGTGTTCAACAGCAGGAAACTGCCGGTGCCGTAGGTGCACTTCGCATCGCCGGGGGCGAAGCAGGTCTGGCCGAACAGGGCGGCCTGCTGGTCGCCGAGGGCCGCCGCGATCCGCACCCCGGGCAGGACGGTGGTGGCGGTGCCGTACACCTCGGACGAGGATCGGATTTCCGGCAGCATGGCGGCCGGCACGTCGAAGAAGGCCAGCAGTTCGGGGTGCCAGTCGAGGGTGCGCAGGTCCATCAGCATGGTGCGGCAGGCGTTGGTGACGTCGGTCAGGTGCAGGCCGCCGTTCGGGCCACCGGTGAGGTTCCAGATCAGCCAGCTCTCCATCGTCCCGAAGAGCACCTCGCCGCGTTCGGCGCGCTCGGCGAGGCCGGGGGTGTGGTCGAGCAGCCAGCGAAGCTTCGGGCCGGAGAAGTACGTGGTCAGCGGCAACCCGCAAAGCTGCTGGACGCTCTCGGCGCCCGGGGCGCGGGCCAGCGTCTCCACCACCAGATCGGCGCGGGTGTCCTGCCAGATGATCGCGGGAGCGACCGGTGCGCCGGTGCGCCGGTCCCAGACGACCGTGCTTTCGCGCTGGTTGGCGATGCCGATCGCGGCGATCCGGTCGGCGGTGACCCCGGCCTGGGCGAGTGCGCGCGGGACGACTTTGCCGACGTTGCGCCAGATCTCCATCGCGTCGTGCTCGACCCAGCCGGGCCGGGGGAAGTGCTGCTGGTGCTCCCGCTGGGCCACCGAGACGAGGTTGCCGCGGCGGTCGAACACGATGCACCGGGTGGAGGTGGTTCCCTGGTCGATGGCGACGACGTAGCTCTCGGTCATTGCTCCGTCCTTCGTGAAGCCGGGTGGTGGGTGGCGGATCACCAGCGCGCGGCGCCGAGATCGCGGGACACGGCGCGGGCGGCGTCGCGGACGTACGCGACGAGGGCCGGGCGGGGTTTGCCCGGCCCGTCGCAGATGCGGTCCACCGGGCCGGAGAGCCCGATCGCGCCCACGACCAGGCCGCCGTAGCCGCGGATCGGCGCGGCGATTCCGGCCCTGCCGGGGGTCATCTCTTCGATTTCGGCTCCCCAGCCCCCGTCCCGGATCTCGCTGAGGGCCCGGGTGAGGGCCCGCGCGGTGACCAGGGTGCGGCGGGTGTACGGCTCGGGCTCGCCCCGCACGACGGCGTTGGCGGCGCCCACGTCGTAGGCGAGCAGGACCTTTCCGAGCGCGGTGGCGTGCGGGGGCAGCAGGGACCCGACGTCCAGCGTCTGGAGGGTGTCGTCGGGCCGGAACACGTGGTGGACCACCAGCACCTTGCCGTCCAGCAGGGTGCCGATGCGGACGGCCTCGCCGCTGCGTGCGGCGAGCGGGTCGGCCCAGTTGATGGAACGGGAACGGAGTTCGTTGACGTCGAGGTAACTCGTGCCGAGGTGCAGCAGGGCGGCACCGAGCTGGTACTTGCCGGAGTTCTTGTCCTGTTCCACGAACCCGACGTCCTGCAGGGTGCGCACGATGCCGTGCGCGGTGCCCTTGGGCAGGTCGAGGGAGCGGGCGATCTCGCCGATGCCGAGCCGGCCGGAGCTGCTGGCGATCAGCCGGAGGATCGCCGCGGCCCGCGCGATGGACTGCACCTGACCCGGCATGGGGCGGAATGGTAATCGCGTTCGGGCTATCGCAACAGTGTTCGGCATTGTCGACCGTGGTTCGTTGACCCGCCTCCCCAGGTTTCCTACGGTTCACCGCACGGCGACGTTCGACACCTCGCCGACATCGCACCGGCCCTTCCCGTCCCCCAACTCCGGAGGGCCGCCACCCCCACCTGGAGGCACCATGGCACCGCGTGTGAGAGCGCCGGGACTGCTCGGCGAACTGGCGGCCGAATTCGCCGGCACCGCGATCCTGATCCTGTTCGGCGTGGGCGTCGTCGCCCAGGTCGCGGCCGCCGGCACCGGCGAGTTCGACAGCATCGCCTGGGCCTGGGGCCTCGGCGTCACGCTCGGCGTGTACGTCGCCGGTCGGATCAGCGGCGCGCACCTCAACCCGGCGGTCACCCTCGCCCTCGCCGTCTTCAAGGGCTTCTCCTGGCGCAAGGTCATGCCGTACGCGCTCGCCCAGACCACCGGCGCGTTCGTCGCGGCCCTGATCGTCCGGTGGAACTACAGCGAGGTGCTGTCCCGGTTCGACCCGGGCCTCACCAGCAAGAGCCAGGGCGTGTTCTCCACCCTGCCGGGCGCCGGCGTCACCGAGTGGGGCGCGCTGCGCGACCAGATCATCGGCACGGCGATCCTGCTGTTCCTGATCCTCGCCGTCACCGACGCCCGCAACTCCCTGCCCGGCGCCAACCTCGCCCCACTGATCGTCGGCCTGGTCGTCGTCGCGATCGGAATGGCCTTCGCCGCCAACGCCGGGTACGCCATCAACCCCGCCCGCGACTTCGGTCCCCGCCTCGCGTCGTTTCTCACCGGGTACGAGACGGCCTTCCTCGACACCAGCGGATATCCGTACTTCTGGGTGCCCATCGTCGGGCCGCTGGTCGGCGGCGTCCTCGGGGCCGGCCTCTACGAGCTGATCGTCGGCCGCTTCCTGCCGAGCGACGAGCCGGAGCCGGGCGCCGTCGGCACCGAGACCGCGACCGAGACGGTTGCGGCGCCCGCGCCCGCCCGCGTCTGATCGACACACACCTCCGGAACCCGCAAAGGAGACCTCCCGCATGGCTGACTTCGTCGGCGCGGTGGACCAGGGCACCACCAGCACCCGCTTCATGATCTTCGACCACGGCGGCAACGAGATCGGCCGCCACCAACTCGAACACCAACAGATCCTGCCGCGGGCCGGCTGGGTCGAGCACAATCCGGTGGAGATCTGGGAGCGGACCCAGACCGTCATCCAGACCGCGATGAACGAGCGCGGCCTGACCGCCGCCGACCTCGCCGCGTTGGGCATCACCAACCAGCGCGAGACCACCGTGGTGTGGAATCCGCGCACCGGTCGTCCCTACTACAACGCCATCGTCTGGCAGGACACCCGGACCGACCGGATCGCCGCGGCGCTGGAGCGCGACGGCAAGGGCGACGTCATCCGCCGCAAGGCCGGGCTGCCGCCGGCGACGTACTTCTCCGGCGGCAAGATCCAGTGGATTCTGGAGAACGTCGACGGGGTTCGGGCTGCCGCCGAGCGCGGCGAGGCGGTCTTCGGCAACACCGACACCTGGTTGCTGTGGAACCTCACCGGCGGCACCGGGGGCGGCGTGCACGTCACCGACCCGACCAACGCCAGCCGCACCATGCTGATGGACCTGGAGACGCTGGACTGGGACGACGAGCTGCTGTCGTTCTTCGACATCCCACGTGCCATGCTGCCGGAGATCCGGCCGTCGTCGGACCCGCGCTCGTACGGGACAACCGTCCCGCACGGCCCGTTCACCGGCCCGGTCCCGCTCACCGGCGACCTCGGCGACCAGCAGGCCGCCACCGTCGGGCAGGTCTGCTTCGCCCCCGGCGAGGCCAAGAACACCTACGGCACGGGCAACTTCATGCTGCTCAACACCGGCACCGACATCGTCCGCTCCGAGGCGGGGCTGCTCACCACGGTCTGCTACCAGTTCGGGACGGACGCCCCGATCTACGCCCTCGAAGGCTCGATCGCGGTCACCGGGTCGGCGGTCCAGTGGCTGCGTGACCAGCTCAAGATCATCAGCTCCGCGGCGCAGAGCGAAATCCTCGCCGGCCAGGTGACGGACAACGGCGGGGTGTACTTCGTTCCGGCGTTCTCGGGGCTGTTCGCCCCGTACTGGCGCTCCGACGCCCGCGGGGCGATCGTCGGCCTGTCCCGGTACAACACCGACGCGCACATCGCCCGCGCCACGCTCGAGTCCATCTGCTACCAGAGCCGCGACGTGGCCGAGGCGATGGAGCAGGACAGCGGGGTGCACCTGGAGAGCCTCAAGGTCGACGGCGGCGTCACCGTCAACGACCTGTGCATGCAGATGCAGGCCGACATCCTCGGTGTGCCGGTGAGCCGGCCGGTGGTCGCCGAGACCACCGCGCTCGGCGCCGCGTACGCCGCCGGTCTCGCCGTCGGCTTCTGGAAGAACACCGAGGAGCTGCGCGAGAACTGGAACGAGAGCCGGCGTTGGCAGCCCACCTGGTCGCCAGAGCAGCGCGAGACGGGGTACGGCCGCTGGAAGAAGGCGGTCCAGCGCACCCTCGACTGGGTCGACGTCGACTGATCACCACCATCCACCGAGGAACCGGGCGGCCGGTGCCCGTCGCCGGTCGCCCACAGGCAGGAGAGAGAAGAAGGATGCACTCCGCGACACTGTCCCCGGCCGCCCGTGAGCGGTCCCTGGCTGCGCTGAGCGGAGGTCAGGAACTGGACGTCCTGGTGGTCGGCGGCGGCGTCACCGGCGCCGGCTGCGCCCTCGACGCCGTCACCCGGGGCCTGTCGGTCGGCCTCGTCGAGGCCCGCGACTGGGCCAGCGGCACGTCGAGCCGCTCCAGCAAGCTCATCCACGGTGGCCTGCGTTACCTGGAGATGCTCGACTTCGGGCTGGTCCGCGAGGCGCTGCGCGAGCGGGGCCTGCTGCTGCAACGGCTCGCCCCGCACCTGGTCCGTCCGGTGCCGTTCCTCTACCCGCTGCGGCACCGTGGCTGGGAGCGGCTGTACGCGGGCGCCGGCGTCCTGCTCTACGACACGATGAGCATCTCCGGCAGCCACGCCCGGGGCGTACCGGCCCACCGGCACCTGACCCGGCGCGGCGCGGTCCGTGCCTGCCCGTCGCTGCGTCCGGAGTCGCTGGTCGGCGCGTTGCAGTACTACGACGCCCAGGTCGACGACGCCCGGCTGGTGACCTGCCTGGTGCGCACCGCCGCCGCGCACGGCGCGCACCCGCTGTCCCGGGCCCGGGTCGTGGGATTCCTGCGCGACGGTGACCGGATCACCGGCGCGCGGGTGCACGACCTGGAGACCGACCGGGTCTTCGAGGTCCGGGCCCGGCAGGTCATCAACGCCACCGGGGTGTGGACCGACGACATCCAGTCTCTCGTGGGCGAGCGCGGGCCGGTGCGGGTCCGGGCGTCGAAGGGCATCCACCTCGTGGTGCCCCGCGACCGGATCCACTCCACGACCGGCCTGATCCTGCGTACCGACTCCAGCGTGCTGTTCGTGATCCCGTGGGGCCGGCACTGGCTGATCGGCACCACCGACACCGACTGGGACCTGGACAAGGCACACCCGGCGGCCACCAGCCGTGACATCGACTACCTCCTGGAACGGGTCAACGAGGTGCTGGCCACCCCGCTGACCCGCGACGACGTCGAGGGCGTGTACGCGGGCCTGCGCCCGCTGCTGTCCGGGCACTCGGACGCGACCGCCAAGCTTTCCCGCGAGCACACCGTGGCCAGCCCCGCGCCGGGTCTGGTGATGGTCGCCGGCGGCAAATACACGACCTACCGGGTGATGGCACGCGACGCTGTCGACGAGGCCGTGCGGGAGTTCGGCGACGGGGTGCCGGCCTCCTGCACCGACCGGCTGCCCCTGCTCGGGGCCGAGGGATACGTCGCCCGGTGGAACCAGCGCCGTCGGATCGCCCGGCAGCACGGCCTGGCCGTGGAACGGGTCGAACACCTGTTGCGCCGCCACGGCGCCGCCATCGACGAGGTGCTGGACCTGCTGCGGAAGGATCCGACCCTCGCCGAGCCGCTGGACGGCGCCGACGACTACCTGCGCGTGGAGGTCGTCCACGCGGCGTCGGCGGAGGGCGCCCTGCACCTGGAGGACGTGCTCACCCGGCGAACACACATCTCGATCGAGACGTTCGACCGGGGCCTCGCCGCCGCCGGCCCGGCGGCGCGGCTGATGGCGCCGGTGCTCGGCTGGGACGCCGAGCGGGTGGACCGTGAGGTGGCGCACTACGGTGCCCGGGTGGACGCCGAGCGGAGCGCGCACGAGCAGCCCGACGACGAGGCCGCGGACGCGGCCCGGCTGGGCGTACCGGACGTGGTGCCGCCGGTGGCCCTCGTGGCCTGACCCCGCCCCGGCGGTCCGCGCCGCGCGTACCGCCGGGCGGGCCGGCCCGAGTTTGCCGGGCGGTCCGGTGGGAATGCGGGCGACGTAACCAGCCGACCGACGGCCGGAGGAGCCCGACGTGTCACACCAGGGTCTGTCCACCTCGGTTCCGAAACGGCTCACGCCGGTCGCCGGTACGCCCCTGTGGTGCGACGCCCGGGACTTCGGGCTGCGCGGCGACGGGGTGACCAACGACCAGCCCGCCCTGGCGGCGCTGGTGGACCGGCTCGGCGAGGGCTACGCGGCCGACGGGCGCGCCCGTACCATCTACTGCCCGCCCGGGATCTACTCGATCCGCGACGCCGGCACCGTCTGGCGCAGCGGTGTGTCGATGGTCGGGGCGGGTCCGGCGGCGACCCGCTTCCTGCTCAGCAACGAGGGCAACCGGTCGGATCCGGTGCCGCTGGCCTTCTGGACCACCGTGCAGCACGGGGCGGACCGGGACCGGCACATCGCCGAGTGCACGTTCGCCGACTTCGAGATCGACGGCTCGGGCGTGGCGATGACCGCGTACAGCTACCTCGCCAAGGGGCTGGGCCTGCAGTACGTCGTACGGGGCGTGTTCCGCAACCTCTACATCCACCACACCGGCGCGACCGGGCTGGGCTGCGACTTCCTGCAGGACACCGTGATCGACGGGGTGGTCGTGGTCGGCTGCGGTCGCCTGGACAACGGGCTCCAGATGGGCGGTGCGGGCATCGGTATCGGCGTCGGCGGCTGGGGCGACGTCGAGCGCTGCACCATCACCAACTGCACCACGCTGGCCAACGGCACCAACGGCATCTTCCTCGAACTCCAGAAACCCGACTGGACGCCGCCGCGCGGCTATCGGATCGTCGGCTGCCACAGCCAGGCCAATCGCTTCGGCATCTCCGACTGGGGCACCGACGGCCTCGTGGTCTCCGCCTGCACCCTCACCGGGAACCTGGAGGCCGGCTTCGACGTCTCCGCCAACGGCACCGCGAGTGTGGCCGGACGTGGCGGGATCCTCGCCGACTGCGTGATCGACCGCAACGTCGGCAACGGCATCAGCATGGGGAACACGCCCGGGCCGTACACGATCCGGGGCAACCGGATCAGCGGCAACGGCGGGTACGGCTACCACGAGCACGACCAGGGCAACGGCTTCCGGGGTGCCGCCACGAACGTGGTGATCGACGGCAACGAGTTCTGGGCCAACGGCCTGGACGCCGTTCGGATCGACCAGCCGATGGTGGACGCGTTCGTGGTCGGCAACCGGATCCGCGACAACGGCAGGCGCTGCGCGCCGGCCAGCGTCGGCTCGGGCGACTCGGTGCGGTTCGGGCGGAAGGCGGTGACCGACATGGACGCGAACTGGCCGACAGATGGGCACCGCGGCAAGGTCGTCGAGGTCGGCGGCCGAACGGCGGTGGTCGCCGGGAACAGCGAGACCCGGCTCACCCTCGCCGAGGTGCGGCCCGACTCCTCCACCGCCTGGAACGAGGACACCCCGCCACCGGGCAGCCACTACCGGCTTCCCGCCCCGCCACGGCTGCGCGCGGGTGTCACGGTGAACGCGGCGGTGGACTCGGCGACCGTGCGGGCCAACCGGGTGTGGGACACCGGCGCCGGCACCCAGACGCACGGGCTGTGGATCACCGAGCGGGGCAGTTGCGTGGCGTGCCGGATCGAGGACAACGACCTCGCCGGCAACGCCGAGGCGGCACTCCGGCTGGACACCCCGCCGGTGGGCGGCCGGTGGACCCGCAACCACACCGACGAGGGCTGAGCGCGGGCTACCGGCCCCGGCCCTCGGCGTCGAGCAGGCCGTCGAGGGCGAGCGCGGTGGTGATGAGGGAGAGGTGGCTGAACGCCTGCGGGAAGTTGCCGATCTGCTGCCCGGTCAGGGCGATCTCCTCCGCGTAGAGGCGGAGGTGGTTGCTGAAGGTGAACATCTTCTCGAAGGTGAGCAGGGCGTCCTCCAGACGTCCGGAGCAGGCGAGGGCGGCCACGTACCAGAAGGTGCACATGTTGAACGTGCCTTCGTCGCCGGGCAGCCCGTCCGGGGCGGCGGACGGCTTGTACCGGTGCACGAGGCTGTCGGAGACCAGGTCCTGCTCGATGGCGCGCAGGGTGGACTGCCAGAGCGGGTCGCTCGGGGTGACGAAGCCGACCGACGGCATGACCAGCAACGCGGCGTCGAGGACCTGCTCGCCGTACGCCTGCACGAAGGCGCGGCGGCCCCGGTGGTAGCCCCGCGCCATGATCTGGTTGTAGATGGCGTCCCGCGACGTCACCCAGCGGGTGACGTCGCCGGGCCGGCCGGTGCGGGAGACGAGGCGGATCGCCCGGTCGAACGCCACCCACGACATCAGTCGACCGAAGGTGTAGTCGCGCGGGTGGCCGCGACTCTCCCAGATACCCGCGTCGGGCTGGTCCCAGTTGTCGCAGAGCCAGTCGACCATCCGGACCGTGCTGCGCCACACCTGGTGCGAGGCGCGGATGCCCTGCTCGTCGGCGAAGAGCATGGCGTCGAGGGCCTCCCCGTGGATGTCGAGCTGAAGCTGGTCGGCCGCGCCGTTGCCGATCCGCACCGGCCCCGACCCGAGATAGCCCTCCAGGTGGTCGAGGATCTCCTCGTGCAGGTCTGACGAGCCGTCCACCCGATACATGATCTTCAGGGGCGCGGCATTGTCACCGGCCTCCCGGATCCGCCCGTCCAGCCACTCCGTGTAGCGGGCCGCCTCCTCGGTGAAGCCCAACCCGAGCAGGGCGTGCACCGAGAAGGACGTGTCCCGGATCCAGGTGTAACGGTAGTCCCAGTTGCGGGCGCCGCCGAGTTCCTCGGGGAGCGACGCGGTCGGTGCCGCGATCATCGCACCGGTCGGTGCGTACGTCATGAGCTTCAGCGTGATCGCGGACCGTTCGACCATCTCGCGCCACCGACCGGTGTACCGGGACCGTTCGAGCCAGCGGCGCCAGTAGTCGCGGGTCTGCTCGAACAGCACCTGCACCTCGTCGATGGCGAACGCGCGCGGCGGGCCCGGGGCGGCGGTCTCCATGATGATCGCGCCCGTGTCGCCCTCGTTCATCGTGGCGAAGGTGAGCAGGTCGTCGTTCCGGTTCTGTAGGTCCTCCACCGGGATCAGCCGCCCGTCGGGGCGGGACGTGTGCAGCGTCAGGGTCGTCGACGGGGCCCGGAAGACGCTCCCGTCGGGGTGCACCTCCAACTCGTGTGGCTCGCGTCCGTAGTTGAACCGCGGTCGGCAGGCGGTGCGGAAGCGCATGCTGCCGCGCACCATGTTGATGACCCGTACCAGGCGGTGCTGTTCGGTGGGGCGTTCGTCCGTCACCGGCATGAAGTCGATGATTTCCCCGACCCCGTCGGTGCTGATGAACCGGGTGATCAGGATCGGGGTGTTGGGGAGGTAGAGCTGTTTGCTGACGTAGCGCACGCCGTCCGGGACGATGGAGAAGTAGCCGCCGCGGGACCGGTCGAGCAGGGCGGCGAAGATGCTCGGCGAGTCGAACCGCGGGGCGCAGAACCAGTCGACGGTGCCGTTGCGCGTGATCAGGGCAGCTGTCTGGAGGTCCCCGACGAGGCCGTGATCCTCGATGGCCGGGTAGTCCTCCACACCCGCCTCCCCGCTCGTCTACGACACCATCGGAGGCTAGAGCGGCGCCGGCGTCGTCGGGGGCGGACGACGGCCGGTCACCCGCCCGGGGGAGACGCGGACGGCCAGCAGGCGGCGGCACGGTCGCAGGTGGTGGGCGGGTCGGGCCCACGGCCAGGTCAGCGGCCCGCCGCCGGCGCCGCCGCCCCGCGGACGCATGATCACGCTGAACTCGCCGTCGGACTCCATTCGGACCTCACGGACGTCGGCCACGTCGTCGATCCCCTGCTGGCGCAGCTTGGCACACAGCTCCTCCTCGCTGATCAGTTCCCGGCGCATGTTGTGGCGCAGCAGCCGGCCGTCACGGACCAGGACCAGAGACCCGGGACGGATCAGCCGGGCGAGCAGCGGGACGTGGTAGGCGAGCGTGTCGAGCAGGTAGGCCCAGCCGATGATCACAGCGACCAGCAGCACCCCGTCGGCCAGCGACGTGTAGTTGTTCGCCATGCCGTTCTGGGCCGCGTCCGCGATCAGGACGATGACCAACAGATCCGTGACACTCGACGTGCTGCTCTCCCGCTTCAACAGTATCCGGAGCAGAAAGAAGAGCGCGAGGTACATGACGCTGCCGCGGGCGACGATCTCCAGCAGGGGGGGTGTCCGGGGTGAACATCGCCCGCCAGTCGACCACGGCACCGGCTACCCGCCCGCGGCGTCGTCATGCCGCCGTGCGGGCCGGAACACGTGGTGTCGCCCACGGCGTCACGCCTGCGCCGGCACGTCCGCCTCGTCGGTGAACGACGGCCGGACGGCCCGACTATGCCGGCGGGGTGGCCGGCCCGGTGCACCGTTCCCAGCGCCGCCACCACTGTCGCTCGTCCGGTTCCCCGGCAGCGGTCACCAGCGCCTCGATCGACTCGACCGTGCCGCTACCCGGTCGTCTCCCGATCGTCGTGACCAGCCGACGGATCTCGTCGGTACGGTGGCGGATCACCTCACCCACCAGGTCCCTGCCGGAATCGGTGAGGCTGAGCCAGGAGACCCGGCGGTCGGTCTCGCCGGCCCGCCGCACGACCAGGCCGCGGCGGACGAGACGATCACACGCGCGCGTGACGGTGGACGGATGGAGGTGCAGCGCCGCGGCGAGGTCGACGACCCGTAGCGGCCCCCGTGAGGCGAGGACGACGACGGTTCGGTACTGCGACGTGGTGAGGTCGACCTCGAGGGCGGCGAGCGTCCGGGCGGTGATGCCGACCAACGTCCGGCTCAGCGCCGCCAGCGCGTCGACCAGCGCCTCCGCCTCCACCGCCGGCGGCAGCTCGGTCGGCTCCACGTACAGTCTCATCGGGCAATGGTTGCACGTGTACACGGATCTTCGTCGGGGGTGACCATGGGAAACGCCGGCTCCACCGGCGGGCCGGCGGGGTGGATCGGTCGCTGGGAGCGCCTGACCGCGCTGCCGTTGACCGTTCTCTCGCTGGTGTTCTTGGCGGCCTACGCCGCGCCGATCCTGGATCCGCAGCTCGATGCCGTCTGGGCCCGTGCCTGCCGGGTGACGAACGTTGCCGTCTGGCTGCTGTTCTGGCTTGACTTCGGCGTCCGTCTCGTCCTGCACCCCGAGCGGCGTCGATTCCTCCGGGAACACCTGTTCGACCTGGCGGTCCTGGTCCTGCCGATGCTGCGTCCGCTACGCGCGTTGCGGCTGGTGACGGTGGTGCTCACGCTCAGCCGGCGGACCGAGATCTGGGTGCGCGGCCGGCTCAGCCTCTACGTGGGGGCGACCACGCTGTTGCTGGTACTGGTGGCCGCCCTGGCGGTTCTGGACGCCGAGCGGCGCGCGCCGGAGTCGAGCATCACGAGCTACAGCGACGCTCTCTGGTGGGCGGCGGTGACCATCACGACCGTCGGCTACGGGGACTTCTATCCGGTCACCGCGGAAGGACGGCTGGTGGCGGTCGGTCTGATGATCGGTGGCATCGGGCTGATCGGCTTCGTGACCGGCTCGCTGGCCAGCTGGATCGTCGACCGGATTTCGCGCCGCGGCCAACAGGTTCCGGGCCGCGGCCAACAGCAGGCCGCCACCGCCGAGGACGTCGCGGCGCTGCGCGCCGAGATCGCGGCGCTGCGCCGGCGTCTGGAGGCCTCGGGTATGCCCTCCGACCGGTCGGCGGCGCCCGGCCAACCGACGCCGCCGACGAACCGACCGGCCGGCTCGTCGGCGGTGGTCGCACCCGAGTCCGGCGGGTAGCCTCTCGGGGCGGAGACGGTCGCGTCCGCGCACCGCACCGACGGCCCGACACCCCCTCGACCCGACCTGATCGGACCGACACGTGACGCCACAGCCCGACTGGTTCGCTCGACTCCCGCGGCGTCCGGCTGCCGACCGACCGGACCCGGCCGACGACCGACGGCGACGGTGGACCCGCTTCGGGCGGCGGCTGGCGACCGCCGTCGCGGTGCTGGCGGTCGCGCTGACCGGGGCGTACGCGGGCGTGTTCTTCGGCGCGCGCAGCAGCGCGGACGTCGGTCCCTTCCGGGTCGAGTTCCGGCTCACCCCGGCCACCGAAGGCGGCACCCAGGTTGCCGTCCCGCCGCTGGGCGCGCTGTTCCTCGACAGCCACGCCGGACCCACCCGGCTCACCGTCCGGCTCGACTCGCTCGACCAACGGCGTACCCAGGCGCTGATCGAGGACCCGCAGGGCCTGGCGGCGTCCAGCCGGTCGGCGCCGGAGGACGTCCGCGACGCCGTCCAGCGGTTGGCGCTGCGGACGCTCGCCGTGTCGACCCTCGGCGCGTTGCTGCTGTCCGCGCTCGCGTTCCGGGACACCCGGCGGGTCGCCTGGTCCGGCGCGCTCGCCCTGACCGTCACCGCCGGTGTCCTCGGCACCGCGGCGTCCACCATCCGGCCGCAGGCGCTCGACGAGCCCCGCTACGAGGGGCTGCTGGTCAACGCCCCCGCACTCGTCGGTGACGCGCGGCGGATCGCCGACGACTACGAACGCTACGCCGCCCAGTTGCAGCGCCTGGTCGGCAACGTCGGCCGGCTCTACACCACCGTCTCCAGCCTGCCGATCTACGAGGCCCAGCCGGACACGACCCGGGTCCTGCACGTGTCGGACCTGCACCTGAACCCCGCCGCGTGGCCGATGATCCGGACCGTTGTCCGGCAGTTCGACATCGACGTGGTCGTCGACACCGGCGACCTGGCCGACCGGGGCAGCGAGCCCGAGCCCGCGTACGTGTCCATGGTCGGCGAGCTCGACGTGCCGTACGTCTACGTCCGCGGCAGCCACGACTCGCCCGCCACGGTGGCGGCGGTGGCCGGCCAACCGAACGCGATCGTGCTGGACGACCAGGTGGTCACGGTTGCTGGCGTGACCGTCGCGGGCATCGGCGATCCCCGCTTCACCCCCGACCAGCAGCACGCCGAACTCGAGGAAGCGCCCGCCGAGAACGTGGACCCCGGCGGGCAGTTGGCGGCGACCGTCCGGACGACCGGGCACGCGGTGGACATCGCCGTGGTGCACGACCCGGCGTTCGCGCCCCCGCTCAACGGTCACACACCCCTCGTCCTGGCCGGGAGCACCCACGACCGCCGGGTCGACGTGCTGCCCCCGATCGGCGGCCGGGACGCGACGCGCCTGATGGTGCAGGGCTCGACCGGCGGCGCCGGCATACCAGGGCAGGAGGACCCGAAGCCCGGCCCGATGACGATGTCCGTGCTCTACCTCGACGAGCGGCAACGTCTGGCGGCGTACGACGACATCCGGGTGAGCGGCACCGGGACGACCCAGGTGAGCCTGGACCGACGCGTGATCGAGGGGACGGATCCGACCGCCTCCGACGCCCCGCCGGCCACCGACACCGTGCCCCGGTGAGAACGCCACGCCCCACGGTGGTGCGCGGACGGTTCATCGCGCCAGGTTGTCCCGGTCCCGTTCGGCGTCCTCCCGGTCCCGTTCGGCGTCGACGCCACAGATCCTCCGGTCGAAGCGGGGCGGGCTCAGGCCCGGGGCACCGCCGTGGTCGACGACCCAGCCCGCCCGGTCGCGTGTTCGACCGCCTCGTCGCGGCTGTCGAAGACGGGCAGCACCCCCTCCAGGCGCAACGTCCGCAGGACGGTCCGGAGGAACGGCGAGGGGGCGGCGAGGCTCACCGCGGCGCCGCGGGCGACGGCGTCACGATGGGCGCGGACCAGCAGACCCAGCCCGGTGGAGTCGATCAGGCGCACGTGGGTCACGTCAACCACCACGCTCCCGCCCATGTCGGCGGCGTGCCGCAGCGCGGTTCGTAGAGTGTCCTCGCCGTCCACGTCGATGTCACCAGCGCACGTGATCACAGTCGCGCCACCGCTGTGGTCGATGCCGAGGATCCCGCCGGGGCCCGGTGCGCTGTCGTCCACCGGCGCACCGCCGGATTTCGACGACAGCGTGCAGTGGGCGCAGCGGTGGGGACCCTCGGCGAGGGGCGAGCCGGTCCAGCCGAGGTCGGACACGAGCGTCCAGACCACGCCACCGTCCGCCGGAGCGTCTGGCGTGTCGACCGTGTCTCCGCAGATGTCACAGATCAGTGTCGTCTGATCGTCGCACCGGACGACCGTCATCGTGCCGGTCCTTCCTCTGTCCGCGGGCCAGGTCGGTCCGGTGTCGCCGTCCCCGCCAGGCCCGTGGCCCTCGCTCTGTCGGTCCACAACCTGCCGCGCGGGATCGTCGGTCACCCCGCGAAATCATGACGGTTCCGTGACAATCTGTCGTCGGTAGGCCGCGTCGGGGGGCCGGTAGGGCCGCCCCGACCGGCCGTATCGGCTGGCGTCGACATGCGGCCGGAGCAGCGGGTACGGCGGCACGGTCCCTCGCCCGCGCCGGTCTTCCGACAGTCGGGGTGGCCCCGTGAGTGGTTACGGACAGGTACCTGCCGGGCTCGCGCCCATGTGGCTGCCCGCGCCGGCACGTCGTCCGGTCGGATCAGAACGCGCGGTGGCGCGGATGCGGGATCCAGCCGAGGAACCGCTCCCGCAGAGCGGCCGGCGGTGCCCGTAGGTCGGCGGTGGCGGCGGTCAGGCAGGCCGCCAGGTAGACGCTCAGGTTCGCCGGCTGTGGGCCGTACTCGCGCAGCAGCAACCTCCGGCGGGGTGGGCACGGCCAGCTCTGCCCGCACGGCCGCGCAGGCGCGGGTCGTCCCGTTGCTCGACCGACGCGTAGAACGCATCCAGGTCGGCGTGCAGGACGGTGGCCTCGGTCGACACGGACAACATGTTCGCACACATGTTCGGAATAACGCGCTGACCTGCACGAACGGTGTCGCCGACGAGTCCGGCCCCGGCCCGTCCCTCGGCGCGGTGCACCCTCCTGCCGACGGCCGCTGCCTCCGCCGCACCGTCCGGGAAGCTGACCCAGCTACCGCGACTACCCTGCTGGAGCGCGGCGCCGGGCCCCGACCCGGCGGGGCGCAGGTCCGCGGTCCGCCGGCGGTGGCGGTACGGCTCGGCCGGCCGGGCTCATACCTGTTCTCCGCCGGACCGTCGAACGGATGTGCGGGAGGTCAGGGCTGCGGAGCGGTGATGTTGACCATCCAGGAGATGCCGTACCGGTCGACGCACATGCCGAACTCGTCGCCCCACATCTGCTTTTCCATCGGCACGGTGACAGCGCCGCCAGCGGACAACTCGTCCCAGTAGCCGTGCAGCTCGTCGGCGTTGTCGCCGCTGAGGCTGATGGCGATGGTGGTGCCGGCCCGGTGCTCCGTCCCGGGCGCGGTGTCGGCGGCCATCAGCGTCAACCCGCCGTTCGACTTCAGGAGGCTGTGCATGATCTGGTCGGTCAGTGCCGGGTCGGTCTCGCCGAACTCCCCGAATGTGGTCAGGAAGAGTTCGCCGCCGAACACGGAGTGGTAGAACTCCATCGCTTCGCGGGCGGTGCCGGAGAAGTTGACGTATGGGTTGAGCTGCGTGTGCACCGTGTCCTCCTTGGTCACGACGTCAGCGTCCTCCTTGGCCACGACGTCAGCGCCATCGTCGCAAAGAGAGGCGGGCCGCCCAACGAGGCGCGCCCGGGCGCGCCTCGTTGGGCACGGGAAACGCGCCCGTCGTTCCGGCACTGGGTACGACCGCCAGCCGGGCCGCACGGACCGCCGCCCACCGCGCCAGCGGTCGGCATCGATCGGAGATCGGCGGACCGATGTGTGCCCCGGGCGAGCGGGGGTAGTCCGCGGTCGGCGAGAGCACGGGGGGATGGCGTGGATTCGTACCCTGCGGTGGAGGCGCACGGCCTGATCGGTGATCTGCAGACCGCGGCGCTGGTGACGACGGACGGCACGACCGACTGGTTCTGCGCCCCGCGGTTCGACTCACCCAGCGTCTTCGGTGGTCTGCTGGACCGGTATCGGGGTGGCTACTGTCGGGTCTCGCCGGTCGGCGACAACTACGTCGCCAAGCAGCTCTACCTGCCCGGTACGCCGATTCTGATCACCCGCTTCATGAGCGAGGACGGCGTGGGAGAACTCGTGGACTTCATGCCCCTGGCGGGTGACCAGCCCACCGACCGCCACCGACTGGTCCGGATGCTCCGCATGGTCAGAGGCACCATGCGGTTCCGCGCCGACTGCCGTCCCCGGTTCAACTACGGCCGGGATCCGCACGACCTCGAGACCCACCCGGGCGGAATCGTCTTCCGAAGTCCCACCATCTCCCTCACGCTCAGCCACGTCCACTATCCGGATCGGCTGGCCGATCAGCCGGACATTCGGCGCAGCGAAGACGGCGTCTGCTTGTTCGCGACCCTGCACGAGGGAGATGCCGGGGGTGTGGTCCTGGAAACCGCCACGAGGCCAGACCCGCCGCGTCCCGTCACCGCGGGCGAGGTGGAGGACATGCTGGTACGGACCCGGGACCACTGGCGGGGCTGGCTGGCGCGCTCCCGCTACAGCGGGCGTTGGCGGGAGATGGTCGAGCGGTCCGCGATGACCCTCAAGCTCATGACGTACGCGCCGACTGGCGCGCTGATCGCCGCCCCCACCGTCGGACTGCCCGAGCGGATCGGTGGCGAGCGCAACTGGGACTACCGCTACACCTGGATCCGCGACGCGTCCTTCTCGATGCGGGCGCTCCTCGGTCTGGGTTTCGTCGACGAAGCCGCGCGGTACATGTACTGGGTGCGGGACCGGATCCGGGACGCCGGCAGAGACGGTCAGCCGCTGGAAGTCATGTACGCGGTCGACGGCGCGCCCGTACCGGCGGAGAGGTCGCTCGACCACCTCGAGGGGTACCGCGGGTCGGCGCCCGTGCGGGTGGGCAACGGCGCCGCGAAGCAACTGCAACTCGACGTCTTCGGCGAGGCACTCACCGCGCTGCACATCGCCGACCGCCGCGGACTGCACCACGGCGACCAGACGTGGGCGAGCGCCGTGCGGCTGGTGGACTGGCTCTGCGACAACTGGGACCAGCCCGAGGACGGGATCTGGGAGACCCGCGGCGGTCGCCAGGACTTCACGTACGGGCGGATGATGTGCTGGGTCGCCCTCGACCGGGCCGTCCAGCTCGCGCACGGACGCCGGCACCCCGTCGACCTCAGCCGCTGGACCCGGGTCCGTGACCGCATCTACCACCAGGTCATGAGGCGGGGTTTCCATCCCGGGCGTCAAGCCTTCGTGCAGCACTACGCCACCGACGTGCTGGACGCGTCGCTGCTTGTCATGCCCGCCGCCGGGTTCGTCTCGCCCACCGACCCGCTGTGGCGGTCGACGCTCCTGGCGGTGGAGGCCGAGTTGGTCTCCGACAGCCTTGTCTACCGATACGACCCGAGCGCCGCCCCCGACGGCCTGCCCGACGATGAGGGCACCTTCACCATGTGCACGTTCTGGTACGTCCAGGCGCTCGCGGAGGCCGGTCGGCTGGAGGACGCCCGGCTGACCTTCGAGAAGATGCTCACCTATGCCAGCCCGCTCGGCCTCTACTCCGAGGAGATCGCGCCCACCGGCGCGCAGACCGGAAACTTCCCGCAGGCCCTCAGCCACCTCTCGCTGATCAGCACCGCCACTCTCCTCGACCGGCTGGTCGACACCCCGCCGGTGACGATCCCCGGGCACGGGGCCGGGCCGTCCGGCTCGCCGAGCTGGGAGGACTAACCGGAGGCGCAGCGGGAAAGGCCCGCCGAGTGGATGCGTTTCTCGGATCGGGGGTGCCATGACGGCCACCGTCGTCGGCGTGGTGATCGTGCTCGCGATCCTGGTGCTGCTGGGCGCGTTGAGCATTCGGATCGTCCAGCAGTACCAGCGCGGCGTCGTGTTCCGGTTCGGTCGTGTGGTGGCGGTCCGGGAGCCAGGCCTGCGACTGATCATCCCGATCGCCGACCGGATGGCGCGGGTGAGTATGCAGACCACGGTGATCGACGTGCCGGCGCAGGGCGCCATCACCCGGGACAACGTCACCCTCACCGTCGACGCGGTCGTCTACTACCGGGTGGTGGACCCGGTCAAGGCACTGGTGAACGTGCGCCAGTACCCCGCGGCCGTGCTCCAGATCTCGCAGACAGCGCTGCGGTCGGTGATCGGCAAGGCGGACCTGGACACCCTGCTCGGTGATCGGGACAAGGTCAACGCCGACCTGAAGGCGGTGATCGACACGCCGACGGAGGGCCCATGGGGGTTGAACATCGAGCGGGTCGAGGTCAAGGACGTGGCCCTGCCGGAGGGCATGAAGCGGTCGATGTCCCGCCAGGCCGAGGCCGAACGGGACCGCCGGGCGCGGGTGATCGCCGCCGACGGTGAGTTCCAGGCCTCCCGTCGGCTGGCCGACGCGTCCCGGGCGATGGCCGGCACCCCGGGGGCGTACCAGCTGCGCCTGTTGCAGACCGTGGCGGACGTGGCGGTGGAGAAGAACAGCACCCTGGTGATGCCCTTCCCGGTGGAGCTGCTGCGCTTCTTCGACCGGTACGCGCGTACCGGCCCGGCGGAGGAGGGGTCGGTCCCCGGCGAGGCCGCGTTGCAGCCGACCGGCGATGGTCACCGTGGCGACGCCGGCCGGCGCCGGTAGCCGGCCGGCCCGGCCGGGCGACAGGATGTTCAGCTCACCGCCGGTCCGTCCGACTGCCCGGGTACGACGAGGACCGCGTCGTCGCCGGCGAGCCGCGGCGCGGCCCTCGTCAGCAACCTGACACGCAGCCAGCGGCGGGTCGTCATCGTCCGGACGGTCGCCCGTGGTGGGGTTGCGCTGCTCGTCGCGAGGTGTCCGGCGGGATACCAGCCTGGTGACAGCACGTTGGTTGCCCCCTCCTGCTACCACTGAGGTGTTCGCAACCGACCAGGTGCACGCCGTTGCAGCGACGGCCCCGGCCGACGTCCGGGTCGGGAAGCAACCGTTGCGCCGATGGCCCGGCCTGCCGGCCGGACGACAATGACCAGCAGGGCGGCTCGGTGGCCCGCCCCGCGACCCGAGGAGGTTCGGACGTGACCGGCTGGCGGGTCTCCGGCTACACGCCGGTGCGGCAGCTCGGGGCGGGCGCGTCCGGGCGGGTCGAGCTGGCCGTGCACGACGGCACCGGGACGCCGGTGGCGATCAAGTACCTGACCAGTGCGGTCGGGGGAGACCCCTCCTTCCGGGAGACGTTCCGCGCCGAGGCCCGGCTGCTGGCCGAGATCGACAACGCGCATGTCTCGCGCCTCTACGAGTACGTCGAGTCGCCCGCCGGCGCGGCGATCGTCATGGAACTGGTCGACGGCGTGTCGCTGCGCCAGATGCTGCGCGCCAACGGCGCGACCACCCCGGAGGCGGCGCTGGTGGTCCTGAAGGGATCCCTGGCCGGGCTCGGCGCGGCGCACGCCCACGGTGTGGTGCACCGGGACTACAAGCCGGAGAACGTGCTGCTCACCGCCGAGGGGGCGAGCAAGCTCGTGGACTTCGGCATCGCCCTGCCGGCCGGTACCGGCGCCGGCGGCACGGTCAGCGGCACGCCCCGATACATGGCGCCCGAGCAGTGGACCGGCGCACCCGCCAGCCCGGCCTGTGACGTCTACGCCGCGACCGCCACCTTCTACGAGTGTCTCGCCGGGCGGCCCCCGTACGACGGCCGGGACCTGCTCACGCTGCGTCGGCAGCACGCCGAGGCTCCGATCCCGCTCGATCCGACCCCGGTGCCGGTGCACGACCTGCTCCGGCACGGCATGGCCAAGCGCCCGGACGAGCGCCCCCAGCCTGCCGAGGTGTTCCTCGAAGCGCTCCAGCGGGCGGCGGCGGACGCCTACGGGCCGGAGTGGGAGGAGCGTGGCCTGCGGGAACTGGCCCGCCGGGCGGCTCTGCTCGCCGCCCTCTTCCCGTTTCCCGAGGGCAGCGGCGGCGCCACCAGCGTGGCGACCACGACGCTGGGCTCCGGCGTCGGTCGGTGGGGCTGGCTGCGCGGCGGCCGTCCCCGGCCGGCCGTGCTCGCCGGCGCGGTTGTCGCGGCCGGGCTGATCGGGGTGGGCGGCGCCGGGTTGAGCTACGCCGCGCGGGAGGACGGCGGCCGCTCCGCCGCTGCCGCGAAGCCGGCCGTGAGCACCGTGGTCACATCCGGGCCAGGCCCGACACCCGCTCCGACGGTCACTGGTACGCCGACCAGCACCGCGGCCGCGCCGACACCGGGCGGCACCCCGGGCGCCCCGACCACCACCGCCCCGACCACGCCGGGTGCGCCGGTGACCACCGCACCCGCGACCACCCCACCAGCACCCAGCCCCACGCTGTCGACCAGCCCGCCGCCTCCGCCGGACAGAGCCGCACCGACCGTCGGCAAGGTCACCGTCAGCCCCACCCGGCTCGACCCGGTGGGCTGCCCGTACGGGCCGACGGCCAGCACGGTCACCGCCACGGTCTCCGACGACCGGACGGCCGCGGGGGACCTGCGGGTGCGTCTCCGGTACCCGCTGGGTGGGGTCGACACGTATGTCCGGCTGACGTCCGACGGCCGGGGTGTGTTCACCGGAGTGATCGCCGACCTTCCCCGCCCGGTCCGTAGCACGCCTATCCCGGTCCGGGTGGCCGCGACCGACCGGGCCGGCAACACCTCGGCGGAGAGCGCGCCGGTCTACGTGACCCTCAACCGCTTCTGCGGCCAGGGGCTGACGATGCCCGACACACCGACGGGGGGCGGCCTGCCGTGACCCAGCCGACCGACCGGACCACGCCAGGTGGGTGGGGTCCCGACGACGGCGCGACCGTGCGTCTGGGCGGTCCGCACCCGTCGGACGAGCCGACCGCGGACCTGGACGCCGCGACCGTCCGACCCGGAGTCGAATCGACCGTCCACCTCGGCGCGGCGACGCTGATACCCGGTGGGTCCGCCCGCGGACCGGGTGGCGACGAGCCCACCACCGGTCTGAGCGGGACCGCCGGGCGCGAGGTGCGGTTCGGGCCCGGGGTGCCCGCCGCGCCGCCGTCAGCGCCGCCCTGGCCGGTGGTTCCCCCGCCGGTACGGCGCCGGCCGCTCTGGGGGCGGGTGACGTCGGTGCTGTCCACCCTGCTCACGGTGGCCTTGGTAGCGGTCGTCGGGTGGTACCTGTGGCAGCGGATCAGTCCGCTGGAGATCACCGGTGTGACCGTGGCGGTGCCCGAACCGGCGGGTGAGAGCTGCGACGTCACCGTGGACGTGGTCGCCACCGTCACCACCAACGGCCGGGCGGGGGAGATCCGCTATCAGTGGCTACGCTCCGGTAGCGCGCCGGGCGCCGTGCTGACCGAACGGGTGGGCCGTGGGCAGCGTGCCGTGGAACTGACGTTGCGGTGGTCCTTCGCCGGGGTGGGCAGCACCTCGGAGACGGCCACGGTCAACATCACCGGGCCTTCGCCGGCGCAGGCCCGGACGGTGGTCACCTACGACTGTCGCCGCTGACGGCGGACGACGTCCAGGCCATGGCGGGCCGTTCCTGCGGTGCCGGAACCAGGGCAGGACGGTGCGTGCGGGTCGGTGACGTCAGCGGGTCGCGGCCAGGGCCGCGTGCCGCCGGCGGCGGGCCAGGATGAGGGCGCCGCCGGCGGCGGAGCCGAGCAGCGCGATCCCGGCGGCGACCGATCCCGCGCCGCCGCCGTCCGGGTGGCCCCCGGCCCGGGCGTCGCCGACCGGGGTGACGGTGAACGTCGCACTGCCGGCGGCGCTGCCGTCGCCGCAGGTGGCGGCAACCGTGTAGGTGCCCAGAGGGAAGCCGGCGGTGGAGAGTTCGGTGCTCAGTCCGCCGTCGGCCGCGGTGGTGGTGGACCGGCCGTTCTGGTCCCGGTCGGGACCGACGACGTGGAAGATCGCGTCACCCGACTTCGGGTTACAGGTGGTGGTGAGCACGACCGTTCCCCCGACCGGGGTGGTCGTCGGTGACACGCTGGTCTCGGCCCACGCGGCGCCGGGTGGCACGAGGGTGCCGAGGCCGACGCCGACCGTCGCCGACACGAGGACCGTCTTCGCCTTCATGCGCGTCTTCCCTCACTTCCCGTCCGTTGCTGGGTGGGACGTCGCCCGGTGGTCGACTCCGCGACCGGCGCCGGTGTGCCCAACCCTAGGAGGGTTGGCCGCCGGATCCGGTGAAATGAGAAATCATCGCTGCCGCCACGTCCCCGGCCTGGCGCCGGCCACCATCCGGCCCGGGCGGTGTGGCAGCGTGGAGGCGTGCACCGCTGCGGACCGATCGACGTGGACCTCGCCCTGGTCGGTGGTGGCGGCGCCGCCTCCCTCGTGCTGGCCGCCCTGGACCGGCGCCGGGTCCGTGACCTGCGGATCGCCGTCGTCGACCCGGTGCACCGGCGTGGCCAGGATCGCACCTGGGCGTTCTGGGACGAGCCCGGCAACGACCTCGACCCGCTGCTGGCCGCGAGCTGGCACCGGGTCGAGGTGGTGACGCCGTGGCGAAGCCGCGTCCTCGACCTCGCCCCGCTGCGGTACGCGATGGTGCGCTCCCGCCCGATCTACGACCGGGCGGCCGAGGCGGAGCGGCGACTCGGCGCGGTCCGCGTCGATGCCCCGGCCGACGTGCTGGACGACGGCGGCGGGCGGGTCACCGTACGCGCCGACGACGGTACACCGCTGGTCCGGGCGTCCTGGGTGCTGGACTCCCGGCCCCGGCCGCCCCGCCGGGCTGGGCGCACCAACTGGTTGCAGCACTTCCGGGGCTGGTGGCTGGCGGCGGACGTCCCGCTGTTCGACCCGGACCGGGCGATCCTGATGGATTTCCGTACCCCGCAGCCGGCCCGGGGGGTGTCGTTCGGCTATCTGCTGCCGGTGAGCAGCCGGTACGCCCTGGTCGAGTACACCGGGTTCACCCCGACCCTGCTCAGCGACGCCGGATACGACGCGGCGCTGACCGACTACCGGGACCTGCTCGGTTTGGATCCCGCCCGGCTGACCGTGCGGGAGGTGGAGAACGGGGTGATCCCGATGACCGACGCCGCGTTCGACTCGCGGCCCTCGCCCCGGGTGACCCGCCTCGGCACGGCCGGCGGTGCCACCCGTTCCTCGACCGGCTTCACATTCTCCGCCATGCGCCGGCAGGCCGAGCAGGTCGCCGCCGCGCTGGCGGCCGGTCGCCCGCCGGTGCCGGCGCCCGCGTACCCCGGGCGGCACCGCTGGATGGACGCGGTCGCGTTGCGGGCGTTGGATCGCGGCTGGGTCGCCGGCCCGGAGTTCTTCGACCGGCTGTTCGACCGTAACCCGGTCGAGCGGGTGCTGCGCTTCCTCGACGGGACCACCACCCCGGCGGAGGAGGCCGCGGTGATGGGTTCGACCCGCCTGCTGCCGATGGTCGCCGCGACCGTCGGTGATGCCGCGGCCCGGCTGCGCGACCGCCTCGTGCCGGCCCGGCGCGCGGCCACCTGGACCGTCCCGCCAGCCGTGGTCGGCGATCCGGTGCGGGAGAGCGACACCGGCTGACCGGTCAGTGCCGCTTCACTCCCGGTTCGGGTCGGTGGTCCCGGAGACGTCCGCCACGTCGTACCCGGCGCGGCTGATCTCACGGGCCGACCGGCGGTCCTCGGCCGGCAGTTCGGCGAAGTCGTCGCCCACGTCCTCGGTGGTGTGCAGCGATTCTCCCGGCGGTCGCAGCGACGCCTCCATCGCGGTGGCGCCGTCCGGCTCGTCCGTGTCGGCCAGGTCGAAGCGGTGTTCGTCGGTCATGGCGCACTCCTGCCCCGTCAGTCTCGTCGGAAACGTCAGCGAGCCGCGTCCGGGTGACCCGGCATGTTCGACCCGCCGCTGCTGCTCCCCGACGCGCCGCCCGCCATCCCGGAGCCGTCGTCCTCCGTGACGATGTCCGGTTTCGGCGCCGCCGGTTTCGGCGCCGGCACGTCGGTGCCCGCGTCGACCTGGACGAGTCGGGCCTGACCGGCCTCGTCCTCGGCGTGCTCCGGATCAACCGGCAGCTCACCGTCCCGTGCTCGGTATCCCACGTCTGCCTCCCGTCGGCGACGGTGCCCGTACCCGAGGTCGGCTACCCGGGTACCCCGGGGGGAAACGTCGGCCGGCCACGATCCCCGCCGGGCGGGCACGGGCGGTGCTGCCGTGCCCGAAGTGGCGACGGCGTGTCGCCCGGGCCCGGCAGCCGGTTCGTGGTGCCGGCGATGGGGAGTACCGCCCTGCCCGCCGTGCACCGGCTACGGCGGCCCGCGGTCAGCGGCGCCGTCGCCCGGCCGTGCCCGTGGGTGGGCGACGTGGGACCGGAGTGAGCCGTAGCGCGGTCCAGTGCGCGGGACGGGAACGGCCGGGCGGTAGCCCGGTGTTCCGGTCGCCCCCAGCCGCGTCGAGCTGGGACTGGTGCACGAAGAGACCGGCGGACAGGTCGGTACCGCGCAGGTCCGCCCCACGCAGGTCCGCCCCGGTCAGGTCCGCCCCGGTCAGGTCGGCGCCGCGCAGGTCGGCCCCGATCAGCACGGCGCCGCGCAGGTTCGCTCGTCGCAGGTCGACCCGTCGCAGGTCGGCCCCGATCAGGACGGCGCCCCGCCGGTCGATACCGGGCCGGCCGCCCCGGGCGTGCTCCCCCACGCGGGACAGCAGCGGGTTGACCCGGCCCCGGTGTGCGTCGACGTCCAGCGCTCGTAGCGTCCGGGTGTCACCACCGGCCAGGAGATCGGTCTCGGCGAGCGCCTCGGCCAACGCGGCGCGCAGCTGCGGTGGCGGGTCCAGCGCCAACGCCTCGGTCAGATACCAGAGCAGCTCGTGCAACGGCCGTACCACGGCGAAGGCGTCGAACATCGCCTGGCCGACATCCGGGCCGTCCCGCCAGCCCCGCCCGCTGAAAGTGACCTGGGTCACCCGCTGACCGGCTCCGAAACAGTCGAACACGGTGCAGCCCGGAAACCCTCGGTCGCGCAGGTGGGCATGGATGCCGCAGCGGAAGTCGGCACGCAGGTTCGGGCAGGGTCGGCCGGCCGGCTTGTCGACCGCGAAGTCCGCCGAGGCGGCGAACGCCGGGGCGACGCAGCACAGCCCCACGCACCGGGAACAGTCGGCGCGCAGCCCCTCCGGGCTGGTTTCGGACACGCTGGCGCTTCTCCTGCTCTGCCTGCTCGGCCGCTTGTCGACGCCGTCCATCCTTCCACGCGTTTCGCTGGACGACGGATGTCGAAAAGTTCATGGGAGTAGCCAGCCCCAGCTGGGGCTGGCTACTCCCATGATATCCCGAGCGACGTCGGGCCGTCCCGATCAGGTGGGGACCAGGTGTCCGGCTGCGCCGATCGGGGCCGCGCGGCGCCCGGGGGAGCGGGCGCCGCGCGGCGGATCAGAAGGCGAACAGGGAACCGGTCTCGCGCAGCAGCTCACACTGGTTGCCGAAGGTTTCGGTGTACGACACCGGGCGGTCCCGCCACAGCCCGAGGGCCCGGACGGTCACCGGGGCGTACTCCAGGGTGCAGAAACCTGGGTTGACGCTCAGTGCGGCGAGGTTCCCGTCGACGGCGGCGACGTCCTGGCAGGCGGACGCCGCCCGGGGGTGCGTACCACCGGCCGGCTCGCAGCGGAGCACGGTGGCCCGGGGCACGCCGGTGGCGTGTGGCGTGGCGGTCAGCAGCAGCACGGAGGTGGCCTGCTCGGTGGAGGCGGCGTGGGCGGGGGCGGCCGCGACGGTGAGCGCGGCGGCGCCGAGGACGGCCGCCGCGCAGAGCGCGGCGACCCGCTGGGCGAGGGACATCGTGGGTCCTTCCGTTGGGGCCCGGGTAGGGGCCGGTCGTCGGCCCGGCCGTCGTGTGGCCGGGCCGACGACCACCCTATGTGGATACTGTGAACCCATTGCGTAACAGGCTGTTACGTCGGTTCGATCGATGTCAGGTGCCGGCGGGCCGTGTCGTGGCCTTGCGGACCTCGCCCTGCATCCCGCCGTGCCGCGCGTCTGCGCCGGATCCGGTGCGAGCTGGCGGTGAGCTCCATCGCGTCCCACACCGGTGTTGCACGGAAATCGACGCAGAGGATTGTGTCCCCCATCACCCTCTGACATCCTCCTGCATGGACGTTGCCAGCGACGGTCGCCAATCCGGGTGCCGCGCTGCGGCGATGCCTTCTCTCCTGGAGGGACCCTCGTGAAGCGCAGACGTCGCCACCTAATCGCAGGACTAGCGGTCGCCGCTCTCGTCGCGACGACGGGTGCCGCGGGCATCCACTTCACCGGCGCCGAGGTGCCGGCCGCCGCGGCGGCCGTCGGGGACGGCGAGCTGCCGCACGCCCTCGGTGGCCACCTGGAGCGGCTGCGGCAGGCGGTGCCGGGCGACGCCGGCATGTCGCCGGACGGCCCGGGCGGCGCCGCCCAGCAGGAGTTCCTGGAGCGGGCCTATCCGGCGAGCACGATCAGCATCGTCCAGGCGGACCGCTCGAAGGCCGCGTACGCCGCGGCGGAGCGGCGGTTCCGGGGCTCGCAGCGCTGGGTCAACGTCGGCCCGAGCGAAGCTCTCTACCCGTTCACCGAGTACCGCAACGCCTTCAACTACGTGCCCAACGAGTACGTGGCGGGCGGCCGGGTAACCTCGATCGATATCAGCCCGGACTGCAACAGGCTGCTCTGCCGGGCGTACGCCACCCCGGCCGGCGGCGGTGTCTGGGGCACCCTGAACATCCTCGCCCCCAAGCCCACGTGGTTCTACCTGGGTGGCCCGCTGGGCATCAACGCCGCCGGCTCGGTGAAGATCGACCGGAACGACCGCACCGGCCTGACCATCTACGTCGGCACCGGCGAGGCGAACACCTGCGGCTCCGGCTGTGTGGCCGGCGTCGGGCTCTACAAATCGACCAACGGCGGTCTGACCTGGCAGGGACCGCTCGGCAAGGACGTCCTCTCCGGTAAGGGCCTCGCCGAGATCACCATCAAGCCGGGCGATCCGAAAACCATCTACGTCGCCACCACCATCGCGCTGCGTGGCATGTCCAGTGCCTGCTGCACCGGGGTGACCCGGCCGGTGCCGGACGCCGAGAAGTGGGGCCTGTACAAGACCACCGACGGCGGAAAGAACTGGACCTTCATCCATAACGGCTCGGTCGACGGCGCCGACTGCACGGGCAGCGCCGCGGAGTACGCCAACACCGCCACCTGCTCCCCGCGTGGCGTTCGTTACGTCAAGCTCGACCCGAACAACTCCGACATCGTGTACGCCTCGTCGTACGCCCGAGGTGTCTGGCGCTCACCGGACGCCGGCGCCACCTGGACCCAGATCAAGCCGTCGCTGAATCCGGCGGTCTTCCAGACCCGTGCCGCCATCGACGTCACCGCCCTGCCCGACGGCGACACCCGCATGTACGTCTACGAGGGCAACTTCGGCAATCCGTACTCGCGGCTGTTCCGCAGCGACGACGTGGCCGCCGGCGCCCCCACCTTCGCCGACCTGACCAGCTCGAACCCGGCCGATCCGGGCTTCGCCACCTACAACCAGTGCACCGGCCAGTGCTGGTACGACGTGTTCGTGCACACCCCGGCCGGGCACCCGGACATCGTCTACACCGGTGGCGCCTACGTCTACGGCGAGACGGTTGCCCACAAACGGGCGGTCATCCTCTCCACCGACGCCGGGGTCAGCGGCACCGACATGACCTACGACGGCACCGACGAGTTGCACCCCAACGGCCTGCACCCGGATCAACACGCGATCGTCACCAACCCGCGCAACCCGTACCAGTTCTTCGAGGCCAACGACGGCGGCATCATGCGTTCCAGCGGAACGTTCGTCGACCGCTCGTCCTGGTGCGACAACCCGGGGCGCAACCTGACCACGCAGGCCCAGCAGGACCGTTGCCAGCAGATGCTCTCGAAGATCCCAGCCAGGCTGGAGGGGATCAACAAGGGCATGACCACGTTGCAGTTCATCAGCCTGTCGGTCAGCCCGCACGACGCGGACCTGCTCCAGGGCGGCACACAGGACAACGGCACCTGGGAAAACAAGGGCGACCGGCGGCGCTGGGTCAACACGATGATCGGTGACGGCGGAGCCTCCGGCTTCGACGTTGGCAAGCCGGAGTTCCGCTTCCACACCTTCTTCGACGCCTCGCCCGAGGTGAGCTTCGGCAACGGCGACATCAGCAGCTGGATCTGGACCGCGGACCCGATCTACGGCCAGCCGGGCAACCTGTTCTACGCCCCGGTGATCAGCGACCCGAAGGTCAGCGGCACGATGTTCGCCGGCACCGCCCGGACCGTCTACCGCACCAAGACCTTCGGCCTGGGCGATCGGACCCTCGACGAGGCCAACCGGATCTGCAACACCTGGACGGGCACCTTCGAGGCCCAGTGCGGCGATTGGCAGGAGCTGGGCACCATCCGGCTCACCGACGCCGCCTGGGGAGATCGGGCCGGCGGTGCCGTCTCGGTGGTCCAGCGGGTCGACACCGACTCGTCCACCGCGTACGCGGCGACCAGCACCGGCCGGGTCTTCGTCACCCGTAACGCCGACGCCGAGCCAGCGTCGGCGGTGACCTGGACCCGGATCGACAACGTCAGCACGCCGAACCGGTTCGTCACCAGCATCCACATCGACCCGGCCGACCGGGCCCGGGCGTGGGTGTCCTACAGCGGGTTCAACTCGAACACCCCGGCCACCCTCGGGCACGCGTTCGAGGTGAAGGTGGACGGCGCGACGGCCACCTGGGCCGACCGGTCGTACGACTTCGGAGACCAGCCGATCACCGACCTGGTCCGGGACGACGTCACCGGTGACCTGTACGCCTCCACCGACTTCGGCGTCCTGAGGCTGGCCAGGGGCTCGACGAGCTGGGCCAAGGCAGCCGGCGGCATGCCGAACGTCGAGGTTGCCGGGCTCACCATCGTGCCGGGCAAACGGGTCCTCTACGCCGCCTCGCACGGTCTCGGCGCCTGGCAGCTGAAACTGAAGTAGGTAGATCATCGAACGCACCGACCGGGTGGGGGGTCGCACGAGCGGCCCCCCACCGCTGCCCGGGGTGGCCCGCCGCAGCTGGCGTACGCTCGGCGCGGCGTTCGTCGTCCTCGGGTTCGTCCCGCCGCTGCTGCTGCTGGTCTCCGGGTCGCTCACCGAGCCCGGCCTGCCGCCGTCGCCCACGCCGCGGCTGCTCCCGGACCCGGTCGCCACCACCGGCTACCAGCAGGCCCTGGAGATCGGCGGTCTGCTGCGGGCTTCGCTCAACTCGGTGCTCGTCGCGGCCATCGCCGTGCCGCTGAGCGTGCTGGTCGCCTCGCTCGCCGGCTTCGCGCTGGCCCGGCTCGCCCCCCGAACCGCCGCCACCGTCGTCGCGGCTTCCCTGGTCGCCCTGATGGTGCCGGCGACCGCGCTGCTCGTGCCCCGGTTCGCGATCTTCCGCGCGCTCGGGCTGACCGATACCCTGGTGCCGTTGATCGCTCCGGCGTTGCTGGGCACCTCGCCGCTCTACGTCCTGGTCTACTACCTGGCGTTCCGGGCGCTGCCGCGGGACCTCTACGACGCCTGCCTGGTGGCGGACCTGTCTCCCATGCGCATCTGGTGGTTGGTCGCGTTGCCGCTGGTCCGCCCGGTCACTGCCGCGCTCACCGCCCTCACCTTCCTGGTGACCTGGTCGAATTTCCTCGACCCGCTGATCTACGTCTACGACCGCGAGCTGTTCACCCTGCCGTTGGCGCTGCGCTCGCTGTCCGTGCTGGACCCGACCGACTTCCCGGTCTTCCTGGCCGGCGCGGTCCTCGCCACCGGGCCGGCTCTGCTGGTGTTCGCGTTCGCCCAGCGTCGCTTTCTCCACCACGACGATCCGATCCTCCACCACGACGATCCGACGGGACGGGACCGCCGATGAGACCGAAGACCCGACTGGCCCTGCTGCTCTCCGCGGTGCTGCTCGCCACCGGGTGCGGCGCCGGCTCCGGCGCCGCCGAGCCGAGGGGCGCGGTGCAGCTGCTGGTCTTCGGCGCCCCCGAGGAACTGGCGGCGTACCGCACGCTCACCGAGGCGTACGAGAAGGCGCGGCCCGGCACCGAGGTGCAGCTGATCGAGGCGAGTGACCGCAAGGATCTGCTGGCCCGGCTCGCCACCTCGGTAGCCGGGGGCGCCCCGCCGGACCTTTTCCTGATGAACTACCGCTTCTACGGCCAGTTCGCGGCGAAGAACGTGGTGGAGCCGCTGGACGAGCGGATCGCCCGCTCCGACGCGATCAACCCGGCCGACTACTACCCGGTGGCGATGGACGCCTTCACGTGGGGCGGCAGGCAGCTCTGCCTGCCGCAGAACGTTTCCAGCCTCGCCGTCTACTACAACCGCACGCTGTTCCAGAAGTACGGCGTACCCGAGCCGCGGGCCGGGTGGACCTGGAACGACATGGTCGGCGCCGCCATCGCGATGACCCGGGACTCCCGTGGCGTGGTGGTCAGGGGCACCGAGAGCGAGGGGGCCGCCGCGCGTCCGGTCGTGCACGGCGTGGCCGTGGAGCCGTCGATCATCCGCCTCGCTCCGCTGGTCTGGTCCAACGACGGCGAGATCGTCGACGACCCGGACCGGCCCACCCGGCTGAACCTGGACACCCCGGCCGGCCGGGAGGCCCTGAAGAACCTGGTGGACCTGCGTCAGGCGTACGGGGTGGTGCCCACCGACGAGGAGGTCGAGGCCGAGGACGACGAGTCTCGTTTCGCCAACGGCCGGCTCGCGATGCTGTTCTCGTCGCGCCGCTCCACCACCACGTTCCGCTCGATCACCGACTTCGAGTGGGACGTCGCCCCGCTGCCGGTCTACCGGAAGCAGGTGGGTGTGCTGCATTCGGACGCGTACTGCATGACCCGGGGCGCCGAGCGCAAGGACGCCGCGTGGCGGTTCCTGGAGTTCGCCATCTCCGAGCAGGGACAGCGGATCGTCGCGGCCACCGGCCGAACCGTCCCGTCGCACATCGGCGTCTCGCGGTCCCCGGCGTTCCTCGGTCCGTCCCAGCCGCCGCGCAGCGCCAGGGTGTTCCTCGACGCGATCCCCACCGTGCGGGCCCTGCCGACCGTGTCCACCTGGCCGGAGATCGAGGACGTGACGCACGGGATCCTGGAGAACGCGGTGCACCGCGGCGACCGGCTCGACGAGGTCATCCGTGACCTGGACCGGCAGACCCGCCCGCTGTTCGCCCGCGGCGAGCACGGGTGAGCGGGGCCGGCCTGTCCCTCGACGGGGTCAGCGCCGCCTACCGCGGCGATCAGGTCCTGCACGAGGTGGACCTGACCGTCCACGGGGGCGAGCTGCTGGTGGTGCTCGGCCCGTCCGGCGCGGGCAAGTCGACTGTGCTGCGGGTGGCGGCCGGTCTGGAGCCGGTCACCGCCGGCCGGGTGCGGATCGCCGGCCGGGACGTGACCACCGACCGGCCCGGCCTGCGCAACGTGTCGATGGTCTTCCAGTCCTACGCGCTCTTTCCGCATCTCACCGTCGCCGAGAACATCGCCTTCGGCCTGGAGGTCCGGGACACCCCGCGGGTGGTCGCCCGGCAGCGCGCCCGAGCGGCGGCCGAGACGGTGGGCTGCGCCGCCCTGCTGGCTCGCCGGCCGGGGCAGCTCTCCGGCGGGGAGCGGCAGCGGGTGGCGCTGGCCCGGGCGTTGGTG
Organism: Micromonospora sp. WMMA1363; assembly: GCF_030345795.1. Classification (NCBI taxonomy): domain Bacteria; kingdom Bacillati; phylum Actinomycetota; class Actinomycetes; order Micromonosporales; family Micromonosporaceae; genus Micromonospora; species Micromonospora sp. WMMA1363. Next base: position 1,212,364 of record NZ_JAUALB010000001.1, read on the forward strand.
CGCGAGCCGGCCGTGTTCCTGCTCGACGAGCCGCTGTCCAACCTCGACCTCGCCCTGCGCGTGGAGATGCGCGCCGAGCTGCGAGCCCTGCACGACCGGCTCGGCGCCACCATGGTGCACGTCACCCACGACCAGACCGAGGCGCTGGTGCTCGCCGACCGGATCGTCGTGCTGCGCGACGGGCGGGTCGAGCAGGCGGGTACCCCCGACGAGATCTGGCGGGCGCCGGCGAGCGTGTTCGTGGCCCGCTTCGTCGGTTCACCGGCGATGAACCTGCTTCCCGTCGACGGTCCCGTCCACCCTGCCGGGGATCCCCCGCCGGGCTTGCCGGCCGGCCTGCGGATCGGGTTCCGTCCGGAGGCGGTCACCCTGGGCGAGACGGTGGGCGCGGCGGCTACCGTCGATCGGGTCGAGGTGGTCGGCGAGGACGCGTACGCGTACCTCACCCTCGCCGCCGGGCACCCGGTGGTCGCCCGGGTGCCCGCCGACCGGCGGCCCGGCCGGGGCGACGCCGTCCGCGTCGGGGTTCGCTGGGCCGACACGCACGTCTTCCACGCCGACTCCGGCCTGCGGTACGCCCCCGTGAGGGTCGCGGGGACATGACGCGACCGGATGCCCGCTCCCGCCGGCAGTTGGCGATGATGCTCGCGCCGTACCTGGTCGGCCTGGTCGGCCTGGTGCTGCTGCCCGCCGCCGGCACGCTCGCGCTGGCCTTCACCGACTTCGACCTGCTGAACCCACCGATGTGGGTCGGTCTGGACAACCTGACCGAGCTGGTCGCCGATCCGGTGTTCCGGGTGTCGCTGGCCAACTCGCTGGTGTTCGCGCTGGTGGCCGTGCCGCTGCGGGTGCTGCTCGCGCTCGGCTTGGCGCTGCTGCTGCACCGTCGCGCCGCCGGTGTGGGCACCGCCCGTGTCGCCGCGGTGCTGCCGACCGCCGTGCCGGAGATCGCCTACGGCCTGCTCTGGCTTTGGCTGCTCAACCCGCTGTACGGCCCGATCAACCAGCTGCTCCGGGTCGGCGGCGAGAATGGGTTGACCGTGCTCGGCCGCACGCCGCCGCAGTGGCTGACCGACCCGACCGACGCCCGCGCCGCGATCATCGTCATGAGTGTGTTCACCATGGGGGAGACCTTCGTGGTGCTGCTGGCAGCCCGGCGGGCGTTGCCCCGCGACGTGTACGAGATGGCCGCGCTCGAGGACGCCACCGGCTGGGACGTGTTCCGCCGGGTCACGCTGCCGTTGATGGCGCCGGTGCTCGCCCTGCTGGCGGTCCGCGACGCCATCGCCAGCCTGCACTTCTCGTTTGTCCCCGCCTTCGTGGTCACCGACGGCGGACCACCTCCGTACGCCACCACGTACCTGTCGCTGTTCATCTACCGCACCGGCTTCGAGTACCTGCGATACGGCTACGCCGCCGCCGCGACGCTGGTGATGATCCTGCTGACCGTGGCTGCGGTGGTGGTGCAGTGGCGGCTGTTCCGCCGGTACCGGGCCTTCTACCGGCTCTGACCGGGGAAGCAGGTCCGGGTTGCCGCCGTGTTCCAGGTGACGGGAGAGTTGGCGTCATGCGCGCAGTGTCGGTCCTGCTCGCCGCGATTGGCCTGGTCTTCAGGCTGACCGCCACCGGGGACGCCGGTTCGGGTGGCGAGCCGCCGCCGACACCGTCTCCCGGCGGCGACGCGGTCGGAATGCCCTTCGGCCCGCGCACCCTCACCGGGACGGTGGAGCGTGCCGGGGACTGCACCATGCTGCTGGTCGGCGAGCGACGCTGGGCGTTGACCGGGGAAGCCGCGGCGGCGTTGCGCCCGGGCACGCGGGTCACGATCCGCGGCAACCTCGCCCCCCGGCCGGCCGCGTGTGGCGACCGGGACCTCGCCCAGACGGTCGCCGTCACCCGGGTCGACCCGGGTGACGAGGAAATCCCGCGGCGGACGTGATCAGGTCGTGCGATGATCGCCGACCGGGGTCACGGCGGATGGGGAGGACGGTCGTGGAGGTGCGGCGGATCGGGCCGGAACTGGCCGACGCGGCGGCTGGGGTGCTCGCCGAGGCGTTCGACGGGTATCCGTGGACCGCCTGGACCGTGGCGGCCGACCGACACCGGGAACGGTTGGCCGGCCTGTTCGCCGCGACGGTGACGACGGTCGGAGTGCCGTACGGGGATGTGTGGGCTGCGCTCGACGGAAGTGGCCGGCCGCGGGCGGTGGCCGTGTGGCTGCGGCCGGACCGGCCGGTGCCGGATCGTGTCTGGGCCGAGGTTTCCGCGCGCGACGCGGAGCTGGCCGGTGACCGGCACCGGGCAATGGTCGCCGCCGAGGCGGCCTGTGTCCCGCTTCAGACGGCGGAGCCGGCTTTCCTGCTGGCCACGGTCGGTGTGTGCCCGGCCGACCAGGGCCGGGGAACCGGCGGGCGGCTGCTGCGCCCCGGGCTTGCCGAGGCGGACCGGTCCGGCCTGTCGGCGGTGCTGGAGACGTCGGCGTCGGCGAACGTGCGGTTCTACCGGCGGCTCGGATTCGAGGTGACCGGGCAGGTGACTGTGCCCGGCGGTGGTCCCCCCGTGTGGGCGATGCGCCGTCCCGCGCCGGCGTGTAGGCCTCGCCGGACCGGGTAGGTCGCGCGGATGGAGCTGGTCGAGGAGTCGCCGTATCGCTTCCGGATCGACCGGCACGACCCGATGCGGGTGCCGGGGGTGGTGTTCGCGACGGAGTCGCTACTGCCCGACGCCGGAGCGGACAAGTCCCTGGAGCAGGTGGTCAACGTCGCCACCCTGCCGGGCATCGTCGACGCGTCGTACGCGATGCCGGACGTGCACTGGGGCTATGGGTTTCCGATCGGCGGGGTCGCCGCCACCGACGTCGAGGCCGGCGGGGTGGTGTCGCCGGGCGGGGTGGGATTCGACATTTCTTGCGGGGTGCGGCTGCTCGCCGCCGACCTCGACCTCGCCGCGCTGCGCCCGAGGCTCGAGGCGGTGATGGACGGGCTGGGCGACTCGACGCCGCGCGGCGTGGGCAGGGGCGCGGTGTGGCACCTGTCGGGGAGATCGGAACTCGAGGCGGTGTTGCGCGGCGGGTCCCGGTACGCGGTCGAGCGTGGCTTCGGCGTCGAGCGGGACCTTGAGCGCTGCGAGGACTACGGCGCGGTGGACGACGCGAACCCGGCGCTGGTGGGCGAGCGGGCCATCGAGCGGGGTGCCCGACAGGTGGGCAGCCTCGGTTCGGGCAACCACTTCCTGGAGGTGCAGTCGGTCGAGGAGGTCTACGACGAGGCGGTCGCCGGCGTCTTCGGCCTGCGGCCGGGTCAGGTCACGGTCATGATCCACTGCGGTTCCCGGGGCCTGGGCCACCAGATCTGCACCGACTATGTGCGGACGATGGAGGCGGCGATGCGCCAGCACCGCATCCAGGTGCCGGACCGGCAGCTCGCCTGCGCCCCGGTCGACTCGCACGAGGGCCGTGCCTACCTGGGCGCGATGGCTGCCGCCGCCAACTACGCTCGGGCGAACCGGCAACTGCTCGCCCATGCCGCCGGCACGGTCTTCCGGCGCGTCACCGGCAGCCGCCTCGACCTGGTGTACGACATCTCGCACAACCTCGCGAAGCTCGAGACCCACGGAACCGACGGGGACGCCCGCCGCCTCTGCGTGCACCGCAAAGGCGCCACCCGGGCGTTGCCCCCGGGACATGCGGACCTGCCCGCCGACCTGCGTGACGTGGGCCAGCCGGTGCTGATCCCGGGCTCGATGGGCACCGGCTCGTACGTGCTCGCGGGGGTGCCTGGGGCGCCCGCGTTCGCGTCCACGTGCCACGGCGCCGGCCGGGTGCAGAGCCGCAAGCAGGCGGTCAAGGCCGAGCGCGGCCACGATCCGCGCCGCCAACTGGCGGCGCGGAACGTCGCCGTACGCGGGGTTTCCCGAAAGGGACTGGCCGAGGAGATGCCGGCGGCCTACAAGGACATCTCGGCGGTGGTCGAGGCGGCCGAGGGCGCCGGGCTGTGCCGAAAGGTGGCCCGCGTGGTCCCGATCGGAGTGGTCAAGGGCTGACTGCCCGTCACACGTCGAGGGTCACCGTGCAGGACCATCCCGGTCCGTCCGGGCTGAACCGCAGCTCGTGCAGGGCGACCGCCTTGGGCACCGAGCCGACCAGCTCCACCTCGTCGGTGTCGACGGTGTGCCAGCGGACCCGCAGCCCGCCGGCGCCGTCGTCGGTGACCTCGGTTTCCAACGGCAGCTCGCCCGCGGTGTCCATCCGGAAGATCACCTCATCGAGGACGCTCACGAGGAGATCCTCGTCCTGCTCGGCGCGGGCGTGGAACTCCCGCTCGTCCTGCGGACGGGCCCCGCCCGGGTCGGTGAACATGTCCACCAGCGCGGTCACCGCCTCGGCCACGCAGGACTCCCGGGTCGGCGCCCACGCCTCGATCCGGACGTCCGCGGTGTGTGGGACGCACCGGTGGCCACGCTCCGGTCGGGGATCCACCTCCCGATCATCCGGCACGGTGTCCTCCGACGGGGCGGGGTTCTCTCCGGGGCATCCCGGAGAGAACCCCGGAATTCGGTCCGGTGGGTGGCCGTCCGACCGATAGGAAGGGAAACTACAGGTACCGACGCTACTGGAGGTACCACCGTGGCCGTCCGACGACCATCCTTGGTCCGACTCCTGCTCGGCCTGCTCGCCGTCAGCCTCGTCCTCTGCTGTGGTGGGGTGGCGGCCGGCGGTTGGGCGTACGTCCGGGTCGGCACCGACACCGTCGGCCAGGTCGACTTCGTCCGCCCGCTCGCGGTCCCGCCACTCGCCGAATCGCGGGTCGACGAGCGTGGGCGCCGCGTTTTCGACCTGCTCGCCCGCGCCGGGCGACGGGATTTCCACGGCGATGGCCGACTGACCCACACGGCTGGCTTCGACGGCGACTTCCTCGGTCCCACGCTGCGCGCCCGGCGCGGTGAGCAGGTGGTGGTCAACGTGGTGAACCGGCTGACCGTGTCCACCAGTGTGCACTGGCACGGCATGCACCTGCCGGCGCGGATGGACGGCGGACCGCATCAGACGATCCGGCCCGGAGCCACCTGGTCGCCCACGTGGACGGTGAACCAGCCTGCCGCCACGCTCTGGTATCACCCGCACCCCCACGGGGAGACCGAGGACCATGTCTACCGCGGTCTCGCCGGCCTGTTCCTCGTCGACGACGAGTGGGAGGCAGCGCTGTCGCTACCGCGCCGCTACGGCGTCGACGACGTCCCGGTGGTCGTGCAGGACCGCAGTTTCTCCGGTGACGGGCAGTTCCGCAAGACCCGCAACATGATCAACGCGATCGGGGTACTCGGTGACACGCTGCTGGTCAACGGGACGGTGGGGCCCTATCTCGACGTCACCACCGAGCGGGTACGGCTGCGGCTGCTCAACGGCTCCACCGCCCGGCTGTACAACTTCGGCTTCGCCGACGACCGTCCGTTCGACCTGATCGCGAGCGACGGTGGACTGCTCCCACGCCCCGCCCGGCTCACCCGCGTCCAACTGTCGCCGGGCGAGCGGGTCGAGATCGTGGTGACGGTTCGGCCGGGTGAGCGGGTGATCCTCCGCAGCATCGCACCGGACTTGGGCGCCGGTTTCCTCGCCGACCGTTTCGCCGGTGGCCGGGACCGCTTCGACGTGCTGCAACTGCGGGCCGCCGACCGGCTCACCCCGGCGCCGGTAGTGCCTGCCGCGCTGGCCCCGGTGGACCGGATCGACCCCGCCTCGGCGGCCGTGACCCGCCGCCTCGAATTCGCCGGCCGCAGTATCAACGGCCGGTCGATGGACCTGGACCGCATCGACTTCGCCGCCACCCGGGACACAACCGAGGTGTGGGAGGTGGAGAACACCGACGGCACCCCGCACAACTTCCACGTCCACGACGTGCAGTTCCAGGTGCTCTCGGTCGCCGGGGCGGACCCGCCGCCGGAGCTTTCCGGCTGGAAGGACACCGTCTATCTGGCACCCCAACGGCCGGTCCGGATCGCGATGCGCTTCACCGACCACAGCGACCCGAACCTGCCGTACATGTACCACTGCCACCTGCTGTACCACGAGGACGCCGGGATGATGGGCCAGTTCGTGGTGGTCGAGCGGGGCCAGCGACCGGGGCGCCCGCCCGTGCGCAGCGCCCACGGCGGGCACGGTTGACGCGGCCGGCGCGGGTCACCGCGGGAACGCCGTACGGTCGGCCGATGCGGATCACCGAGCTCACCCACCGCGGCTACGCCCGGAGCACGACGGGCGGGTACTCGTGATCGACCGAAACAATCCCATCCGAGGAGGAGTGACATGTCGCTGACGTCGTACGCGGCGGACGAGCGGGAGATGCTGCTGGCGTTTCTGCAACGCCAGCGGGACCAGGTGCTGCGCGGTGTCGCCGATCTGCCGGAGGAGGCGTGCCGGGTGGTCACGCCCGGCGGCCTGACCGTGCCACGGCTGGTGGGTCACCTGCGCGACGTCGAGCGATGTTGGCTGCGACAGCGCTTCGCCGGCGAGAAGGACCTGCCGGCGTTCGGACTGGACACCGACCACCTGGGCGGGCCACCCTCTCCGGATCGGGTGCCGCTGCCGGAACTGGTGGCGGCGTACGTGGCCGAGTCCCGGCGCTGCGACGAGGTGGTGGCCGCGCACCGCCTGAACGACGTGGCGGCGGACGGCCGGCACACGCTGCGTTGGATACTGCACCACCTTCTCGCGGACACCGCTCGCCACCTCGGTCACCTCGACCTGCTCTGCGAGGTGGCTGGCACCAACACCGGGGAGGCGCCGGTTCAGTCGGTCGGGACTGCGGTGCCCGGCTGAGTCGGCCACCGTCCGCACCCGGCCGGTGGTGCGGACGCTGCCGCGCTGGACGGTCCTGGCCGACCCCGAGGGCAACGAGTTCTGCCTGTTCCGCAAGCACTGAGCCGCTGGGGCCGGCCCGGTCTGCCGGAACGAGCACGGGACGGTCCGCCGGTCCATAGCCTGACAGCAGGTACCGGTCGTGGAACGGAGGACCAGCGTGAGCATGGAGGCGGCGAGGGACGCGTTCGCCGGCGAACGCGAAGTCGAGATCACGGTGACCGGCCGGAACACCGGCCGGCAGATCTCTCACCCGGTGTGGTTCGTGCAGGACGACGAGGCCATGTTCCTGGTGCCGATCACCGGATCGGACAGCGACTGGTACAAGAACGTCCAGAAGACCCCGATGATCGAGGTGTCCACGAACGGCGCCGCGGTGAACGGTCCCGCCACCCCGATCACCGACCCGAACCGGGTCGAGCACATCGTGGCGATGTTCCGCGAGAAATACGGCCCGGACCAGGTGGAACAGCACTACCCGAAGCACGACGTCGCCGTCCAGGTGCCGCTCGGCTGACCCGACCGCGCATGGCCTTACCGGTAGCCGACCAGCTCGCCCCGACCAGCTCGCCCCGACCGGCTCGCCCGCACTCGGCCAGCCCCGCGGTCGTTTGCTGGCGGCGATCGGACCTGGCATTCGGCGGAGGCGCCGGTCAGGTCGGTGGTGGGGTGGCGTTGTGGTAGATGGCGGCGAGCCAGACGTCGAGGAGGACGTCGACCACGTCGGACTCGGCGACGGCCGGGCCGTCGCCGGCGAAGGTCGTGTACCAGACGCGTTCGTTCATCGAGGTCAGCGCGATGGCGAGATCCCGGGCGGGCCGTCCGGCCGGGGCCGCGCCGCGCTTCCGTTCGGCGTCGATCGCCGCCTCGACAACTCCCACCCAATGTTCCAGCACGGTGGCCCAGAGCCGGCGCACCTCCGCGTTGGTGCCGCGCACCTGGGCGCAGGCCAACACCACCGCCCGGTGGCCCCCGAACGTCTCGTGGAACCGGCCGATCAGCTCTCGCCAGCGGGCGCACGGGTCCTCGGCGAGCCGGTCCAGCACGTCCCCGACGGCGGTGTCGGCCTCCTCGATGACCCGGTCGAGCAGGGTCAGCAGGACCGCGTCCTTGGACGGGAAGTAGAAGTAGAACGTGGGGCGGGAGATCCCGGCGCCCCGGGCCAGGTCGTCGATGGAGATGTCGGCGAACGGGCGCTGATCGAGCAGCCGCTCGGCGGTGGCGAGGATGGCCGACTCCCGATCGTCCCCGGCGGACCGGGCCGCGCGGCGACCCCGTGGCGACGACGTCGCGATGGGTGTCATGACCGTGGATGTTACACCCGCTCGACACCCTGTCGATTGTTCTCGACAGGGTGTTGACGCATGTCGATGTCGGTGGATAGTGTCCGGCATCACCGCCCTCGTCACGGGAGACGACATGTCCACCAGCGACCACGTCGACGTGCTCATCGTCGGTGCCGGCATCTCGGGCGTCGGCGCCGCCTGCCACCTGCGGCGCAACTGTCCGGACAAGACCTACACGGTGCTGGAGGCCCGGGACGCCATCGGCGGCACCTGGGACCTGTTCCGCTACCCGGGCATCCGGTCGGACTCCGACATGTTCACCCTCGGGTACTCGTTCAAGCCGTGGACGAACCCGAAGGCGATCGCCGACGGGTGGTCGATCCGGGAGTACGTCCGCGACACCGCGCGCGAGCACGGCGTCACCGAGCACATCCGTTTCCACCACCGCGTCGTCCGCGCCGCGTGGGAGAGCCGCACCGCCCGGTGGACCGTCCACGCGCACCGGGCGGACACCGGCGCGGACGTCACCCTCACCTGCTCGTTCCTGCACATCTGCGCCGGCTACTACCGCTACGACGAGGGCTACACGCCGGACTTTCCCGGCGTCGAGCGGTTCACCGGGCGGATCGTGCACCCGCAGCACTGGCCGGACGACCTCGACCACACCGGCAAGCGGATCGTCGTGATCGGCAGTGGCGCCACCGCGGTGACGCTGGCGCCCGCGCTGGCCGAGCAGGCCGCCCACGTCACCATGCTCCAGCGCTCACCCACGTACATCATCGCGCTGCCGTCGCGTGACACGGTTGCCGACGCGCTGCGCCGCGTCCTGCCCGAGCGCGCCGCCTACTCGGCCATCCGATGGAAGAACGTCCTGGTCACCACCGCGCTGTTCCAGCTCAGCCGCCGGTTACCCGGCGTCGTGAAGCGGCTGCTGCGCCGGGCCGCGCGGAGCCGGCTGCCGGCCGGATACGACGTCGACCGGCACTTCTCACCCCGCTACGACCCGTGGGACCAGCGGCTGTGTGTGGTGCCCGACGGTGACCTGTTCACCGCGATCTCACGGGGTCGTGCCTCGATCGTCACCGACACCGTCGACACCTTCACCGAGACGGGTGTCCGGCTCCGCTCCGGCACCGAGTTGGCGGCCGACGTGATCGTCACCGCCACCGGGCTCAACCTGCTCGCCCTCGGCGACACCGAACTCACCGTGGACGGCGCGGTCGTCGAACCGGCCCGTACGGTCGCGTACAAGGGCATGATGCTCTCCGGCGTCCCCAACTTCGCGATGACCATCGGCTACACCAACGCCTCCTGGACGTTGAAAGCCGACCTGGTCGCCACGTACGTGTGTCGGCTGCTGACGCACCTGGACCACACCGGTCAGCAGATCGTCATGCCGCTGCCGCCACCCGACGGCGAGTTGCACCCGATCCTCGACCTGACCGCCGGCTACGTGCTGCGCAGCGTCGACGCGCTACCCAAACAGGGGGCGCGGGCGCCGTGGCGACTGCACCAGAACTACCCCAGGGACGTGCTGGTGATGCGCTATGGCCGGCTCACCGACCAGGGTGTCCGGTTCTCCGCGTCCGGCACCTCGGAAAGGAGTGCCCTCCGTGCGTAGGTTCGACTTCACCAGCGGCACGGCCGTGGTCACCGGAGCCGCCAGCGGGATCGGCGCGGCCCTCGCCCACGAACTGGCCCGCCGCGGCAGCGACCTGGTCCTGCTCGACCGGGACGTCGCGCGCCTCGACGCCGTGGCGGCCGCGATCCGCGCCGGCCATCCGGAGCGGCGGATCGACCCGTACGTCGTCGATCTCGCCGACGACGCCGCCACCACCGGCGCCGCGGCGGAGATCCGCGCCCGGCACCCGCGGATCCGGCTGCTGGTCAACAACGCCGGCGTCGCCCTGGGTGGACGCTTCGACCAGGTGACCCTGGACGAGTTCCAGTGGGTCGTCGACATCAACTTCCGGGCCGTCGTGCAGCTGACCCACGCGCTGCTGCCCACGCTGAAGGCCGAGCCCGGATCCCACCTGGTCAACGTCTCCAGCCTCTTCGGGCTGATCGGCCCACCCGGGCAGGCCGCGTACTCGGCCAGCAAGTTCGCCGTGCGCGGCTTCACCGAGGTGTTGCGCCACGAACTCGTCGACGACGGTGTCGGCGTCACCTCCGTGCACCCCGGCGGGATCGCCACCCGGATCGCCGAGAACGCCCGCATCGGCAGCGGCGTTTCCTGCGACGAGTTCGAGGAGAATCGGCGGACGTTCGACAGGCTCCTGAGCATCCCGCCGGCAAAGGCGGCGCAGGTGATCCTGCGCGGCGTCGAGCGGCGCCGGGGCCGCGTCCTCATCGGCTGGTCGGCGAAGCTGCCGGACCTGCTGGCCCGGGTCGCTCCCGCCTCGTACGGCAGGCTGCTGGCGGTCGGGGTCAACCGGGCGGCCGGCGGCCCGGCCCGCCGGCCGGCGACCGACCCGTCCGGGGAAGAGGTGTGACCGCCCCGCGGCGGCACCGGCACGTCACCGTCGCCGGGCGGCGGGTCTGCCACCGGGTGGACGGCGACGGCCCGCCCGTGCTCCTGCTGCACGGCATCGGGCGGAGTATGCGCGACTTCGACGACCTGCACGAGCGGCTCGCGTCGCGGTACCGGGTGCACAGCGTCGACCTGCCCGGGTACGGCGGATCACTGCCGATGACCGCCCCCTACACGCTGCCCGAGCTGGGCGCGTTCGCCGGCCGATACCTGGATGAGGTCGGCGTGGACCGGCCGGTGCACCTGGTGGGAAACTCCCTCGGCGGGGCGGTGGCCATGCAGTTCGCGGTCACCGAACCGGCCCGCACCGCCAGCCTGGGCCTGATCACACCCGCCGGCTTCGGCCGGGAGGTGACGATTCTGCTGCGGCTGCTCGCCCTGCGGCCGTTCGGGCGGCTGCTGCTGCGGCCCAGCCGGTGGTCCGTCCGCCATGCCGAGCGCACCCTGTTCCACGACCCGGCGTTCGCCACCGCCGAGCGGATCGCGTACGCGCTGGAGGTGGCCCGCCAGCCGCACGCCGCGCGGGTGATGCTGGAGACCGCCCGCAACCTCGGCACCTTCCGGGGGTCCACGAGCAGTGGCGGGAGGAACTGCTGGCCCGGATGGAGCGGCTCGACCGGCCCACGCTGATCGTGTGGGGTGACCGCGACCTGATCCTGCCCGCCACTCACCTGGCGGCGGCGCGGGCGCGGCTGCCCCGGGCCCGCACCCACCTGTTCCGCGGCTGCGGGCACATGCCGCAGATCGAGCGGGCGGAGGAGTTCCACCACATGCTGGTCGACTTCTGGTCCGCTGACCGGGTCAACCCGGGCAGCGACTAGGCGCCGGCGGTGCGTGGCGCCCGGCGCCGCGCCAGCACCGTGACCGCGGCCAGGCCGAACAGCAGGGTGGCGACCACGTACACCGGGCCGGGCACCAGCGGGGCGAGCAGCACGAGCACCGCGGTGACCGGGAACGCCGCCGGCGCCGTCCCGTACGGGCGTGGCCGCACGTGCAGCAGCCACAGGGTGACCAGGAAGACGGCCACCGGCGCCGACACCGCGTAGCCGACGGTCAGCGGACCGGTGTGCGCGAGGTGCCGCTCCCGGTCGATCGCCACCGCCATACCCGCCCCCACCGCCGCGATCGACGCGAAGATCAGGTAGTGGCCGTACCCCCAGGCGAAGGTGCGGCTCAGCTTGGCCGGCACGTCGACCGGCCGGTCGAAGTAGAGCCACCACAGCGCGAACACGATCACCGCCCCGGCCGCTCCCAGGCTGTCGAGCCCCTCGTCGCCGGCGTCCACCCCGGTCTGCACCGCGACCGAGGTCGCCAGCACCACCTCGCCGAGCACGATCAGCGTGAACAGCCCGTACCGCTCGGCGATGTGCCGGGGGTGCCACGGCGTCGCACCGGGGCGTTCGGCGATCACCGGTACCAGCAGGTCGACCGCGGCCAACAGCAGGAAGGCGGCCAGCCCCCAACCGCCGGGTAGCAGCAGCCGAACCAACCAACCGATCTGCACGGCGGCGACGCCGATCGCGTAGCGGCGGGCCGCGGCCCGGTGCCCCGGGTCGCCGATCGCGGCCCGCGTCCACTGCGTGACCGTGCCCAGCCGCATCACCACGTACCCGTAGGTGATCGTGCTGAAGTCAGCGTCGGTGAAGGCGCGCGGCACGCCGGCGGCCAGGATCAACGCTCCGCCGATCTGCACCAGCGTGGTGATCCGGTAGACGTCGTCGTCGGTGTCGTACGCGGAGGCGAACCAGGTGAAGTTCATCCACGCCCACCAGATCGCGAAGAACACCATCAGGTAGCTCACCACCGCCTGGGCCACGTGATCGGCGGAGACCTCGTGGTGCAGGTTCGCCGCCGCCTGGGCCACCGCGACCACGAAGCACAGGTCGAAGAACAGCTCCAGCGGCGTCGTCGAGCGGTGCTCCTGGTCCCGCTGGCGGGCCACCATCGGTCGGTACCACGGCCGCAGCGGACGCGTCGTGGTCACCCCGGTCTCCTCGCGCCGTGCGCCGGGCGGCGCCCGCTGGTCGGAGTGCGCCGTGCCGGCGCTCCGCCCTCACGATAGGTGGCCGCGGGTTCTCGCCGGGCCGGTTCGCCGCAGGACCCGGTCGTGCGGGCAAGCCAGGCCGACACCCCGACCTCCGACCCGATCTCCCGGGTAACCCGAGACGGGTGAGGTGGCGGCCGGACGGGGAACACCCCGCCGATGGGTGACGTGACGCTCCTGCTCGGCGGCGACGTGATGACCGGCCGCGGCGTCGACGCGATCCTGTCCCGGCCGGCCCCGCCGGACCTGCGGGAACCGGCGGTACGCGACGCCCGCGAGTACGTGGCCCTCGCCGAGGGCGCCGGCGGGCCGGTACCGCGTCCGGCGCCGCCGTCGTGGCCGTGGGGTGACGCCCTCGACCTGCTCGCCGCGGCCGCCCCCGACGTGCGGATCGTCAACCTGGAGACGGCGGTGACCGGACGGGGGACGCACGATCCGGCGAAGACCATCCACTACCGGATGCACCCGGCGAACGTGACCACCCTGACCGCCGCCCGGCTCGACGTCTGCACCCTCGCGAACAACCACTGCCTCGACTTCGGTCCGGTCGGTCTCGCCGACACCCGGGACACGCTGGCCGGCGCCGGGTTGGCGATCGCCGGCGCCGGGCCCGACGCGACCGTCGCCTGGCGTCCCGCCGTGGTGCCCCTCGTGGACCGCCGTCTGCTGGTCTGGTCGGTCGCCGCGCCGTCGGCCGGGGTGCCGCCGCACTGGGCGGCGACCGCCGACCGGCCGGGGGTGGCGTACCTGCCGGCGGTCTGCACCGCGTCGGCGGACGCGCTGGCGGCTCGGATCGCCGCCGTGGCCGGGCCGGGAGACCGAATCGTGGTCTCGGTGCACTGGGGCACCAACTGGGGGTACGACGTCCCGGCCGAGCACGTGGCGTTCGCCCACCGCCTCGTTGACGCCGGTGTGGATCTGGTGCACGGCCACTCCTCGCACCATCCGCGCCCGATGGAGGTGTACCGGGACCGGCTGGTCCTGTACGGCTGCGGCGACCTCGTCGACGACTACGAGGGCATCGGCGGGCATGAGGAGTACCGGCCGGAGTTGCGCCTGCTCTGGCTGCCCACCCTCGATCGGGCCACCGGCCGGCTGCGCGGGCTGCGGGCCGCCCCGGTGCGCATGCGCCGGCTGCGACTGGAACGGGCGGGCCCGGCGGACGCCCGCTGGCTCGCCGACCGGCTTGCCCTGCTCACGGTCGACGCCACCGGCCTGCTCACGTTGCGCGGGTAGGCGGTCCACCGCCGGCGGCCGGTGGCGTAGGGGCCGGGTCAACACCCCGGTCCCGTCGACATGGGCCGATGCGGTGATGGGCCGGACGGCGTGGTCGGCGGTAGGTTCGCGGCAGAGCGTGATCCCGTGCGGTGCGCCGTACCCTGGCGACGCCGCCCTCGACGGGCGCCGACCTCGGCGTGGAGCAGGAGGAGAACGTGAGCCAGCACGTCCGGGGAGTCGTCTCCCGCCGCAGGGGCGCACCGGTCGAGGTCACCACGATCGTGCTGCCGGACCCGGGGCCGGGCGAGGCGGTGGTGGCTGTCCGGTCGTGTGGGGTCTGCCACACCGACCTGCACTACCGCGAGGGCGGTATCACCGACGAGTATCCGTTCCTGCTCGGGCACGAGGCCGCTGGCGTCGTCGAGCGGGTCGGCGCGGGGGTCGACTCCGTCGCCCCCGGCGACTTCGTGGTGCTCAACTGGCGGGCCGTCTGCGGCGTATGCCGGGCCTGCCGGCGTGGCCGCCCCTGGTACTGCTTCGCCACCCACAACGCGGCCAGCAGGATGACCCTCACCGACGGCACCGACCTCACGCCGGCCCTGGGCATCGGCGCCTTCGCCGAGAAGACCCTGGTCCACGCCGGACAGTGCACCAAAGTCGACCCGGCTGCCCGACCGGCCGCGGTGGGTCTGCTCGGCTGCGGCGTCATGGCGGGCCTCGGTGCGGCGATGAACACCGGCGGGGTCACCCGGGGCGACTCCGTGGCGGTCATCGGTTGCGGTGGGGTCGGGGACGCGGCGGTGGCCGGCGCGGTCCTGGCCGGTGCGACGACGATCGTCGCCGTGGACACCGACGCCCGCAAGCTCGACTGGGCCCGCCGGTTCGGCGCCACCCACACCGTCGACGCGTCGTCGGAGGACGTCGTCGAGGCGATCCGGTCCGTCACGGGTGGGTTCGGCGCCGACGTGGTCATCGACGCGGTCGGCCGGCCGGAGACGTGGAAGCAGGCGTTCTACGCCCGCGACCTCGCGGGCACGGTGGTGCTCGTCGGCGTGCCGACTCCGGAGATGGCCGTGGATGTGCCGCTGCTGGACGTCTTCGGCCGTGGCGGCGCGCTCAGGTCCAGTTGGTACGGCGACTGCCTGCCGAGCCGGGACTTTCCGCTGCTCACCCAGCTTTACCTGCAGGGAAGGCTGGACCTGGACGCGTTCGTCACCGAGGAGATCGCGTTGGACCGGGTCGAGGATGCCTTCGCCCGGATGCGCCGCGGGGATGTGCTCCGTTCGGTGGTGGTCTGCTGACGGCGGCCCGGGTCTGATCACACCGTTCACACACGCCGGCCTCGTATCACCGTCGCGTCGTGTGCTGTCCGGTTATGTGCCAGCCGTGTGAGATCGCCAGGTGTGCGCCAGGTGGCGGTCTGTGGGCTTGGTGCCTTCGCCGTCGGGTGTCCGGAAACCCCGTGACCTGACTCGCAGCGCCATGAGCAGGGCGCATTTCCGGAATGGCGGGCGGGTCAGGCGGGTTGTGTCCCCCGTACCGCCGGAGTCCAAACCTCCCGGCGGCGTAGTTCCCCCGAGGAGTGCTCATTCCCGGAGCGCTTCGCCTGACCGAAAGGGCACATCGTGAAGTACGACTTCACTCGATGGCTCCCGGCCATCGCGAAGGACCCGAACCGCAAGTTTGCGCTGAGCGTGGCGGGCGTGGCCGCCATCGGTGGCTTGGCCGTCGCGCCGGCGGCCGTGGCCAGTCCGATCACCAGCGGCCCGCACGAGGGCGCCGTTGCGGCGATCGAGCTGGCCACCGGCAAGCAGGCCGAGTCAGCTCCGACCGCCGAGCCGACCGCCGAGCCGACCGCCGAGGCGACCGGCGGCACCGACCAGCCCGCAGCCGACAAGCCGAGCCGCGAGGAGCTGACTCCGTACGGTGTGCAGGGCGCCCAGTCCCGCATCCCGCTCGACGACGCCCAGCGCGAGAACGCCAAGGCGATCATCGAGGTCGCCAAGGAGACCGGCGTCGGCGAACGGGGCGCGGTCATCGGCATCGCCACCGCGCTGCAGGAGTCGAAGCTGTACAACCTGGGCCACCTGGGCATGTACAACGACCACGACTCGCAGGGCCTGTTCCAGCAGCGTCCGTCGTCGGGTTGGGGCACGCCCGAGCAGATCACCGACCCCGAGTACGCGGCCACGGCGTTCTTCGAGGCGCTCAGGAACGTCGGCGGCTGGGAGGACCTGCCGCTGACCACCGCGGCGCAGACGGTGCAGGTCTCGGCGTACCCGTTCCACTACGCCCAGTGGGAGGAGCAGGCGGCCGACATCGTCGTGCAGCTCTGGTGACACCCCCCGTGCGGCCGAACGGCCGGTCCCCGCCCGGGGACCGGCCGTTCCCGTGTCCCGCCCGGAACGGCGCCGTGGGGATCAGCGGCGCTCGCCGGCGCTGGCGACCAGCGCCGCGACCAGCGCGAGGGCGAGGATGCCGGTGGCCAGCAGCAGGGAGTGGCGGAACGCGGCCGACCAGTCGCCGCCGCTCGTCCGGACCGTGGAGAAGAAGACGGATCCGACGCCGGCGACGCCGGCGGCGGAGCCGATGCGTTGCCCGGTCTGGAGCATCCCCGCGCCGCTGCCGGCCCGGGGCACCGGCACCTGGGCCAGGGTGAGGGTCTGGTTCGGCCCGTGTACCAGGCCGCCGCCGAGCCCGGCCAGCAGGAGCGGCGCGGCCGTCCACCACGGGGTGGGCACTCCGGCGGGAACCCGATCGCCCGTCAGGGCGACGGTGAGCAGGCCGGCGATGACGGTGAGCAGGCCGACCGCCACCAGGGGCCGGTGGTAGCGGTTGACGAGTCGACTGCCGAGCGCCGACGCGGCGGCGAGGCCGACCGCGAACGGCGTGATCGCCAGGCCGGTGACGAGCGCGCTGTAGCCCAGGCCGTGCTGCAGGTACAGGGCGAGGACGAAGAAGATCGCGGCGAAGGTGCTGTAGTAGAACAGGGCGATCAGCGCGCCGAGCCCGTACGAGCGCAGGCCGAACAGTCGCAGGTCGAACAGCGGGTCCCGGGCGTACCACCGTTCCCAGCCGGCGAAGGCGGCCAGCGCGAGCAACCCGGCTGGGACGAGCAGCCACTTCGTCTGGTTCCGCCAGTGGTCTTGCACCAGGGGCAGCAGGACGAACAGCACGCCGAGCCCGAGCAGCAACACGCCGACCGGGTCCCACCGGATGCGGTCGGCGCCGGTTCGGGCGCGATGGGGCAGAACCCGCCAGCCGAGAACAACGGCGACGAGCCCGATCGGCACGTTGACGAAGAAGACCCACCGCCAGCCGTGTTCGGGGCCGCCGAGGTGGATGAGCAGACCGCCGAGCAGTGGACCGACGGTGGTGGAGATGCCGATGCTCGCCCCGAGAAGTCCGAACGGCCGGGCCCGCTCGGAGTCCCGGAACAGTTCCTGGATCAGCCCGGCGACCTGCGGGTTGATCATGCCTGCGGCGGCCCCCTGAAACAGGCGGGCGGTGACCAGCCAGGCGGGGGAGGGTGCCACTCCGGCGGCGGCGCTGGCGACCGTGAACAGTGTGATGCCGACCACGAACGCGGTACGTCGTCCGCGTGCGTCACCGAACCGTCCGGCGGGCACGAGCACGAGCCCGAACGTCAGCGCGTATCCGGCGAGTACCCACTGCACGTTGCTCGGGGAGGCGTCGAGCGCACGCTGGATCGATGGGATGGCGACGTAGACGATGCTGATGTCGAGCAGGGTCATGAAGGCGGAGAGCAGACCGACAGCGAGAGCCGGCCCGCGGCGGCGGCGCCGCAGCGGTGGGCTGCCGCCGACCCGGTTCGTCGTCGGGCCCGGGGACGGACGGTCACGCATGCCTCGACCGCTACCCCGAGCCCGGATACCGAACCGTCACGCCATCTGGCGTGCGCAGAACCGCGGGCCGAAGTCCAGGCCGGCCATCGGCGAGTCCTCGCGGTGCAGCAGGTTCTTCTCGGTGAGCTGGTGTAGGGGCGCGAGCAGCTGCTCCTCGGTCAGCCCGGACTCCTCGGCGATGAGGTCCGGGTAGGGAACCTGGCCGCGCGCCTCCAGCGCCGCGACCGCGTCGTACACCCGTTCCTCGACCTCCGACAGTTGCACCTGCTGCATGGTCCTCCTCCTTCGGTACCCGCCCACGGCGCAGGCGGCCTGCGCCGCGGTTACCCGGCAGGTGACCGAAGATGCCCACCCGATCGGGCGGTGTCGGCGTCGTGCCGATCCGCGTGCCGTGCCCTAGGCTGCAGCGGTGACCGTCTGGGATCTCGCCGTGGTGGGCGCGGGCCCCGCCGGCCTGTCCGCCGCGTACGTCGCCGCCCGTGCGGGCGTCCGAACGCTGGTCGTCGAACGCGCCACGCATCCGCGTTACAAGACCTGCGGGGGCGGCCTGATCGGCACGTCGTTGGCCGCGGTGGCCAGCCGAATCGAGGTGCCCGCACACGACCAGGTGGACCGGGTGACGTTCACCCGGGACGGGCGACGTGGATTCACCCGCCGCCATGTTGGTGGCCCGCTGGTCGCGATGGTCCGCCGGGAGGAGTTTGACGACCGGCTTCGGGCGGCCGCGGTCTCGGCCGGGGCGGTGCTGCGACAGCGGGTCGCGGTCCGCGCCGTCGAGCAGGAGCCCGAAGGGGTACGCCTGCGGCTGGCCGACGGGGACGCGGTGACCGCCCGTACGGTGGTCGGCGCGGACGGGTCCTCGGGGGTGACCGCCCGGTACGTGCGGGTTCGCCATCGGCAGATCGACCTGGGGCTGGAACTGGAGCTGCCGGTGCCGCCGGCGGAGCGGGACCACTGGCGTGGCCGGGTGCTGCTCGACTGGGGCCCGCTGCCCGGCTCGTACGCCTGGGTCTTCCCGAAGGGGGACCTGCTCACCGTCGGGGTGATCGCGGCGCGTGGGGCGGGCGAGCGGACCCGGGCGTACCTGCGGTCCTTCGTCGCCCGGCTGGGGCTGGCCGGCGTCGAGCCGGTCCAGGACTCCGGACACCTCACCCGCTGCCGCAGCGAGGATTCTCCGCTGCGGCGGGGGCGGGTGATCGTGGCGGGTGACGCCGCCGGGCTGCTGGAGCCGTGGAGCCGGGAGGGGATCAGCTACGCCCTGCGCTCGGGTGCCCTCGCCGGTGCGGCCGTGGCCGCCGACGACCTGACCCGTTACGAGCGGGCGGTCACCGACGACCTGGTTCCTTCGATGCTGGCCGGGCACCGTCTCCTGGACGCGTTCACCCGGCGGCCGGAGGTGTTCCACTCGTTGCTGGCGACGCCGCCCGGGTGGCGGATGTTCGTCCGGTTCTGCCAGGGACGGGCCAGCTTCGACGAGACCCTGTCCAGGGTGCCGGTGCGAGCTGCGTTGGCGCTGGTGAACCGGCTGCCCACCCGGGCGGTCGACGTGCTTGCGCCGGCTTCCAGCACCACCGACCCATCGTCATACCACCCAGGATCCTAGGATGGCTACCGGGTGTGCGCCCCACGACACGAGCGTCGAGTAGCACCGGAGTCACCGGAGTCACCGGGGCCAGCCAGCGAAGCGTTGCCTGACGTGGGCGACGTCGACGGCGTCCAGCCCGTAGCGGACGAACCGGGACTCGGCGAGCCGGTCCAGATAGCGCCCGACCGCGCGGACGTCGTCCGGGTCGAGGGCCGGGTCGAGCTGCCGAGCCAGCGCCAGGAGCCCGGCCACGTCATGCCGGTCGAGGACCGCCGCCACGTCGATGTAGTCGCGGACCTCCCGTCGGTTCACCAGGGCGGCCGTCTTGCTGGCGACGAGATCCCGTACGTCCATCACCGGGCCGAGATCCATCACGACCGGGCTGCGGTGCCGGTCCAGTCGGGCCAGACTGAGCCGGAGCCGCCGCCCGTCCCGGCTGACCACGAAGTCCCGCATGTCCCGGTCGAATCCGTCGAACAGCCCGGGCAGGTCGCTGTCGGGATCCGCGTCCGCCACCGCGAACCCGGCGCGTTCCAGTACCGCCCGGACATCCCCGGCCGCTGCCGCGGCGGCCCCCTCGACGTCGGCGAAAAGGTCGACGTCCTCGGTTGGGCGGGTCACCAGCCCGTACGCTGCCCAGGCCACCCCACCGCCGAGCACGAACCGGTGCGGCCCGGCCGCTGACAGCGCCAGCCGGGCCACCTCGCGGTAGAACCCGTGCAGGTGGTCGGTGGTCACCCCGAGCGTAAGCCCGGGTGGCGGCTCTCCCACGCCTGTCGTACGCCCGGGGCAAGTTGAGCAGCCGCCACACCCGTTGCAGCGTGCGCCCGTCGATCAGGCCGCGGAGGTCGTCGCTGCGGGTGGTCTCCCGGAGGACGTTCTCATACATCCACAGCACGTGGTCCGGGTCGTCCAGGTCGAAGCTCCGGTCCGGACACCACATCAACCGCACCGGCAACTCGATCATGCCGTGGGTCGGGCCGGTCAGTTCGGCGAGGGTGCGGGTCACGACGACGGGTCGGCCCGGACGCGCCAGGTGAGGCACGGGGGCCGTGGTGGGGGAGCGGACCTGCACCCCGTCAGCGTAGCGCCGGTGCGGCCGGCGGCGTGCCACCGGCATGGTCCGGCGTCCGGCGGTGGACGTTGTGGCGCGTCGGCTGGTCGCTTGGCGGCCGAGAGCTGGCCGCGGGCGGCTGCGGTGTCCGGGCTGTGACCGCCGTCACCAGCCATGGCGGAAGACGTTGCCCGGGCGGCGTGTTGAGTCGAGCGTCGGTGTGTCCAGTGTCCCCGGGCCTCACCCATATCGCCTTCGCGGAATACCGTCCGGCTGGAGCCGCGTCGTGCCACTCGCCGAGAGGCGACCTGCACGCCGACACGCGGCGCCGCCCCGTGCCCCTACCAGGCACGGGGCGGCGCCACACATGCGGCGTCCCCACCGTCGAGGTCCGGGCCCGGACGGGGGAGACCCAACCCAACGCCAGCCGGGCGGCACACGCCGGCTCGGTGAACCGGTCGCGCGACCGGGGCGACTGTCTTATGTTCAGGAGGTCAGCATCGGTCGGTGGAGAGGAGGAACGCGGTGGGTCTGCGCTCCTTCCTCGCGGGGTGGCCCGTTTACCGGCAGCTCACCGGCGCCGACCGGCTCGGCCGGGGCGCCGCGGCCCAGTCGGCGCGGTCGGCCGAGTTGGCCGCCCGGACCGGGACCGCCGACCGGACCGCCCGGTCGGTGTGCCCGTACTGCGCGGTGGGATGCGGTCAGCGGGTGTACGTCACCGACGAGCAGGTCGTCCAGATCGAGGGCGACCCGGACAGCCCGATCTCGCGGGGGCGGCTGTGCCCGAAGGGGGCGGCTAGCAAGAGCCTGGTGACCAGCCCGTTGCGGGAGACGCGGGTGCGCTACCGCCGGCCGTACGGCACCGAGTGGGAGGATCTGGACCTCGACACCGCGCTGGACATGATCGTCGACCGGATCCTCGACGCCCGCGCGCAGACCTGGGAGGACGTCGACAGCGAGGGCCGCCCGCTGAACCGGACGCTCGGCATCGCCGGCCTCGGCGGGGCGACGCTGGACAACGAGGAGAACTACCTCATCAAGAAGTTGTTCACCGCGATGGGGGCGCTCCAGATCGAGAACCAGGCCCGCATTTGACACTCCGCCACCGTCCCCGGTCTGGGGGCCAGTTTCGGTCGTGGTGGCGCGTCCGCCTTCCAGCAGGACATCGCCAACGCTGACGTCGTCATCATCCAGGGCTCCAACATGGCGGAAGCCCACCCGGTGGGTTTCCAGTGGGTGGTGGAGGCCAAGCGGCGTGGGGCCAGGGTGTTCCACGTCGACCCGCGGTTCACCCGCACCAGCGCCCTGGCCGACAGTTACCTGCCGATCCGGGCGGGCACCGACATAGCGCTGCTCGGCGGCGTGGTCAACCACATTCTGAGCAACGAGCTGGACTTCCGGGAGTACGTACTCGCGTACACCAACGCGGCCACCATCGTCAGCGAGGATTTCGTCGACGCCGAAGACGGCGACGGCATCTTCTCCGGCTTCGACCCGCGGACCGGCACGTACGTACAGGACAGCTGGCAGTACGCGGGCCATGAGCAGGACTCCGGCGGCGGGCACACCGCGACGGAACGGGATGTCGCGGCGGGCATGCAACACGAGTCACACGGCCCACGGGTGCACGGCACCGCGCAGCGGGACGAGACGTTGCGGCACCCGCGCTGCGTCTACCAGATCCTCAAGCGGCACTTCGCCCGCTACACGCCGGAGATGGTGCAGCGGGTGTGCGGCATCCCCCGGGAGGGGTTCCTGGAGCTGGCCCGCGCCTGGACGGAGAACTCCGGCCGGGAGCGCACCGGCATCCTCATCTACTCGGTGGGCTGGACGCAGCACAGCGTCGGCGTGCAGTACATCCGCACCGGCGCCATCATCCAGCTGCTGCTGGGAAACATGGGCCGGCCGGGCGGCGGGGTGCTCGCCCTGCGCGGGCACGCGAGCATCCAGGGTTCCACCGACATCCCGACCCTGTTCAACCTGTTGCCGGGCTACCTGCCGATGCCGCACCACGCCGACCACCCGACGTTCGACGACTGGGTGAACAGCGTCGTCCACCCCAACCACAAGGGCTTCTGGGGCAACGCCCGGTCGTACGCGGCGAGCTTGCTGAAGGCGTACTGGGGGGACGCGGCGACCCCGGACAACGACTTCTGCTACGGATACCTGCCCCGGCTGACCGGTGACCACGGCACCTACCAACAGGTGCTCAACATGATCGACGGAAAGGTCAAGGGATACTTCCTGCTCGGCCAGAACCCGGCCGTCGGCTCGGCGCACGGCCGGGCGCAGCGTCTCGGTATGGCCAACCTGGACTGGCTGGTCGTCCGTGACCTGTTCCTGATCGAGTCGGCGACGTTCTGGCGCAACGGCCCGGAGGTGGCCACCGGGGAGATCGTGCCGGAGCGGTGCGGCACCGAGGTGTTCTTCCTGCCGGCCGCCGCGCACGTGGAGAAGGAGGGCTCCTTCACCCAGACGCAGCGGCTGCTCCAGTGGCGGGAGAAGGCCGTCGATCCACCGGGCGACGCCCGCTCCGAGCTGTGGTTCTTCTACCACCTGGGGCGAAAGCTACGGGAGAGGCTGGCCGGCTCGACCACCGCCCGGGACCGACCACTGCTCGACCTGACCTGGGACTACCCCACCCACGGCCGGCACGCGGAGCCGAGTGCCGAGGCGGTGCTACGGGAGATCAACGGGTACGACGTGGGGACCGGTCGCCCGTTGTCCGGGTTCAGCGAGGCCCGCGACGACGGCACGACCGCCGTCGGTTGCTGGATCTACGCCGGCGTGTACGCCGACGGCGTCAACCAGGCGGCCCGCCGCCGCAGCCGCCACGAGCAGGACTGGGTGGCCGCCGAGTGGGGCTGGGCCTGGCCGGCGAACCGCCGCCTGCTCTACAACCGTGCGTCGGCGGACCCGCAGGGCCGGCCGTGGAGCGAGCGGAAGAAGTACGTGTGGTGGGACGCCGACGCGGGTGAGTGGACCGGCTGGGACGTGCCGGACTTCGAGCGGACCAAGCCGCCGACATACCGGCCACCGGCAAGGGCCACCGGGCCGGCGGCCCTCGCCGGTGACGACCCGTTCGTCATGCAGGGCGACGGGAAGGGCTGGCTGTACGCGCCGTCGGGCGTGCTGGACGGTCCGCTGCCGACGCACTACGAGCCGGCCGAGTCCCCGGTGCGCAACCCGCTGTACCAGCAGCAGGCCAACCCGACTCGCAAGGTGTACCCGCACCCGGTGAACTCGGTGAACCCGAGCCCGCCGCAGCAGCACGGCGACGTCTTCCCGTACGTGTTCACGGTCAGCCGGTTGACCGAGCACCACACCGCCGGTGGGATGAGCCGCACCGTGGCGCCCCTGACCGAGTTGCAGCCGGAGATGTTCGTCGAGGTGTCCCCGGCGGTCGCGGCGGAGTGCCAGCTGGTCCATCTGGGCTGGGCGCACCTGGTCTCCGGCCGGGCGGTGGTCGAGGCGCGGGTGCTGGTCACCGACCGGCTCACGCCGTTGCGGGTGGACGGGCGGCTGATCCACCAGGTGTGGCTGCCGTACCACTTCGGCTACGAGGGGCTGGTCACCGGCGACTCCGCCAACGACCTGTTCGGCATCACAGTGGACCCGAACGTGCTGATCCAGGAGAGCAAGGTCGGCACCTGTGACGTCCGCGCGGGCCGCCGTCCAACCGGGCGGGCGCTACGTGAGCTGGTCGCCGACTACTGCCGCCGGGCCGGGATAGTGGCGGGTCACCCACCGCCGACGGTGACGCCGGGCACGCTGCCGACGACCGGATCCGGCGAGCGGTCGGGTCCGGTCACCGACACCGCGGCGGGGGACAGCGACGGGGGTGCCGATGTTTCCTGACCCGAACAGCCGGTCCGGGCCCCGGGGCCCGGCCCCGGAAGCCGGCTGGCCTGACGCCCCGCCCCGGGTGGGCTTCTTCACCGACACCAGCGTCTGCATCGGCTGCAAGGCCTGCGAGGTGGCGTGCAAGGAGTGGAACGACGTGCCCGGATCGGGGCTGGACCTGCTCGGCATGTCGTACGACAACACCGGCGCGCTGACCGCGAACTCCTGGCGCCACGTGGCGTTCGTCGAGCAGCCACTGCCCGCCGGGCAACCGTCGTCCCGCGTGGCTGTCGGTGGCACGGACAGCGCGTCCCCGACGACGGTGGCCGCGGGCACCGGCCCGGGCGCCCCGTCGGGCGCGCCCGACGGGGCCGTCCGGGCCGGGACCGAGTTCCTCGGCATGCCCGGGTCACAGCCGCCCGGGCGAGGCGTCGGTGCGCAGGAGCGTACCGAGTTCCGCTGGTTGATGATGTCCGACGTGTGTAAGCACTGCACATATGCCGCGTGCCTGGACGTCTGCCCGACCGGTTCGCTGTTCCGCACCGAATTCGGCACGGTCGTGGTGCAGGAGGACATCTGCAACGGCTGCGGCTACTGCGTGTCCGCCTGCCCGTACGGGGTGATCGACCGGCGCCGGGACGACGGTCGGGTGTGGAAGTGCACGCTGTGCTACGACCGGCTCGGCGCCGGGATGACCCCGGCGTGTGCGCAGGCCTGCCCCACCGAGTCCATCCAGTATGGTCCCCTCGACGAGCTGCGGGAGCGGGCTGCCGCCCGGGTGGCGACCCTGCACGAGGGTGGCGTCACCGAGGCCCGCCTGTACGGGCACGAGCCGACCGACGGCGTGGGCGGCGACGGCGCGTTCTTCCTGCTGCTTGACGAGCCGGAGGTGTACGGTCTGCCGCCGGAGCCGGTGGTCACCACGCGGGACCTGCCCCTGATGTGGAAGCGGGCCGGGCTGGCCGCCCTGGCGATGGCGGCGGCGGCCGTCGTCGCGTTCGTCGGAGGTTCCTCGTGAGTCCGCCGGCCAACGGCCGATACCACCGGCCCCGCGTCCGGCTCGACGGGGCCGGTCCGGAGGTTCCGGGCGCGGCCGGTGTCGGCCGGGACCCGGCGGGGCGGGCGGCCGGGCGACGCGGTCGAGGCGGGGAGGAGGTCCGCGTCCCCACGGCGGAGTTCACCTCGTACTACGGGCAGCCGATCCTCAAGGCACCGGTCTGGACGCGGGACATCGCCGGGTACCTGTTCACCGGTGGCCTGGCGGCCGGTTCGTCGTTGCTGGCCGCCGGCGGCCAGCTCACCGGCCGACCGGCGCTTCGCCGAGCCGGGCGGGTCACCGCGTTGGCGGCGGTCACCGCCAGCGCGGGTCTGTTGATCAGGGATCTGGGTCGGCCGGAACGGTTCCACCACATGCTGCGGGTGGCCAAGCCGACCTCCCCGATGTCGGTCGGCACCTGGATCCTCACCGCCTACGGACCGGTCGCCGGGCTCGCGGCGGTCGCCGAGGTGGCGCCGTGGCTGCCCCGCCGCGGGCCGCTCGGGCCGCTGCGTGGGGTGCTTCCATGGGTCGGGCACGCCGCCGGGCTGACCGCGGCGGTGACCGCGCCCGCCCTGGCCACGTACACCGGGGTGCTGCTGGCCGACACGGCCGTGCCCTCGTGGCACGAGGCGTACCCGGAACTACCGGTGATCTTCGCTGGTAGCGCGTTGGCCAGCGGCGCCGCCGTGGGCCTGCTCGCCGCGCCGCCCGACCAGGCCCACCCGGCTCGCCGACTGGCGGTGGCCGGCGCGGTGCTGGAACTGTCCGGCGTGCACCGGGTGGAGACCCGGCTCGGCCTGCTCGGTGAGCCCTACACCACCGGGCGGGCGGGTCGGTTGCTGCGCGTCGGCCGCGCGTTGACCGCCGCTGGGGTGACCGGGGCGCTGCTTGGCGGGCGCAGCCGTGCGGTGTCTGCGCTGTCGGGGGCGGCGCTGCTCGCGGCGTCGGTGGCCACCCGGTTCGGGATCTATTACGGCGGGGTCGCCTCGGCGCGGGACCCGAGGTACACGGTGCTGCCGCAGCGGGAACGCGCCGCCCGGCGCCGGGCGGCGGCCGGCGAGGGCTGACGGCCGGCGAGGGCCTCCGGCGAACGACGGTCGACCGGCATCGGGTGCCGCGGTCCCGGGCACGTGCCGTCGACCGCGCGGTCCGGGCGTCCCGGCATCCGATCCGGATTCGCTGCGGCGGTGTGGTCAAATGCTGTGTGGAGACGTTCAGGCGGCTGGTGCTCCTCCCGGTCTTCAAAACCGGTGTGGCCCGGGATCCGGGCCAGGCGGGTTCGATTCCCGTCCGTCTCCGCCAAGCCTGGTGGGAGCAGACGTGACAGCCGACGGCAACGCCGATCCGCGCCGACGGGTGCCGCGCACCGACGCACTGCTGGCGGATCCGCGGTTCGCCGGCGTCGGCCGCGACCGGGTCAAGGCGGTGGTGCGGCGGGCGCAGGAGCGGGCCCGGCGGGGTGAGATCACACCCGAGGAGGTGCCGTGCGCCGCGCTGGCCGCCCTGGGCGTGTCACCGGCACCCCGGGCGGTGCTCAACGCGACCGGGGTCGTGCTGCACACCAACCTCGGCCGCGCGGCGCTGTCCCCGGCGGCGGTCGCCGCGGTCGTGGCGGCCGCCGGTCACACCGATGTGGAGCTCGATCTGGCCACTGGCCGGCGGGCCCGGCGCGGACGGGACGCCCTCGACGCGCTCGCCGCCGCGGTACCCGCCGCCGGGGCGGTGCACGTGGTCAACAACGGGGCTGCCGCCCTGGTGCTCGCCGCCACCGCCCTCGCCGCCGGCCGGGAGATCGTGGTGAGCCGCGGTGAACTGGTGGAGATCGGTGACGGTTTCCGCCTGCCCGATCTGCTGGAGAGCACCGGTGCCCGGTTGCGCGAGGTGGGCACCACGAACCGCACCAGCCTGGCCGACTACGCCGCGGCGCTCAGCCCGCGGACCGGTTTCGTGCTCAAGGTGCATCCGTCGAACTTCCGGGTCAGCGGCTTCACCTCGGCGGTGCCGGTGGGGGCGCTGTCGACCCTCGGGGCGCCGGTCGTCGCCGACATCGGTTCCGGGCTGCTCGTCCCGGAACCGCTGCTGCCCGACGAGCCGGACGCCACGACCACCCTGCGGGCCGGGGCGGCGCTGGTCACCGCCAGCGGTGACAAGCTGCTCGGCGGACCGCAGGCCGGGTTGCTGCTCGGCGACGCCGAACTGGTACACCGGTTGCGCCGCCATCCCCTCGCCCGGGCGTTGCGGGTGGACAAGCTGACCCTCGCCGCGCTGGGGGCGACCCTCGCCGACCCGGCCCTCACCCCGACCCGGGCGGCGCTGTATGCCGACGCGGCCGCGCTGCGGGAGCGTGCCGAGCGGCTGCGCGAGGCCCTGGTCGCTGACGGGTGCAAGGCGGAGGTGGTGCCGGTCGCCGCGGTGGTGGGTGGCGGCGGCGCCCCGGGCGTGGAGCTGGACTCGTGGGCGGTGAGCCTGCCCGAGTCGTACGCCCAGCCGCTGCGCACCGGAGCGCCGCCGGTGCTCGGCCGGGTGGTCCGGGGCCGGCTGTTGTTGGACCTGCGCTGCGTTCCCGCCGCTGACGACGCCGCCGTCCGCGCCGCCGTGCGACGTGCCCC
The DNA here is from genome assembly GCF_030345795.1 of Micromonospora sp. WMMA1363. Taxonomy (NCBI): domain Bacteria; kingdom Bacillati; phylum Actinomycetota; class Actinomycetes; order Micromonosporales; family Micromonosporaceae; genus Micromonospora; species Micromonospora sp. WMMA1363. The sequence goes on from NZ_JAUALB010000001.1 coordinate 1,240,291, forward strand.
GGTGGACGGTTGAGCATGCTCGTGGTGGCCACCGCCGGGCACGTCGACCACGGCAAGTCGACCCTGGTGCGGGTGCTGACCGGGATGGAGCCGGACCGGTGGGCCGAGGAACGTCGCCGGGGAATGACCATCGACCTCGGGTTCGCGTGGACGGCACTGCCGTCGGGGCGTACGGCCGCGTTCGTCGACGTGCCCGGGCACGAGCGGTTCGTGCCGAACATGCTCGCCGGGGTGGGCCCGGTCCCGGCGGCGCTGGTCGTGGTCGCGGCCGACGAGGGCTGGATGCCGCAGTCCGTCGAGCACGTGGCCGCGCTCGACGCGCTCGGCGTGTCCGCCGGACTGCTGGTGGTGACCCGGACGGACCTGGCCGCGCCGGGGCCGGCGCAGGCGCGGGATCGGTTGGTCGGTACGTCGCTGGCCGCGATCGACGCGGTGGCGGTGAGCGCGGTGACCGGCGCGGGGCTGCCGGAGCTACGAGCGGCCCTGGACCGGCTGGCCGGCACTGTGCCCGCCCCGGCGACGGACGCGCCGGTGCGGCTGTGGGTGGACCGCAGCTTCACCGTCCGGGGCAGCGGCACGGTGGTGACCGGGACGTTGGGCGCGGGCCGGATCGCCGTCGGCGAGGAGCTGGAACTCGCGGCCACCGGTGAGCCTGTGCGGGTACGCGGGCTACAGGCCCTCGGCGTCGCCCGGGGCGAGGTCGCCGCGGTCGCCCGGGTGGCGGTGAACCTCCGCGGCATCTCCCGTGAACGCCTCGGTCGGGGCGACGCCCTGCTCACGCCGGGCCGGTTCGGCCGCACCGACCTGCTCGACGTCCGGGTGACCGGTGACCTTGCCGCCGATCTGCCGGCCACGCTCACCCTGCACGCCGGCTCCGCCGCCGTGTCCGCCCGGGTCCGCCCGCTGGGTCCGGACACCGTCCGGCTGCGGCTGGCCCGCCCGCTGCCGCTGCTGGTCGGCGACCGGGCGTTGCTGCGCGACCCCGGTCACCACCACGTCGCCGGTGGCGTGACCGTGCTGGACGTGGCGCCTCCGCCGCTGCGCCGGCGGGGCGCGGCGGTCGCGCGGGCAGCCGTGCTGGCGACCGTGGACGGTCGCCCGGATCTCCCCGGCGAGCTGCGCCGTCGTGGGCTGGTCAGCGCCGGCGACCTCACTCGGATGGGTGTCGTGCCGGCCGGTCGGCCGGTCACCGGGCAGTGGCTGGCCGACCCGGAGCACTGGCGGCGACTCGGCCTCCGGCTCGCGGCGGAGGTCGACCGGCACGCCCGCGCGCACCCGCTGGATCCCGGCGCCCCGGTGGAGTTGTTGAGGCAGCGCCTCGACCTGCCCGATCGGACGCTCGTCGCGGCCCTCGTGCAGCCACCGTTGCGGTTGGACGCCGGCCGGGTCACAGCCGGGTCGGCCGACGCGTTGCCCGAGCCGGTGGCCCGGGCCGTGGCGCGGGCCCGCGCGGCGTACGCGCCGCACCCGTTCCGAGCCCCGGGGGCGGAACGTCTGGCCGAACTGGGACTGGGCCCCCGGGAGATCGGCGCCGCGGTGCGGGCCGGGGCGCTGCTCCGGCTGGCGGACAACGTGGTGCTGCTGCCCGGGGCGATCGACGACGCCGTGCGAGTGCTTGCCGGGCTGCCGCAGCCGTTCACGCTCAGCACCGCCCGGCAGGCGTTGGACACCACCCGTCGGGTGGCCGTGCCCCTGCTGGAGTTGCTGGACCGGCGGGGTGTGACCCGCCGGCTGTCCGACGACATGCGGGTCGTCGTGGGCCGATAGGGCGGTTGCGGGGGACTGCCAGTGGTCGGGTGCTGGCGTACCGGGGTGGCCGACGCGAGCCGCTGATCGACCTTCTGTCTCGGCCTGCTCCGGCTCGGCGCCCTGGTGGACGCGGCGCTCTGTCGACCGGCATTCGCCGGTCCGTGGTCGGCCGGCCCTGTCGATCCTGTTTTTCCCGCTGGTCTCGTGCCGCGGGCGCGTGCTCGGGTGGGTCCCAACCGGCCCCGGGGCGGATGGCGGTCCCCTAGCGTCGAGCCATGGACCCTTCCGCGATCTGGCGGGACCGGCAGCACCGGTGGCGGATCGAGGCGTACCGGGCACCGGACCTGCGCTTCGCGATCTTCGCCACCAACGGCACCACCGAGTCCGCGCCGCTGTGGTTGTTCGGGATGTCGGCGCTGGCCCGCTGGCTGATGAGCCACAAGATTTCCCTCGATGACCTGGAGGTCGACTGAGACCTGAAGGTCGACTGAATGCCTATTAAGGGGGAGAATGCATGATTTGTGCCCGCCCGGGATGGCGCGCAGCTAATGTCGCTGGGCGTGAAGGACCGAGGACTGCGCAGCGCCGTCGCGGTGCTGGCCGGGCTCGCCGTGATCTACTTCGGCACGTCCGGCCGCGACCCCGAGGACGGCGAGGGGATCTCCGGCGGCCTGGTGGTGCTCGCCCTGCTCGCGGCCCTGCTGGTGTGGCACCTGACGAAGCCGGGCGGCAACGCGGCGAAGTGAAGGCTCAGCGGGCCGCCGCCCGCGCGACCTCGCCGGCGGACTCCTCGCCGAGCGCCACCCGAACCAGGGCCGACGCCAGACGGCCGAAGTCCCCGTCGTCGACCAACCCGGCAAGCCGCTCCGGGCTGCCGGGCAGGCCCAGCCGCTCGGCCCCACTCAGTGCGCGCCGGTCGGCGTACGGGCGCAGATCCGGCCACACCGCCTGAGCCTCGCGCAGGAAGATGTCCGCGCCGGTGGGCCCGATGCCGGGGAACTCGGTCAGCAGCCGGCGCAGCCGGGCGGGCTGCCCCTCGGCCGCGCGGTGCAGCCGGCGCAGGTCGCCGTGCCACCGGTCCAGGCAAAGCCGCGCGCCCGTGCCCAGCATCGTCGCGGTCCGCTCGTCGTAGCGGCGATAGTGGCCCCGGCCCAGGGCGTCCACCCGGTCCTGCCAGCCGGCCGCCTCCATCGCCTGCGGTGTGCGGTAGCCGGCGGTGAACAGTTCCCGGGCAGCGGCAACCGCCACCTGCGCGCGGATCCGGGTGCTCAGCAGGGTGGTGAGCACCAGCAGCTGGTAGAGCGGGCCGGGCCGGTCGGCCAGGTGAACACCGGCCTCCTCGGCGTACGTGCGTCCCCGCCGCTCCAGCAGCGCCCGTGCGGTCCTCCGGTTGTCGCCCACTGTGGGGGCGTACCCGCGACGCGCCGGGTTAGCCGCACCGGTCGCCACCGACGTCGGTCCGGCATGGCACCGGGGGCGGTGGGTACGCGGCAGGGGAGGCGGCGTACGCCGTGCGCCGTCGGCCACCGGGAAGGAGACACCCGTGACGAACCCGCAGCAGCAGGAGTTCCGGCGCAACGCTCGGGGCTCGACCAGCCAGGACAGCAAGGGGCCCCGGCCGACGGGTCATCCGCTCAACCGTGGCTCGTCGCACGGTGACGAGGGCCGTCCGGTACCCAAGGGGCAGGTGTCCCCGTATGGCCCCGCGCCGGAACCGGTCGCCGAGGATGAGAGTTGACCGCCGACGCCGTCGCGCTGCCCGTCCCGGCCGGGACGGGCAGCGCGACGGCGTCGGCGGTCAGGCGCGCGGCGACCGCAGCCGGCTCAGGGTGACGGCCGCCGCCAAACCGAAGGCCAGGTGCGGGATGAGGTCGGCGAGCCAGTCGGAGCGTCGCCAGCTGCGCGGGTCGGCGACGCCGAGCGCGGTCAACGTTCCGTCCGACATGGTCATCACCCCACCACCGAGCAACCCGCTGGCCGTCGCCAGCGGCAACCGCCGGCCGTGGGTCAGCAGCGCGAACGCGACCCCGGCGGTGACACCGAGCCCGTAGCCGAACAGGGGCCCGAGACCCGACCGGCGGTTCGTCGCCTGATCCTCGGGCCCCAGGTCGACGTGCGCGAGGTCGGCCATTCGGCGGGCGCTTTCCTCCGGGGTGCTGCTGGCCGGTCGGGCCCGCAGCGTCATGTCCAGGTAGGTGACCGCGTTCAGGGCGGTGCTGCCGACCGCGCCGGCGATCGCCCCGTCGGCCAGGTCCGCCATCCTCACCTCGGGTCACCGGCTTCCCGTTCGCCCTTGGGACCGTAGATCCGCTCGCCGCGGACCACGCCGCGCTGACCCCGGTCCTGCTGCAGGATCCGGTTGGCGACGTCGTTCGCCTTGCGGTCCGGCACGTGTCGTCCGGAATCGTCGATCGCGTTCCGGATGCGGGCGCGCTGCTTGTCGTAGGCGTTGCTGCCCGGCCGTGGTCCTGCCATCGCTGCCTCCTCCGGTCGTCCTCGCCGTTGCGTGCCGGGCTCGGTCTACCCGTCGACGCGGCGGCCAACCCTGCCGAGGTGGTCAGCGTGGCGCGCGGACCACCGCCACCGGACAGTCGGCGTGATGCAGCACGGACTGGCTGACCGAGCCGAGCAGCAGCCCGGTGAACTCGCCCCGCCCCTGCCCGCCGACCACCATCAACTGGGCCCGCCGGGACGCCTCGGTGAGCAGCCGGGCGGGCCGGCCCCGGATGGTCTCTCGGCGGAGCGGTACGTCCGGCCACCGCTCGGCGATTCCGGCGAGTGACTCGGCGAGCACCCGCCGCTCCTCGTGGCGCAGTTGCTCCTCGTCGTAGACGAGGGGCAACATGTCGCCGGGACCGCCGGAGACCGGGTACCGGTAGGTGTGCAGTGCCATCAGCTCGGCGTCGCGCAGCGACGCCTCCGCCACCGCGAACTCCACCGCCAGCCGGGACACCTCGGACCCGTCGACGCCCACCACCACCGGCCCGTCGGTACGGTCGGCACCCCGGGCGACCAACACCGGGCAGTCGGCGTAGGTGGCGACCTGGACCGCGACGGAGCCGACCACCAGGCTGGTGAACCCGCCGAGCCCCCGGTCACCCAGAACGATCATCACGGCGGTCGGCGACTCGCCGAGCAGGACCGCGGCGGCCTCCCCGTCGATGATCCCGCCGGTGACGCGCAGCCCCGGCGCGGTCGCCTCGGCCTCGGTGACCGCGGCGGCGACCAGCTGCTCGGCCTGCTGACGCAGGCCCGCGCCGGGTGGGCCGCCGGCGGGCGTCTCCAGCGGTACGCGCAGCAACGGCCAGATGAACCCGTGGACGACGCGCAACGGTCGGTTCCGGCGGTACGCCTCGACGGCCGCGAGGCGTACCGCCCGCAGCGCCGGCTCGGACCCGTCCACGCCGACCACCACCGCCGCACCGTTGGCCGAGTTCACCGTTCACCCCCGCGGCCAGTATCCCGGTCACCGTACGGTCGCGGGGCGGTACCGCCCGAACCAGGTCGTGGGCACGTCGACCACGGGGGGAGGGGCACCGTCGCGGGTCGACGTGCCCACGACCTGGCACTGTGCGCGAGCCGCCCGACGCGTCGGTGGAGCGACCGGACCGGCGTCGTGGACGGTGGCGCCCCGGCGTGGGTGGGGCGCTCGCCGGTCCGGCTAGCGTCCTAGGACGCCGTACGCGACGTGACGCCGCCCACAGACAACCGACAACGCACCCCACGGCCGACACACGCATCCGAGACGGTGTCGAACGGACGGATATAGTGGCAGCGCAACTCGACCGGCCTGTGATCACCTACGATCACGGGCCGCGCCGAAAGTCAGCCCCGGAACCGGGGCCGCAGGGGAGCCGGGGTCAGCCGGCCCGACAGTGCGTACGACCCTCGGTACCGTCCGGTCTCGGTCGGGTCGCCGGAGCGCGTCGCGGAGGAGGTTCGGTGTCGCGTCGGCCGGCTCGGGCAGGGCACCCGCGAATCCCCGGCTACCTGGGCGACCAGGTCCTCACCCTGCCGAACCTGATCAGCTTCGTCCGGTTGCTCGGTGTTCCGCTGTTCCTGTACCTGCTGCTGGTGGCACGCGCCGACGTGGCCGCGATCGTGGTGCTGGCGATCGGCGGCACCACTGACTGGGTGGACGGTTGGGTCGCCCGGCGGCTGGGCCAGGTGAGCCGCGTGGGCGAGCTGCTGGACCCTCTCGTGGACCGGCTCTACATCCTGGCCACCCTGGTGGCGTTCACCGCCCGCGAGGTGGTCATGTGGCAGTTCACGGTGGCGCTGGTGGCACGGGAGCTGCTTCTGGTGGGGTCCCTCGCCGTGCTACGGCGCCACGGGTACGGGCCGCCACCGGTGCACTACGTCGGCAAGACCGCCACCTTCCTGCTGTTGGCCGCGTTCCCGATCCTGCTGCTCTCGACGGCGGTGCCCGTCACGGCAACGGTCGCCGGCGCGATCGGGTGGGGCCTCGCGTGGTGGGGCCTGGCACTGTATTGGGTGGCCGGCGGCATGTACGTGGTGCAGGCTGGCCGCCTGGTCCGTGAGGTGGGGCGATGACCAGCACGCCGACGGAGGACGCGGAGCGCAAGGCACGGGTTTACGCCCCGGATTTCCTGACGGAGCTGTTCCGTAACCCGCTCGATCCGGGATACGCGGACGCGGCGGCTCGCCGGCGGGTGACACCGCCGGCGAGGTGGTGGCAGTGGTCGACCCGGTCGGTGAGTTTCGTCGTCCTGGTGCTGCTGGGTTTCCTGTTCGCGGTCGCGTACCGGCAGACGGTGGCCGAGGCGCCGGGACGCAGCCAGGCGCGGCAGGGCCTGGTCGAGCAGATCAAGCAGCGTGAGAGCGAGACGGACCGGCTGTCGGAGCGGGCCGAAGACCTGCGGGCGGAGGTGGCCCGGCAGCGGGCCGCCGCGCTGGGCGACTCGGCGGCCGCCCGGCTGCGGACGTTGGAGGCGGGGACCGGACTGGGCCGGGTGAGCGGTGACGGCGTGGTGGTGCGGCTGGCTGACGCGCCGCCGGACGAGGACCCGGTTACCGGTGCGAACGTGACGTCGGGGCAGATTCTCTATGTCGATCTGCAGTGGGTTACAAACGACCTGTGGGCGGCAGGCGCCGAGGCTATCGCGATCAACGGGCAGCGGTTGACGGCGACATCGACGATCCGGTCGGCGGGACAGGCAATCTTGGTGGACTTCCGACCGGTGACAGCGCCGTATGAGGTCTCGGCGATCGGCCCGGACGAGATGCGGGAGCGGTACGAGCGCAGCCGCAGCGCGTCGGCGATGCGGGCGGTGGCCGCGGACGAAGGGACCTCGTTCGGGGTGCGGGAGGCCGAGGACCTCACCCTGCCGGCAGCTCCGGAGCCGCGACTACGCTACGCCCAGCCGCCGGCCAGCCCGACGCCGACGCCGTCGGGTCGGTCGGCCAGTCCCGGGGCGTCCGGTTCTTCGGCGCCTACCACTGCCTCCGGAGGTAATCGATGATCGCGGTGTTGGCGTTGCTCGCAGGCGTGGGGCTCGGGTTGTGGCTCGACCCGACGGTGCCGGCGGCGTTGCAGCCGTACCTGCCGATCGCGGTGGTGGCGGCGTTGGACGCGGTGTTCGGCGGGGTGCGGGCGAAGCTGGACCGGATCTTCGACGACAAGCAGTTCGTGGTGTCGTTCATCTCGAACGTGCTGGTGGCCGCCCTGATCGTGTATCTGGGGGACCAGTTGGGCGTGGGGAGCCAGTTGTCGACGGGTGTGGTGGTCGTGCTGGGGGTGCGGATCTTCGGGAACGTGGCGGCGATCCGTCGGCACCTGTTCCGGGCGTAGGTTCGTGGCGATGAGTAGTGACGAGCACACCGAGACCGGCACCGGTTGGCCGCAGCCGGTGGAGCCCGGTCGTCCGTCCGGTCCCGTGGCGGATCCGGACCCGCGGCCGGACGCACCGGATCCGGACGAGTTGAGCCCGCCGGCGACGGATTCTCCGGCGCCCCACTCGGTGGAGCCGGCGGGGCCTCCGGCGCCGGCGGATGGATCCGGGTCGGCTGAGGCTCCGGTGGTGTCGGGCGGGCGGTGGCGGGTCAGTTCGGCCACGATGATGATCGCGGTGTTGCTGGGGTTGCTGGGGTTCACCCTGGTGGAGCAGCTGAGAACGACGTCGGTGGATCCGACGACGTCGGCGGCGCGCCAGGAGGACCTGGTGCGGATCCTGTACGACCTGAACGCGCGGGAGGATCGGCTGCGCCAGGACATCGCGACGTTGGAGGACAGCCAGCGCCAGCTGCGCTCCGGTCAGATGGGTCTGCAGGCGGCCCTGGAGGAGGCGACCCGGCGGGCGGACGAGCTGGAGATCCTCGCGGGGACGCTGCCGGCGACCGGGCCTGGGCTGTCGGTGCGGTTCGAGGCCGGTGGTGGCAAGCCGATCTCGGCGACGCGGGTGCTGGACGCGGTGCAGGAGTTGCGGGGCGCGGGCGCGGAGGCGATGCAGATCTCCGGTGGTGACCGGGCGACGGTGCGAATCATCGCGTCGACGTTCTTCCTGGACGGGGAGAACGGGTCGTTGATCGTGGACGGACGTCGGTTGACGGGTCCGTACACCATCACGGTGATCGGGGATCCGGCGACCATGCGTACGGCGTTGAACATTCCGGGCGGGGTGGTGGCGACGGTCGTGGGTGACGACGGTACGGTGATCGTCAAGGATCGTGGGGTCGCCGAGGTGTCGGCGCTGCACGCGCCGATCAAGCTGGAACACGCCCGTCCGGTCTCGTGACCGGCGCGGCCGCGCCGGTGTCCTTCGGGGCCGGTGCGTCGATGGGATGAAGGACGCGTCTGGTGATTCCTGAGGATCTGCGGTATACCGCCGAGCACGAGTGGGTGGCGGGTGGTGGCGACGGCGCTGTCCGGGTCGGCATCACGCACTTCGCGCAGGACGCGCTGGGTGACATCGTGTACGTCCAGTTGCCCGAGGCGGGCGCGGTGGTGGCGGCTGGTGAGTCGTTCGGTGAGATCGAGTCGACGAAGAGTGTGTCGGAGATCTACGCCCCGGTCGGTGGGACGGTGTCGGCGCGCAACGAGGCGCTCGGCGACACTCCTGAGGTGATCAATACTGACCCGTATGGTGCGGGTTGGTTGCTGGAGATCGCCCCGGACGATCCGGCTGCGGTGGACGCGCTGCTGTCGGCGGGTGCGTACCGCGAGCTCACGGAGAGCTGAGCGTGCCCATTGCCGGTCGGCGGTTGGATCCGCGCGTCCGGTTGCCCTGCTTTTCGGCGCTGGCTAGGCTCGCCCAGTCGACCGAGAATCCGATAGTTGAGCGTTGCGGAATTGCCTTCCCTGGCACGGGGAGCCAGCCGCCGGGTGAGAAATGGCCCGGCGGCCAGACCCGCCACTACCGTGCGCCGACCGAACAGATCCGTGAGGTGGTCCCATGACTCGCCCAGACGACGAGTTTCCCCCACTCGACGTCACTTCGACGCTCAATCTCGGTTCGCTCGACGAGGTTCTGGAGGGTCCGGACACCGATGTGGTGCCGAGCAGGATGTCCGGTTCGTTGCCGCCGGGGATGGCGCTGCTGGTGGTCCGGCGGGGTCCGAACGCGGGTGCCCGGTTCCTGTTGGACCACGATGTGACGACGAGCGGCCGGCATCCGGACAGCGACATCTTCCTTGACGATGTGACGGTGTCGCGGCGGCACGCCGAGTTCCATCGGGATGGTGGAACGTTCACGGTGCGAGACGTGGGGAGCCTGAACGGCACCTACGTGAACCGGGAGCGGGTCGAGGCGGCCACGTTGAGTAACGGCGATGAGGTGCAGATCGGCAAGTTCCGGGTGGTGTTCATTGCCGGCCCGCGTCCGGTGGAGGCCGGCCGGGGGTGAACGAGCCTGCGGCCTCCGCCGCGCCGGGGTCGGCCCGTGCCCAGCCGTTGATGAGCATCGGCGAGGTGTTGGCCCAGTTGCGGGTGGACTTCCCGGACACGACGTTGTCGAAGCTGCGGTTCCTCGAGGCTGAGGGTCTGGTGGAGCCGCAGCGGACGGCTGCGGGGTATCGGAAGTACAGCTGGGACGATATGGCGCGGTTGCGGTTTGTGTTGACCGCGCAGCGGGACCAGTATCTGCCGTTGCGGGTCATCCGTGAGCAGTTGGCGGATGGGGACGTGCTGGGTGAGGCGCCGGGGCGGTCGCGGCCGACGTTGGTGGCGGTGGGTCCCGGTGGTGAGGTGCCGGGGCGGGAGGCGGAGGCCGAGTCGTCGGAGTTGCGGCTGGGCCGGGCCGATCTTGTGGCGCGTAGCGGGGTGGACGAGTCGACGTTGGCGGAGTTGGAGCGGCTCGGTGTGGTGGTGTCGGATCCGCCGGGCTGGTACGACAGCGATGCGCTGACCATCGCGCGGGCGGTGGCGGGTCTGGCGGCGTACGGGTTCCAGCCGCGGCATCTGCGGGGGTACCGGTCGGCGGCGGATCGTGAGGTGGGTTTGTTCGCGCAGTTGGTGGCGCCGTTGGCGCGGCAGAATGATCCGGCCGCGCGGGCGCGGGCGGCGGAGATGGCGCGGGAGTTGGTGGCGTTGTCGCAGCAGTTGCACGCGGCGTTGGTGCGGGTGGGGTTGCGGTCGACGTTGGGCCGCTGATCGGGTCTGTGCGAAAGATCTGGTCGGGGAAGCGTGCCGTAGGCTTGCCGGGGTAAGCCCTCTCTGGCGCGGGGCGCGGCGCTCGCGAGCGTGTGGGACGGCCGTGTCGCGGTCCGTGTACCGTGCAGGGAGGGTTGCGGTGCGGCGTAGGTGACAACGACACGGAGGCGGCGGTGCGCGAGCTGAGCGTGGTCGGGGTTCGGGTGGAGCTGCCGAGCAACCAGCCGATCGTCCTGCTCAGGGAGGTCGAGGGGGACCGCTATCTGCCGATCTGGATCGGCGCGGTCGAGGCGACGGCGATCGCCTACGAGCAGCAGGGGGTCAAGCCGGCGCGTCCGTTGACGCACGATCTTCTGCGGGATGTGTTGGCGGCGTTGCAGGCGCCGTTGCAGGCGGTGGAGATCACCGAACTGAAGGAGAACGTGTTCTACGCCGACCTGTTGATCGGGGACGGTGTGCGGGTGTCGGCGCGGCCGAGTGATTCCATTGCGTTGGCGTTGCGGGTGGGGGCGCCCATTCGTTGTGCCGAGGAGGTCCTCAGTGAGGCCGGGATTGTGATTCCGGACGAGCAGGAGGACGAGGTGGAGAAGTTCCGCGAGTTCTTGGATCAGGTGCGCCCGGAGGATTTCGCCGGCTGACCGCCGGGCCGGTTCCGTCACGGTGAGTGATGATGGGTTCGGTGTGTGGTGCGCCCGGCGTGTCGGGCTGTTGTTCCGTGGTAGCCGTCCGATGCGGCGTTAGGGTTTGCGTATCGAGGGGTGCGCGTCCCGGAATCGACGTGTCACCGCACGGGCGGGGAGGTTGTCCGGATGCAGGAGCCGCGGGATCCCGATTCGGGTACGGAGCAGGGCACGTCGCTGTCGGCGACGGACGGTGACGGCGCGGTGGGCTACCGCGGTGTGACGGCGTGCCACGCGGTGGGCATCAGTTACCGGCAGTTGGACTACTGGGCGCGGACGGGTCTGGTGGTGCCGAGTGTGCGGGACGCGTCGGGTTCGGGGACGCAACGGTTGTACTCGTTCCGGGACTTGGTGGTGCTCAAGGTGGTGAAGCGGCTGTTGGACGCCGGGGTGTCGTTGCAGAACATCCGGAAGGCGATCGAGGCGCTGCGGTCGCGGGGGGTGGCGGACCTGGCGGGCATCACGTTGATCTCCGACGGGACGACGGTGTACGAGTGCCGGTCTCCGGAGGAGGTGGTCGACCTGTTGCAGGGTGGCCAAGGGGTGTTCGGCATCGCGATCGGCGGGGCGTTCAAGGAGATTCAGGGTTCGCTGTCGCATCTGCCGGCGGAGCCGGCGGGTGTCGCACCGGCGGCTGCCGAGCCGGCTGCGGATGTGGTGGGTGACGAGTTGGCGGCGCGTCGGGCGCGTCGACGGGCGGGTTGATGGTTTCGTGAGTTGGCGGGTGAATGCCCGGGCGGGTACGACGCGCCCGGGCATTTTGGTGTTTGGCGACTGCTGCGGGTTGTCGCCGGTGGTGTGGGGCTTGGGCACGGGTCCTGTCGGGTGGACCGCCGGGCGCGGGTACTCGACGGCGGAAAGTGTCACCGTGCCGCCGCTTGCGTGCGGCCAACGGGACTGTCTTGTCCACGGTGGAGCGTAGCGCGGGGGGCCGTGACCATGTGCGCTGCACGCGCTACTCACCATTGATCAAACGGGTGGCATTTTATCACTCTCCACGCCAAGTTGTTGTCGGCATTTTGATAGGGCGGCCGTGACCGGACACGCGTGACCCGCTATCGTCCCTGACGCGTCCTCCCGGCGTCGGCGTCCATCGCGGACCTTGAAGCCTTGGTTCGGACGGGCGAGACCCTCACGCGTTGACCCAGCGCGAGCCCGACACCTCTGGAAGGAACCGACCGTGACGGTTACCGAAGAGCCCGCCCCCGGTCCCACCACGACCGCGTCGGTGGTGCCAACTCGGTGAAGGCGGGCCGTGAAGCTGTTCACAGCTTCGCCGCTGGAGTGCGCGATCCTCTGTGTCGTGTCGATCCGCAGTCCTCCCGCATCGCCTGGAAGAACGCGGGGTGGTCCCCGAGCGGTGACGGCCAGGGGCGGTCGCACGGGCTGCGGCAAAGCCTGTGTCCAGCTGGCCAGCGGCGCGGGCCTGGTGAGGACGCCGGCCCGCCCGCCTGAACAGGAGATCGTGCTTGTTGCCGGCAATGGTCTGACCTGTGTCAACTGTGATGTTTCCAAGCTGGACTCACCTATTGACAGCCGAGAAGTTCCCAGGAACTCTAGTCCCGTTCGCCGGCCGAATCCGTGTCATCACGCAGCGTAGCAGGCCAGCGGGAGAAGTGACGTACGACCATGCGGGGACGCAGCGGAACCTGCCCAATGATCGGGAATGAGCCAAAATTGACGACCGGCAGCGTTGCCGCTGGCGACAGCCGAGTGGGGTGCCCCGCGCGCCACACCACCCCACCTTCAGTCGACCCAGTCGAGGACCTCTCCACCGAGGCAGTGAAGTTTATCACCGCCTACTACAGAGAGCGGCAGATCCCCAACGTCGCCGACCGAATCTCCGGTGTGCTCAACGAGATCGCCACGACCGGTACCTACTGGCAGACAAGGAACGAGCTGACATATGGCGCCAAGGTGGCGTGGCGGCAGTCCGTACGGTGCATCGGCCGGGTCCGCTGGGCGGGCCTGAAGGTCCGCGACCGTCGCACCGTCACCACCATTGACGGCATCGCCAGCGAACTGACCGAACACCTCCGAATAGCGGACAACGGGGGGCGGATCCAGTCCGTCATCACGGTGTTCGCTCCGGATCATCCGCTGGCAGGACCACGAGCCCGCGTCTGGAACGACCAGCTGATCCGGTACTGCGGGTGGCAACTGGACGGCCGGGTGCTCGGCGACCCCGCACAGGTCGACATGACCGACGCCGCGCTGCGGCTTGGCTGGCGGCCACCCGCCGTCCCCGGCAGATTCGACCTGCTGCCCTGGGTGATCGAGACCGTCACCGAGGACCCGACGCTCGTCGACGTCCCCCGGGAGCTCGTGCGAGAAGTCGCGTTGACGCACCCTCGACACGCCTGGTTCGCGGACCTCAGGCTCCGGTGGCACGCCCTCCCCGTGATTGCCAACATGCGCTTGCGTATCGGTGGCGTCGACTACAGCTGCGCCCCGTTCAACGGGCACTACCTCGCCGATGAGATCGGCACCCGCAACATGGGTGACGTCGACCGGTACAACCAGCTGAGGGCGGTGGCCGCGGGGTTGGGGCTCGACACCAGGGACGAGTCCACCTTGTGGCGGGAGCACGCCGCCCTGGTCATCAACCAGGCGGTCCTGCACTCCTTCCAGGCCGCCGGCGTGCGGATCTCCGACCCGCACGCCGAGTCGGACCTGTTCATGCGTTTCTGCGCCGCCGAAGAGCGAGCCGGCCGGCCCGTCTACGGCGACTGGTCCTGGATCAACGGGTCGGTCGGGTGGGCCGCCCTGCACGCCGTGCACCACCGCTACTACGACACCCGGGTGCCTAACCCGAACTTCTGGCCAGGTGCCCGCACGCCGTACTCTCCGGAGCCGTCTCTGCGTGAGCGCCACTACCTTGCCAACCGGCAGGAGGGCTGACACATGGACATCGAGGCGCTGCGCCAGAGCTGGAACCAACTCGCCGTGGCCGGTCCCGAAGCAGCGAAGTACTTCTACGCGACTCTGTTCGTGATCGCCCCGGAGACCCGGGCCATGTTCTCGGCAGACATGCAGTACCAGGAGGACAAGCTGCTCGCCGCGCTCGGGCACATCATCACGAGCGTCGACGACCCGGACGCGCTCACCACGTTCGCGCATCGTCTCGGCGCCGACCACAGACGGTTCCACGGAGCCGACTCCGAGGGCCGGCCGGTGCAACTGGCGGAGCGGCACTACATCTGGGTCGGCCAGGCTCTCCTGGCGACACTGGAGCACTTCATCGGGCCCCGGTGGACGCCAAGCCTGAGAGCCGAGTGGGCCGGGGCGTACGAGGCGGTCGCGAAGCTGATGCTCGCCGGCGCCGCCGAATCCGAACAGGTCGCGCCCCCGTTCTGGCAGGCCGAGGTGATCAACACCGAGCGCCGCCGCGCCGACATCTGCGTGTTCACCGTCCGACCGAACTACCTGTGCGACTACCTGCCCGGACAGTCCCTGCCGACGCAGGTATCGACCATGCGTACCTGGCGGTACCTGTCACCCGCCAACGCGCCCCGCCCAGACGGAACACTCGAGTTCCACGTCCGGGCGGCGGGCCGGTTTTCGACCCATTTGGTCAGGCGGTTGGCGGTCGGCGACACGCTCCTGCTGGGACACCCGGTTGGCACCGCCCTGTCGTCATACCACCGCGCACCCCACCGGCGGCTCCTGCTGATCGCCGGCGGCACCGGCGTGGCGCCCCTGCGGGCCGTCGCCGAAGAGCTTCAGCAAGGCTCTGGGCGTCCCACCACTCTGGTGGTGGGGGGAAGAACCCCCGACGATCTGTACGATCACCAAGCACTCCTGAAGCTGGCCGCGACGTCGCCGGCGGCGGTATGGTCGGCCAGCCGCGGCGAGCAGTGGCTCCGCTACGTCCCCACCGTGGAACTTGGTTGGGGCTGGGACGGTCACGTGGGTCGAGCCGTCGACACCGCCCTCCGGCTCGGCTCGTGGACGGACGCGGACATCCTCGTCTGCGGGTCTCCCGCGATGACCCGTGCCACGGTCACTGCCCTCACCGCCTCCGGTGTTGGCCCCGACCGCATCTTGACGGAAAGGTACGACCACTCGCTCTACCCACCTCTGTCGGCGGCGGCGGGCCGGCGCCGCGTGACCTCACCCAGACAGGAGTCCGATGACTGACGACGGTGCCCGACACAACGCACCGGACGCGAAGCAACCGCAGCCCGGCGAGGTCACCCAGCGGGTCAACCTGGTAGAGACCCGTCGCTCCCGCGGCCAGCAGTGGTATTCGGCCGCTCAGGTGGCCGCGGTGGCTCGCTTCGCAGACGACCGGATCGCGCTGCTCAACGGCGAGATCGACCGCAAGGGGCGCGAAGTGCGCGGCCTGCTCAACCAGATCGAGATGCTCCGCCACGGAACCCTGCCGAGCATCGCTCCGCAGGCGGCCGACCCAATCGCCGTCGAGCTGACCATGCGCGCTCAGGAGGAAGCCAACCGCACCATCGGCGACGCCAGCGCGGAAGGCGCGGAGATCCTCGCCGAAGCTCGGCGGCAGGCCGAGGACATCATCGCCCACGCCCACCAACAGGCCACCCAGATCACCGAGGTCAGTGAACTCCAGCGCCAACTACAGAATCTGCAGGCGAGGCACGACGCACTGGTGACCGCCAGTCAGGCTACGCACGAGAACCTGACCCGGTGGCAGTCGTACCTGGCCGACCAGGCAGAGCAACTGCGGGCCAGCGCGCAGGCGGCTGGGGAGGTCGGCGAACAGCTGCAGTTGGCGATCAAGGAGTAACGGACGTGCTCGTCTCGTTCCCTGGATCGCGGGAGGACGACGACCGACGCCCCGACGCCGGTAGCACCACCGCGGTACGTCGACATCATCACCGAAGGCACGGCGCGGCTGCCGCGTCGGTCTGATCGGAGTGCGGGCATGGCGCTACTCATGCCGTGGGGGCAGGCGGCGGCGCCGCGGGGCAGGATCCCGAGGAGTGCTGCGGAACGCCGGATCCACCATCACCTCAACGGCCGCCGCCAGCGAGCGATGTTGGTTGATCTCGGTGTCCAGTGAGTCCGTCGCCCCCGCCGGTGCTCTGGTCGTGACGGCCAGTGGGACATGATGTGCGGTCATGACCTCGCCGAAGCCCGTGAAGATCACGATCGAGGTGTCGAGCGTGACCTACGAGCGCGTACGAGCAGCACTGCGGTTCCTCCTCGACGACGCGACAGGCCAACAGGAGGACGTGCGAGGCCTCAGCGAGCTCACCGAACGGGCTCTGATCCGGGAGACGAGACGGTTGGAGCGCGACTACAACGCCCAGCTGGCGTTCCCCACCGACACCACGCCGATCCGCCGGGGACCGCGGGGTCGCGCGCCGATCGACCGGCAACGCTGGGTGGACAAGTGGTGGAACGATCGGGAGGCGTTGTGAGCATGATCAACCGTGGTCGGGGCGACCGGGACGGCGATGGTGTCGTTCCTCGTGGTGGGCGGTGGTTGTGGGGTGCGGCAGCATTGGTGGGGTGAGCGAACGGATCGAGGAGCTGGCGCGGCTGGTCGGCGGCGGTGGGGTGGTGGTGCTCAGCGGTGCGGGCCTGTCCACCGAGTCGGATATTCCGGACTATCGTGGGCCCAGCGGCCCGGCCCGGCGGCGCACGCCGATGACGTACCAGATGTTCACCCGAGACGCGCAGGCGCGGCGGCGCTACTGGGCGCGCAGTCACCTGGGGTGGCGGAACGTCGCCCGGGCGGCCCCGAACGACGGCCACCGCGCGGTGGCCCGGTTGCAACGCGCCGGGTTGGTCGATGGGGTCATCACGCAGAACGTCGACGGGCTGCACACGTCGGCGGGCAGCAGCGGTGTGCTGGAGCTGCACGGCCGCCTGGCCGACGTGGTGTGTCTGGACTGCGGTGACGGCACCTCCCGGGAGGAGTTGGACCGACGGCTGTCGGAGGCCAATCCGGGCTTCGACGGGCCGATAGCCGCGACCAACCCGGACGGGGACGTGGATCTCGCCGACGCGGCGGTGGCCGGGTTCCAGACGGTCGACTGCGCGGTGTGCCGTTACGGCATGCTCAAGCCGGACGTCGTGTTCTTCGGCGAGACGGTGCCCGCGGGGCGGGTGACCCGTTGTTTCGCGATGGTGGAGTCGGCCCGGCTGCTGCTGGTGCTGGGGTCGTCGTTGACGGTGATGTCGGGGCGGCGGTTCGTGCTGCGGGCGGCGAAGCTGGGCATCCCGGTGGCGATCGTCAACCAGGGCCCCACCCGCGGCGACGGCTACGCGACGTTGCGGCTGGATGCGCCGCTGGGTGGGCTGCTGTCGGCGTTGGCCGACCGGCTGGACGCCGACCGGTCGGGCGGCGCCGGCGTGGGCGCGACACTTACGGCCGTGGAGCCGCTCGCGCGTTGATCCTCGACGGGTGGTTGGCAGCGTCGGGCACCAGGTGCCCGCGGGTCGTGCCGATCCCGCTGCGGGGGACACGGCAGCCGCGGGAAACCCCGGCGCTGGTAGCGTTGGCCGCGCCGGTAGCACCCACGTGGGAGAGACCCCCGGAAACCATCCGGACGGCGCCGAAGGGGCAAATCCTCCCCGGAACCTCTCAGGCAAAAGGACCGCGTGGGCAGGCACTGTGGAGCGTCCGTGGGCGTGACAGAGGGGGAGGCCGACCTGTCGACCTCGCCCCGGGAGCGCAGTCCATGACCGCAGAGCAGTTCGCCGCCCGCCACGTCGGCCCCGACCCGGACGACGAACGCCGGATGCTGGACGTCGTCGGCCACGGCACGATCGACGAGCTGATGGACGCGGCGATCCCCGAGGTGATCCGCTGGCAGGGCACCCTCGACCTGCCGGAGCCCGCCACCGAGCACGACGCGCTCACCGAGCTGCGCGCCCTGGCCGCCCGCAACACCGTCGCCGTGTCCATGATCGGGCTCGGCTACCACGGCACCCACACGCCGGCGGTGATCCGCCGCAACGTGCTGGAGAACCCGGCCTGGTACACGGCGTACACCCCGTATCAGCCGGAGATCAGCCAGGGCCGTCTCGAGGCGCTGCTGAACTTCCAGACCATGGTGACCGATTTGACCGGCCTGGCCACCGCGAACGCCTCGATGCTCGACGAAGGCACCGCGGCGGCCGAGGCGATGACTCTGGCCCGCCGCGCGTCCAGGAGTAGGAGCAGTGTGTACGTGGTCGACGCGGACACCCTGCCGCAGACCGTCGCGGTGATCAGGGGTCGGGCGGAGCCGCTCGGCATCGACGTGCGGGTGCTCGACCTCGACGTCGAGGAGCTGCCGGCGGAGTTCTTCGGCCTGCACCTACAGTATCCGGGCGCGTCCGGGGCGGTCCGCGACCACGCGGGTCTGGTCGGGGCCGCCCACACCGCCGGTGCGCTGGTGACCGTGGCAGCGGACCTGCTGGCGCTGACCCTGCTGCGTCCGCCCGGCGAGATGGGCGTGGACATCGCCGCCGGCACCACCCAGCGGTTCGGCGTCCCCATGGGGTTCGGGGGGCCGCACGCCGGCTACCTGGCGGTGCGGGCGGGGCTGGAGCGGATGCTGCCCGGCCGGCTGGTCGGCGTGTCCAGGGACGCCGACGGCAACCCGGCGTACCGACTGGCGCTGCAGACCCGCGAGCAGCACATCCGGCGGGAGAAGGCGACCAGCAACATCTGCACCGCGCAGGTGCTGCTCGCGGTGATGGCCGGCATGTACGCCGTCTACCACGGCCCGGCCGGGCTGCGGGCGATCGCGACTCGTACGCACGAGATGGCGGCGCGGCTCGCGGCCGGGCTGCGCGCCGGCGGCGTGGTGGTCGCGGACGTGGCGTTCTTCGACACCGTGACCGCGACCGTACCCGGCCGGGCCGCCGAGGTGGTGGCCGCGGCGGCGGCGGACAACGTCAACCTGCGGCTGGTCGACGCCGACCGGGTGGGGATCTCCTGCGACGAGACCACCACGGATGCGCACGTGCAGGTGGTGTGGGCGGCGTTCGGGGTGCCGGCGTTCGACGGGGCGGTCGGCTCCCACCTGCCCGCCGGGCTGGCCCGCACGTCGCAGACGCTCACCCACCCGGTGTTCCACAGCCACCGCTCCGAGACGGCGATGCTGCGCTACCTGCGGCGGTTGGCCGGCTTCGACTACGCCCTGGACCGGGGCATGATCCCGCTGGGCTCGTGCACGATGAAGCTCAACGCCACCACGGAGATGGAGCCGGTGAGCTGGGCGGAGTTCGCGCACATTCACCCGTTCGCACCGGCCACCCAGACCACCGGCTACCGGGAGATGATCGCCCAGTTGGAGGGTTGGCTGGCCGAGGTGACCGGTTACGACGCGGTCAGCGTCCAGCCCAACGCCGGCTCGCAGGGGGAACTGGCGGGGCTGCTGGCGATCCGGGCGTGGCACCGCGACCGCGGCGAGGGGCACCGGGACGTGTGCCTGATCCCGTCGTCGGCGCACGGCACCAACGCCGCCTCCGCGGTGATGGCGGGGATGCGGGTGGTCGTGGTCGGCTGCGACGCCGGCGGCAACATCGACCTGATCGATCTGGACGCGAAGATCGACAAGCATCGGGACGCGCTCGCCGGGATCATGGTGACGTACCCGTCGACGCACGGCGTGTACGAGACGGGCATCGCGTCGCTGTGCGCGAAGATCCACGACGCGGGCGGACAGGTGTATGTCGACGGCGCGAACCTCAACGCGCTGGTCGGGTTCGCCAAGCCGGGGAGGTTCGGGGCGGACGTGTCACACCTGAACCTGCACAAGACGTTCTGCATTCCGCACGGCGGCGGCGGGCCCGGCGTGGGCCCGGTGGCCGTGCGGGCACACCTGGCGCCCTTCCTCCCCGGCGACCCGCTCGCCGCCGGAGACGGCGCGCCGGCGATCTCCGCGGCGCCGTACGGGTCGGCGGGAATCCTGCCGATCCCGTGGGCGTACCTGCGGATGATGGGCGCGTCCGGGCTGGCCCGGGCCACCGGGGTGGCGGTGCTCGCGGCGAACTACGTGGCGGCGCGGCTGCGCGGTCACTTCCCGGTGCTGTACGCGGGTAACAAGGGCCTGGTGGCCCACGAGTGCATCCTCGACCTGCGGCCGTTGACGAAGGCGACCGGGGTGAACGTCGACGACGTGGCGAAGCGGCTGGTCGACTACGGCTTCCACGCGCCGACGATGTCCTTTCCGGTGGCGGGCACGCTGATGGTGGAGCCGACCGAGAGTGAGGACCTGGCCGAGCTGGACCGGTTCTGTGACGCGATGATCGCGATCCGGGCGGAGATCGACAAGGTGCGGTCAGGGGAGTGGCCCGCTGACGACAACCCGCTGGTCAACGCGCCGCACACGGCGGCGATGGTGTCGGGTGACGAGTGGCCGCACCGGTACCCGCGGTCGGTGGGCGCCTACCCCGGCGCCGTCGACCGGGCGGGGAAGTACTGGCCGCCGGTGCGGCGCATCGACGGCGCGTACGGGGACCGGAACCTGGTCTGTTCATGCTTGGCACCGGAGGCGTTCGAGAACTGACACGGGTGCCGTCGACTCCGCTGGGCAGGTCCTGGACCGGGCGGAACCAGCCTGGGGCCGACGTGGACAGGAAAGTGACGCGTAGTGGTTGGTCAGGCGACGAGGGCGTGGCGGGCCGGGCCACGGTGCGGGGCGATCGTGCGCCCGTCCGGGAGCAGCTCGCCGGTGTCCTCGAATAGGATGACTCCGTTGCAGAGCAGGCTCCAGCCCTGCTCAGGGAAGCAGGCGATGACTCTGGCGGCGTCCCGGTCGGTCGCTTCGGCGGAGGGGCAGGTGGGTCGGTGCTGGCACATCGGGTTTCTCCGGACTGTGGGGGCACTGTGTCATGGTTCACATGACCAGTGACGCACAGTACCAAGCGAAAGCGACCGGTATCGAGCAGGTTCACGGGTGCGGCGTGTGGAATCCACTGAACGGACGAGACGGCTTGGACCAGACGTCATGAGAGCGCTCCCGCGGGGGATGGTCGACACGCCCCCCGGGGCGCCGGCCGGCTGCCGCCGTAGCCTCACCGAATTGGCCCGCTGGGAATGGCGGCCCGCCGACGGCGGCGACCCCGCCGCACACGCCCAGGAGTTCCTCGCCGCACACGGCCTGGCCGCCGCCGACCTCACCCGCCCGGTCGGCGGCCACACCCCCACCGGTGTGTGCGGAGCCGCCCTGTACGTCTCCGCCGCCGCCGGCGCGGCCATCACCGCCGGCGGGGTTCGCCGCGCCGCCGGCGCGGCGAACCCCGCGACGACGCTGCCCGAGGTCGCCGTCGTCGTCTACGGCCACACCGCCGCGCCCGCACCGACCCGCCGGCCCGCCACCGACTGGAGGCTGGACGCCTGGACGGAGAGCTGGACCGAACGTCAGCACGCCGACGCCGTGCGCGCCGTGCAGACCGCCATCGGACGCGGCGACGTCTACCAGGTCAACCTCGTCGGGCACGCCGCCGCCCCCTACACCGGTGACCCGCTGCCGGTCCTCGCGCGCCTCGGGACGCTGCCCGGCGCCCGCTACGGCGGCACCCTCTCCGGCCCCGGCTGGGCCATCGGCTGCGCCTCCCCGGAGACGCTGGTCGAGGTCACCGGCGGGCGGGTACTCACCCGACCGATCAAGGGCACCCGACCGGCCACCCCCACCGGCCGGACCGAACTGCTCGCCTCGGCCAAGGAACGCGCCGAACACGTCATGATCGTCGACCTCAAGCGCAACGACCTGGCCCGCGTCGCCCGCACCGGCAGCGTCCGCGTCGACGAGCTGTTCGCCGTACGCCGCTGGTGCGACCTGTGGCAGGCCGAATCCACCGTGTCGGCCACCATCGGCGACGGGCTCGGTTTGGCCGACCTGCTCCGCGCCGTGTGCCCCGGCGGGTCCGTCACCGGCGCGCCGAAGCTCGCCGCCCTGAAGCAGATCGCCGCCCTGGAGCCCGTCGGCCGCGGCGCCAGCATGGGCGCACTCGGCTGGGTCGCCCCCGGCCGGGTCAACCTCGGCCTGACCATCCGCACCGTCGCGGCCGACGCCGACCGGCTGCACCTGTGGGCCGGCGGCGGGATCACCTGGGACAGCGACCCGGATGCCGAGGTCGCCGAAGCCGCCGCGAAGTCGGCCCCGGTCCGCGCCACCCTGGCCGCTGGCTGACCGGCGTCCCGCCCCGCGACGTACCGGCGGCCAGACGCGAAGCCACCAGCGGAACCGACAGCGTGACCACCGGCACCGGACAGGCCAAGATAATCTTGCCGGCATGACGATGCGCCCAATCCGGATCATCGGCGACCCGGTACTGCGGACCCCCACCGAACCGGTGACCAGCTTCGACGCCGAGCTGCGCGCACTGGTCGCCGACCTGATGGACACCCTGCTCGGTGCGCCCGGCCGGGCCGGCGTAGCCGCCCCGCAAATCGGCGTCAGCGCGCAGGTGTTCGTCTACGACGCCGACGGGCACCGCGGCCACCTGGTCAACCCCACCCTGAAGCTGTCCGACGAGCAGCAGCACGACGACGAGGGCTGCCTGTCCATCCCCGGTCTGTACTTCCCGACCCCACGGGCGATGCACGCCACCGCTCACGGCTTCGACCAGCACGGCGAACCGCTGACCGTCGCCGGCTCCGGATTCCTCGCCCGCGCCCTGCAACACGAGACGGACCACCTCGTCGGGCGCCTCTACGTCGACACACTGCGCGGCGAAACCCGCCGTCGAGCGCTGCGGGAGATCCGCGCCGGCCGCTTCGACTCACCCCGCCGGTAGCGGACGCGGTACCAGCCACCGCACCCACCGTGCGGTCAGCGGGAACTCCCGCGCCGCGAGCCCCGGCAGCGTCGCCGGCACCGCCCCCCGTGGCACAGCATGATCACCCCGGGCCGGATCCGGCAGTCCGCGGCGGGGTCAGCCCACCCACTGGTCATAGCCGAGCCTGACGACCAACGCCAGCACCACCACCAGCAGCACCAGCCGCACGAACCCGGACCCGCGACGCAACGCCATCCGCGCCCCGAGCATCGCCCCCGCGACGTTGCACACCGCCATCGCGGCCCCCAGCAGCCACCACACGTGCCCGATCGCGGCGAACACCACCAGCGCACCCAGATTCGTGCCCGCGTTGACCACCTTCGCCATCGCCGACCCGTGCACGAAGTCCGCGCCCACCAGCGCGGTGAACGCCAGCACCAGGAAGGTGCCCGTGCCCGGCCCGATCAACCCGTCGTACAGGGCGACGCCCACCCCGGCCACCGCGACCGCTGCCACCATCCGGACCCGGGTGCGCCGCTGCGGCTGCGCCACTACCCCCAGCCGTGGCCGGGCCACCACGAACACCGCCACCGCCAGCAGCACCACCAGCACCACCGGCCGGTACGCCGCCGGCGGCACCGCCCCGGCCAACACCGCGCCCAGCCCCGCGCACAACACCGCCAGACCCGCCGCCGGACCGGCCACCGCCCAGTCCAGCTTGGTCCGCCGCGCATAGGTCACCGCCGCGGTCGACGTGCCCGCGATCGCCGCCAGCTTGTTCGTGCCCAACGCCGTCGCCACCGGCATTCCCGGCGCCCCCAGCAGCAGCGCCGGCAGCAACAGCAGACCACCACCGCCAACAACCGCGTCCACCCAGCCAGCAAGCGCGGCAACGGCGAGTAACGTGGTCAGTGCCACCGGGTCCAGGTCCACGGGCGGTCATTCTGCCCACCCCGGCCCGCCGACACGGACCGGCTGTGGCAAGCCTCACGACCGGCGCGTCGCCGCACGCGGATCACCGACCCCGACGCTGCCGCAACCACACCCCCGCGGCGCCGACCGCCACGAACACAACAGCACCCCGAGCACCCGGCAACCGTGCCACGGCGGCATACAGTGACACAGTGCGCCTGGTCACCTTCAACCTCCTACACGGCCGGTCCCTCACCGACGGGCTCGTCGACCCCGACCGGCTCACCGCCGCCGTCAGCGCACTCGACGCCGACATCCTCGCCCTGCAGGAGGTCGACCGCGACCAGAGCCGCAGCGGCAAGCTCGACCTGACCGCCATCGCCGCCCGCGCCCTCCACGCCCCCGAGCACCACTTCGCCGCCGCCGTCGTCGGCACCCCCGGCGAACAGTTCCGCCCGCTCACCCACGACGACGACGGCCACGGAGAACCCCGCTACGGCGTCGGACTGGTCACCCGACACCCCGTCACCACCTGGCGGGTTACCCGTTTGAAGCCCGCACCCGTCCGCTCACCCGTCTACGTGCCCGGCCCCGGCGGCGGGCTCATCCTGCTACGCGACGAACCCCGCGTCGTGCTCGCCGCCGTGCTCACCACCCCCCACGGCCCGCTCACCGTCGCCGCCACCCACCTGTCGTTCGTGCCCGGCTGGAACGCCTACCAACTCCGGCAGACCGTCCGCGCGCTGCGCACCCTGCCGGCGCCGCGGATCCTCCTCGGTGACCTCAACCTGCCCGCCGGCGCTGCCCGGCTACTCACCGGCTGGTGCCCGCTAGGCCGCCGCCCCACCTACCCGGCAGGCCAACCCCGCGTCCAACTCGACCACATCCTCGCCGACCGCCACGGCCTCGCGTTGCTCCCGCCGGTCACCGCTGTACGCACCCCCCTGTCGACCATCTCCGACCACCGGCCACTGATCGTCGACCTCGGCTAGCGACACCCGTCGAACCCCGGACTCCGATGCCGGCACATCAGGTCCCGGAACGGGATGCTGCACCCGGCACCCCGTGCACAGGTGCCCCGTCGGCGATCCAGCCGCAACGCCCGCCGGCGTAACCTGACCCGCCCGCCTCGCCGCCACTGAACCTCTATCGGGAAGTCCCGGGCCCACAGGGACGGTGCCTCAAGATTCGGCAGTAGCCCGCCGCTCATGTACTGCTGGCCGCCGCCTGCCAGCGGCAAGGACTCGAAGGCAGCCCACCACTCCGGCCGTCAACAGCACCAGACCACTGACGATGTGGGCCACCCGGGTCGGCCAGGGCAGGATCGCGGGGGTGGTGAACCGACCGACGACGAACGGCTCGAGCACTGCTCCGACGGGGACGACAAGGCGGGCCGCCACCCCCCACGGATCCAACCGGCGAGCGGTCGCGCCCATCAGGCCGAGCGGTCCGCCCACCACCATCGCCGCCAGGAGCCAGTGCACGTTGGCCGCCCAGACGTTCAGATCGAACATGCCGAAGGCCATCCCCACGCCGTAGTGTACGACGCAAGCGGTGAGCAAGGCGACGACCCCAGCGGCAGCAGCCGGCGCGGGGCGTCGGACGAGCCACCCGGACACCACTGCCAGCCCCGCCCAGACCGTCCCCGCGTTGACCAACTGGCCTACGGTCAACCGGCCGGCCAGCAAGATGTCCGCCTTGCCTTCGAACTGGCTCGAGGTCGTCACGTTCGAGGCAAGCGACACCAGAGCCAGCACACTCGCGGCGACAACGACCCGGCTCCACCCCCGTCGGTTCATAGCCAGAGGCTACGCACCTGCAGTTCGGCCCCTGCGACGGGTCGCAGTCGACCAGGAGCACACGCTGATGTGCGCGAGCCGGGTACGTCGGATGCACACCGTACTAGCTTGATCTTTAACCTGGGTCGGTTTGTAGTGACCCTGGCTGATCATCCCGCAGCCCTTGGTTGATCATTCTTCTTGTCGAGGGAAGTGCGGCGCTGGCAGCAGCGCCGCGATCCGGCCAGTCGACGTCGTTAGCCGTCGGTGAAAAGGGCTGTTGATAGCGGCTTTGCGGTCGGCGTCGGTGGGCAGGTTGTACGCCTGGGTGGTTCGAGGCGGGCGTGTCCCATGGCGGTCAGCCGGTCCTACCGCGTATCGCTATCCGATAGCGTCGTCAGCAATGCCATTGATAGCTGCTACGCGGTAGCTATCCATATCCTCGCAGCTCACCGGGCTGCGAGGGCGCAGGGTTTCACCACGTGACGCTCTTGCGAAGGAAGGTCTCCAGCTGTTCGGCGAAGCCCGGTGCTGCGGCGACGAAGTGACCAGCGCCCGGATGCACGCTGCGCGTGCCACCGAGCGCATCCGCGAGAGCGTCGCAGATCCGCTCAAGCGCGGCTGCGTGGTCCCCGGACGCGACGAGTACTGGGACTCCGGCGTTCCGGATTGTGTCAAGCTGCGGGTGCGCCTCACTGGTCGGCCGACCACCGTGCGCCCGCCGAACGCTGGCAACCACGTCCTCGGGGAGCGGTCCGTCCCCGATGGGCGCGCCCGCGAGATGGAGGAACTCGCGCAGCTCGGTCGGGTCCACATCCATCCCGTGAGTGAGGACCGCATCGCCGATGCGCCCAAGCCGCGCCACCTCGAGATCGTCAGGGACAAGGTAGTTGAGCGGTGGCTCGATCAACGTGAGCGAGCGCACGCGGCCCGGCGCGGCAGCGGCCGCAATCAACGTCCCGAGAACGCCGTAGGAGTGGGCGACAACGTGCGGCCGGCCGACGAGCAGCGGTGCCAGATCCAGGGCGTCCACCTGGAAGTCCTGGCGCTCCTGCGGTGGGGGACTCGGCGGATAGCCTCGGCGATGGACGTATCCCAGCGTCCACCGGGCGGCCAGCGGAGCGATAGCGCCCCACGTCGTCCGCGGGCCGGCACCGCCATGCACCAGCAGGACCTCCGGCCCCGAGCCATCGCGCACCACCACGATCTCGCCCACGAAAACGAGCGTAGAGCAGGTCGTCCAGGTCGCCGTTCACCGCTTCCCACCCTCCGGGCGGGCTTGGTCGAGTTGGGTCTGCAGGCGGTCGGCGCGGGCTTCGGCGGTCTGGGCGCGGTTGGTGGCGGCCGCCGCGGTGTTCTCGTGTCGGATGGCGTCGGCGCGGGCGTCCTGGGCGGCCTGCTCGGCGGCGCGGCGCTCGGTGTGTAGCTGTTCGGCCTGGCGGCGGACCTCGGCGAGGGTGGCCCGTTCGGCGTCGAGGTCACGGCGGGCGTTCTCGGCGGCGGTGGCCTCGGCTCGTTCGGCGCGGGTGGTCTCCGCCCGCAGGGCCTTCTCGCCCGCGCGCAGCTCGCCGGTGAGGGTCTTGATCTCAACGCGGGCGTCGCGTAGTTGCCCGCGCTGGTCCTCGTGGCGTTCTTCGAGGGCGCGGCGGCGTTCGGTCTCCCGGGCGGCGGTGGCGGCGCGGGCTTCGGCTTCGGCCTCGGCGCGGCCCTGGGCTTGGCGGGCGTCGGCGACGTCCCGGGCGGCGCGGGCGACCGCGGCGTGCCGGTCGGTGTGGGCCTGGGCGCGGTCCCGCTCGGCGGTGTGGGCGGCGTTGAGGGCCTGGTCCCGCTCGGTCTCGGCGGCCTGGGCGCGTTGCACGGCGGCCGTCATCGCGGTTTCGGCCTCGGCGATGCGGGCCAAGGCGCCGGTCTCGACGTCGCGTACCGCCGGCAGGACCGGCTCCAGCCGGGCCGCCAGGGCGGTCAGCGCCGGCGTCAGGTCGGCGACGGTGGCCCGCCACGCCGTCAACGGCGTGTCCAGCCCGGTGGCCAGCTCCGCCGCCCGGTCCGCGGCGGCCATCTCCTTGCACGTCCGGTTGCCTGGCTGCCATCGCGTGTCATCCGGCGCGCAGAACTCCTTCGGACGGCCGAAACCGCTGTAGACCAGCACCTTCTGGCACTGGAGGTAGCCGCAGCGCCGCTCACGCGGTCCGGACTCCGACCTCGGCACGGCCGATTCACCCACACGCGACTCGCTGAGCCTGGCCCGGTGGTGGGAAAGGGGCGCCCCGGTTAGCGGGCGGCGCCCGGGGGAGAGCCCTCGCCGGGCTGCGGGGTGTGCGCGGCCACTCCTCGACGTCGCCGGCGATGCAGCGGGCGGCGTGACGGCCGGCGCCGGGCCCAGCCCGGACGGCCCACTGCGCCCGGGCGGCGTCGCGGGCTGCGACCCGTCGCGGCGGCCTGGTCCACGACGTCACGCCGCCACGCGGCCGCCACCTCCTGAACGTGCCGCTCGCGGCGACGGGCCGGGTACGGCGGCTCGGTCAGCGCCGCCTCCAGCAGCGCCATCAGGTAGCGGCCGCCGTACTACCCGCCGTAGCCGAGCGTTGACACACCCTGCGCGTACGGTGACCCTCTACGTTGACCGACCCCCTCGGGAGAGCCAGCCATGGGCCTGTTCAGCCGCCGTCAACCCACTCCGCCGCCGCCGGACGACGACGACCGCGCCATCGGCGAGTTGATGGACCGCCACCACCATCGGGCGAGCATCCTCGACGGCAACGACAGGATGATCATCGATCCGGGCCAGGTGCTGGAGAACTTCGCGCTGACGATGGAACGCCTGGACAACGACATCGACACCGTGCTGGAGAACTTCGCGCTGACGATGGAACGCCTGGACAACGGCATCGACACCCCCGTCGGAGTCTCCGACGCCGCCTCGTTCGAGGAGGTCCTCGGGATGGTCCAGACGGGGATGGGGTCCTTCCTGGCAGTGCACCTGCTCAACACGGCGATGCGGATCATGTCCGCGCGCTACCCGGAGGAGCTGGTCAGACTGCCCCTGCCGGAGCAGTACGACCTGCGGAAGCTGGTACCGGTGCTGACGTTCACCGACGAGCAGCACGAGACAGCCCGCCAGATCTTCAATCAGCGGACCCGCAGCGCCACCGATCTCCAGGCGGAAGACCTCGACGAGACCTGGTCACACCTGAACGAAGGCGACCAGGTCCAGATCATCACCGCCCTGTTCTTCATGTACGGCAACAAGATCGGCGCGATGAAGTACCGCACCGGCATCCGATAGCACGCGACGACCGCCGGACCTGCGGCTTTGTAGCTGCCCGGCGCGTGGCGAGCCTGAAAGGGCAGGGCTCCTGGCCCGGAGCTGACGAGGTCGGGAGCGCCGCCGCTCTGTCAGGCGGCGCGGCCTGCCTGGGTGGCGTGGGCGATCGCGCGGCGCAGCGCCGACAGCGACACCGGCCGGTCGTTCTCCAGCTCGGTCAACCCGACCTCGATCCACTCCCGGATCAGGGTGGACGGCTTGACGCCGGCCGCGTCGGCGGCCGCACGCACCCGCTGGTCCAAGTCGACGGGAAGGCGCACCCCGCGCATCACCATCGGCTCGACCTCGGCCGCCGGCGGTAGCTCCACCACGGCGGTGTCGTCGTACTCGACCTCGCCCCGGGCGAACGCCTCGGCCGCCCGCACCACGTCCTCGCTCATCACGCGTTCCTCTCCCATGCCTCGAACCGCTTGCGCTCCGCCGGGGTCATACCTCGTTCCGCCCCTGGTCAGACGTCGTCGGGTGGAATGGCGTGTACCTGGCCGGCGGGGATGACCGAGGAAGCCAGGTGCGGCTCGCTGGTGAGTAGGCGCCGTGGTCGAGGTCGGCGTACGAGCCTGTCACGGACCTTGTCCAGGCATGTGGATCACGGGTAGGCCATCGCCGTAGCGGTGGCCTTCGCTGGTCAGGATCGACGCTCGATGCTCCAGTGCTGCCCTCACCGTGGTGGCTAGATCGGCGCGGCTGGTGACCTCGCGCCAGTAGGCCAGTTCCAGCCAGTCCTCACCCCAGGTCGGCAGCACCGCGCAGGCGGCCATGCCCAGCAGCGCGTGCAGGTCCTCCCGGCCCTTCGGGTCGGCCAGCAGCGCCAGGGCCTCGGCAACGGTGACGCTGGTGATGCCGACCCGCTGCCGGTCGGTGACGACCTCTGCCACCGGCTCGACGGCGTGGATCGACCCGGCCACGTACGCCAGCACCGCCGACCGGTCCAGCACCAGGGTGATCGGAGGCCACTCGTGGCCTCCAGCGCTCACGCGGCTGGTGCCTGCTGGTCGCCGCCGGACAGTTCGCTCTCCATGTGCTCGCGCACCTGCTGCCGTAGGGCGCCGATCCGCTCGGGCGTCCACTCGGCCTGCACCGCGTACCGGCGAGCACGAGCAGCAGCCATCCCTTCCTCGGTGAGGATGACGCCCCGGCGGGCCTGCTCGTCGCGGAAGTCCTCCCATGCCCGTTGAGCGCGCACCGCCCCGGTCACATAGGCACTTGCCTTCCCCTTGCCCTGACTCTCCAGGGTCTCGGCCACGTCCGGAGGTACGGAGATCGACAACTTGCGGAACGACTCAGTCATACCGGCATCCTACTTCGGTAGCACCCGTCACGTCGGTGCACTACCCCCTCGGGGCGGAGCCCGGCGTTGACGACGCCCGCCAGGGCCGGCGTCCTCGCCCGCGCCGCCGGCGGCGACATCGCCCTCGGCCACGCCGCCCGCACCGCCATCGCCCACCAGGCGCACCACAGCCCTGGGAAGTGCCGCTGCCGCCGGTACGACGGGAACGAGCGTACCGGCCGCGCCGACTCCAACGGCACCGACCAGGCATCGGTCAGCGGAACCCGCCGCTCGCCCCCATCGGTGCGGAACGCCAGCTCAACCCCGTCACCGACCAGCGCGGAGCCCCCAGGCAGTACCCGCAGCGACGACAACATGGCGGCCGTCTTCGGCGGGCGCGGCGAATCCCTCGGCGGCCAGCTGCGCGGCCGTGGGCCGTGGCTGGTACGGGTACGCCGTGGCGATCCGGGCGGCGGCCTCGATCGCGTTCGCGTCGCGGGAGCACCGCCCCCTGGCAGAACAGCCCCCACGCGGGGGCGATCCGCGCCTCGATCGCCCACTGGGACCCCGACAGCCGAACCGCCTGGACCCTCACCCCCGACACCCCGCCGGAGCCCATCACATGACCACCCCGGCCCCCAGCCCCGGCCCTGTCGACAACCCGGTCGCCGGCCTCAGCGCACTACTCGGTCAGCTCGCCGGCGACCCCGCCCCGCCGGCCGCCGAGCCGCCGCCCGAGGAACCGGCCAGCCCGGTGTACCGCAACGTGGAAGCGTTCATCGGGGACTACCTCGCCCACGTCGTCGAGCGCCGCATCGCCTCCGGCCCGGACTCCGGGCTGAACTGGTGCCCCCGATGGTGGGCACATCCCGAGGCGATCTCCCGCCTGTACGCGCTGTGGCGTGCATGGGAGACGCTACGGGTCAACGACCCGCAGACCGGCATGAGCATCTGGTGGCGCGACCACCTCGACCCGCACCTCACCGCGCTCACCGCCGAATACGGCCCGTTCAACCGATGCAACCCGACCAAGCACACCGAGACTCGGCCGCTTCCGGTCGAGCTGGCACCGCCGGAGGTGCTCGCTCAGCTCCCCGACGGGTCAGTCCGGCAATACCTGGTACGTGACATTCCAGACCGTGAGGCTAGCCGAACCGCAGCCACTCGACCTGGTCCTTACCGAAGCGGACTACCGCGCCCGTTGCTCCTGGCGACAGTGGATCGGTGAGGTCACACGCGGGGCCGTGATCAGCCACGATAGCCTTAACCGCTACCACAGGGATGATCCCAATTGGCAGCGCAGCTCGGGGGTGCGGCCGTGGTGGTTGTGTCATGATCCGCTGGTGATGAACTCAGCAGTTCGAGTGTGGGCCGCTGCGCTCGTGCTTCCCCTCAGCCTTGTCGCCTGCGCTGACCGTCCCGGTCTGGCGGGAGCCGAGCCGACACCGCCCGTGTACCGGCTGGTCGACGATCTGTGTGCGAAGCTTGACCCCAAGCACCTGACCGACCTCGGCAACGGTGAGTCGAAAGTGCGGAACAAGCCCGACAGGCCAGACCGTTCCATGAGGAGCTGCTCGCTCGGCGCTGTCAACCGGGACCCCGTCTCCCTATATAAGGTTGACGTCACCACCAGGATTTTCGAGGGGCCTGACCAGGAGGCCGATGAGCTGCGGAACTGGCCGGGACCCAAGGCAAGGGGCGACTGGCGGGACGTACCGGAGTTGAATGGATCGGCGCGGGTGTGGATTCTCCCAATTGACAACCTCACCGACCCACCGTCTCCCTTCACCGGACCTATACAGAGCAGGCAGACCTGGCTGCGCGCCGTCCACGACGGCGCATCCATCCTGGTGCGGCTCGACTTCACGGCGGAACGCGTGCCGGACGACACCACCACCGAAACCGTCGCGGTGGCATACGTGCGGCAGGTGCTGGCCCTGATGGCCCAGCCGTAGTTTCCAGCCCGGATCGCGCCGACCGCCGACGCCGGATCCCGGCGAGCCTCGACCGCCAACCGGGTCGCACGCTCACGAAGCTCATCGTTGTACTTCTTCGGTGCAGGCATCGCTGGTGTTCCTCCCAGGTTTCGATGTCTCCATCAAACCCGGTGCGGGACAGACAGCGGCATCAGGCAGCCGTTGCCCGGGGGCGGTGCCGGGATCAACCGGCGGACAGCCACACTGGACGGTCGAAGGTAGCCTGACCCGATGCTTCCCGACGACCCCACCCAACACCAGCCGCCGCCGGGCCCACCGCAGCCCGGCGCGTACCCGCCACCGCACGGCGGCCCGCAGTACCCGCACCAGCCGTACCCCCCGGCGGGCTACCAACAGACCACCGTCGCCTCGGGCGGGATCCCCGGCTGGATGCACGTCCTCTACGCCGTCGGCGGTTTCCTTACCTGCGGTGTCGCCTGGATTATCTGGCCGATCCACTGGTGGTTCGCCCAGTCCAAGAGCCGCTCGACCACCACCGTGACTCAGGTCGCGCCGCCGCACCATGACCCGCCGCTGTAGACCAGGACGCAGACAAGCGCCCGCCGGGTACGTGGTCCTTGGCGGGCGCTCCCATCTCCCTCAGCCGTGGCGGCTGCGTGTCGGCCCCGCCGCAACCGCTTTAGTACTGCAACGGCGGGTCGTAGCTTCGGGTGCTGATCATTCGTTGGTTGGTTGTGGTGGATGCGCGGGTGGTCGGGTCGTGGGATGCCGGGTTGGAGGAGTTGTTCTTCCGGTTCGCGCATCGGTTTGAGCGGGTGGAGCCGCGGCGGCGGGCATGGGCGTATGTGCGGGGGCTACTGGCACCGTTGGAGCGGCGTAACGGCTGGACCCTCGCGGAGCAGGCTGGGCATGTGTCGCCGGACGGGTTGCAGGGCATGTTGTGCAGCGCGGCGTGGGACCGGGACGCGGTCCGCGATGACGTGCGCGATTACGTGGTGGACCAGATCGGCGATGCGGCCGGGGTGCTCATCGCTGACGAGACGGGGTTCGTCAAGAAGGGCCGTGCGTCGGCGGGGGTCCAACGGCAGTATTCGGGTACGGCGGGCAAGACCGAGAACTGCCAGATCGGCACGTTCCTGTGCTACGCCACGCCGCGGGGTCGGGCGTTGATCGATCGGGAGTTGTACCTGCCGAAGTCGTGGACCGGTGATCGGGACCGGTGCCGGCGCTCGGCGATCCCGGACGCCGTCGGGTTCGCGACCAAGCCGCAGCAGGCGCAGGCCATGCTGGAGCGGGCGGTCACCGCGGGGGTGCCGTTTTCGTGGTTCACGGCCGATGAGGCCTACGGGCAGAACCCTGGCCTGCGGGGCTGGTTGGAGGATCGGGACATCGCGTACGTGATGGCCACCCGACGCGACGATCGGGTGCCCTCCGGGCTGCACACCACCACCGGTGTCGACGAGCTGATCGGCAGGGTGCGTGCGGGCGCGTGGCAACGACTGTCGTGTGGTGACGGCGCGCACGGGCCGCGCCGCTACGACTGGGCTCGGCTGCCGATCCGCCGCACCTTTGCCCACGGCCGCCGCGGCTGGGTCCTGGCCCGACGCTCGATCACGGATCCCGGCGACATCGCCTACTACGTCTGCTTCGGCCCCCGCGGCACCCGACTACGCGACCTGGTGCGGGTCGCCGGTAGCCGTTGGTCGGTGGAGGAATCGTTCCAGACCGCGAAGAACGAGGTCGGCCTGGACCAGTACCAGGTCCGCCGCTACGACGCCTGGTACGCCCACATCACCCTCGCGATGGCCGCCGCCGCGTTCCTCGTCGTCACCCGCGCCCTCGAAGCCGCAAAGGGGGCACCACCGCAAACGAGCGCAGCCAGATCCCGCTGAGCAGCAACGAAATCCGCCGCCTGTTCGCCCACCTCGTCCTGACCACCCGCCGTCGAGCCGACCACATCCTGCGCTGGTCCGACTTCCGCCGTCGCCGCCAGGAACAAGCCCGAGCCGCCCACTACCGCAAACGACTCAAACCGCCATAAGTCACGACCCGCCGTTGCAGTACTAGGGGGCCGACCGGGATACGCCGGAGACCGGCAATAGGTCGGTGAATCCGCTGGTTAGCGGTCGGTGAGGAGGCTTTTGTGTCCGCGGCCAGTAGATACTGGCTCTGGCACGAAGTTGGTGAAAGCCGGGATCGGCTCGACCCCGGCCGCCGGGTGTGATCCACTATGGACGATCATGTTCATGGTGTGATGATCATAGCTTGGGAGGGTTGCTGCCCCATCTCGCGGCCCTGCGGATCCGGCACGTGCGTGCCGAGGGACGGTCGGTTTGGCTGGAAGCTGACGTTTCGGCTGCTGACGCAGGGTGCCCGGCCTGTGAGTCGAGGTCGGTGCGGGTGCACAGCCGCTACCAGCGTGTCCTGGCCGACCCGGCGATCGGTGGCCGGCCGACGCTGCTACGCGTACGTGTCCGCAGGTTCTTCTGCGACAACACCGTCTGTGAACGGCAGACCTTCGCCGAACAGGTGCCGGAGCTGACCACACCGTATGCTCGCCGCACTCCGCTGCTGCGCGGTGTCCTGGAGAAGATCGCCTTGGCGTTGGGTGGCCGGCCGGGCGCGCGGATGACCCGTCTGCTGGCCGTGGAGGTGTCCCGCACGACCATGTTGCGGCTGGCCCGGGCGCTGCCAGTGCCGGATCCCGGCACTATCGCGGTGGTCGGGGTCGACGATTTCGCGTTCCGTAAGGGCAACACCTACGGCACCGTCATCGTCGACATGCACACCGGTCGACCCGTCGACCTGCTGCCCGGACCGCCACGCCGACACGTTCGCCGACTGGCTGCGCGCACACCCGGGTGCTCAGGTGATTTGTCGTGATAGGGCCAGCGGCTATGCCGAGGGTGCCCGGCTCGGTGCGCCGGACGCGATCCAGGTCGCCGACCGTTTCCACCTGCTGCAGAACCTCACCCAGGCGGTCGACCGGGTCGTTCGTGCCCACCGTGCCTGCCTCAAGGACCGACCCGAGGCCGACGCCGTCGCGCAGCCGCGCCCGTCCACCGAGGGTGAGCCGGGCCGCCGGGCCGAGGTGACCCGGCAACGGCACGCCGAGATCCATGCCCTGCACACCACCGGCATCGGCACCACCGCGATCAGCCGCGCGTTGAACCTCGACGGCAAGACGATACGCCGCTACCTACGCGCGGCGACCGCGGACGAGCTGCTCACCGAGACCGTCCCACGACCCCGTGACCTCGACGAGCACACCGCCTACCTCGTCTCCCGGTGGGGAGCAGGGCTGCACCAACGCGGTCCGGCTGACCACCGAACTGCGCGAACGCGGCTACCGCGGCAGCGCCCGCACGGTGCGCCGACTGCTGCAGACCTGGCGCGACGGCACAATCAAACCGACCGCCGTGACCGCGGTCGCGCCGAAACCCAGGCAAGTGACCG
This sequence comes from Micromonospora sp. WMMA1363, assembly GCF_030345795.1. Classification (NCBI taxonomy): domain Bacteria; kingdom Bacillati; phylum Actinomycetota; class Actinomycetes; order Micromonosporales; family Micromonosporaceae; genus Micromonospora; species Micromonospora sp. WMMA1363. The sequence continues at coordinate 1,275,700 of NZ_JAUALB010000001.1, forward strand.
GCTGGATCATCCGGCCCGCCGGCGATCGCACCGAAGATGAGCAGTGCGGCCTGACCCGGATCCTTGAGCGGTGTGACAGCCTGCGCACCGTCGACCGGCTGGTCAGCGACTTCGCCGGGATGCTGCGCCAACGTCAGGGCCAGCACCTGGACACCTGGATCGCCCAGGCCAAGGAAAGCGGCGTCGCGCAGCTGGCCGGCTTCGCCGCCGGCCTGTTCAAGGACTACGACGCCGTCCGCAACGGCCTCACCCTGCCCTACAGCAGCGGCGCAGTAGAGGGCAACGTTTGTCGATTGAAAGCGATCAAAAGGCAGATGTACGGCCGTGCGAACTTCGACCTCCTCCGGCTCCGCGTCGTCCTCGCCGAATAGCCACCGCAGATGAGGCGGAATCACGAACTTCGTGCCTGGTCTAGACGAGTAGTTCCGAAGTCAGGGGTCGATGTGTGGGCGTGAAGAGAGGGTGCCCATGATCATGTTGTGACGCAAGACCTGGACACCCTCTTGACCGCACTGTACGTGAAGATCGACGACAGCATCCGCACGCCCCGGTGGCGAGGCCGGCCGCCGCTGTTGACCGACTCCGAGTTGGTGTGCCTGGCCGTGGCGCAGGTCCTTCTCGGGGCCCGCTCGGAAGCACACTGGATCCGCTACGCCCGCGTCCATCTCGCCGGTATGTTTCCCTACCTGCCGCAACGGTCGGGCTACAACAAGCGGCTCCGCGCGGCGCTTCCGCTGGTCAAGAAGGTGATCCGGGACCTGCCCGCGACAGTGACTTCTGGTTCGACAACCACTGGATCGTCGACTCCACCCCCATCCCGTGCGGGATGTCGCGGCCGACCGCGCAACGCTCGGACCTGGCCGGCTGGGCCGGATACGGCTACTGCGCCTCACATTCCCGGTTCTTCTGGGGTCTACGGCTGTACCTGGTGTGCACCCCGACCGGGATGCCGATCCTGTGGGCCCTGGCGAACCCGAAGATCGGCGAGCGGGAGGTCCTCGCGATGATGCTGGAGATCGAGGCGGACGTGGTGGCCGAGCACGACGGGATCCTGCTGATCTCGGACAAGGGCTTCGCCTCCAGACCGTTCGAGCGGCAGTTGGCCGAACAGGGCATCGAACTGCTGCGCCCGTCCCGCAAGAAGGAGAAGGCCCGCTACGGCGAACCGATACTCAAGAAGGTCCGCCAGTTGATCGAGTCGGTCAACGACACCCTCAAGGGCCAGCTTGACCTGGAACAACACGGCGGACGGACCTTCGCCGGCGTAGCCGTCCGGGTCGCTCAACGCCTCCTGGCCATGACCGCCGCGATCTGGCACAACACCAAGACCGGCGCACCCGTCACCCGATCACTGATCGCCTACGACCACTGACCGACATTCGGAACAACTCGTCTAGATACTCCCCATAGGCGGCCATTTACCGCCCCGCTGGTGGTCGGGGATCTCCCCGTGGATGGCCAGATGCCTCCCCGCTGATCATGTCCAAGTGCTGGTCGGTGAGGGTCGACCGGTGAAACGCGGCAGGGAGATCGTGGAAATCTTGGAGGCGTACGACCTCACGGGTGGAGAGGCGCCCGAATTGCGACGCCTTGGAAGCCGGGCGGGATCGCAGCATTTACTTCGGTCATCGACTCCTGCGGTGCTCGCGATCAGCGGCGCGGGCACGTGCTTGTGTCAGCAGCCGTTCTACCGCGTCCGCGGTGGCTGGACCCGGGTTGACCAAGCTGGCCCACCCCTGCACGGCGTAGGCGGGGTGGGGCATCAGTTGATCGGTCTGTGCGAAGTCGAGCTTGTCGCTGTGGGCGGCGAACTCCTCTGGTCCGTAGCCGAACAGGTTGCGGAACTCGGCGCGCCCTACCTCGATGTTGAGCCGGTATCGTCCGGGCTCGGACAGCCGGGATCGTTCGTCGAAGCCGGGGACGTCGTGTCCGACAATCGTGGCGAACGGTCGCATCCGGCGGTCCTCGCCGGCGAAGAAGAACCGGTCGCCCCAGGTGTAGGGCGGCATCTCGGAGCCCGGTTCGATCCGGGTCTCGGTTACTCCGGGCCGGCCGGCGATGCGGGCTGCGTCAGCCGCGCCGGGTTCGGAGCCGATGTGCAGGATCGCGTCGCAGGTCTCGATCGTGCCGGCGTCGAGTGGGGAGTACCCGAGCAGGTCCGTCACGCGGGCGCGCAAGTCGCTGTCGGCGGGCGGTGCGAAGATGCCGGTCTGCGGGCCGAGGTGCTCCTCGTAGGTGCCGGCTTCCGGTTGGCCGAGGCCGACCGGGCCGCTCGCCCCGAGGCTTCCGGCCACGTAAAGGTATCTGTCGCCGAGCAGTGGCGAGACGATCGAGCCGGCGCCGTTCCACTGTGCCGCGAGGTCCTGGCCTTCCCAGTGGGTGTCCCACCGGCTCGGGTGTCGCTGTAGGTGTGCGTTGTTGGCCCAGACCAGGACCGGTCCGCGGTCGCGTTCGGTGGCGAGGATGTCGAGCAGGTTCTGCGCCATCAGCGCGTCTCGCGCCGCGAGTAGGTGGCCGATCCGCTGGGACTGGGTGCCCGGCTCGGCCATCGCGGCGTGGTAGGTGAGCAGGCCGATCGCCGTGGTGGCGAGCACTCTGGCTCGGTTCCACGCCTCGGCGGAGGTGTCGCCGATGAGGCGGGGCGCGTCGGCGTATAGCTGGGATCGCAGGTCCTCGGCGAGGCCGCGTAGCGCGGCGGCCTCGGGTGAGCGGCCTGGTGAACGCGACGCGTCGTACATGATTTCCGGGGCGCTCCAGCGGTCGTCCTCGCCGACCAGGCGGTCCAGGTCCGCGGTCGCCGCGCCGAGGTAGGCGCACAGCTCACGCAGCAGCGGGCCGGGGCTGGGCGCGCCGGTGATCTCGGTCGGGGCGTCGAAGCCATGGAAGGTGACGCGCTCTGCGGGTGGCAGTTTCTCGTTGTGCTCGCGTAGCCAGTCGACCAGTTCGCGGGTGGCCGGGTGAGCACCCCAGCCGTGACTGATGCCGGTGCTCAGGTCCACCTCGTCGCGGTGGCCCTGGATGTAGTCGTCGACGGCGAGGCCGGCGGCCCGGTCCGACTCGATCGCGATCGACCGGAAGCCGTGCCCGGCGAGTGTTTCGAGGATCCGGTTACGTAGGCGGGGGAATGCCGGCTCACCGTGGTAGGGCTCACCGATCGCGAGCAGGTGCGGCCGGCGAGCGCAGACAAGGGACAGCAACTCGGTGTCGAAAGCCATGACCTCAACCGTATCGTTGAACTAGCGTGTGAAACTTCGCCTCAATTCTCCTCGGGAGTGCCGCTTGAAGCCTCAAACTCTCAGGTACCGGCCCGTGGATCTGGGCCGAGCAGTCGGGCTGTCCGCGCAGGCGGTCCGCAACTACGAGCAGGCCGGGATGATCCCGCCCGCCGCCCGCACGGCCAGCGGCTACCGGGTCTACACCGATGACCACGTCAGCGCGCTAACCACTTACGTCGCGCTCATCGCCGGATACGGCCACCGCGCCGCCGGCGAGATCATGAAATCGGTCCTCGGCGGCGACCTCCCGACGGCGCTAGCCGTGCTCGACACCGCTCACGTACAGCTTCACCGTGACCGCGAGACCGTGGAACGAGTCGCCTCAGCGGTCGTCCTGCTCGCCTCTAGCCCGCCTGCACCGCAGGGCGCCGATGGAGCCGTCTCGATCGGGATCCTCGCCCATCGGCTCGGTGTCACACCGGCCACCCTGCGCAAATGGGAACGAGCCGGCATCCTGGCCCCAGCCCGGTCACGGACCGCGCGCGCCTACAACGCCGACGACGTACGCGACGCCGAACTCGCCCATCTGCTACGCCGCGGCGGCTACCCGCTGCAACACATCGCCGCCGTGATCGAACAAGTCCACGCTGCCGGCGGCCCAGGCCCGCTGGCAGCGTCGATCGACCAGTGGCGCGAGCGGATCACGGCCCGCGGCCGGGCGATGCTCACCGGCTCGGCCCGCCTCGCGGACTACCTGTCCTCCTCGATCTGACGCACAACAATGCGTGTGAAGCCATCGGCCCACCAGGCTGATGCCGCCGAGCAGCGTTGCGCCCATCAGGAACTCTCCGGCGTCGAGCGGCGGTGACCTCTACGTCTCGCGGGCAGCATCAAGACCGAGCGGCGCGATCAACTTGAGCACGGCGACCACATAGATGATCTCCATGGTGCGGAGAAGGGGCCAGCCGACGCCCCGCTGATCGGCGGCGACAGGGTCAGCGTCATCGGCATCCCGAAGAACCGGCAGTCCGATCCCTCGATGACGGACAACACGTGATCACCGAAGGCCCTGACTACGTCCGCAACGACTCGGCCGGCGCCGACCTGGCCGTGTTCGTCCGCATGGTCGACGACCTCGGCGCCGACGAACTCATCCACGCCGCGAACCGGCTCTCCGACGAACGCTACGCCGACCTGGTCATCTCCACCGCCCACAAGTGGGTACCGGTAGTCCTGGCCGACAAACCAACGGATACGGCGTGAGCTGGGCGGGCCGATGCCGAACTCGCCCGCCGCCCAACGCGCCGCAGAAGCCGACGCCGCACACTCCGCCCAGCGCCTCACCGACCTGCGGGAGCAGTACGCGGGAGCAGTACGAGGTCAGGGCCGTTCCGGCGCTGCGGGACCTCCCGACGCGCAGCGCTGGCGGCCGCGGTGGGCTCGTCTTCGGGTGACTGATCAGGTGGTGGCTGTCGTGGTGGGTAGCCAGGGACGGCCGGCGGCGAGTTCGGTGAGGACGTGCATGGTGTTGCGGCCGTGTGCGGTGGCGGTGGCGAGGTAGGAGCGGATCAGCGCGAACTGTTGCGCTCCGTCGAGGGTGCGTAAGCTCCCGGATACTTTCTGCCGGATCTTGACCATGCGGATCTGCTGCTCGGCGCGGTTGCTGTCGAACGGGGACCGTAGGTCGACCGAGAAGCGCAGGTAGTCGTCGATCCGGTCGCGCATCCGCCGGGCGAGGGCGGCGAGTTTCCGGCCGGTCTTCGATGTCTCGTGGTGGTGGTCCTTGACGGCGACCAGGGCGGCCTGGCGGAACAAGCTGGTCTGCTCGGCCAGCAGGCCCGGTTCGATCCCGGCCTCGTCGCGGGCACGGACCGTGTCAGCGGCGGTCTTGAGCGCCAGTAGCGCGTCGGTCGCCTGACCGGGCCACACCGCCTGCGGTGCCACCTCGCCAGCGGCGGCCAACTCCCGCAACAGGTGCGCGCAGCACAACTGGTGTCCGGCCGGGGTGTAGGTGTCGTACGGCGCCCACGCGTCGTGCACGGCGATCCCCGTCATGGAGGTGACCTGCCCGGCGTCGATACCCGCCCGGCCACGTTTCGGGTGCACCCACACCAGGGTGTATCTCCCGGTGGTGGCCACATGCGTCCAGTGCAGCCTGCCCGCGACCCGCAACCCGGACTCGTCGACGTGCACCACCGGCGCCGCGACGAGCGCGTCACGGACCTGGTCGACGAACTCCGAATCCGCCAGGACGTCACCGGCGCGGGCGTGCGCGACGGCGACCGCGCCGACCGACATCGGCACCCCGAACAGATCGCCCATCGCCCGCGCGGTGCGGGCCTGCGCCCCGAACAACGCCTGCTGCAGATACACCGCAGCCGCGGTGGCCCTCGGCCCGTACTGCACCGGGGCATCCACCCCTACCGGAGCCTGGCCGGCGGTGACATGCCCGCACCGGCACCGCCGCGACACGAGCCGATGCTCGGTCACCCGCACGCCGACCTCCGGCAGGTCGAACACCTCCCGGACGGCCACCCCGGTCACCGGCGCCGCATCCAGGCCCTCACCGCACCCACCGCAACCGGCCGGCTCGTACGCGATCCGCTCGTGCGGATCATCCACCTGCCGCAACGTACGACCCTCATGGCCGGGCTGCCCACCCGGCCGCCGACCCGACCGCCCCCGCAACGACTTCGGCGCAGGTTTGGCCAGGCCGTCCGACGACGGCGGCCGCGACGAGTTCGACGAATCCTGCCCCAGCCGGGCCCACAGATCCGCGTTCTCCGCCCGCAACACCGCGTTCTCCCGCCGCAGCCCGGCGTTGTCCCGCTCAAGCTCAACGATCCGAGCCTCCATCCAGGCAAGCCGCTCAAGCAGCTCAACGATGGACGGCGTTCCGGACACCCCACCATGATCCAAAACAGACAGCGCGGGTCAAGGCAACCCGCCGAGGGACGACCACCTGATCAGTCACCGCTGATATAGCTGTTCCGCCCTGTCGACATCCGCATCCTCCTCGCGCAGGCGCGCCAACGACACCGAGCCTGACGGACCTGCGCCGGCAGGTGGAGGCGATGCTGCCGCGCGTCGACATGGGCGAGTTGCTGCTGGAGGTGATGACCTGGCAGCCGCAGTTCCCGGCGGCGTTCACCGCGGTGTCCGGCGGTGAGGCCCGGCTGGCCGACCTGCACGTCACGATCGCGGCCGCGCTGACCGCGCACGCGCTGAACGTCGGCTACAACCCGGTGGTGTCCGGGGCGCCGGCGCTGACCCGGGCCCGGATCAGCCACGTCGACCAGAACTACCTGCGCGCCGAGACGTACGCGGCGGCGAACGCCCCGCTGATCGAGGCGCAGGCCGGGATCGACCTCGCGCAGGCATGGGGCGGCGGCCTGGTCGCCGCGGTGGACGGCATCCGGTTCGTCGTGCCGGTCCGCACGATCCATGCCCGGCCGAACCCGAAATACTTCGGCCGGCGCCGCGGCACGACCTGGCTCAACCTGATCAGCGACCAGGCCGTCGGGCTGGCCGGGCGGGTGCTGTCAGGCACTCCACGCGACTCGCTGCACATGATTGACCTGCTGTTCCGGCAGGACGGCGGCCGCCGTCCCGAGGTGATCGTGTCGGACACCGGCTCCTACTCTGACGTGGTCTTCGCCCTGTTGCGGCTGCTCGGCTTCGACTACCGGCCCCAACTGGCCGACCTGCCCGACACCAAGCTGTGGCGCATCGACCAGGGCGCCGACTACGGGCCGTTGAACGCGACCGCCCGCGGCCGGATCGCCCTCGACCGGGTTCGCCGGCACTGGCCGGACATCCTGCGGCTGGTCGCCTCCATTCATGTTGGCGCGGTCAACGCCTGCGACGCGATGCGGATGCTGCAACACGGTGGCCAGCCCACCCAGCTCGGCGACGCCCTGGCCCACTTCGGCCGGATCTTCAAGACGCAGCACGTGCTTGCCTACGTCGACACCGCCTCCTACCGCCGGAACATTAAGAGCATCCGCAACCTGCAGGAGAGCCGGCACAGCCTCGCCCGGCACGTCTTCCACGGCCGCAAGGGCGAGTTGCACCGCGCCTACACCGAGGGTATGGAAGACCAGCTCGGCGCGCTCGGCTTGGTCCTGAACTGCATCACGCTGTGGAACACCGTCTACCTGGACGCGGCCCTGGCCCAGCTGCGCGCCGACGGGTACCCGGTCCTGGACGCCGACGTGCCGCGGCTCTCCCCATACGTCAGCGCCCACATCAACGTGCACGGCCACTACTCGTTCCACCTCCCCGACCTCGGCGGCCAGCGCCGGCGTCCGCTGCGCAACCCGGACGCAGGCTAGAGGTGGCAGCGCTCCGGTGGCCGGATAGAAGACCGCGTCGATCGTGCCGAAGAGCGCAGCGAGGACGAGGAGAAATGCCAGCGGCGTGCCAGCGGTGGCGACGAACGCCGCAGCGACCAGCATTAAGACGCTGCGGGCTGCGTCGCTGAACAGGGCGAGGCGTTTGGCGCCGAGGCGGTCCACCAGTACGCCGCCGGCCCGCCTCGGCAAAGCCCACCGGATTCGTCACCGGCGACGCGAACCGAACTCCCCGCGATCCTCACTGCCCGGCCGCAGCCAACCCCGCCAGCGCCCGGTGCGTCCGGTTCGACCGTACCGCCGCCCGCTGCTGACTCGCCGTCACCTCGATGTACGCCTGCGACGACGCCAGCGACGCGTGCCCAAGCAACCGCATGATCTCCGCCGCACTCGCCCCGTCCTCGGCCAGGCGCGTCGCGAACGTGTGCCGCAACGCGTGCAGGCGCGCACCCTGCGGCACCCGATCACCGATGCCGGCGCGCCGGTAGCAGGAGTCCGCCAGGTACTGCAACCCGCCCCGGCGCAGCGGCTCACCCCGGCGGTCCACCAGCAACGGGGAGCCCGGCGCTACGCTACGGGAACCAAAGCGACGACGGCGACTGTCCAAAAAGGTCAGCAGGAGCCCGTCCAGCTCCGGCTCGATCGGCACCACCCGCGGTCGCCCGCCCTTGCCAGCGACCTGCAGCCGCCGCTCGCCGGCCCTGCCGGTCAGCGAGCCGACCCGCAGGGCCAGCAGTTCCGACAGCCGTAGCCCCGCGCACAGCGCCAGGGCCAACACCGCCAGGTCCCGCTCCGGCCACGGGTCCCGCTGTCGACCGTCGGGACGGGCTACCGCCGTCAGCAACTGCTCCGGTGTGTCGGCGCCACGCAGTGGCTTGGGTTGGGGGAGCGGGGCGCGGGGTCGGCCCACGGCCGGCATCGGGTTGCCACCGACGATCCCGTCGGCGACAAGAAAGCTGAAAAAGCTGTTCCACGTCGACCAGGCCCGGTGCACCGAGGCGGCGGACCGGGAAGCGGCGAACCGCGCGAACGCCGCCCGCAGGACCCGGGGAGAGACAGCTTCCAGCACCAGGGCGCCGAGGGGGAGGGGAGGGGTGACCTCCTCCGCAACCAGCGCCGCCACCGTGCGCAGATCCCGACGGTAGGCGGCCAGGGTGTGCGGGGAGGGTTTGCGGGTGGCCCGGGCGGTCAGGAACTCCTCGATCAACCATTCTACCGAATCATCCCCTCTATCATGCATAAGCAATATTATGCATGATATTCATACTCATGACCAGAAAAGGGGGGGGGGGGAGGGAGACGGTGGCACGCACCCGCCGTGTTCCGACCGGCGGCGCAGGCGGTCCACGCTCGCCGCGGCGAGCGTGGACAGGTGTTCTTCGTCGAGCCGCCGGAGTCCGACTGGCCAGCGGTGGATCGGTCACACCGAACCGTCGATCATCGGCCAACCGTGCCGGAACGGTCACGGGTCGGCAACCGTAGACCCGTGACCGTGTGTCTGGTGGGGTGTGCTGGTCGGGGGCCGGACTGACGTTCTCCCCGGTAGAGCAGGAGCCGCGAGGGTCGACTTGACATAATGTGGATTATCGAATCGCGTGGAAGCGAGGGGGTGCGAGAGTCAAGAGTCGATACTGACTGGGAAGACCGCCCGTCAACACGGCTCGATGAGCAGCTATCCGCACGCCCGGCTGAAACCAGGCCGCTCCCGACTCGGGCAACGGCGGCGGAGCGCAACGTCCAGCCTGACGGGGTGATCGGCGCGGCGACCATCCACCACCCTCCCGACGAGATCCCGCCGCCACTCGACCTCAACGGACAAGGCCGCCGCGCCGCCACAGACTTGCCGGTACCGCTGCAGGCAGATCCGGGTCACGGTCACTCGCTCGATCGATGGCCGGCTTATGGCGCGTAGCTGGTTGCCCCGCAGTGCCGACCGGCTACCTGTGAGCGTACGGATTCGGGCTCAGGAGCATGCGGTGGCGGCGGGCACCCCTCGACCCTGCATCGCTGAGACGGGCCGTACGCAAATCCCGACCGCCATCATCATCCGATCCTCTCGGTCCCGGATGGTCCCGACGGCTGGTGGGCGGGAGGGTGGTGGCGCTTCGAATGCTTGATCAGTCCAACGCCCAGCGCCACGTACCAGGCTGCGAGGACCGCCTGAAATCCGGTGACTATCGCCGGCCCGAGGAGCCAGGGAAAGGAGGCCAGGGCCTGGGTGACTCCCGCGGCGAGCCCGATCGCGCCCACGAGGGAACTGTCGGTGCTGCGGACCATGGTGAGCCCGAGCGTGGCACCGGCCGCGGCGAGTATCAGACTCACTGCGTGGGCGCCACCAGCCCAGGTAGTGACTACCAGAGCGAGGGTCTGTGGGTCGCCGGCGACGTCAATGTCGTAGGCCGGGTAGACCAGCCGTCCATGTGTCACGCCGGTGACAATGGCGACCGGTGCCGACAGAGCGAGCAGGCTTGTCGCGGTGGCGACGCCCGGACGCCGATCGGCGCCCATTCCTCGCCACAGCCCGATCGCACCGGGGACGAGCAGCGCCGCCCCGATGACCGTGAACTCATTTACCAGAATGAGTGCGGTGCGATGGGACTCCGCCCATCGCGGTAGGTCCGCGACCAGTGACGGTGGCCACGCCGTTGCTTGGCAGCCGGCCGCAGCGGCCACGAGGAGGCCCGCGGCGAGAAGGGCGACGCCGCCGGCCGGTCACCGGGGCTGGCGGTCTGCTCACGACGCCGACACTATCGGGGCACGGTCACTCGACGATCGTGATGAAGATCACGAACTCTCCTCGACCGTGACCGCATGCAACGGGGACACGGAGCCGGCGCGCGGGGACACCCGGCGTCGAGTACGTTACGGCGAGTCGAGTTTGGCGACATTGGGGAGGCCGAATGCCCGCGAAGCGTCGTTCCTGGTGGGGCTGGGGATACGTCGAGGACGCGGTGACCGGCGCGGAGGCCGCGAGGCTGGCCGACCGGGTACGGGTCCTGCTACCCGACGCCGACCTGACCCCGCACGAACCGCCGCCGGTGGCCGAGTTGGAGCTGCGGCAGTCGCGGGTCAGCCCGCCGGCGGCGCTGGCACACCTGTGCTCGACCGAGCAGGCCGACCGGGCGGCGCACGCGCACGGCAAGGCGTTCCGGGATGTGGTCCGGAACCTGCACGGCGACGTGCGGTACCCGCCGGACCTGGTCGCCCGCCCAGCATCCGAACGGGATGTCGTCGACGTGCTGGATTGGTGCGCGCGGGCCGGCGTGGCGGTCATCCCCTACGGCGGCGGCTCGTCGGTCGTCGGCGGTGTGGAGCCCCGGGTGGGCGACGGCTACCCCGGCGTGGTCAGTCTCGACCTCGGCCGGCTCGACCGGGTGCTGGAGGTCGACCGGACCAGTCGGGCGGCTCGGGTCCAGGCCGGCGTGTTCGGTCCGGCGCTGGAGGATCAGCTCCGCCCGTACGACCTCACACTGCGGCACTTCCCGCAGTCGTTCGAGTTCTCCACGCTCGGCGGCTGGTTGGCGACGCGGGCGGGTGGGCACTACGCGACGGTTCTCACTCACATCGACGATCTGGTGGAGGCGCTGCGGGTGGTCACCCCGGCCGGCATCAGCGAGTCCCGGCGGTTGCCGGCCTCGGGTGCCGGGCCGTCGCCGGATCGGTTGTTCCTCGGCTCGGAGGGTGCGCTCGGTGTGATTACCGAGGCGTGGCTTCGGGTGCAGCATCGGCCGCGCTGGCGGGCGGACACGGCGGTGCACTTCGACGAGCATGACGCCGCGGTGGCAGCGACCCGGGCGATCGCCCAGTCCGGGCTGCATCCGGGCAACTGCCGGCTGCTCGACCCGGCGGAGGCGCTGCTCAACGCTGGCGCCGCCACCGGCGGCGGGGTGCTCGTGTTGGGCTTCGAGTCCGCGGACCATCCGGTCGGGCCTGCGCTGGAGCGGGCCGTGGAACTGTGCCGCGACCATGGCGGGACGGTGCCCGATCCGCCCCGGGACCACGACGCGTCCGGGCCTCGGGGGCGCGGCGCCGTGGACGCCTGGCGGTCGTCGTTTCTGCGGATGCCGTACCAGCGCGATGCGCTCGCGGCGCGGTCGATGATCGTGGAGACCTTCGAGACCGCCTGCACCTGGGACCGGTATCCGGCGCTGCGTGCCGGGGTGCTCGACGCGGTGGGCGTGGCGTTGCGGGAGGTGGGCGCGGCCGGCGTGGTCACCTGCCGGCTGACCCACGTGTACCCGGACGGGCCGGCTCCCTACTTCGGCGTGTACGCCGCCGGCCGGTGGGGTGGATTGCTCGCCCAGTGGGACCAGATCAAGCACGCCGTTTCCGAGGCTCTGCTCGCCTCGGGTGGCACGATCACTCACCACCATGCTGTCGGGCGCGACCATCGGCCCTGGTACGACCGGCAGCGTCCGGACCCGGTGGCGCTGGCGCTGCGCGCCTCGAAGGCCGCCCTCGATCCGTCGTGGGTGCTCAATCCCGGCGTTCTCGTTGATCCGGGAGGCGTGGGCGGCGATCTGCACTTGGTGCCCGGCCGTACGGCCGGGTAGACGCGAGGTCGGCCAGGAGGTCCGGTTTGGCCAGGCCGACAGTGAGGGTGTCGGTGGCGGCCTTGACGGCGGCGTAGTTGGACCGGGGCTGCCGAGGTGGCGGCGGCCTGCTGGGCGACCAGAACGTAGCCGACGACGTCGACGTGGCGTAGGTCGGTGGGGTCGAGGTCGACGAAAGGGCCGATGGGGCTGGTGACGCCGGCGGTTGCCGGAGCTCCTGGCGTCGGGCCGCTGTTCCGCTGCCTCGGCGGGGGCGGACATGGACGATCATGGCGCGGGCGCTGGGGTGATCGTCTGCCTGTCCCACCGGCCTGGTATCAAGGCGGCAGTCAAACAGGTGTACGGAAGAGGGCGTGATGGCAGGGCAGGGTTTGTCCACCGAGGACGTGGCGGGCATCCGGGAGGCGCTGGCTGCGGGGCGTAAGCCGAAGGTGGTGTTCACGGCGTCGGCGGGGCAGATCGCCGGGCAGGTGGGTCAGGTGGTGGCGTTGACCGACCCTGAGGTGTCGGAGGAGTTCGTCGTGGTGCGGTTCGGGCGCGATGAGTTGCCCTTTCCCCCGTCCGATGTGGCGGTCGCGCCGCGCGGGGTGAGCCGTAGGACGCCGGAGCCGAAGCCGGCCGAGGAGCTGGCGGAGCCGGAGTTCGTGCTGGGCACGCCGCCGGCGCCAGGCGGGGCGGAGCCGGGATCGGCGGTGGAGGCGGCGAAGCCGGCGCGGCGGGCGGTGAAGGCCGGGAAGCCCAAGGTGCCGGCGGGGCTGACGGTCACCCTCGCGTACGTCGAGGGCGAGTGGACGGTGGCGGCGCAGCAGGGCGCGAAGGTGCTGGCGAAGCCGTACGTGGTGAGGCCGGCGGAGGCGTTGCGGATGGTGGCGCTGGTGGACGTGCCGGGAGTACACGAGGCGGTGGAGCAGATCCTGGCGGCCGAGCGGGCGGAGGCGGAGCGGCAGGCGGAGAAGTTGCGGGCGGAGTTGGCGGAGGTGGAGGCGCGGCTGGCGGAGCTACGCGAGGCCGGCTGACCCGGCATCGGTGTTGGTCTCCTCCGTGCCCGGCCCGAGGCGGGTGGAGCCGCCTCGGGCCGGGCACGGGGGTCAGTGCTGGGGGATGTTCGCGACGCCGATGCGCTTGCGGAACACCCAGTACGTCCAGCCCTGGTAGGCCAGCACGATCGGGGTGAACACGACCGCCACCCAGGTCATGATTTTGAGGGTGTAGGGGGTGGAGGCGGCGTTGGTGGCGGTGAGCGTGCCGGCGGCGTCGAGGGTCGACGGCAGCACGTTCGGGAACAGTGCGGAGAACAGGGTCGCCACGGCCAGGCCGATCGCCACGGCGGTGCCGGTGAACGCCCAGCCCTCCCGGCGTGCCCGGGCGGCGGCGAGGCCACCGAGCAGGGCGAGGGCGGCGCCGACGGCGAGGACGACGGCGGCGGCGCTGGAACGGATGGTCAGGGTCCAGGACAGGAAGGCCACCGCGACAACAGCGGTGCCGACACCGAGTTTGACCGCGAGCGCGCCGGCTCGGTCGCGGATGTCGCCGGTGGTCTTGAGGGCGAGGAACACCGCACCGTGGGTGAGGAACAGTCCGAGGGTGGTCAGGCCGCCGAGCAGGGCGTACGGGTTGAGTAGGTTGAAGAACCCGCCGACGTATTCGTGGTCACCGCTGAGCGGCACTCCCCGGAAGATGTTGGCGAAGGCGACGCCCCACAGGACGGCCGGGATCAGAGAGCCGAAGAAGATGGCCCGATCCCAGCGGCGCTTCCAGGATGCCTCGGGGCGCTTGTGCCGATACTCGAACGCCACGCCGCGGGCGATCAGGGCGAGCAGGATCAACAGCAGCGGCAGGTAGAACCCGGAGAACAGGGTCGCGTACCACTCGGGGAAGGCGGCGAACATGGCGCCGCCCGCGGTGAGCAGCCACACTTCGTTGCCGTCCCAGACCGGGCCGATGGTGTTGATGAGGACGCGGCGTTCCCGGTCGTCGCGGCCGAGGACGGGCAGCAGCATACCGACGCCGAAGTCGAAGCCTTCGAGGATGAAGTAGCCGGTGAACAGGACGGCGACGAGAAGAAACCAGACGGTGGTCAGTTCCACGTGGGGCTCCGGGGTCAGTAGGCGAACGCGAGCGGGCGCTCGGCGTCGTCGGTGTCGTCGTCTGCGGGATGCGGGGTGATGGCGGGTACGCCGGCTTTTGCGTAGCGGATGAGTAGTTTGAACTCGACGACGGCGAGGGCGGCGTAGATGAGGGTGAAGGCGGTGAACGAGGTGAGGACCTCGGTCAGCGACACGCTGCGGGATACGCCGTCGCGGGTGAGCATCTCGCCGAAGACGATCCACGGCTGGCGGCCCATCTCGGTGAAGATCCAGCCGAAGGAGTTGGCTAGCAGCGGTAGCAGCGGCATGACCAGGCCGGCGCGCAGCAGCCAGCGGCTGGTGGGGGTGCGGCCCTTGCGGTGGGTCCAGAGCACCAGCAGGGCGATGGCGGCGGCGGCCAGTCCGAAGCCGATCATGAAGCGGAAGCTCCAGTAGGTGACCGGGATGATCGGCGTGTAGCTGCCGGCGCCGTACTGGGCGGTGTATTGGGCCTGCAGGTCGTTGATGCCCTGGACGGTGCCGTTGGGGTCGCCGGTGCCGAGGTACGACAGCAGGTACGGGATCTTCAGAGCGAACAGCTCCCGGGTACCGTCGAGGCTGCCGACGGTGAGCACGGAGAACGAGGCGGGGCTCTCGGTGGTGTAGAGGCCCTCGGCGGCGGCCATCTTCATCGGCTGAACCTGGGTCATGATCTTGCCCTGGATGTCGCCGGTGATCACGACGGCGGCGGTGGAGATCAGGGTGACCCAGGCGCCGAAGCGCGCGGCGAACCGGTAGGCCGGCGTGTCGGCCGAGTCGCGGTTGCGGATCAGGTGCCACAGGGCGACCGCCACCAGCAGGGAACCGGCGACGAGGAACGCGCCGGCGATGGTGTGCGGGAAGGTGATCAGGGCGACCTTGTTGGTGAGTACGGCGACGAAGTCGGTCAGTTCGGCGCGGCCGGTCTCCGGATTGATCCGGTAGCCGACGGGGTTCTGCATGAAGGAGTTCGCGGCGAGGATGAAGTACGCCGACAGGTTGGTGCCGATCGCGGCGGCCCAGATGCTGGCCAGGTGTAGTCGCTTGGGCAGTCGGTCCCAGCCGAAGATCCACAGGCCGATGAAGGTCGACTCGAGGAAGAACGCCACCAGGGCCTCGATGGCCAGCGGCGCGCCGAAGATGTCGCCGACGAAGCGGGAGTAGTCGCTCCAGTTCATGCCGAACTGGAACTCCTGGACGATGCCCGTGACCACACCCATGGCGAAGTTGATCAGGAAGAGCTTGCCGTAGAACTTGGTGAGCTTGAGGTACTTCTCGTCGCCGGTGCGGTGCCACCGCGTCTGGAGGATGGCGACCAGCACGGACAGGCCGATGGTCAGCGGTACGAAGAGGAAATGGTAGACGGTGGTGACACCGAACTGCCAGCGGGCGACGTCCAACGCGTCCACCTGTGAAACCCCCAGCTGTGGATACTACAAGACGTAGTACATACTACTGCTCGTCGTAAGGAAGTCGGCAGGGGCGGGGGTCCCGAAGCGACCCGGGACCAATGACCCTGATCACCCGGCCCCCCGACCCGGCGCCGGGTCGGGGGGCCGGGTCTCCCCCGCCCCGGCCCCCGCCGGGCGTGCGACTATTACGCGCTGATGAACACCGCACGCTCGCCCTGGCGCCCACCACTGATCTGGCGGGCCGCGCAGCTGCTCGCCAGCTGCGTCGTCGCCCCCCTGGCCCGGCTGGAGGTCACCGGACAGGTGCCGGCGCATTTGCGGCGTGGGCCTCTCGTCCTGGCCGCCAACCACATCAGCCCGTTCGACCCGATCGTGCTGGCCGCCGCCTGCCGGGCCGCTGGCGTTGCCCCGAGGATCATGGCCACCGGGGGGCTGTTCCGCGCCCCTGTCGTCGGCGCCGCCATGCGGCGGGCCGGGCACATCCGCGTCGACCGGGGTACCAGCGCCGTACACAAGGCCCTCGACGACGCGGCGGCGGCCGTGGCCGGCGGTTCGGTGATCCTCGTCTACCCCGAGGGAAGGATCGGCCTGGACCCCGGACTGTGGCCCGAACGAGGCAGGACCGGCGTCGCCCGTCTCGCTCTGGCCTCCAACTCTCCGGTGGTCCCGGTCGCCCAGTGGGGCTCCCACGAGGTACTCCCCTACCGGGCGCCCAAGGGGCTGCTCCGCGGCGTCGCCCGCTCCCTGCGCCGACGCCCGGTGGTGCGGGTGCACTTCGGCACCCCCATCGACCTCGCCGACCTGACCCACGGGGCACCCGGCGCCGCCCGCCGCGCCACCGACCGGATCATCGACGCGCTCACCGACACGCTGGTGCCGCTGCGGCCGGACGAGCCCGACCGACCCCGCCACGTCGACCCCGGCCGGCCGGTCGACACCAGCCGCTCCCACCCCCGCCGGCGCTGACCGGCACCGGCGCGCCGACGCCGGATCGGTCCGGACCGGCATCCACGCGGCATCCCGCCGCGGATGCCGACACCGAGCGCGACGGCCTCGCCACCATCCATCTCCGGTAGAGCGGATCGGCCGCCCACCGGTCACTTGCGGGCCACCCGCGCCCGGCATACTGCCTCGCGTGCCACACCCCTACCTCGACGCACCCGCACCACTGGCGTTCGCCCACCGCGGCGGCGCCGCCGACGGCGACGAGAACACCGCCGCGGCCTTCACCCGGGCCATCGACCTCGGCTACCGGTACGTCGAGACCGACGTGCACGCCACCGCCGACGGGGTGGCGGTGATCTTCCACGACGCCACGCTGCGCCGGGTCACCGGCGAACCCGGCCGCATCGCCGACCTGCACTGGGCCGATCTGGCGACGATCCGGGTCGGCGGGGCGGCGGTGGTACCCCGGCTGGACGAGGTACTCGACGCGTGGCCGCAGATCCGGTTCAACGTCGACGTCAAGGCCGACGGCGGGGTCGAGCCGACCGTGGCGACCGTGACCCGGGCCCGGGCCGGCGAGCGGGTGCTGCTGGCCTCGTTCAGCGACGCCCGGCTGGCCCGGATGCGGGCCCTCACGCAGGGACGGGTGGCCACCAGCCTCGGTATGCGTGGCGTCGCCCGGCTGCGGATGGCGTCGCTGACCGGCCGGCCACTGCGGCTGCCCCCCTCGGTGGTCGCCGCGCAGGTGCCGGTGCGCTACGGGCGGATCCCGGTGGCCGACCGGCGGTTCCTCGCCCACTGTCACCGTATCGGCCTGCAGGTGCATGTCTGGACGATTGACGAACCTGCCGAGATGCACGAGTTACTGGACCTCGGCGTGGATGGCATCATGACCGATCACGTCGGCGTGCTGCGCGACGTCTACCGCAGCCGCGGCCACTGGGCCGCCTGACCCGCCGAGGACCGCGATGGCCACCACCGCCACCACCGTGGATGACGTCCCCACCCCGTCGAGCACCCGCCGGGAACGCACCGGCTGGTACGTCTACGACTGGGCGAACTCGGCTTTCCAGACCACCGTCATCACGGTTTTCCTCGGCCCGTTCCTCACCACCGTCACCGAGCTGGCCGCCGGCTGCGAACTCGGCGCCGACAGCTGTGCCGGGTACGTGTACCCGCTGGGCGTCAAGGTCGCCGCCGGATCGTACTACCCGTACCTGATCTCGCTGTCGGTCCTGCTCACCGTCTTCGTGCTGCCGGTGGTCGGCGCCATCGCCGACCGATCGACGCACAAGAAGCGGCTACTCGCCGGCGCGGCCTTCACCGGCGCCGCCGCGACCATCGCGATGGCTTTCGTCACCGGTGATCGCTATCTGCTCGGCGGGGCGCTGTTCCTCGTCGCCAACATCTCCTTCGGCGCCGCTATTGTGGTCTACAACTCGTTTCTACCGCAGCTCGGCGGCCCGGACGAACGCGACGGCATCTCCAGCCGCGGCTGGGCGTTGGGCTACCTCGGCGGTGGTTTGCTGCTGGCACTCAACCTGGTGGCGGTCACTCTGCTCAGTGAGGACGGTGACCCGCAACGGACCCTGGACCTGGCTCGCTGGTCGATCGTGTCGGCCGGGGTGTGGTGGGCACTGTTCACCCTGGTGCCGTTGCGGTGGCTGCGGGACCACCCCACCGCCGCGGCGCTCGCCGGGGGCGGCAACGTGCTCACCGACGGTTTCCGCCAGCTCGGCCGCACGCTGCGACAGATCAAGGCGTACCCGCTGACGCTGTTCTTCCTGTTGGCCTTCCTGGTCTACAACGACGGCATCCAGACCGTCATCACCCTGGCCAGCCAGTACGGCACCGAGGAACTGCGGCTGGACCAGAGCACCCTGATCGTCACCATCCTGCTGGTGCAGTTCCTCGCCTTCGGCGGTGCGCTACTGCTCGGCGCGCTCGCCCGGCGGATCGGCGCGTGGAAGACCGTCCTGCTGAGCCTGCTGCTGTGGACCGCCGTGATCCTCGGCGCGTTCCGGCTGCCCGCCGAGGCTCCGCTGCCGTTCATGGTCCTCGGCGCGGCCATCGGTCTGGTGCTCGGCGGTAGCCAGGCGTTGAGCCGGTCACTGTTCAGCCAACTCATCCCGGCGGGCAAGGAGGGCGAGTACTACGGCTTCTACGAGATCAGCGACAAGGGCACCAGTTGGCTGGGTCCGCTGGCGTTCGGTCTGGTGTTCCAGCTCACCAGCTCCTACCGGGTGGGCCTGGTCTCCCTGCTGATCTTCTTCGTCATCGGGTTCCTGCTGCTGCTGGCCGTGCCGATGCGCCGGGCGATCGTGGCCGCCGGTAACATCCCACCGCGAGTGCTCTGAGCCGGTCCCGGGCCACATCACGCACCGGGGGCGAAACATGGTCGATGGGCTAGGCTGCCCGAACGTGACAGACGACGCCGCCACCCCGACCTGTCTGGTGCGCCCGCTACCGGGCCCCGACGAACGAGCCACCGGCCGCGCCGCCGACGGACGGTCCCTGCACGCGGCGGCGCTGCGGTTCTACTGGGGACCGATGGACTGCGGCAAGTCCACGATGGCCCTGCAGATGAACTACAACCACGCCCGGCAAGGACGTCGTGGGCTGGTCACCACCCGCATCGACCGGTCGTTGGGCCCGCAGGTCACCACCCGCATCGGGCTGGCTCACGAGGCGATCGAGGTCACCGAGGACCTGGATCTGCGCACCCTGGTGCGCGGCACCTGGGCCGAGGACGTCCGCGTCGACTACCTCATCTGCGACGAGGCGAGCTTCTACAGCGTGGCGCACGTCGAACAAATGGCCGAACTGGTCGACAGCTACGACGTCGACGTGTACGCGTTCGGCCTGGCCACCGACTTCCGGTCCGGTCTGTTTCCCGCCGCGCAGCGGCTGTTCGAACTCGCCGACTCGGTGGCCCGCATTCAGGTTGAGGTGCTGTGCTGGTTCGGCCGGGAAGGGCTGCTCAACGCCCGCGTCGTCGACGGCCGGGTGGCCCGGGAAGGCGCCCAGGTCGTGATCGGCGACACCGCCGAGTCGGCGGAGGTCCGCTACCAGGTGCTGTGTCGCCGGCACTACCGCGCCGGGGAGCTGGGCATCGGCTGATCCGGCGTGCGGGATCCGTTGGAACCGATTTCCATGCTGGTCAAGGGTCACCTTGTCGGTGACCGTCGGGTTCGGGTTCCAGTCGTTCGGGCTGATCCTGTCCGCGGCGGAGAACATCGGTGCCGCCTGGCAGAGCTATCCGCCGCCGAACGCGAGCAGCCGGCCTAGCTAGTACGGGTCGCCGCACACCCGCCAGCGACCGGCCTCTTTCACGACGGTCAGCTCCCGCTGCTCGGTCATGCCGCTGCCGCGGACCAGCCGGACGGTGACCGTGCCGTGGGCGCGGCCGCCGCGGGTGGCCACCGACACGTCGAGAATCTCGTAGGTCTCGACCGTCGGCGGGGTGCGGACCCAGCTGGTGAAACCGAGTTGGCTCCACCGGGTGCGGGTGTCGGCACACAGCCGCTCGTACGCGCCGTCGGTGTCTCCGGCGGTGACCGACCGGAGGAACTCGTCGGCGGTCTCCCGTACCGGGCCGCTGGCCTGGGTCACCACCTGCACGTTCCACGCTCCCAGACCCGCGACGCCGACGAAGCACAGTCCGACGCCGACGCCCACGACCATCAGGCCGGCGCGCAGCGGCCGGTGCGGCCGCACCGGCCGGCTCCACGGCTGTTCAGCGCCCACCTGTCGACCGTAGGCAACGGGCCGGCCCACGCGCAGGGAAGTTGGCCTGTCACCCGCGCCGGATTGTCTACCGTCAGGCGGCCGGTACGGCAGCGTCGTGGTCGTCGGGAGTCACTGCTGGTGGTCTACCCGCCGGTCGCCGGCGGGCACCCATGCCAGCCGTCACCACCCGCATCCGTCATCTCCGGCACCCCGTCCCAGCCGGAAACGCCCCGCCAGCTCATCCGACTCGAACGGGTGGACATGGCGGCGGCCGAGGCGTCGCGGCAGCAGATCTTGGTCCGTGCGACGTCGGCGTACCGTGCGGTCTGGGTGTACACGGTCAGCCGCGGCGACGCGAGCGGGCCGCCCAGATCGCGTAGGCCGGGTCCCGGTCCAGGTTGTACCGGTCCCGGTCGTAGCGACGGGTGGTGCGTGGGTCGGCGTGTCCCATCGCGTCCTGCACGTCCTCCAGCGGCACCCCCTCGGCGCGGGCGGTGGTGGCGAAGGAGTGCCGCAGCGAGTGCGGTGACAACCGCGCCCAGGCCGCGATGCCGGCCTCCCGGGCCAGGCGGCGCACCAGGCGGAACACCGAGTGCCGGTCGAGGCGGGCGCCGGTCGCGGTGACCAGCAGCGGGCCGGTCAGCTGGTGGACCGGCCCGCCCCGGGAGGCGGCCCGCTGCGACAGGTATGCGTCCAGCGTGTAGGCGGTTCCGGGGGTCAGCGCGCGCCGGCGGGCCTTGCCGCCCTTTCCGACGAACCGGATGCTGCGGTGGCCGCGTTCGGCCCCCAGGTCGGTGACGTCGAGCGAGATGAGTTCTCCCACCCGTAGCCCGAGGTCGGCGAGCAGGGCGATCACAGCCAGGTTACGGGCGGCGGTCGGGCCGGTGGCGGCCTCGGCGGCGGCGAGCAGCGCGTCGACCTCCGCGGGGGTGAGCCCGACCGTGTTGGAGTGGTCGCGGTCGATGCGGGGGCGGTCCGCGCCGGCGACCGGGTTCGCGTCGACCGCGCCCAGCTTGACGAGGAAGTCGTACCAGCTGGATACCGCGGAGAGCTTACGGCCGACGGTGGCCGGGGTGAGCGGCTTGCCGGTGCGCGCGGCGAGAGTGGCTTCCAACGTTCGGGCGAACTCGTTGACGTGCAGGAAGGTGGTGCGCAACGGATCCAGCTCGTGGCCGGCGCACCAGGCGAGCCAGTCGGCCACGTCCCGCTGGTAGGCGCCGCGGGTGTGCTCGCTCAACCGCCGGTTACGCAGCCACGCCTCGGTGAACTCGGCAGCCGGTCCGGCGGGTAGGGCCGGCCGGTGTCGCGTGGGCGCGTCGGGGAGGCGCATGCGAGAAAGGCTCTCAGTATTCGGCGAAGAACGGGCGCAGGCGCGCCCGGCGGGCCGGCCGCTGCCGGCCCGCCGGGCGGGCTGCCCCTGGGTCTCAGGCGTTGATCTGCCGGTGGCCGCTGCCGCCCGCGGTGACGGTCACCCGACGCGGCTTGGCCCGCTCCGCGACGGGAATGCGCAGCGTGAGCACGCCGTTGTCGTAGCCCGCCTCCAGCTTGTCGGTGTCGAGCGTGTCGCCGAGAAGGAGCTGCCGGGTGAAGGTGCCCATCGGCCGCTCGGCGGCGACGAGTTCGACCGCGTCGCCGCTGGGGCGGCGACGCTCGGCGCGCACGGTGAGCACGTTGCGCTCCACCGTGCACTCGATGCTGTCCGAATCCACGCCCGGCAGGTCGAACGCCGCGTAGAAGTACTCCCCGTCGCGGTAGGCGTCCAGGTGCATCATCGCCGGTCGGGTCGCGGTGCCGAAGAACTGCTCGGCAAGCCGGTCGATCTCCCGGAACGGATCAGTGCGCATCAGCATGGTCATGCCTCCTCGGTCTCCACTGGCCGTAGTAGGAGGTTGAGTCACCTCGACTCAACCTCCTACTGTGATAGCTCACCGCATGGGCGGCGTCAACTCCGGCCACATCCGTCGTGCGTGTTCCGCAGGGCTGTTGCGTAGTCGATCAAAGGGCGGTTGAACTGGGGTTTCGCAGGGGGTTCGGCGAGGTCCGGGGTCCATGTGGGACGGGTACGGCCCGTTGGTGATCATGGTGTTTGCGAAGACAACCGTGATCGAGAACAGGACCGTACCCGCTGATGTCATCATCACTGACCGAGATCGTGCTGCCGCACCGACCCCCCAGCCTGCCGTCACCGGTTGTGGTCACCGGTAGCGACCGTGACAGTGACCGCCGCAGCTTGTTCGTGGCGTTGGCGGTCATCAACGACCCGCGCGATCCGCGGGGCCGGCGGTATCCGCTGGTCAGTGTCCTGGCGGCGGCGGTGTGCGCGGTACTCGCCGGGGCGTGCACGTTCGCCGCGGTCGCGGACTGGATGCGCTTCCAGGACGAGTCGGTGTGGACCCGGCTCGGGTTCGACGGCCGGGTACCGGCCGCGACGACGGTGTGGCGGCTGCTGATCCGGCTCGACGCCGAGGTGTTGTCGCAGGTCCTCGCGTGTTGGTTGCGGGAGCGGGCCGGGCCGGTCGTGATCGGCGGGCGCCGGGGGCGACTCGTCATCGCCATCGACGGGAAGGTCGCCCGGGGTGCCCGCCTCGCCGACGGGCGGCAGGTGCATCTGCTCTCGGCCTACGACACCAGCACCGGGATCGTGCTCGCCCAGGTTCAGATCACGGCGAAGTCGAACGAAATCCCGGCGTTCACCCCACTACTACGCCTGGTTGCGGCCGTGCTGGGATCCCTGAAGGACGTCCTGGTCGTCGCCGACGCGCTGCACGCCCAGACCGGGCACGCCGATCTGCTCGCCTCCGCCGACGCTCATCTGATGGTCCCGATCAAGGCCAACCAACCCAAGCTGTTCGCCCAGCTCAAGGCCCTGCCCTGGGCGCAGGTCCCGGTCGGGGCACAGACCCGCGAGACCGGTCACGGCCGCAAAGAGACCCGCACCGTCAAGGCACTCACCGTCAAGACCCCCGGCGGGCTGGGCTTTCCCAACGCCGAACAGGCCGTCCGGATCACCCGGACCCGCACGATCAAGGGCAAGACCACTCGCGAAACGGAGTACCTGACTATCTCGCTGCCCGCCGACCAGGCCCAACCCGCCGACCTCGGCACCTGGGCGCGCTCTGAATGGCATATCGAGAACCGCCTGTGCGCCACGCAACGCCTCGTCTGTATTCCCGGCTCAGCCGGGAGAGATTGGAGGGACATCTCTGGGTCTGATGGCTTACCCGGATGCCGAAAGGCGAAGGGGATCAGAGCATGCCAGCAAACCATCGGCCGTGTCCAAGCGTGAGGAGCGGTGCGGTGGGAGACCCGCGTGATATGGCGAAAGCTGAATTGCCTGAAGCCCAATCTCCAGCGAGGCAGATTTCGACTCCGTCGGCACCACGCTCGAAGCCGACGCCGCGCTCTGCACCGGCATGTATCTACGGGGCTGGTGCAACCTCCGGGCGCTGGGCGATGCCCAACGAGGGCATTTAAGGAGATGAGTGGGACGCCTACGTCACGCTGTCACGTACGACGAGGACGAACGTGGGATCGCCTAACGGGCGCGAGCCCTATGGCGACGGAGGCCCCGTAGTAGTCGCCGGAGTCACGACCGGCCAGGGAGGACGGGAAAGCCGTCCGCACGGGCGAAGGGGGCCAGGTGATCGGACACCACAGAACTGGGAGGTATGCGTAATGCAGAGCGCCGAAACGGTGCTGGGTGTCCTGCGTGAGCGCGGCAGGCGTGGCCTGCCGCTGGAAGAACTGTATCGACAGATGTTCAACCCGCAGTTGTATCTGCTGGCCTACGGACGCATCTACGCCAACAAGGGTGCGATGACGCCCGGGGTCACCCAGGAGACCGTGGACGGCATGTCGCTGGGCAAGATCGGCCGCATCATCGAGGCGATGCGCCACGAGCGTTACCGGTTCCGTCCGGTGCGCAGGGTCATGATCTCGAAGAAGGGCGGCAAGCTCAGGCCCCTCGGCCTGCCTACCTGGTCAGACAAGCTGGTCGGCGAAGTGGTGCGCCTGCTGTTGGAGGCCTACTACGAGCCCCAGTTCTCCGACCGGTCCCACGGATTTCGTCCCGGCCGGGGCTGCCATACCGCGTTGCGGGAGGTGGCCAACACCTGGACCGGAACGGCCTGGTTCATCGAGGGAGACATCGCCGACTGTTTCGGGAGTCTCGATCACGAGATCTTGATCTCGATCCTGGCGGAGAAGATCCACGACAACCGGTTCCTGCGGCTGGTGCGCAACATGCTCACCGCCGGATACCTGGAGGACTGGAGATGGGGCGCCACGCTGTCCGGCGCGCCGCAGGGTGGGGTCGCCAGCCCGATCCTGTCCAACCTCTACCTGCACAAGCTGGACGTCTTCGTCGAGAAGGTTCTGATTCCCGAGTACACCCGAGGGGGACGCCGGGCACGTAACCCGGCCTACCTTGAGGTGGCCAACCTGCTGGCGACGGCCCGTCGACGCGGCGACCGAGCCGAGGCCCGGACGCTGCTCAAACGGATGCGCACCCTGCCCAGTTCCGATCCTGACGATCCGGAGTACCGGAGGCTGCGCTACTGCCGCTACGCAGATGATCACCTACTCGGGTTCACCGGACCGAAGGCCGAAGCTGAGGAGATCAAGCAGCGACTCGCGGCGTTCCTGCGAGACGAACTCAAGCTGGAACTGTCGCACGAGAAGACGCTGATCACCCACGCCCGCTCCAGCGCGGCGCGGTTCCTCGGCTACGACATCACCATCCAGCACGACAGCCGCAGGATCGTCCGTGGCCGCCGTTCGGCGAACGCGGCGATCGGGCTGCGCGTGCCCAAGGACGTGATCAAGGCCAAGTGCTCCCGTTACCTCGCAAGCGGCAAACCCGCCCACCGGGGTGCCCTGATCCACAACGATGATCACCCAATCATCGCCACGTTCGGGGCCGAGTATCGGGGCATCGTCCAGTACTACCTGCTGGCCGGTGACGTTCACCGGCTGCACCGCCTCGAATGGGTCATGAAGACCTCCATGCTCAAGACCCTCGCAGGCAAGCACCACTCGACGGTGTCGAAGATGGCGGCCCGACACAAAGCCAAGATCGAAACACCGCACGGGTTGCGCACCTGCTTCGAGGCACGCATCGAACGCGACGGCAGGCAACCACTGGTAGCACGGTTCGGGGGCATTCCACTCAAGCGACAGAAAACGGCGGTCATCTCCGACCGTCGGCCGCTCCAGGTGAGTTACCCGCACAAGGAGCTGATCAGCAGGCTCCTGGCGAACACGTGCGAGATCTGCAAGCAGACGGACAACATTCAGGTTCACCACGTCCGAAAACTCGCTGACCTCGCCAGAACCGGAGACGCACAGCCCGACTGGATGCAGCTCATGGCACGACGACGCCGCAAGTCCCTCGTGGTCTGCGGCTCATGCTACGACCGCATCCAGGGCTGGCAGTCGGCCTGAACGCTCACGCAGCAGTCACTGGAGAGCCGGATGATCAGGAAACTATCATGTCCGGTTCGGAGGGAGGCCGCATGGAAAAGGACCTGCCCAACAGGCACCTCGCCATGCGGCCGACCCTACACATCACGTCCGAGACGTCACGCTACGTGAAGACGCCCACCAGGCCAGGACCCACAACGGTCCTGCCGTGTTCGCCACCCTCCGTAACACCGCAATCGGATACCACCACACCGACGGCGCCACCAACATCGCCGAAGCAACTCGCCGGGCCAGTCACCGCCCACACGAGCTCATCGACGCCGTGACTACCGGAAAACCGACCGTGACCAGCAGCAACACGACAATGCAATAGCCCTGGCGTGTTCCGGTGGGTCGGGGAGGAATTCGGGTGTCGCTGGGCATTCCTGGCCATATTCATGCTCATCGCCGAGGTGACGATCTGGTTTCCTGTTGTCCTCACGTTCGGCGCGGTCTCCCTGGCGTGCACCGGTCCGCATGCGACGCTCGACCGGAGGCTGTCCGAGGACCGGCTCTACATCCTGTTGATCGTGCTTGCGGTGTACTGGCTCGCCATCGCCGTCCGCGGGGTGGCCGCGTTCGCCCGTATCGCGAAGTGGGGCGGCATCGTCGGCACCATCATCCCGGCCGCCATCCTCGTCGCCCTCGGCTTCGCATACCTGCTCGCCGGCGGGCGTCACAGATCCCGTTGCGGTGGAGCGATGTGGTCCCGGACCTGAGTCGATTCAGCAACCTGGTGCTCGCCGCGAGCATCGTCCTGTTCTATGCCGGCATGGAGATGAACGCGGTCCACGTACAGGATGTGAAGAACCCGGCCCGGAACTATCCGCTCGCGGTGCTGATCGCTGCGTTGGGAAAAACGAGCATCTTGGTGCTGGGCACGCTGGCGATCGCCTTTGTCGTGCCGCGATCAGACATCGACCTGACCCAGGGCCCACTGGTCACCTTTGCCGATATCCTGAGATTGGCTGGTCTGTCGTGGGCCGCGCCGATCATGGCCCTCGCGCTGGCCATCGGCGTCCTAACCGCCATCGTCACCTGGGTCGCCGGCCCGTCGACCGCCATGCTCGCTGTGGCGAAGGCCGGTTACCTGCCGCCCTTCTTCCAGGCCACCAACAAATACGGAATGCCCACCCACATTCTGCTGGTCCAGGCACAATCACGTGACCGCCGTGGCGGTGGTGTTCGTGTTCATGCCCTCGACGCAGACGGCCTTCCAGATTCTCAGCCAACTCGCCGGACTCCTCTACCTGGTCATGTATTTGGCCATGTTCGCCTCGGCGATCCACCTACGCTACAGCCAACCTGATCGGCCGCGGCCGTACCGGGCACCCGGCGGGCTGGTGGGTCATCGGCGGAGCCGGCTTCGTCGCCTCGGCACTCGCACTCGCCTCCAGCCTCGTACCGCCAAGTCAGATC
Organism: Micromonospora sp. WMMA1363; assembly: GCF_030345795.1. Lineage (NCBI taxonomy): Bacteria > Bacillati > Actinomycetota > Actinomycetes > Micromonosporales > Micromonosporaceae > Micromonospora > Micromonospora sp. WMMA1363. The sequence goes on from NZ_JAUALB010000001.1 coordinate 1,302,890, forward strand.
GGCGTCGGCAGCCCAGCCCGGGTACCTCGGTCTGCTCATCGGACTGGCCGCCTGCTCATCACGGTCCCACTCATCGTGTACGCCTGGCGCAAGCCGCACTGGCGCGACCCGGCCAGTGACGTCGCACCGTTCGCCTGGGAGGCGCACGGCGGCAACAGCGTCCGGGGCCAGGCCGCGGTCACGCACGTCGCCCGTTCCTTGAACCTCCATCTCTACGATGCCGCGCACATCGCTGGTGCGACCAGGACGCCGTGACACTTCTGGTCGCTTCCGCCGGCACATGATTCTCACGGGCTGCATTCTCTCGGCGACGCGCGCGCCTGAATACCGCCGTCGAGGGGGTCTTGCGCCTGACCTACGGTGAAGCCGTGCTCTCTCAGATCACCGGCCTTTCCCGACACTTCACAGAGGAAACCCTCCGAGCCTACCTGCGGAGCCGTTCCATACGTCTTGACAACGGATGTCTGATCGTGCGGGGCTACGGCAACCGGCGCGGCGTGCACCAGAAGCTCGCCGGCCGGGCCTGGGCGCACGTCGCGGCCTATGTGATCTTCGTGGGCGGCTACGATCCCGCCCTCGAGATACACCACGACTGCGGGGTTCCGGACTGTATCGAGCCGACGCATCTTCGCCAGCTCAGCCACGCGGAGAACTGCCGAGAACGTCGCCAGCGCCCCCAATGCCGCAACGGACATGACCGGGAAATCGAATCGGCGACGGGTCGCTTCCGCCGGGCATGCCGGATCTGCAACAGGCAGGCGCAGAAGCGCTGGCGCGAACGTCAGGCTGCCCTCGTGGCTGAGGGACGGGCGGCCTACGGCCGCCTCGGTCCCTGACCCGTCGGGTCGCATGCCCTGCGGCGGGTGGACGAATCACGCTGTACCGTATGAACCCGCCGGCACCGCCGCGAACTCGGCTCTTTCTCGGCAGAGCTGACGAGGACTTGCCCGCCGAGTTCGAGAACCACGTCCGATACCTGAAGTAGATGGGTCGGCGCTCTGGGTGACGGTGGGGTAAGTTCGCGTTGCCGGAGCAAGCGATCTACTTCTATGGGAGAACTTGTGCTGCACAAACTGGCAATGGCCGTGATCCTGGCGTCGACCACCGCGCTGACCGCGCTGTCGGCTCCTGCTGCCGCGTCCACCAGGGACGAGACGATGGGGGCCGCCAGCAGCAACGCCACCTACTGGGTGGAGGAGAACCCGCCGCCGCCTTCGAGTGGCGCGCTCGAGCTCGCGGCCGAATTGCGGGAGGCGATGGCGCCGTCGGCGAGCGGGGGCGGCTGCAGGAACACCCAGGGCGTGGGTGTCTGCATCAGTTGGACCAACAACCAGCTCAAGGGCGACTTCTACGTCAACTACTGGAGCGGCGTGACGTACCGCGGCACCGCTCGCGTGTACATCAGTGTCAACGGCAGCCATCACTACAAGTACACCGTCGCGACGGACCACACTGGCCGCTATCCGGTTGCCACCCACAACACCGGATCCGGAAGCAGCGGATACGCCTACACCATCGTCGACACCTTCAACCAGAGCGGCTCGGTGGTCGGGGGCGGCATCAGTCCGTTCCAGTACTGGCCGTGACTGTCCTGGACGGATGAGGGGTGGCCATCTGTGCCCACCCCTCATACCGGCTGTCAAGATCCGAGGTGCGGCGTTACGGCACCTGGCCCGCGCGGTCAACGACGACCACGTTGATGATCACCTCACGTCGGGATGGCTGGACAGCGTTCTCGGCCTTCGACACGACCTGCCAGCCGAGGAACCGATACGTCTGCGGATCGAAGATGAGGTCGTACCGGTCGATCTTCCCGACGAGGGACACTCCTGTGCCGGAGCGGCCCGCACCGTCGGTTATGGTGGGAATCGCGACGACCCCGGGGATCCTCGTTGCCGCCTCGTACAGAGCGGCTCGCGTCGACGCGGGCAGATACCCACGCCGGATCAGCACTCCAACGTTGGCGAACATCTGTTCGTCGCTCGGTGCGCCGCCGTTCATCCGTTGTAGGTAGTCCACCATTCTGGTGGCGTCTGTCGGCAGATCGTCCAGGTGTGCCGGCGCTGGAGCACATGGGCGGGTGGAGTCCAGGAGAGTGCCGTCCGGCGCCCACTCCGCGGCCCGTCCGTTCCGGCAACCGGGAATCACCGTGGACTGCCGACCGCCGGGCGGCGGGTCGCTGACCCAAATAAGGCCGTCGCGGGTGCCGTCGACCGACATCCACGACCGGGTGGTCGTCGCTGCAGGCTCGTCCTGCCCGACGACGGGAGCGAAACCCTTCGTGGTCGTCAGGATGAACTGGTCGGAGCGCGGGATCGGATTCGGGTCCGCCCGAGCGGCGTCAGCAGCCCGGTAGAGAATCTCCGCCGCTTGGGCGCTCGCGGCGGGTGGTTCTCCGCCGATGCTGACCACCGCGCCGACGAGCAGAGCAAGGACCCCGGTGGTGGCCGCAGCAGCCACCACGGCGAGCTTCCACGTCCGGACCCGCGTCGGCTCAGCCGATGCGACCGATGCGGCCACCTTACGGATCACCTTCCCCCGCAGGTGCGGCGGCGGATGCACTGGTTCGAGCAACGTTCTGACCTGGTCGATCATCTGCTGGTCGTTCACATCGTCTCCTCTACCGCCCGCGTCGGATCGTGGCCGCCGAACGCGCTGCTGACCTTGCGTCGGGCGCGATTGAGCCGCGACCGCACTGTCCCCACGGGGATGCCGATCGCCTGGGCGGTCTCCTCGTAGCTGAGCTCACCCCACGCGATGAGCAGCAGGACGTCGCGATCTCTGGCGGACAGGTCGGCCAGGGCCTGGGCCAGCGGCGCCCGGAGCGCGTGGGCCGCCGCGCCAGCCACCGCCAGCTCCGCGGGATCCGGCACGACATCGGCCACGCCGCACCGCGCCATCGCCCGGTAACGCGCCTGCTCTCGCCGTCGGTGACGCGAAACCTCCTTGGTCAGAATCCCGAACAGCCAGGGCCGCGCATCCGGGCGGTCCGCGTCGTAACGGTGACGGCGCCGAAAGGCGGCCAGAAACGTGTCGGACACCACGTCGTCTGCCGCATCAGCACCCACCCGGCCATGGGCGTACCGGTACAGGGCCGCCGCATGCCGGTCATAAAGAACAGTGAACAGGGAGTGGTCCGCCAACGATGCCCGCACATACCAGGCATCCGACTCCTGCTCCACGACGAACTGCTGCTCAAACAGCATGATCGGCAAATCGACCAGCTCGCTCCACGCCAGACCACCTCCACACGTACCGCTTCCTCCACCCATGTGTCGCCACTCGAGGCCCGGCGAGTTCACGCGGCCCACGAACCGCCGCCGCCGTACGTCGGTGCCGACGGATGCTCACCGACCGGGGGTGAGGAGACGCCGGTACAGAATGGCGGCAAGAATGATCTTGTGCGCGCGTGGACACGCGCCGACCATTCGGTGCGCCCAGCCCGTGTGCTCCAGCCAAGAGCGGCACGTCGGCTGCTCGGCAGGACGCCCCGGCAACCCGGAGTGGTTCTCCGCCGGTCGAGGACGACGTGCCGCCACGGGCGAGAGCCGGGGTCTCTCGATTGCCCCCGAGGTCCTCAGCGATCTGCGCGATCGTCGCCCTTGGCCGGGACCTGTACAACGCGACCGCGTCGGCCCTGAACTCGGCGGGCTAGGGCCTGTCCTGTCTGGCACGAAGCAGATGGGCCGCTTCGGCGACAACGCGCCGGCCAGGCAGGTGACCGGCGCCGTCAGGAGCTCTACGACGACAACCGCTCGTCACGAACGACATCGAGATTGATGAAGCGGGGTCCGTCGGTGCACAGCGGCACGAATGCTTCGTGGGTGGCGTTGCTCACGGCCAGCTCGGAGTTCACCGCCGCGTCGGCGTAGGATTCGAACTCAAGCATCTCCATGTAGTGGGTGGGGTCGTCGCGGTCGCGGCAGACCCGGGTGCGCTTGGCGGTACGCAGAGCGTCGCTTGCGTTGATCCAATCGGTCAGGAGTTGGTCCACCTCCTCGGGACGGTTGGTCCGGTAGTCGATGATCTGGATGAAAGTCATGACAGCAGCATGCCGACCGACAACGCCATCAGACTGATCCGCATAGCGCCCGGCGTGACCGACGGCTGGCCTCAGCACAGCCCGACGGCCAGCAGATGCACCGACTGCGTGGGACACCGACAGAATGTGCCAGTAGCCCAGCGCCACCTCAGGCGGGACATCAACTGTCGCGGGCTCCGGCCGGGCCGCGACGTAGACGGCGACCATCGTGGCCGTCACCGCCACGCCGGCAGCCACGACCGGCAGTTGGAAACGCGGGCGCACCAGAGCAGGTACATACCCCGATCCCCCGCCGACACCCACCCGCACGGTGCCGGCCCACGGTGCCCAGAACATCTGGCTGGTCAGCCCGGGCGTTCATCGGCCCGGCGGTATCTCCGTAGCGGCGGCGGCACGTCCGGCTGGCTGGTTCTCAGGCCGCCTGGGCGGGTGTCGGTCAGCAGCCTGCCTGAGCGCCTGGCGCAGCCCCTCCGGTGGCGGCACCCCAGAGCTCGCGGTGTCGTCGCGGTACAGCCGGCACGCCAGCGCCGGACGCTGATCCGGCTCGGTGAACGGGTCCCGCCCGTCGATGAACACGCTGGGCGAGCCGGTGAAGCCGATCTGCTCGGCCTCGTCCTGATCTTCGATGATCCGCGTGGTGAACTCCACCGTCGTCAGGCCCACATCATCGAGCGCGCGGCGCAGCACCTCGGCGGCGGGTCCTTCGTTGGGGCAGTCGGCGACCACGAGCAGCTGCACGTCCATGCATCCATCATGCGCCGGGGTCGTCGCGGTCGGCCGGCGGCCCCGGACAGGACCAGCGGGCCGCCATGGGCTCGCGCAGCGGCCCGGTAGCCGTCAGCGTGCTGGCCGCGACCGCGTCACCGCCCACGGCCTGGTCCTGGAGATGCTGGCCGGCCCGCTGCCCGGTATCTACGACCCCGGCGGCGCGGGCGCATGTTGTTCGGCTTCTTCGCCGCCATGACCGACACTGAGCGAGAGAGCATCCGCGACGCACGCTCGAAGGACTCGATGCGGCCGCTGGCAAGGGAAGGAACGGCGGCCCCCGCCGGTCATCACTGACGACATGCTGCACACCGTGTGCTCCGGCCGCCGGGCGACAGGCGAGTCCGTCGAGCAGATCCGACCGGACCTGATCGTCCCCACCGGCAAGCGCAAAGGGCAGAACCCGGGCCTGGCCAGCATCTACCGGGCGCTCGCAGAGCACGAGCGGGCTCAGACGTACCCCGAAGCCGTCAACCAGGCCCACGCCGACTCCTGTCACCAGCACTGACATGCTGCCGAACAGCCTGCGGAACGACGGTGCCCGCTTCTGTTGCCGACGACGCGCGGCTGGCCCACAGTTTCCAGTTTCGCCCGACAGGAGCCGGCGCCCGTTACGGCCGGTATCCGGAGCAGGGTGGGGTGAGCTTCGGGGGACAGCGGGCCGTCTCAGTAGTCACTTGATCTGCCATAACCGGAGGAACTTGACAGATCAGGTTCCACAGCGGGTCGCCGTGCTCGATGCGCCGCAGCGCCCGATACTCCTTGATCGCGTGGTGAGCGCGCTCTGCTGCCGCTTGGGCACGCGCAGCTTCCCGGGGACCAGGGCTGCGGGTACGGGTTCCGACTACACCACAGCAAGTACTTACGCACAAGAACTGTCATTATGATGTAGCGACTCTTTGTCCGGTTTCTAGGATGGTCACCCTGATTATCGGATTAGAAATTTCGATAATCTGATAATCAGGATCGCGTGCGTGTCCCGTCTTGGGTTGAGGCGGATCGGTGCAGCGGCCAGCCGCAGTGACGATCTTGGCTGGGGTCTGCCAGGCGAACGGGATCGACGCACGCGACGCATCAACCAGGGTGCCGACTACGCGCTGACGAACAAGGCCACCCGCGGGCAGATCGACCTGGACAAGGTCTCTCGCCATTGGCCGGACATCCCTGCGGGTCATCTGCTCGATCCACACCCCGCACGTCCCGCGTGGGTAGCCGTAGATCACCCTGCGGTCACGGACCGTGTGGCTAGCCCGGAGAGGTTCGCCTGACGGCGGATACTGGCTGGTGGCCGCAGGCGTCTGCGGGATAGCCTCGCCGACTGTGACTGACTGGAACAAGTCACCCGGTCTCTTCGCGACGCCACGCAGGCGTGAAAATAGCGGCCGGGTCGCCCGCCGACGTCGATCGATCTTGGGACATGTGTAGCCCGTGAACAAGTCTGACGCCGGGGCCCGGACCTGAAGGGTCAACGCATTGTTGCTTCGAGCACGCCGGTCAGATTTTCGGTTCCCGACCGAGGCCCCCGGGCGGCCCACCTGTTGTCCGTTGCGCGCGAAGGGCGGTATCGATGCGGGCGTCTCCCGAGGAGATCCCTGACGAGGAGTACGAACAGGTTCTGGAGCGGGTCGCCGCGGTCGATGTCGCCAAGGATTCGGGCATGGTGTGCACCCGGCTGCCCAGCGGGGCGGGTGTGCGGCGGACCAGCCGGGTGTGGCAGGTGCCGGCGACGACCAACGCGGTCAGCGACCTCGCTGCCCAGCTCGCCGAGCTGGGGATCGAGAAGGTGACCGTCGAGTCCACCTCGGATTATTGGCGGATCTGGTACTACCTGCTCGAATCGGCGGGTCTGGACGTGCAACTGGTTAACGCCCGCGATGTCAAGAACGTGCCGGGCCGCCCGAAGACGGACAAGCTCGACGCGGTGTGGCTGGCCAAGCTCACCGAGAAGGGCATGCTGCGACCCTCGTTCGTGCCACCGGCTGCGATCCGGGTACTTCGTGACTACACCCGGATGCGGGTCGACCTGACCAGGGACCGGACCCGCAACTGGCAGCGGCTGGAGAAGCTCCTCGAAGACGCGTTGATCAAGGTCACCTCGGTGGCCAGCAAGCTGCAGACGCTCTCGACGCGGGACATGGTCGAGGCGCTGATCGCCGGGCGCAGCGACCCGCAGGAACTGGCCGGCCTGGCACGCGGGCGTCTGCGCGGCAAACACGCGGCCCTGGTGGAAGCGCTGACCGGACGGTTCGACGAGCATCACGGCGAGCTGGCCCGGATCCTCCTCGACCAGATCGACCGCCTCGACACACAGATCACCCAGCTCACCGCCCGGATCGGCGAGCTGGTCAACGACATCGGCCCCGCCCAGCCGGCGGTGCCGCCGGACTCCACCGGCGACGGATCGCCCCCACCCGCGGCCAGCGCGGTGCAGCGCCTGGCCGAGATCCCCGGATTGAGTCCCGAGACCGCCCAGCTGATCATCGGGGAAGTCGGTCTGGACATGACTCGATTCCCCACCGCCGGGCATCTGGTGTCCTGGGCCCGGCTCTGCCCCCGCACCATCCAATCCGGCGCCAGCAGCAGCGCGGGCAAAGCCGGCAAGGGCAACCCGTACCTCAAAGGCGTCCTCGGCCTGGCCGCCGGCACCGCCGCCCGCAGCGGCGGCAGCTTCCTCGCCGAACGCTACCGGCGCATCGTCAAACGCCGCGGTAAAGGCAAGGCCCTCGTCGCCGTCGCCCGCTCCATCCTGGTCATCATCTGGCACCTGCTCGCCGACCCGACCGCCCGCTACCAGGACCTCGGCCCCGACTACTACGACCGGCGCGTCAACACCGACCGCAAGCTCAACACCCTCGTCCGGCAACTCGAAGCCCTCGGCCATACCGTCACCCTCAACGCCACCACCTGACCGACCCGCCACCAACCGGTCCAGGCGCCGCCGGCCCGGTGATACCGCCTGCCCAAACCCCGACGTGGTCAAGGTCATTTTCCGGTCAGATCTACGCCGCGGATTGTGCGTTTCCCACCGGTCAGGATCTCGATGTGCTGATCGCTGAGCTGGCCTTGTGCTTGAAAGACCCGGACCCGCAGGTACGCGACGGCTACCCGTACGTGGTGCTGCGCACGTGGATCGAACGCGACGTGATCGCTGGTGAACGGCGGGCATCGCTGGGTGACGAGATGGCCGCCCGGTTCACCGATCCACAGACCGAGGCCCGCACCTTCGCGCCGCTGGTCCTCGACATGATCGTCAGCCGGGGTGACTTCCGGCAGACCTGGCTGGACGCGTTCACCGCCTGGTATCCGGCCGAACTCGACCTGCGTGGCTACGACGAGAAGTTGGGCTGGCTGCACGCGGTAGCGCACGGCGCGGACCTGCTCGGCGCGTTCGGCCGCCACCCCGGGGTGGAACCGGCCGCGATGCTCGACCTTGCCGCCGCGCGGATGCTCACACCGACCGGGTATCTGTACGCGGAGCGGGAGGACGACCGGCTGGCCCGGGCGATCGCGCTGACCCTCACCCGCCCCGAACTGACCCCAGACCGGTCGGTCTGCTGGCTCGACGCGATCGGGGCGGACTTGCGGGCCGTGGCCAGCGGCACCACCCCGGTCTACGTCTCCAACGCACTGCGCACCCTGCGGATGCTGTACCTGCTGGCCGACCGTGGCGTACCGGCGCAGGCAAGCGGCACCCGGCGACCGCTCGCCCACGCGGACGCGGTCAAGCAACGCCTCGTCGAGGTGCTGGAATCCGACGCGAAGTCGATCGGCTGAACCGCACGGGCCTGTCCCCTGCCCGATCGCAGGATGCGACCGCGGACTTCCCTCAACCAGATGGGGCCCACGCTTGCCGGAATTCTTCACCTCCTATGACGGCACCCGGCTGGCGTATCACCGAAGCGGCGACGGTCCGCCGCTGGTCGTGATACCCGGTGATCCTGGCCGGGCCAGCACCTACCTGGGAACCGTGGGTGGCCTGGACGCACACCACACCCTGATCATCCTCGATCACCGTGGCACCGGAGCGTCCAGCGATCCCGTCGATCCGGCGACCTTGCGCGGCGACCGGCTGCCCGCTGACGTCGAAGTGCTCCGCGAACATCTGCGGCTGGGAACGTTTGACCTGCTCGGGCACTCCGCCGGGGCGCAGGTCGCCGTCTTCTACGCCGCTGCCCACCCACATCGGCTGCGGCGCCTGGTACTGGTCTGCGGCGGACACCGCACCACCGGGGCGGTCATCGACGGCGGCTTCGCGGCCGCCTGCCAGGCCCGCCGCGAACAGTCGTGGTATCCGGCCGCCCGCACCGCCCTGGACATCCGGACCGCACGCGGCGCACACACACCGCCTCAGGTCATCGCCGCGATGGCACCGTTCTTCTACGGCTCCTGGGACGCCTCGGCCCAGGCACACGCCGCCGCCGAAGCGTCCCAGCGACGCGACCCCCAGGCAGCACACCGCTTCCACCACGGCCTACACATCGACACCACCGCCATGACAGCCGCTCTCGGCGTGCTGCCGTTCCCGGTACTCGTACTCGCCGGCGAGTACGACCCGCAGCCGGTACCCCAGGAAGCCGCCCAGCTGGTCGCCGTGTTCCCCGACGCGCAGCTACATGTCCAGATCGGCGCCGGGCACTACCCTTGGGTCGACGACCCCACTGCGTTCACCACTACGGTGGCCGGCTTCCTCGGCCACGTCCCGTAGTCCACGACGCCAACGACGACAACGACGACAACGATGACAACGGCGCAGTAGCGGACCGGCGCACCGTGGGGTGCCGGTCCGCTACCCGCGTTCGCCGTAGTCGTCAGGGACGCCGCCGTCGAGATGGCCCCATGGCCGCCGGAAGGCCAAGGACAAGACGTGACGGTCAGGTCCTGCTCCATCCGGCGGCATCGCCGGGTGGCGAGGGCCGTGCGGCCACAGGCGAGGCGGGCCTTGACGGTGCCGCTGGGCGTGTCGGTCTGCGCGGCAATCTCGGCGATTGACAGGTCAGCCACGGGACCTACATCGCCGCCGGACAGTGAAACAGACACACATTGCACGCTGGCGGTTGCACAGTGCACACTGAGCGGCGCTTGGCTTGAGCCGCGAGTCAGTCTGTTACGACACCGTCCTGTTGCGACACCGTCCACGTGGGGAGGCGCTGTGGAGGTACTTGATGTCTAGAGCGATGCCAGGAGTGCGAGCCAGTACGGTGCCGGCCTGGAGGGCGCTCCCGTCGGTTCTCCGCGATGCCCACCGAACGTTCGTCGATGTTGGGAACTGGTCCAACGGCGACGTCGTGCGCATAGGGCTGGGTGTCTCTCGTCCGTATCTCGTCACCAATCCAGCCCACGTGCATGAGGTGCTGCAGCAGAAGGCGGCCATCTATCCGCGGGGTGACGACACGGCGATGTGGCGCTCCGTGCGCAAATTCGTCGGCGACGGCATCCTCGCCGAGGGAGCGACGTGGGCGGCCAGCCGGCGAACCCTGGCACCACTGTTCCGGCCAACCCGCATCAACGCCATGGTCGACGCCATGGCCGACGCGATCGCAGTCGCCGTGGACGAACTCGACGCCTCGGCCGCCACGGCAATCCCCATCGACGTCGGCCGCGAGTTGTCCAGGATCGTCTGCGGCGTGATTACGCGAACGTTCTTCGCCGGTCGGATCACGGTGGAGCAGGCTCTTACGATCATGGCGGCGCAGGAAACGATCGTCACCGCGATGGCGCCCCGGATCCTGGCGCCATTCGTGCCGTGGTGGCTCCCGATGCCCGGCGACCGCCGCTTCCGCGATGCCGTGCGGGCCATCGACGACATCTTGCTGCCTGTTCTGCGCGGCGCGCTACGCGAGCCAGGCGACGGAGACGACCTCCTCTCCGCACTGGCCCGAGGGCGTACCGAGGACGGCGATCCCCTGAGTGAGAAGCAGATGCGCGATGACCTGGTGTCCATGGTCGCGGTGGCCACCGAAACCAGCTATGTGGCGCTCACCTGGCTCTGGCCGGTCCTCGCCAACCATCCCGACGTGGCGAGCAAGCTCTACGACGAGATCGAACGCGTGGTGGGTGCCGGCCCCGTCCGCGCCGACCACCTGCCCGCGCTGACCTACACCAAGATGGTCCTCGAGGAACTCCTGCGTCTGTATCCCGCGGGCTGGTTCGTGCCGCGCCGCGCCGCCGCCGACGATGTCCTCGGTGGAGTCCGGATCGACAAGGGCGCCACCGTGATCCTGTCCCCCTATGCCACCCAGCGGATGACCGCTTGGTGGGGCCCGACCGCGGAACTGTTCGACCCCGAACGGTTCGCCCCCGGCCGCGCGGCCGGGGGCGAACGCCATCGCTATGCCCACTATCCGTTCGGCGTGGGCATGCACCGTTGTCTTGGCGAGCATCTGTTCAACCTGGAGGCCGTCCTGATCGTGGCCACGCTGTTGAACAGGTTCCGGTTCACCGTCACCGACCCCAGCATCCCGCGCATCAAGGTCGCCGGATCCTTGCGTCCCGCACGCAGGGTCGAAATGATCCTGATCCCTGTCGAACGTTCGGCCACTCGATAGGGGCGAGCGGATCCGCACACCTACCGGCAATCGGCGGCCCGCGGCGCCGATGTGGACGCTTCCGACCGGGAACGGCGATCGGGCGTGTGGCCCGCGACAAGGACCTGCCCCTGGCCGACGCTGATCATTGGCGCGGTAAGTGCTGGCAGTGGAATTCCCAGCGCCGCGCCAGGGCGGCGACCCGACCGCCTGGCTCCTCGCGGCAGCACAATGGCGGCCACCTGCGCTGATGTGAACGCCTGTTGGGTCACGGCCCGTCGGTCCCCTCCCGCCGGGGTTGTGCGGTCTTGAGCAAATAGTCTGACAACTGCTAGCGTGCGTCAGTCTGCACGACAACTTGTTCGGCATGCCCCGCCGGCAAGTTCCTAATGCCCGGCATGGGACGGTTAAATGCGGCCTCGCAGCACGAATTTGCGCAACAAGGTTATTGCCCTCCTTGCCTCACTCGTTGCCCTCTGGGCCTTTGCCGCGTGGGTGACATTGCGGGAAGGGGTGAACCTGCTCGGCGTGCAGACGATCAACAGCCAGATCGTCCTGCCGAGCGAGCCCCTGCTCCTGGAGTTGCAGGTCGAGCGGCGCCACGCCGTCGCCTACCTCGGCGGACCGACGACCGCACGACGCGAGGCGTTCGAGGCCGCCAGCAGCGCCGTTGACCGGAACACCAACTCGTTCAAGGCCGCAGCGCGTAGTTGGAAGGCCAGACTGGCCGGCGACGCCGACACCGAACGACACGTGGACGCGACGATCGCTGCGCTGGACGGCCTGTCAAACGTCCGTAAGTCCATCGGCGACCGATCCGTCGACCGGGCAGCCGCCGCTACCTCCTACAGCACCGTCATCGAGTCACTGTTCCAGCTCTATAACGTCGTGGGCAGCATTGACGACCCGGAAATTAAGGAAGACGGCCAGCACCTGATCGAGTTGTACCGTGTCCGCGAGCTGATCTCGCAGGAAGACGCACTTCTTTCGGGCGCGCTGGCCGCCGGAAGGATTACCCCCGGCGAATACCTTCAATTCACCCAGCTGGCCTCCGTGCAGCAGTATCTTGCTGATCAGGTCGAGGTCAAGCTGCGAGAACCTGACCGGACGCTGTTCCGCCAGCTGATCGCTGGCGAGTCGATCGCTGACCTGCGGCGCGTAGAACAACAGGTCATCTCGGCCGACCGCGAGCAGACCAGGATTGCCGTCACGGCAGCGGAGTGGGACCGCGTCTCCGACGCCGCGCTGACCGAGATGCAGGACATGGTGCTCGACAGTGGGCACGCCCTTGTGGACCGGTCGACGCCAGTCGCTATCGGGGTGATCGTCCGCTTGTTCCTGGCCGCGGGTCTCGGTCTGCTCGCTGTCATCGCCTCCATCGTCGTGTCCATCACCACCGCGCGGGCTCTCGTGGCCCAGCTGCAGCGGCTTCGCGATGCCGCCCACCAGCTCGCCGAGGAGCGACTGCCCCGCGTGGTCGCCCGGCTCCGCGGAGGCGAGCAGGTGGACGTATCCGCAGAGGCCCCACCACTGGACTTCGGCGACGACGAGATCGGGCAGGTGGGCCAAGCATTCAACCGCGTCCAGGAGACCGCCATCCGGACCGCGGTGGA